>JARUHP010000026.1 GCA_030005635.1 Deltaproteobacteria bacterium IMCC39146
CTCTTCGAAACGCATTATCCGGATCTCCTGTTGTAGAACTGTTCGTTTCATAGTGTCCTCCTACTGGACAGAATGAACCGGACAGATGTTGTGCTACAACACCGGACAGTTTATTTGCTAGCGACACGAGGGGTCATCAACGGGAGAGAATCGTCCAATTTGACTCAACGCCGCAGAGATGTTAGCGTTGTGACCTCTTAAGTCTTGGCGGCGTTATCTTTCCGGACGAACCGACCAAAGACCCGCAAATGAGGTGGACCGTAATGACCCTCGGTGATTTCGGGACGAACCCTCTCTCAATAGGGCAGCACTGGCTTGAAGCGTTCCGCTTTAAGACCGGGTGCGGGTGGCCCTGTCCTTATCAAAAAATCACACAGCAAGTTCACTAAAGGCACTTTTCTGCCTAGCCACTCTAATCCTCGCCGCAGATTATCGTCTGTTGTCAATGACTTTTTCCATTTCTGCCGTACGTGCCTTCGCTGAAAACAAGACCAATTCTGTTGGCTTCTTTGTTTCAGCACGACTTTACTTGCAAGCATAGATGATGTCAGGAGAATGAAAAATTATATCCACCTGACTCCATAAGGAGCCTCTTTTGGAATTCATTTAAACAACAATACAACCGTCTGAAACTAGAGGTATTGATTACCCAAAGATATTAAGGAGGAGATGTGGAAATCAAAGTTATCAATAACGACATAAACAAGGCAATGCGTGTGATGAAGCGCAAACTGCAACAGGAAGGCGTTTTTCGTGAACTGAGAAGAAGACGGTTTCATGAAAAACCGAGCGCTAAACGGAACCGAAAGCAGGATGAAGCGATAAGACGGGAACGCAAGCGGTTAAGCAAGCTAAAACGCTTTGCTAGGACATAAAGACATCAAGGAGAGTGAAAAGGGTTGTAACGGATACAGTGGAAAGCCGGTGATTGACGAGCTCGATAATCCCCCGGGGATTACTCGTTCACACAAAAGCTGGGAAGACTGACAACTAATTTGATTTGAATTGAAAGCAATGTCTGAGGAAATAACCAATGCCCATATACAGTAGTAGACAACAGAATCTCGCCGAACAAATGTCAGAAGAGCCTGTCTCAATGTCTAACTGGAAAGATTGGCGCTGGCAACTTAAAAACTCGATTCAGCGATTAGAGACCTTTGAGAATCTTCTTGGCATTAGGTTTCAGGAGAAAGAACGCAAAAAGATTGATTTGACTCTGAAGAGGTTTCCGCTCTCCATCACTCCTTATTATCTTTCGTTGATTGATACGTCTGATTACAAAAATGACCCGGTTTATTTACAAGCCTTTCCATCTCCGGCCGAATTAGAGATCGGCAAAAATGACATGGTTGACCCGCTGGCTGAGGACAAAGACAGCCCGGCCAAGGGAATTACGCATCGTTATCCGGATCGGGTTCTTTTTCATGTCAGCAATGTTTGCTCAATGTACTGTCGTCACTGTACTCGAAAGCGAAAAGTTGGAGATGTCGATTTCATCCCAGACCAGAATCAAATCAGAGAAGGCCTCGATTACATCCGCAATAATCCGGTTATTCGTGATGTTCTTCTCTCTGGAGGCGATCCGTTGATGCTCCCGGATCATTACCTTGATTGGATACTGACTGAATTGCGCCAGATTGAGCATGTCGAGATTATTCGTATCGGTAGCCGCATGCCAGTTGTTCTGCCCTACCGTATTAACGATGACCTTGTAAAGATGCTACAAAAGCATCAGCCCGTCTGGCTCAATACACACTTCAATCATCCGCGTGAGATTACGGCTTCTTCGCGTCAGGCGCTACGCCTGTTGGCAGATGGCGGCATTCCTCTTGGCAACCAGTCTGTTCTGCTTGCAGGCGTCAATGACTGCCCACGGATCATGAGGTCTTTGGTTCATAAGTTGGTAGAGAATCGTGTTCGTCCCTATTACCTCTATCAATGCGACCTTTCTGAGGGGTTGTCACATTTCCGTACTCCGGTTGGCAAGGGGGTTGAAATCATGGAAAGCCTGATTGGACACACCAGTGGTTTTTCGGTCCCGACCTATGTCATAGACGCACCGGGCGGAGGAGGAAAGATTCCACTCACGCCTAACTATCTCATCTCGTTAAGCACAAACAAGGTGGTTCTGCGTAATTATGAAGGTGTGATTACCACCTACCAAGAGCCAGAAAAGTACGAATCTAATTTTTGCGACCGAAAATGCGATGAATGTCATCTTCAACTCAAGCTTGAGGATGCTGATGAGTATTGCTCGACAGGCATCGAAAGGTTGTTAGCTGACTATGACAAAACGATATCTCTCACACCGATTGACAACGACAGGTTCGAAAGGCGTAACAATGACTGATACTGTTGAGAAAGTTGGCAACTCGATCATTCAGCATGGACCTAACAATCAGCGAATATATCTGATGAAATCTTCCGCTGACGATTTGCCAGGTCTGGCAATTAAACTTGATAACCTGGCCGCAACAAATAACTATTCAAAAATCTTTGCGAAAATACCAGAAAAGCAAAGGAATTTATTCTTGCACAACGGCTATCAGGTAGAAGCCTCGGTGCCCGGGTTGTTTAATGGCAAAGAGCAAGGGCTTTTCATCAGCAAGTACCCAATTGGTGACAGAGGAAGAGAGACACAACCCGACCTCGTTAACGACATCCTGGAAACTGCCAAGGCAAAGCAGGGTCTGGTCTCGGGGTTAGGTCTGTCTGATTGCGTCTGCCGTCCGCTTTTTGCGGAAGATATGGATAAGGCAGCCAGCCTCTACCGCCTTGTCTTCGACAGCTATCCCTTCCCAATTGATGACCCTGATTACCTTAGAAGTACAATGGATCACATCGCCTACTACGGCGTATGGTCTGCTGATCAATTAGTTGCTCTCTCTTCTGCTGAAATCGACTACGAGAACGCCAACGCAGAAATGACTGATTTTGCATCCCACCCAGATCACCAAGGTCAAGGCTTCGCCAGTTTCCTTCTGGCTCGGATGGAGATAGACATGAAAGACCGGCAAATAGCAACGTTATATACCATCGCCCGGGCATACTCGTACGGTATGAATGTCACCTTTGCCAAAAATGGTTATTTCTTTAGCGGAACGCTAACGAATAACACTCAAATTTCAGGCAGACTCGAAAGCATGAACGTCTGGTACAAGCTTTTACCTGTTGCATTAGAGCCAATATGAAAGGATTTGTATTGATGTCGGGAGCTTCAACTGCCATTGCAATATCAGAAATGTACCGTTTTGCCAGGGAAGCAGCATTGCGAGTTCGTGCTCAACTTTTCCGTCTTCACTGCTCAAGAGTGATCTTTGTCGAGCAAGAGGAGGCTTGGCTGAAGCTGACATATGGTGATCAGTGTTACGTTACTGCACCTTTAGTGTTACTGGCAAAACTGAGGAAGATTCAAGAAGTAAAGCAAGCAGATGATTTGTGGCAATTAATAACACAAGAGCCAGCCAAGAAACATGAATGTACCGTATCAATGGTGTTTGTAGTTGTTTTCTTTTTAATTTTCATATTGATTGCCATGTTGACAATATATGTTGTTTAGCTGGTTCCTTTTAGGAGACAGGTTATGTGTAAGTACATTGATATGTGTAGTTTTTATATCAAATTCAAGAACCGGGAGAGCTTAATTTGGAAGGCAATGATTAAAAATTACTGTATAGACGGTGCTGAGTGTACACGTTTCCATACTTATAACAAGCAAGGCTTTAAAGAGTTGCCGGCAGAGATCATGCCGACAGGCAACCGTGTTTCGAAAGTTTTTTTGTCCTTACGGTAAACCTTGTTAAACAGAACTAACGTAATTCCAGAGCACATCTAATATAGGGCTAATAGTATTTAGCACCAATCAACCAAGATCAGAAAAGGGAAAAGAGAAATGCTTTCTGCCGGGAAAATGTCTAAAGCTCTCCAACACTTCGGAATAAAAGTTATTCGTTACGAAGAATCTGCAAAACCAAAATATATGGACGGAGAGGTAATCCTTGGAAATTCGCTTAGCGTTCAGGTCGGTTATGATTATGCTTGTCTCTGCCATGTTAGTGACGACGATATTGAGTACCTTCTGGAGAGAGAAGAAATTGTTCGTGAAATAGATTTTGCTACCGAAGTTGCAAAGTTCTTAAAGACAATGATTCAATAGTCGCGCACGAAAATGTTTTTGACACTGATGTATCGCCTTAAAAGTAGGAAACGGGTGACCGGTTCTTAATATCACGATTAATAATAATGCTTGGATGCTTAACGGCACATATTCTTATTAATGCTCTCGCAACTGATTCTCCGAGAACCTTAGGATTAATAAGAGACTTCACTGCTTGATTTTTATTTGTCCACTCCATTCATGGAGTGGACATTTTAAATGCAGGCATCATGCTGGTAGGTAAGTTTCTCTGCCCCATCGTAAGATGCATCATAGCCGATTGATGTTTTCCTTTAACGTTTAAAAGACGAGCTCGAAACTCGTTCTTAAACCTCAAAAGGTATCACAGAGAAGACCCCGCCTGCTTAACTCCTTCCTGCCTTAATAAGCCTTTCAGATACATATTCATTCTCTGAGCTCTATTACTTTCAAAAAGGAGAATAAATCATGTTTAAAATCCTTAACCACGCAGGCCTTGAGCTGCAATCACTACCACCCGACCTCACCCGCCAAGTTCAAATCGAGCTACAGAAGCTCCTGGAGCTAAGCGGTGGCCAGACCATCGACAATGAATTCGGTACTGTCTACGTCCAGGAAGAAGATGACGATGACGCCAGCGTCGAGTCCACCCTCGGCCACTCTCTTACACTGTTGTTATTTGAGGGCATGGCCTTCCGTGATGGTTGCTTCATCGGCTACCTGTCTGGCGGTGGTAATCAATGCCTGGATGTAGTGATCTGTCCTGAGCGCTATCTGACTCCCGCTTGGAAGTCGGCATTACAGGCTGAGTTGTGAGGAGGTGAGCATGAAAGAACTTGCTAACTTCTTTACGCAAGAGGGTGATGAAGGGCAACCACGGGCTTTGAGGTTAAAGGTCATCAAGCCGGTTTTTGAAACGATCACCGTGCATGAAAGTGCGGGTCCATACCTGTCAGGCAGGCCTCTAAAATCATCTGATGCTGTTTTTGAATTGTTTCGTTATCTGCAACAAGAAACCAAAGAGCTTATGTTCTCAGTACACCTCGATAGCAAGAACCAGTTGTTATGTGTCGAGTTGGTGTCAGTGGGCAGTCTCAACGCCAGCACTGTCCATCCTCGTGAAGTCTTCAAAAGCGTACTGCTCTCTTCGGCAGCAGGCTTGATCATGATTCACAATCACCCTTCCGGCGATCCAACACCGAGTCGTGAAGATCACGACATCACAAAGCGGCTGAAAGAAGCTTCAGAGCTTCTCGGGATCAGACTTCTGGACCACATTGTTATTGGCGAAACGTGTTCCTCGTTTGCTGATCACGGGACGTTGTGAAGGTAAGAGAGAAGTATTCTAGTCGATCTCAAGTGCTAAAAGATCAATAAGTGGAGGACACCTCTGATGCAGAGACCGACGCATGCTCCAGCTATTGCCGGTCGTACAACCGATGCACATCTGTCCCCCGCTGAGATGAGCACAGCCACCCCGACAATGTCGAGAGGGTTGATGATGAAGCCAGCGATGCGATTTAGTTCGACGACGCTCAGCGACCCCTCTTGCAGCAGGTTCAATATGACCCCCATCATTGCTGTGCCACCGGCGAGAAACTTGGTGACTATCGGGAGAACAGCGATACCTGGCAGCCCTATCTGTCCCAGTGCCGGCGACAGAAATTCCCCCAGGAATGCGATCGTGCCGCTGGCCTTGAGTACGCCGACCAGGAAGATCGCCAGCACCAGGATAGGGATAGAGTTGAGAACTATCTGGGTCGCTTCCTGACCACCGGTGATCATAATGTTGAGGGCAGTGGTTTTTGTCTCTTTTGTTTTTTTTTCTGCTGCTGGCGGGGCAGAACGGATTTCTTCTGCCAGAGGTCTGGTAAAGAGATAGTAGGTCAGGCTCGCTGCCGCCAGTCCACCGACCAGAGAGGTGGCAATGATCGCCCCCAGGTCAAGGCCGACCGCCACTAGCGGGAAGACAACGTTGGCCTGGGACATGGTCAAGATCATTGCCAGGGTGGCCGCTATTTGCCTCCTGGTCGTATTGTCTTTCTCCATTAAGGTCAGAGTGGCCAGTGGTGCGGCAAAGCTGACGAGAAGAAGTTGCACAATGGCAAAGCCCCCGGCGCCTGGAATACCGAAGATCTTTAATGCTGGTGAAAGGGTACGGGCAATGAGTGAAAGAAGCCCCTTAGCCTCGGCCAACTTCATGGCTGCCATCATCAGCACCATTACCGGTAGCAGTATATAGAGGGCCAGATCGATGGCTGATTTCCCCGAGGCAAGTATGAGTTGGACAATCTCTTGCATCTTTTGGCTCCTTAAGAGTTGGCTCAGAGTTGACAGCCGTTCAGGTTGCTGTGACTGGGCATGGCAGGCCGAAACCTCCGCGGTTTTTTAAACTGGTTTGCCCGCGTGTAATAAGCAAAAACTTCGGCTAACTACAGGAAAAAAATGAAACATGGCGGAAGGAACTCATGCTGTCATGTCTCTTACTCTGCAAGCCAATCTCTATCGTCTGTAAGGGCGATACTTTCTCTGGAGGGACCCTCATTCGTTGGGGTGCTCAGAACTCCACCGGATATCGGCTTTCCCCCGGTCGTTGCAAAACCGCGCCCACACAAAAAAGAGATCAGAGAGACGGTTGAGAAACTTCAGGCAATAGGGATTGATTTCATCGCCAGCCTCTATCAGGGCGACAACTTCACGTTCACAACGGCGGGCTACAGTACGTGCAAGATGCAGGGTTGCAGCCGCACGATTACCTCCAGGAAGAATGAAGCTGTGGGCTGCTTCCAACTGTTGATTTGCTTCATCCACCCAGGCTTCAACCCGGTCAATGTGCACTTGGTGGATTCTGGGAATTCGGCAGGCGAGTTCACTATCTATGGGCGTTGCTAATTCCCCTCCCAGGTTGAAGAGTTGATTCTGAAGTTGTAACAAATTCTCCTTCATTTCCGGCGAAAGCGCCTCACAGAGCACCAGACCAATGACCGAATTCAGTTCATCTACTGTTCCATAGGCATTAACTCGCTGAGAGTCCTTACGAATACGGCTGCCATCAGTCAGACTTGTCTCCCCCAGATCACCCCCACGGGTCGTAACCGGATCGATTTTAGCCATTGTCATACTCCTTATGTTCTCTGTACTTGAGGTGTCAACTGAAAGGCCCTCTCCCTGAAGTGTTAAAGGAAAGGGCCCTATGCCGACGTTATGCGAATTCCCGCGCTAAAGACTATGCTGGCCCATTACACGCTAACGAGTTCATCCGACAGTGGGCTGAGCTTTTCACCCCCGGATTCGGTCACAGCAAAGGTGTTTTCGATGCCGATCGGTCCCAGGTCGGGAAAGGCAAATTTCGGTTCGATGGCAATGGTCTGCCCGGCGACCAGCGGCTGATCGAAACCCTGCGCCAGAATCGGCATTTCGTCCAGTTCGAGCCCGACGCCGTGACCGACAAACTTAGCGTTTTCTCCCGGTTGGCCCATGAAATAGTCACCCAGGCCGGCGTCATCGGCCATCTGGGCGGCCATGGCAAAGAGTTCGGAACAGATAATCCCCGGTTTGAGACGTTCAACAACCGCCGCCTGAATGCGAAGGGCTACATCGAAGGCATGTTGCAGCTTTTCGTTCAGCTCACCACAGACAAACATGCGCGTTGAATCGACAATATAGCCATCATAGATAGCGGTGTAGTCAACCAGAATAGGCTGGCCGGCCTTGATCACCGCAGCGGAGGCACCGTGGGGAGCGGCATCCGACATTCCTCGCCCGGTGACCGCACCGTCAAAGAAACCGGCGCTGTTTGCGCTGCACCCTGAGACCACTATCCCCATGAAGAGTTCCTGATTATAGGCCCGCATCCGTACATAACCTTCACTGCCTCGCTTGCGCAAGCGCGCTTCAAATTCTGCAGCCAGGTCGACCTCGCGCATCCCCGGCCGTAAAAATTCCGGAACCTCGGCGAAGACCTCGCATAGTTGACTGCCTGCATGGCGCAAACGTTCAAGTTCCCAGGCCGACTTTACCGAGCGCAGGTCACGATTGAGTGCTGAAATATCGGCAAAATTCCGCTCGGGCAGTAACTTGCCGTAATAATTAAACAGCTGCACCGAGAGCACATCGAAGGTCAGGCCGATTTTCTGCTGCCCGCTAAAGAGCCGAGCAAAATCCTTGCTGCGCGGGAAGGAGCGGATGTCGGCGACATGGGCCTCTTCCTTGGCGCGGGCCAGACTTTTGCGTACCAGTAACAGCGGCTCTCCATGAGCCGGCACCCAGAGCGTGGAGTTCTGGCGGGTCGCGGTGAAGTAGTAGATATCGATCGGATAGGTAAAGAGCGCACCATCCAACTCTTGCTGCTGCAGACTCTCCTGCAGGCGGAGGATACGGGCCGAACATTCATTTTTCAAAGTCATGGATCAATCCTTTAATTGACAACAGGCGCCAGGTATCGGGTACTTTTTTCAGGTTGAAGATCAGAGAAAGGAGAACAATCGACGATCCTTATCTTCTCCAGTGCCCGGAACCTGGAAACCTTTGCCTGGCTCCTTGAGTGGTTACATATTGCGTCGATACTGGCCGCCGACCTCATAAAGTGCAGCGCTGATTTGCCCGAGGGAGGCAACCTTGACCGCTTCCATCAGCTCGGCAAAGATGTTCCCGCCGCTCTCGGCGGCTTGCTGCATGCGCTTGAGCGCCACGGGATACGCCGCTGCATGTTCGGCCTGGAAGGCGCGGAGGTTCGTGATCTGGTGAAGCTTCTCCTCTTCGGTCGAACGCGCCAGTTCACCGGGGATTTCATAGCCCTCATCTCCGGCATGCGGATTCAGGTAGGTGTTGACGCCGATGATTGGTAGCTCGCCGGTATGTTTCTGATGCTCGTAGAGCATCGACTCTTCTTGTATCTTGGTCCGCTGATAGAGGGTCTCCATCGCGCCGAGCACTCCGCCACGCTGGCTGATCTGTTCGAATTGTTCGAAAACCGCCTCTTCGACCAGGTCGGTCAACTCTTCGGTGATGAAGGAACCCTGCAGCGGATTCTCATTCTTGGCAAGGCCCAACTCCTTATTGATAATCATTTGGATAGCCATCGCCCGGCGCACTGATTCCTCAGTCGGGGTGGTGATGGCTTCGTCGTAGGCATTGGTGTGCAGCGAGTTGCAGTTGTCATAGATCGCCATCAACGCCTGAAGGGTGGTGCGGATATCATTGAAATTCATCTCTTGGGCGTGCAGCGACCTTCCGGACGTCTGGATGTGATACTTGAGCATCTGACTCTTTTTGTTGGCGCCGTACCTGTCGCGCATCACTACCGCCCAGATCCGCCGTGCAACCCGCCCGATCACTGTGTATTCAGGGTCGAGGCCGTTGCTGAAGAAGAACGACAGGTTGCCGGCAAAGTCATCGATATGCATGCCACGCGATAGATAGTATTCAACAAAGGTGAAACCGTTGGAGAGGGTAAAGGCCAGTTGGCTGATCGGGTTGGCACCAGCCTCGGCAATGTGATAGCCGCTGATCGAGACCGAGTAGTAGTTGCGTACCTTCTGATCGATGAAGTACTGCTGGACGTCACCCATCATGCGCAGGGCGAATTCAGTGGTAAAGATACAGGTGTTCTGGCCCTGGTCTTCCTTGAGGATGTCGGCCTGGACAGTACCGCGTACCGTTTGCAGGGTATAGCTTTGGATCTCGGCCAGCTCTTCATTTGAGGCCTCACGTCCATGCTCAGCAGTGAACTTCTCAACCTGCTGACGAATCGCAGTGTTCATGAACATCGCCAGGAGCATCGGCGCCGGACCGTTGATCGTCAGGGAGACGGATGTCATCGGATCACAGAGATCGAAACCGGCGAACAACTTGTCCATGTCGGCCTGAGTACAGATCGAGACTCCGGACATACCGACCTTGCCGTAGATATCAGGCCGCTCATCAGGATCTTCACCGTAGAGGGTGACGCTGTCGAAGGCCGTCGAGAGCCGTTTGGCATCGTCATCCTTAGTCAAAAAGTGGAAGCGTCGGTTGGTGCGTTCGGGGGTGCCTTCACCGGCAAACTGTCGCTTTGGATCTTCGGCGGCGCGCTTGAAGGGGAAGAGCCCGGCAGTATAGGGAAAGAAACCGGGGGCATTCTCCTTCATGCACCACTTGAGAATTTCGCCAGAATCGTGAAATTCAGGCAAGCAGACCTTGGGGATTCGTGTCCCCGAAAGGGTGGTGGTCGAGAGCTCGGTGCGAATTTCTTTATCGCGCACCTTGGTAATCATGACCTCTTCACGATAGGCCTTTTTGAACTCAGGCCACTGCTTGAGCAGTTTGCGGTTCTCTTCACTCAAGGCCCCCTCGGCCCACTCCACCAAGGTGTCGAGATCGTTCACCTGACAATCACATTTTTCAGCCAGCAACTTGCGGGCACCAGAGAGTTGATAAAGCTGGCGTCCGATCTGAGTCTGACTCTCGACCTGCTTGTGGTAATCCCTGGCGGTATGGGCGATTTCAGACAGGTAGTTGATTCGCTCCGGCGGGATAATCTGTTGGGCGATACTCTGCCCTTCGCCGACCTCCAGCTTAGAATCCCATCCGAGGCTGCATTTGGCGTTGAGCTTGTCGATCAGGGCACGATAGAGCCGACTGACACCAACATCGTTGAACTGGCTGGCAATAGTACCGTAAACCGGCAAGTCTTCATCGGCGGCATCGAACAGCTTATGGTTGCGTCGGTACTGTTTGCGCACGTTACGCAGAGCATCATCGGCTCCACGTTTCTCCATCTTGTTGAGCGCGATCAGGTCGGCAAAATCGAGCATGTCAATCTTTTCCAGCTGGGTCGGGGCACCAAACTCGCTGGTCATCACGTAGAGCGATTGGTCACAAACCTCTACAATCCCGGCGTCGCCCTGACCGATGCCGCTGGTTTCAACGATAATCAGATCAAAAGCTGCAGCCTTGAGTACGTCGAGCGCTTCGCGGATTGCCGCCGAAAGTTCACTGCGTGAATCCCGGGTCGCCAGCGAGCGCATGAAAACCCGGGAAGTATCGATAGCGTTCATACGGATACGATCACCGAGCAGTGCTCCGCCGGTGCGCCTGCGGGTAGGATCGACCGAGAGGATCGCTATCGTCTTCTGCTCGAAATCGCGCAGGAAACGTCGCACCAATTCATCGGTTAATGAGCTCTTGCCCGCTCCGCCGGTGCCCGTGATACCGAGTATAGGAACCGATTTGGCCAGCTCCCGGACCCGCATCTGTAACGACTGCAGTTGCTCGTTTGGCTTGCAGACCCGCTGCTCGGCGGCGGTAATCAACCTTGCGACCGCCTGCGGATCGTTCTGGGGCAAGAGTTCAAGGTCGTTAGACAACTTCTGTGGCGGGACAAAGTCACACTTCTCCAGCTTGAAGTTGATCATCCCCTGAAGTCCCATGCGCCGGCCATCTTCGGGGGAAAATATTTTGCAAATGCCATAATTTTCAAGTTCGCGGATCTCGTCCGGCAGGATGACCCCGCCACCACCGCCGAAAATCCGTACATGGCCTGCGCCTTTCTCCTCCAGCAGATCATACATGAACTTGAAATATTCAAGATGTCCGCCCTGATAGGAGCTTATTGCGATCCCCTGGACATCCTCCTGGAGCGCCGCGGCGACAACCTCATGAACCGAACGGTTATGCCCGAGGTGCACCACTTCGGCTCCTGAGTCCTGGATGATCCGCCTCATGATATTGATGGAAACATCGTGGCCGTCATAGAGGCTGGTGGCGGTAACAAAACGGATCGGGTGTTGAGCCTGATAAATATTCTTTTTCATGATCTTTCCTCTTTGTCGTAGCCGCGTAGATGGCGACTAACCACTACCTACGTGCGCATGTCATTGTGTCAGGAGCTTTTCTCAAGGCATTAAGCCCGCTCTTGCAATCGAATGTTCAAGCTGCGTTATCGGGAATACGTACAACTAAAACCGGTATTTTGCTTAGCTGGACCATCTTTTGCGCCGTGCTTCCGATGAAGGTCGTGAACAAAATCCCATGACCATGTGTTCCCATTACAATTAAGTCGGACTCCCCATCGATTGACTGCTGCATGATTGCCTCGACAGGCATACCTGATTTCACAATTATTTTGTCTACGTATTTGGTGTAGATGCAGCCGTCAAATTTTTCCAGATCGTCGTACGCATCTATTCTTGACTTGATTATCTCTATTAATTTGCCTTTTGCAGACTCATAATCCTCGGCGGTCAGTTGCAATTCGCTGTTATGTGACAGCTTTTCACGGACATTAATGATTGATATTTGGGCCTCATGTTTCATTGCGAGGCTTAAGGCATAGCTAAAGGCAAAGCTTGAGTTTCTTGATAAGTCGGTTGCAAACAGTATTTTCTCGATCTTGGGTATCATGCGAACTCCTTTTCTCTGTATCGTTCCATTTATCCGATCAGGCTCGGCAGAAAGGTGATAATTGCTGGGAAAAAATACATAATAGCTATCCCGGCAATAAAGAGCCCTACCATTGGCCAGGCTCCGGCATAGATGTCATCCAGGCTGAGGCTTGGCATGGCACCCTTCAAGGCGAAAATCGTATAGCCAAATGGAGGAGTCAGGGCCCCGAGAGTCAGGTTGATCAGGAACAGCATCCAGAACCAAAGAGGATCAAAACTGTAGACCTCCAACAGTGGCTCATAGATCGGAATCGCAACCAGCATAACTGCAATCAGATCAACAAACATACAGAGGATAAAGGGAACGAGCATCAAGACGATAAACATCCCGCCATTCGGCAAATCGAGAGTTGTTGCTGCACGCACTAGGCCTGAGGAAGCGCCGACGAAGGAGAGCAGTTGACCGAAAAGTGCCGAGCTGGCCATGATGATCAGGATCATAGTACTGACGGTGGTGGTCCCGACCAAGGACTCACAAATCATTTTGAAAGATAGCTTCTTGAAGATAGCTGCGGCGATAAGTGCGCCAACTACTCCGGTTGCAGCCGACTCTGAAGGGGTTGCAATCCCGAGCAGGATGAGCCCCATGACCGAAAAGATAACCACCAGAAAAGGCAACATTTTCGCAAAAGCAGTAAAGAACCTTTTCGCATCTATCGCGGTTGATTCATCTTCTGGGATTTTCGGCTCAAGACTAGGATTCCGCAAAATGCGGATATAGGTGTAAACAACGATGACGCTGGCCATGAACAGCCCAGGTAATATCCCCGCGATCAACAGACCGGCGATCGAAACGTCGACCATTGAACCGACCATAATGACCAACAGGCTGGGGGGGATAATGGGCGCAAGGCTGGCGCCACCAAGAATGGCGCTGATGGAGAGTCGGGTGTCGTAGCCACGCTCTTCCATGGTTGGCATGACCGAGCGCCCAAGCATTGCCGCGACAGCGACGACCGAGCCACTTAAGGCACCGAATACCGTTGAGAGTGCGGTGACCAGCAGATAATGTCGGCCGCGAACATTTCCAACCATACTGTCGACGGAATCGATCAGGATTCCGATCGTTCCGGAGCGAAACAACACCTCGCCCATCAAAATGAACAGCGGAATGGCGATCAGGGAACCCGCGGTTACGGTGCTATAGACACTGTTTGCAAATAACCCGAAACCCGAGGTTCCAAACAACCAGAAAATGCCAACGATATTAACAATAAGAAATGAAACAAATACCGGTACTCCCACAAAAAACAGTGAGAGAAGTACGGATATAGCAATCGATAGAGTGGCACCCCATTCCATGATGATTCTCCTAGTCTTCGCGTGAAGGGTTCGACATGACCCCTTCTCGTAGAAATTGTATCCCGCATATCAGAAACCCAATGGGAACCGCTATTGATATCCACCATTTCGGGATTGGGTTGATCCACATCGTTGCGATTTCGTTGGTGTACTGGCGTAAAGATTCTCCGCCAGTAATCCATACCGTCACCATGCAGATAGCAAAGGCGGTTAGAGCAATCACCCGGTAGATTTTGCTTTTAACGTGCATGGGCAACTTCTCAACCAGAACATCGATCGCGACATTCCCTTTGGCCCTCGTTATCTCAGGCAACGCAAACATGATACTGATCGCGAGCATCCAGGTGCACAGGTCATTCGACCACTGGGTTGGAGAGTTAAAGAAGTAGCGCATAAAAACTTCGGTCAAGACAGAAAGCAGGATTACAGCTAATGCGCCACCACTTATGAAGTAGCAGACCTTGATAACAAGATCCAAGGCACTGGCCATCCCGTTAAGGATGGCCAGTGGGGAATTATTAGCATTCCCTTCTGTCATTTTGTCAGACCTTGGGCGATCGCGAGCGCCTTGAAGTCTTTAGCTACTTTTCCAGACTTTTCGATAGCCATAGCCCAGACACCATCGTTCCAATACTTCTCTACGTTTTTAGCATCATCTTTGCTTAACCAGGTCTCTTTCATTCCGCCCGCTTTCAGAGCGGTGATCTCAGTATCACCCAATGCTTTGTAGTAGGCGATGCTGTCAAACTCGGTCTTTTTCGCGGCTTCATCCAGCCATGCTTTCTCTTGGTCGGTGAGTGAATTGTACTTATCCAGATTCATGCAAACCATCAGCGAGAGAGATGCAAAGGTTGGACGAACAAGGTAGTCGGCAACTTCATTCCACTTGAAATCTTTTACGCCAACAGTTGTCCAGGGTGCACCATCAATGACACCTTTTTGCAGAGCGGTATAAACTTCACCACCTGCCATGGTGACCGGTGCTCCACCGAGGGCTTTAACTGTATTTTGAATAGAAGGGTTGCTGCGAAGCTTTAATCCGTCAAAGCTAGGTGTGCTGCCGTTAAGTGCGTTTTTTAAAACGAACTGATAGGGTGCCAGTGGTGGGAAGGCAATAACCTTCATTCCGACCTTGTTGTATTCCTTGTCTAGAAAGTCAAAGACGCCGCCCGGTGTTCTACGCTTGGTTGGATCTGCGGTAGTCGCATCGATTGCTACACCCAAGCCAATGGTTCCGGCGTGGTAGGACATGTGGGTGACCAGAAGGTCGAAAACACCTGCCTGTACAGGTTGAAACTGCTCAAAGGTAGGGATAACGTCTGGTCCGTTAAATTTGACCGTAACATTCCCACCTGAAACCTCTTTCAGGTTGTCCATAAATGGAAGAGCAATGCCTTTTGTGAAAATGAAGTTCTCATGGTACGCAGACAACATTCTGAGCTCTTTTGCTGACCCTACTGAAGAAATAGCCAGTACTAAAACCGCTGTGATAATAAAACCTCTTACAATGTTCTTCTTCATTTTTGTAACTCCTTTACTGGTTTGAGTTAAACTGCGTGAATAACCACCTAAGAGTCCCTAGGTGAACCTCGTTTTACCCTTTTGTTTCTTTCTCCCCCAGGGGCAAACTTTTATGCAAAATCCACAAATCGGTTTTTCCACTCGCGGAAGAAGCATGAATCCTTTCAACAGCTTGTCTGCGCACTTTTGGAAATCGAGCGCTTCCTCTCTGGAGGTATAGTGAAAGTCTGTATTCACATTCCTGATCGCACCTGCCGGACATGCTTGGCTGCACTCGCCACAGGGGCCGCATTGATTTTTGATCGGTTGGTCCGGGCTTAAAGGCATGTCGGTCAAAACGGTTGCAAAGCTCACGCGTGGACCATGTTCTGGAGTCACAATCAGTAGACTTTTCCCCTGCCAGCCTAGACCGGCAGCATTGGCCACCGTCTTGGATGAAAGATTCGAGTTGAAGCGTTCCATATCCAGCGGCAACGATGCCGGTATCGGCAGGACCGAATATCCTTTTCCCTCCAGATGGGAACTTAGCTTTAGAGCGCTCTGATCAAGCAGCAAGTTGGCATTGTTATAAACCTGTGCATAAAGTGGAGTCGGGGCGTCTATGATCTTTTCGAACACCGATGCCGGTAGCTTTATGGCGATCGACAGCGCGTACTGGAAACCATCGAGTAAATTGTCCGGAACCGTTTCAACTTCCCGAAGAAGATTTAGATCGGCGATACCCACCAGGTCGGCTCCCAAAGAGCTGGCAATTGCTTTTATCGTTTTGCTCGTCTCTTTTTAGTCATGTTTCAGACAGTCTCCCCTGGATTAATCGCCCAGCTTCTGTTGACACTCTTTATGTTGCGAACTGCTTTAGCGTATCCCTGGCAATAATCAGTCGTTGAATCTCACTGGTTCCCTCATAAATTGAAGTAATCCGGACATCTCGGCTGTAACGCTCGATAGGAAAATCCCGGGTGTAGCCATAGCCACCCATGATTTGCATCGCCTCATAACAGGCGCGGTTGGCGGCCTCAGTGGCATACAGTTTCGCCATCGAAGCCTCTTTGCCGAAGGACCGACCCTGTTCCTTTTTGAAGGCAGCGTTCATCAATAACAATTGGGCCGCCTGGAGTTCGGTGTAGGTGTCAGCGATTTTCCATTGGATAGCCTGGAAGTTTGAGATCTTCTGGCCGAACTGGGATCTCTCCAAAGAATATTGGGTTGCAAAATCGATGGCGGCAAGGCCGATACCAAGACCAACAGAGCCAATTCCAATTCTGCCGCCAGCAAGCTCGCCCACCGCAATACGGAAACCTTCATTCAACTTGCCCATGAGGGCATCCTTTGGGATACGGCAATTGTCGAAGATCAGTTCACTGGTGGTGGAAGCATGTTGGCCCATCTTCTCTTCGTTCTTGCCGATGGACAGTCCCGGGATCCCGTTCTCAACCAGGAAACAGCTAATCCCCTTACCCTTGGTGACGCTCGTGTCGGTGACAGCCCAAACGACAAACACGCCGGCATAGGGGGCACTGGTGATGAACAGCTTGGATCCATTAAGTATCCAATGGTCTCCATCCAGAACTGCAGAAGTCTTCATTCCCGCAGGATCAGAGCCCGCGCCGGTCTCTGTTAGACCGAAACCACCCGCCAGATACTCTCCAGAGCCGATCATGGGGATATACTTTTGCTTCTGTTCCTCGGAACCTATCGCCTGAATAACCTCACAAACCATGTTGTTAACGGATACGGTAACCGCTGTTGAGGCGCAGGCACGGGCGATTTCTACCAGAGCCACACTAAAGGCAACGACGCCAGCCTCTGAGCCACCGTACTCTTCCTTGACGTTAAGACCCATGAAACCGAGCTCAGCGAGTTTTCCAAGGTTGTCATAAAAAAGCTGCCGATCTTTGCCCTGGTCGAGGTCCGCTGCTACCGGCTCTAATTCGGCCGCGGCAAAATCCTTCGCTGTGTCCTGAATCATCTTCTGCTCTTCGGTTAAGTCGAGATACATTCCGCGACGCTCCTTTTTCTCAGAGAAAACTTGTCTCAGTCGTTAGTAGAACTTCATTATGATATGTGAAATATTCGCTTGAAAACTATCAGTGCACTACCCATCAATCGCTATCCTAGGGCTTTTGCAAAAATAGAAAGCTGTTTTACAAGTGATTGATGGTCGCATCATATAGAGGTCGTTGCCATCAGCCAATCAGGCCTAATCCTTTAGCTGTGTAGGCAACTTCTGCTGGGGGTGTAGGTAGACAACCTACGACCATGGCTGGAGCATGAAATTCGATTGATAGCCGCTCTAGACGAGAAGAGCACGTTTTTGTAGGGGGTTAGCGGGTGAATCGTTATGCAGGCGAGGCCAAGTGAGGGCAGTCAGGGCCAAGAGGATATCTGGAATTTCAGGTAGGGATACTAAGAGGAACCTACAGGTCAATCAGAAAAAAAATACATCGCCGGCCAGATAAGTCAAACAGGCCAGCTGTTCTTGCTGCTCGGGCTGTCTCGAAGGTCAGCGCCCTGTTTGATGTGTTTGCGCTTTTCGAAACAATGTCAGCATGAGTTTCATCTGTCAGCGGGGTTCTGCGTATGGCGTTGCTCAATCCACTGTACCGCTCTCTGGTAGAGTTCTGCCGAGTTGCGAAGATTCAGTTTTTCCTTGATCCGCTCGCGATAGGTGCCGATGGTTTTGGTGCTGAGATTAAGGTGCTCGGAAATTTCCCTGGTGGTCGATCCCTGCCCAATCAACTCGAAGACCTCCAACTCGCGGTTGGTTAAACATTCAAGTGGTAGCGAGCTTTTGCTGGTGCCGCCAACCATTTTCACCAGAATTTCGCTGGTCATCTTGTCGCTCAGGAAAACTTTTCCAGCCCGCACAGCGTTGATTGCATCGACAATAAGATTGATGGCTTCATGTTTCATGATATAACCACGCGCCCCGACCTGCAGGGCCCGTTCTGCATAGATTGATTCCTCGTGCATGGATAACACCAGAGTCTGCAATCCGGGATATTCATCCTTGAGTTGCTTGGTCAATTCCAGACCACTGCGCCCGTCCAGAGATATGTCGATGATGACCATATCCGGCAGGTTGCTAGTGATCATGTCCCAGGCTTTACCTATATTGTCTGCTTCACCGCAGACATGAAATGCACTCTCCTGTTCGATCAGGTCACGCAGGCCGCGCCTGAAGATCGGATGGTCCTCTACAAGGAAAATTTGATATTTATTATCGGTTTTTATGTTTTTTCCAGGCATTTCAGGCCTCTCCTTTTTTTAGGTACTTGTTGAGTAGGTGCAGGCGCACTGTAGTCCCTGAGTTTGGCAAGCTGTCAATTTCTAGATCTGCTTTGATCATTCGGGCACGAAATGCCATGGTTTTCATTCCCATTCCATCGGAGGATTCAGATTCTGGCAGCCCTATGCCATCATCTGCGATCTTGACAACCAGGGCATCGTCATCCTGTAATAACGTCACCGTAATCATATTCGGATTGGCGTGCTTGGCGGCATTGTAGACGGCTTCCTGGGTAATGCGATAGATATGAACGGCAACCGCACGGACAATAGGCGTACAATCGGTAACATATATCTGACATTGAACGGGGTAAAAGGTCATTACGGCGTCGATTAATTCCCTCAGAGCAAAACCGAGGCCCTCGTCAACCCGATGGAGTGGGCAGAGCCCCCGGGCCAGAGCACGGGTCTTTTTCGACGCATCAGCGATGAAGGTGCCGATGGCTTCTGCCTGAGTAGCGGCGGGAGAAGAATCGGCCTTCAGTCGGTTCGTCAGGTTCTTACACATAATTTCAACACCAATAAGGTGTGGGGCAAGATCGTCATGGAGGTCCTGACCTGCCCGGAGACTTTCCTTGTCTTCGGCTTCGATCAACTGCTTTTCAAGGTTTTCACGCTCAAGGATTTCTGCCCCTAGGCGCTCCATAAATTGGTTGAAAAATGTTGATAGCTGACCGATCTCATCGCTCCCCTGATAATTCATACGAGCCGAATAGTCGCCGGTTGCGCCGCGGTCGAGATGTTTGATTAACAGCCCTACTGGCTTGGTTATTGTGGTGCTGATTTGCATCGCAATCAAGATGCCGCCGCATAAAATAAAAAGACTAACCAATAGACCGATACTGCGAATGGTGTCTAGAGGGCGGTAAAGATCGTCAATGTAGGCCGACGAAGCGACAACCCAACCCATCTCATGGATGCGGTTAAAGACGACAATTTTTTTGCGCGGGCTCATTTCCGTCGGATTCTGCCACTGATAAAAAACCTCGCCACTGTCTTGGGTCAGCATTGTGGCAAAGAGGCCTTCCGGCGTCTCGACCCCCTGCGCATAAACATTCATTCCCTGATAGGTTGGATGGGCAATAAGGGTCCCATTAAGATCAAGGACGTAGGAATAGCCACTTTTCATGAACTCCAGTGACCCTATACTCTCTCTAAAATCGTCAATATTGACAACGTGAGCAAATTCATCTTTGTAGGCGGATACAGAGATAATCCAGTCCCAAGGTTCAAAATGGTTCATCCAGACCGCCTTTGGCCTAGCGACCAGATCAGCGGGATTCTTCCAGGCGTATTCCTGATAACCGCTTTTGCGTAGTACCTGGTCATCTACAAAAGAGATTCCGGTCAGGTTCTGACCAACCATCTCGTCAACAGGGTGAACTTCGACGCCCCCCTTACTGTTGAGACAGTAGATGTAGCCGCTCGTAGCAATCTTTTGACTTAAAATAACTTTTGTCGCCCGTGCTTTTGCCTCTTTTTCGGTCACGACTCCATCGAGGTACTGCTGGTAATACATCCTGACAATATCGGTGTTTTTTTCAGCAATGTTACGGAGGGAGTTTTTTATCGATAGCTGAGCCGAAAGTTGAATCATGTTGAGTATCGAATCAGTTGAATTTTTTAGTTCACGACGAATCTGTACCTCCAAGGTGTCGCGCATCAACGAATCAGAAAAAAAACCAACCATGATGGCAAGAGGGGTAAACAAAACGGTGCAGGCCATGACAAATTTATAGCGGATCGGCAGGTTGTTCAGTATTTTTAAATTCACGCTATATTTTTCCTTGGGAATTCAGAAATTAAAATTGCTAAAATTTCTTGTGCTCAGCCAGAACATTTGGAGAAGATTGAAGCAAAAAAGGCTCTTCTCCTGTCCATGCTTTTAAATTTACAGATGATCTAGGGCGATGCTTACGGCAGCGATTGAAAACCAGTGTGACCTACTGTCCCGTCACCCTCCAATGGGTTCAAAAAGGCGTTCCAACAGGCCTATTGAGGTGAACTGAAATTTAAAACGGACACGGAATTTTATAAAATCATTGTTTAGTGGTTTTATAATCATTCATCGTCGATTATTCAAGAATATTCTCCGATCTCAAGACCCTGGTTCTTTGCAGTCAGCGGCCAAAACCATTTATTCTTTTATTCTTTTACCGAATCTTGCCCTGCGAGACATACTACCCCAATCGTAGGTGATTTACCTATCTGCGGACAGGTATTTTCCTACGTAGCAAAAAGTTCTTGCCTGATTGGCTTACTAATTAGGCCTCTGTATGATCTGATCATCGTGAGGTTTAGAACCGTGTTTTATGACCTTGCGGGCAGCTTTTTCTATTGGCCTACGGCTTTCTGTGAAAGCTTGAACAACTCTCTGACCTTGAATTGCGGCAACAGGATTTGCATTATATGGAATTTACACGCGAAATATATTGGAACGTAGGGCATGGACCAACAACGTTGTTGCCTATGTACCTCCTGACTCTGGCCGCAGTTTTTGTTTTGCTCAGGGAGTTCGTTGCGCGGGTCAAGATATATAAGCAGGGCAAGCCGGTAGAACGGTTCGATCAACGCTCACGACGAATATCCGCCATGCTAAAGGCCGTTCTGCTACAAGCCAAGGTAATCCGTGTCAAAGGTCCGGGACTCGCTCACGGACTGTTTTTTTGGGGGTTTGGGCTATTGTTCCTCGGTACTGTTCTAATCGTCGTGCAGGCCGACTTTACCGATCTGTTTTTTGGAATCAAGTTTCTTAAAGGCAACTTTTATCTCCTGTTCTCGGCAGTCCTCGATCTTGCTGGCCTGGTTGCCATCATCATGTTGGGCGGCCTGCTGGTGCGGAGATATCTTGTCCGTCCTGATGGTCTGGAGAGCAAGGCGGATGATGCCATCATGCACGGCCTGTTATTCGCAATCTTGATAAGCGGTTTTGTCATCGAAGGCGCACGGATGGCGGCGACCGAAATGGGCACACCGTTGGCGTTATGGTCGCCGGTCGGTCTCGTCTTTGCCAAGGGTCTGACCGCTTATAATAAAGAGACCATACTCACATTGCACCTATATACCTGGTGGTTTCATCTGCTTTTGGTAATGGCTTTTATTGTTGCTATTCCCTTCACCAAGTTCAGACACATCTTTACCACCAGCCTAAACTATCTGTTCGCTGATCTCGGTCCGACCGGCAAACTGGTAAGCCTTGATCTTGAAGACGAAGAGGTTGAAAGTTTCGGTGCCAGCAAGATAACCGATCTGACCTGGAAAGATATCTTTGATACCGATGCTTGTACCCAGTGCAAGCGTTGCCAAGATCGCTGTCCTGCTCATAATACCGAAAAGCCGCTGTCGCCAATGAAACTGATCAATCAGCTTGGCGATGTCGCTTTAAATAATTCTGAAGGGTCACTGGCGGATGCTTGTGACAAGGAGGCTATCTGGTCCTGTACTACCTGCCGCGCATGTCAGGAGATTTGTCCCGCCGCCATAGAACATGTCAATAAGATCGTCGACATGCGCCGGAACCTGGTCTTGATGGAGGGTGAATTCCCAGGTGAAGAGGTGATGGTGGCCATGGAGAATACCGAGGTTAACGGCAACCCTCTTGGCATCGGTTATGCCAGCCGAGGTGACTGGGCAGAGGGTCTGGGTATCAAGACTCTGGCCGAAGACCCGGAGGTCGATATTCTCTATTTCGTCGGATGTTACGCTTCATTTGACAATCGTAACATCAAGATTGCTACTGCTTTTGTCAAGCTCTGTCAAGCCTCCGGTATTAAGGTCGGTATCCTTGGTAAGGAGGAGAAGTGCTGTGGAGAGCCAATGCGCAAGATGGGGAACGAATATCTCTACCAGACTCTGGCCGCCGAGAATGTTGAACTGATCAAAGGCTATGGAGTCAAACAGATCGTTACCAGTTGTCCACACTGTTTCAATACTTTGAGTAAAGACTACCGTGATTTCGATTTCGACATACCGGTCACCAACTACAGTACTTATCTGCAGCAGTTGCTGCAAAACGGCCAGCTGAAACTCAGCTCTGTTGACTTCTCTTGCACCTATCACGATTCCTGTTATCTCGGGCGCCATAATGACATCTACGATGCCCCCCGTCAGCTTATTGAAGCAGTCGGTGGTCAGATCATCGAGATGGATGAATCTCGAAGTGAGGCCTTCTGTTGCAGCGCTGGTGGCGGCCGGATTATGGCAGAAGAGAGTCTCGGGAGCCGGATTAATGTCAAACGGGTTGAAATGGCCGTTGAGACCGGCGCTCCCACACTCGTATCCAACTGTCCGTTCTGCCTCACTATGTTTGAAGATGGGGTCAAGGGGGCCGATGTCGAAGAGAGACTTGTCGCCCGTGACATTACAGAGCTACTGGCAGAACGTTTGTAAAGGTTCTTCAGGTTGCCACGGAGGCGCAAATCCCAAACGTTTTATCGTCTTCTCCACGAAGCGCCTCCGTGGATTTTTTAAACTCAATAGCTGACCAGAAGGAAAAGCGGCATGAAAAAGGTTCTCGGCATTATTGGATCGAAACGAACTTCTGGTAATTGCGAACTTATGGCAAAGGAGATCAGCAGGCAGATTACAGAGCCACATCAGTTAACACTGCTCCGGCTTCCCGATTTCAATATTGGTTACTGCACCGGCTGCTATCGCTGCCTGATCAAGAATAAGGGGTGTGTGCTTAATGACGATCTGTCGACGGTACTGGAAGCCATCGCCGATACTGACGCGCTGATTGTGTCCGTACCAACCTACTTTCTGGCCGCGCACTCCTGCCTGAAAAGCCTTATCGATAGAGGGATCTCCTTTTACCAGATGGCGGATAGACTCTGGGGGAAACCGGCCGTCGGAGTTGGCGTCGCGGGTATTGAGGGTAAAGAGGGGAGTACTCTCCTCGATATTGAGAGGTTTTTTGCTACCATCCTGGCTAAAAACAGAGTGAGTAAAATCGTATACGGTGCCCTTCCCGGTGAGGTGATGACGAATAAAAGGAATAAGCTTATGGCCGTTGAATTGGCACAAAGCCTGTTCGGTGAGGATAAGGAAAATGAGGGGTTCTGCTGCCCACTGTGCGGCGGCAGAACCTTCCGTTTTCTGGAGCAGAACCAGGTGCGGTGCATGTTGTGCAGCGACGCCGGCACAATGCGAATAAGTGCTGGGCAATTGGTTGTGGAGATTGAGCCGGACTCACACCAACTGCTGGCCAGCGAAGGTCAAGCCCTCAAACACCGTGACTGGCTTCTCAGCATGGTAAAGCAATTTAGAGAGCAAAAAGACAGTCTCAATGCGGTCGCTGCTGAATATGAGGATGGAACCGTTTGGATTAAACCGGAACGGTGATGGCTGAAGACTGAATCTGCGGGCAACCTGAGGTCTTATTTCAACCGAGGCTCAAAGATTCAAGGACAACGCAACCCTTAACGATATTGAGGTTAATTATGAAAATTCTGGTGTGTATCAAGCAGGTCCCAGATATGGAGTCGAAATTTAAGATTGCCGACAATGCAACCTGGTACGACAGCGGGGAATTAGCCTGGAGAATGAATGAATACGACGAATATGCGGTTGAGCAGGGCGTTCAGCTTAAAACACAGGTCGCTGATGCAGACTTAACCGTACTTTGCATCGGTCCACAACGCGTTCAGGAGACGATGAAGAAAGCTCTGGCAATGGGGTGTGATCGCGGCGTCCATATCGAGGATGCAGAGTCGTTTAAAAAAGACCCTTTTGAGATCGCTTCCATGATTGCCGAATTTGCTAAAGAAAAAAGCTTCGACATGATCTTTACCGGCATGCAATCCCAGGATCGCGGCAGCGCCCAGGTTGGTTTAATGGTTGCAGAACTCCTTGACATACCGAGCATCTCAACGGTTGTTGACTTCGCCTTTGATGCTGGCAAGGTAACCGCTAAGCGTGAGCTTGAGGGTGGCATTAAGGCCAAGGTCAGTTGTACTGCTCCGGCATTGATTACCTGTCAGCTAGGCCTTAATACCCCACGTTATCCGACACTGCCGAACATTATGAAAGCCAAGAGAAAAGAACTGCTTTCGTTGCCAGCCGCCGATCTGCTTAAGGTTGAGCGCAAGCAGGAGACCGCCAAAATCTACTTCCCTGAGAAAAAGGGTGGAGGATTGGTGTTAGAGGGAGCCGCGGGCGATTTGGCCGATCAGTTGATCAAAATCCTCAAAGAGAATACCGGTGTACTGGCATGATAAGGAGAGAAAATATGAAAGCATTACTGGTTGCAGAACATAGAGATGGACAACTGTTGACATCAAGCTACGAGCTGGTTGCTTTTGCCCAACAGCTTGGCGCTGACTCCGCCATGTTCCTCGTTGGCAGTGATGTATCTCTGCCGCAATACGATGGCACACTCTATCTGGCCGACATAGACAAATACAGTGAATATAACCCGGCAGTGCATAAACAATTACTTCTTGACGTAATCGCTAAAGAGCAGCCGGACATCGTGGTGTTTTCCCACTCATCGTACGGTTGGGATCTGGCACCAAGGGTCTCAGTGGCATTGGGTGCCGCGCATGTTTCAGAGGTTGTTGAGGTTGTTGACGGCGCCATGGTTGTGCCTGTCTGTAACGCAAAGTTGCGTCGTCAGGTCAGTGTTAAAACCGCTAAGACGGTCGTCTCATTGCAGTCCGGTGCTTTTTGCCTGAGCGATGATCCTGAAGGTACGCCGACCGTGGAGAAAATAGATACTGATGCTGCTGCCCGTGTTGTCTTTGAAGGTTTTGAAGAGGCCGAAGCCGGTGGCGTCGACCTGTCAAAATCGGAGGTTATCGTTAGTGCCGGTCGTGGCATCGGTAAGCCGGAGAATTTGGCCATTATCGAAGGCTTGGCCACGGCCCTTAAAGGTGATTATGGCGCCAGTCGTCCTGTGGTCGATTCCGACTGGGTAGACCACGGCCGTCAAGTCGGATCAACCGGCCAGTCCGTTTCGCCGAAGCTCTATATCGCCTGTGGTATCAGCGGGGCAATTCAGCATTTGGCCGGGATGAAAAAGTCGGAATATATCGTTGCCATCAACACAGACAAGGATGCTCCTATCGGTGAAGTTGCCGATGTTCTGGTTGTGGCCGATCTGAAAGAATTTGTGCCTTTGATGACAGCAAAGTTGCTGGTTTAAATAAACACTTACCTTTGAAGGATAAAATCATGAGCGAAGTCTTTATTGTTGATGCACTGAGAACCCCATTTGGTAGTTTTGGCGGAAACCTGTCCGATGTCCCTGCCCCACAACTGGCAGCCACAGTTGTCAAGGCTCTTGTCGAGCGTAATCAGATCGATCCGGCGACCATCGACCAATTTATTGCCGGTCAGGTACTCACCGGTGGTTGCGGTCAGGCTCCTGCACGTCAGGCGATGCGTGGCGCAGATATTCCGGACAGCGTGCCGGCTCTGACCATTAACAAAGTTTGCGGTAGCGGTCTTAAGGCGATGATGCTGGCAGCTGATGCGATCCGGGTTGGCGACGACCAATTAGCTATCGCCGGTGGTATGGAGAATATGTCCCTCTCCCCCTACACCTTACCCGCCGCACGTTACGGTATGCGAATGGGTAACAATCTGGCAGTCGATCTGTTGATCAATGATGCCCTGCTCGATCCATATACCGGTCGCCACATGGGAGAAGTAACCGAAGTCTCTATTGAAAGCCAGGAGATCAGTCGCGAAGCTCAGGACGAATATGCTATTAGCTCTTACCGACGGTCTCAGGCAGCTCAGGAAAATGGTTTTTTCGATAAAGAGATCGTCCCTGTAGTCAAGTCGAGCCGTAAGGGGGATGTAACCATCGCTTCCGACGAAGAGCCATCGCGAGTGAATTTTGACAAGTTCACAGGCCTGCGCCCAGTCTTCAAAAAGGATGGAACCCTGACAGCGGGGAACGCATCAACAATCAACGATGGTGCTGCTTTTGCCCTGCTCGCCAGCGGAGAGGCTGTAAAAAAGCATGGTCTGAAACCGAGAGCACGGCTGGTCGCTTATGCTACCAACAGCCTGCATCCAGATCAGTTCCCGGTGGCGCCTATGGGTGCTATCGAACGGGTTTGCGAAAAAGCAGGTCTCACCCTCGACCAGATCGATCTCTTTGAGATAAATGAGGCCTTTGCAGCTGTAGCCTTGATGGCTATTGGGGGACTCAAGCTCGACCGAGAGAAGGTCAACGTCAATGGTGGAGCTGTCTCCATCGGTCATCCGGTCGGTGCCAGTGGAGGACGATTGGTTGCGACCCTTCTCAACGGGCTGGAGACAACCGGTGGACGTTACGGCCTGGCAACCTTGTGTATCGGCGGCGGCGAAGCTGTTGCTGCAATTATCGAAAGAATTTAGGAGCCTGAAATGTCAAAAAAAATAGGTGTTTTAGGTTCAGGTCAGATGGGCGGAGGTATTGCCCAGGTCTTTGCACAAAAAGGCTTCGAAGTTGTACTTTTCGATATTGCCGAAAAACAGTTGACCAAAGGTATGGCGGTTATAGAGAAAAACCTAAACCGTCAGATTGAAAAGGGGAAGATCGATAAAGATTCGATGACGGCGACCCTTGGAAACATCCGGACAACTCTGGTGCTTGAAGACCTCGCGGATTGTGACCTAGCTATAGAGGCCGCTACTGAAAATGAGCAGTTGAAGTACGAAATTTTCAGGACGCTCGATAAGACACTTAAGCCCGAGGCTATTTTAGCTTCGAATACCTCCTCGATTCCGATTACCCGAATCGCTGCGGTGACCGGCCGTGCCGACAAGGTGATCGGCATGCATTTCATGAATCCGGTACCGGTTATGGCATTGGTAGAGGTGATTCGCGGCATGGATACCAGCGACGATACGTTTGCTACCATTGCGTCTCTGGTCGCCAAGCTAGATAAAGAGATGGCGGTCTCCGCTGATTATCCTGGCTTTATTGTCAATCGCGTACTGATGCCGATGATCAATGAAGCGGTCTTTGCTCTTTACGAAGGGGTCGCCAGCGCCGAGGATATAGATAAGGGCATGAAGCTCGGGACCAATCAGCCAATGGGGCCATTGACCTTGGCTGACTTTATCGGTCTTGACACCTGTCTGGCAATTATGGAGGTCCTCTACGACGGCTTCAAGGACTCAAAATATCGCCCGTGTCCTTTATTGGTCAAGAAGGTCGAGGCTGGTCACTATGGGCGCAAGTCGGGGCGAGGCTTTTATGCTTACAGCTAAGGGGGAGGCCATGGACTTTAAAAATTTGCGGGTTGAAATAGAGAACAATATTGCCCTTGTTACCATCAACCGTCCAGAAGCACTCAATGCACTTAATGAATCGACCCTCTGTGAGTTGAAGTCTGCGATGGCCGAATTCCACGACAATGAGGCTGTCCAGGTGGTCATAATTACCGGCAGCGGCAAAAAAGCCTTCGTTGCTGGCGCCGATATCGTCGCCATGCAACAACTCTCTGCTCTGGAAGCTCGCAGGTTCTCGCATCTGGGGCACGACCTTATGCGTAGCATTGAAACCTGTGCCAAGCCAGTAATAGCTGCAGTGAATGGCTTTGCCCTCGGCGGCGGCTGCGAGTTGGCTCTGAGTTGTGATATCCGCATTGTTTCAGAAAACGCTCGCTTTAGCCAACCGGAGGTCAACCTTGGGGTTATCCCAGGCTTTGGTGGCACTCAGCGCCTGGCACGACTTGTCGGCAAAGCCAGAGCTCTGGAAATGCTCTTAACCGGTGACATGATTGATGCAGAACAAGCGTATCAAATGGGGCTGGTAAACCGAGTGGTGGCACAAGAAGCATTGATCGAAACGGCTACAGAGATGGCGACTAAGATCGTCAATAAAGGGCCCTATGCGGTGAGGCAAGTCAAGGAAACCGTACGTACCGGCCTGGAGATGGATCTCGACAGGGCCAATCAGTATGAGGCGGAGATGTTTGGACTTTGTTTTGCTACCCTTGACCAGAAAGAGGGCATGTTGGCCTTTCTGGAAAAGCGACCAGCAAACTTTATCGGCCATTAGTTATGGAAAACACTTTCAACGTTAACAATTAATAAAGGGAGTCGATAATGATCTTTGAGTTGACAGACGAACACAAATTGATGCGTCAGATGGTTCGTGATTTTGCCGAAGCTGAGATTGCCCCTGGAGCTGCAGAGCGTGATGAGTCGGAGACCTTTGACCGTGAACTGATGTACGACAAGCTTGGTGATCTCGGTTTGACCGGTATTATCTTTCCCGAAGAGTACGGCGGAGCAGAGGCTGATTACATTAGTTACGCCATCGCTGTTGAGGAGCTGTCCAGGGTCTGTGCTTCGACCGGTGTTACCCTCTCTGCTCACCTCTCACTCTGCGCCAATCCGATATATCTGTTTGGTACGGAACAACAAAAGGGGCAGTATCTGAAGCCGTTGGCTGAGGGCAGCAAGCTCGGTGCCTTTGGCCTTACCGAAAACTCAGCCGGATCAGATGCCGGTGGCACCAAGACCACCGCAACCCGTGATGGCGATGAGTGGATCCTCACTGGTAACAAGATATTTATCACCAACGGTGGCGACGCGGAGACCTATATTGTTCTGGCCAAGACCGACAAAGAGGCCAAGAAGCATCGTGGCATCAGTGCTTTCATCGTCGAAAAGGACACCCCAGGTTTTACTTTTGGCAAAAAAGAACAAAAAATGGGTATCCGTTCTTCGCCAACGATGGAACTGATTTTTGAAAATTGTCGTATCCCTGCCGAGAACCTGCTCGGTGAAGAGGGGCAGGGCTTCAAGATAGCGATGAAGACCCTTGATGGTGGCCGAATCGGTATTGCAGCGCAGGCCCTCGGCATTGCTCAGGGGGCCTTTGAGTCCGCGCTGAACTACGCCAAGGAGCGTAAGCAGTTTGATCAGCCGATCAGTAATTTTCAAGGAATACAATTTAAATTGGCCGACATGGCTACCGAGATAGAGGCCGCGCGGCTGCTGGTTTATCAGGCTGCTTACCGAGCCAGTGCCGGCCTTCCCTACGGGCAGCAGTCGGCGATGGCCAAGATGTATGCCTCCGATGTGGCGATGAAGGTGACCACCGAGGCTGTTCAAGTCTACGGCGGTTATGGCTATACACGCGAGTTCCCAGTTGAGCGAATGATGCGCGATGCAAAGATCACCCAGATCTACGAAGGGACCAATGAAGTCCAGCGGGTTGTCATCGGCGCAGAACTGACACGTGACTAAGGCGTAATACCAATACAAGAGGGAGATAAAGATGAGTAAATGGCAGAGTATGTATGAGGAAAAACTTGTTAGTGCCGGATCGGCGGCGGCGGCTATAGATTCCGGCGATCACATCTGGTTTCCGGTTGGTGTAGGCGAACCACATGCTTTCTTGCGAGCACTTGTCGACCGCAAAAAAGAGCTTGAGAATGTCACCATTCACTCTATCTTGCCGGTCAGGCCCTGGTACTTTGAGCCGGAAACGGCTCCGCATATAAAACATAGCTCATGGTTTACCAGCGGTGCTTCCAGAGCTGCAGTGCAGGGAGGATGGGCCGATTTTACCCCGAACTATTTCCACGAAGTGCCAAAGCTGATCCGTGAGTACTGGGCTGCCGATGCGGTTGGGGTTGTGGTTTCACCTATGGATGAGCACGGCTACTTCAGCATGAGTCTCGGCGTTGATTATGCCTGGGAGGCACTGAAAAAAGCACGCAAGGTGATTTTCGAAGTCAACCCTCAGGCGCCACGCTGTTTCGGCAACTGCCAGGTACATATTTCACAGGTCAGTCATTTGGTCGAATGTAATGAACCCTTGCCTGAGCTGCCTATCCCGGCCCTCACCGAGGAGGACAAGATTATCGGTGGGTACGTGGCTGAACTGATCGATGACGGGTCAACGCTGCAGATAGGTTATGGCGGTGTGCCGAACGCAGTCTGCCAGGCGCTTAAAGGGAAAAAAGATCTGGGTATTCATACCGAGATGGTGACAGAGGGCCTTATGGAGCTGGTTGAATGTGGTGCGGCCAACAACTCGCTAAAGACCATCAATCGCGGCAAGTTACTGGGCACCTTTGCCTGGGGCTCGAGTCGACTGTACGAATTCATGAATAACAATCCGATGATAGAGATGCATCCTGTCGACTATACCAACGACCCCTATATTATCGGTCAGCACGATAAAATGATTGCCATAAATGCCACCATTGAGGTCGACCTGCTCGGCCAGTGTTGCTCTGAATCGATGGGTTCCAAGCAGTATAGTGGAACCGGCGGGCAGGCCGATTTTTTCAAGGGGGCCAATCGTTCAAGTGGTGGTAAGGGATTTGTTACCACCCCGGCCACCGCCAAGAAGGGGACCCTTTCGAGGATTGTTCCGACGTTGCAAGCCGGTGCGATGGTAACTACCAGCAAGAATGACGTCGACCATGTCGTCACAGAATTTGGCGTAGCAAAACTGCGTGGACAGACCGCCAGACAGAGGGCAACTGCACTGATCAGTGTCGCTCATCCTGATTTCCGAGAGGAGTTGACTGCAGCCGCCAAGCGGATGAATCTGATCTGATCAAATCTAAGATAATCTAAGATAATCTAAGATTGGGTCCAGTCTGGCTGCCTTGGCTTCGGCGGTCGACTGGACCATCTTTTGAGCAATGTGAGTTTGGTTTCCGGTCAACATCTGGTCAATCTCTGACGATGGCTCTCAGTTTTTTTAGAAAAAACGCCTGTTAAAACCCTAACCCATGCCCTGATTGGTGCAAAAGTGATCCTCATGGGTTTGATCATATAGAGGAGAGTAAACATGTCCCAGACATTCAAGGCACTGCTGGTTGATCAGTCTGAAAAGAGGAACTTTACCTGTTCAGTCGTCACCCGGTCTATTTCAGATCTGCCCGATGGAGAGCTGGTGGTCAAGGTTCACTACTCATCGCTTAATTTTAAGGATGCCCTCTCTGCGATCGGCAATCCAGGTGTCACTCGTAACTATCCGCACACTCCCGGTATCGATGCTGCTGGCGAAGTGGTCTCCTGCAGTGATGGCACATTTGTCACCGGCGAGAAGGTTATCGTGACCAGCTACGACCTGGGCATGGAAACCGATGGTGGGTTCGGCCAGAGTGTCCGGGTGCCCAGCAGCTGGGCCCTAAAGCTGCCGGCAGGCCTAAGTCTTAAAGAAAGTATGATGCTCGGCACCGCCGGCTTGACTGCAGCAATGTCGGTGCAGGAGCTGGTCGATAATGGTGTCTTTCCGGAGTCAGGCCAGGTGTTGGTTACTGGTGCAACCGGCGGGCTTGGTAGTCTGGCGGTGGCGATACTGGCCAAAGCAGGGTACGGGGTAACGGCGGTGACAGGTAAACAGGAAGAGACGGCATACCTGAAAGGGTTGGGAGCGGAGCATGTCATCAGCCGTAAGGATCTTTTGACCGGCAATGAGAGAGCTCTTATGAAAGCTAGGTGGGCAGGGGTCATCGACTGTGTCGGCGGAGAGATGCTGGCAGCAGCGATCAAAGCCACCCAACCCTGGGGGGTTATTGCCTGTTGCGGTCTGGTGGCTTCACCTGATCTGCCGATAAACGTCTTCCCCTTTATTATGCGTGGAGTCCGATTGATCGGAATCGACTCGGCCGACTGTACGATGGCTCTTCGGCTGTTGCTCTGGGGCAAGTTGGCCAACGAGTGGAAGCTGGACCAGTTGGAGTCGATGGTTGATGAAGCGACCCTGAGTCAGCTTGAGGAGAAGATAACGCTGATTTTGGAGGGTAAACTCAGGCGTCGTACTCTGGTCAATCTGCTCAATAGCTGACGCTGCTGAATAAAGAAAACAGGAATAGGAAAGAGAAATATGAATTCAACAAAAATCGAAGCAGCACTTGAGGATCTCCGTCAGGGAAAGATGATCATTCTGGTCGATGATGAGGATCGTGAAAACGAAGGTGATCTGGTGATGGCTGCCGAAAAGGTGACGCCGGAAGCGATCAACTTTATGGCAAAAGAGGGTAGGGGGCTCATTTGCCTTACCCTGACCGAAGAGCGGGCCGACTACCTTGAACTGCCTCCTATGGTGACCGATAATACCTGCTCTTTCGGTACCGCCTTTACCGTCTCTGTCGAGGCACGTACCGGGGTAACAACTGGCATCTCCGCAGCTGACCGGGCCCGGACTGTCCAGGTTGCCGTCGCTGAAGCCTCTACCGCCTCCGACCTTGCAAGGCCCGGTCACATCTTTCCGCTGCGGGCGAAAAAGGGTGGAGTCCTGGTGCGAACGGGGCAGACCGAAGGTTCGGTCGACATGGCTCATCTGGCCGGGCTTACGCCGGCCGGCGTGATCTGTGAAATAATGAACGAGGACGGCACTATGGCCCGGATGCCCCAGCTTAAGCCCTATGCCCTCAAGCATGGTTTAAAGATCGTGTCTATTGCTGACCTGGTCGCCTATCGCATGCGTAATGAACAGTTGGTCAAGCGTGCGGCTGAGACTGTACTGTCGACACCATTTTGCCGTGAATTCAGGACAATTGTCTATGAGAATGAAGTGGACTCAAACAATCACCTTGCTTTGATTAAAGGTGAGATCGATTCGGGCAAGCCAGTTCTGGTAAGGGTCCACTCCGAATGTCTGACAGGTGACGTCTTCGGTTCGCAGCGGTGCGATTGTGGCAACCAATTGCAAGCATCGATGCAGCAGATCGCTTTTGAAGGGACCGGCGTGCTTCTTTATCTGCGCCAGGAAGGCCGAGGGATTGGATTAATTAACAAGCTCAAAGCTTATGCGCTGCAAGACACTGGTTTCGACACTGTAGAGGCGAATGAAGCCTTGGGGTTTAAGGCTGATCAACGGGATTATGGCATCGGTGCTCAGATACTCTCTGACCTTGGTATCCGAAAAATACGTTTAATGACCAACAATCCAAAGAAAATCGTTGGTCTCGAAGGGTACGGTTTAGAGATTGTCGAACGGGTGCCCATTGAGATGAGACCCAATGTCGAAAACCGGGAATATCTCAAAACCAAGCAAGAAAAGATGGGCCACATGCTGGTCAGTGTGTAACTGCTTGAAGGCTGACTATAAATTGACTGCATTGCGGTGCTTAGGACAAGGGCCGGGTCGCTTCTGCGGTCGGTTGCCGAGCAGTAGGGCCCACTGTGTCTCGATAAAACCAGCTGGTCAGATCCCGGTCGGTAATGGAGGTTGTGATGGAACTTGCAGAGATAATTGATCAGACAGAATTCGACCCGTTCCTGGTTGATAATAATGAAGAGGGTTGGACAGTCTTTCTCGATCGGGAGCTGAAGATTCTGTCGACGACCGAATATTGCCGGACACTCTTTCAGTGGTTGCCCGATGAGATCGTTGGCAAGCGATTGGGTGATCTGGTTAATCTCGCCCCCCTTACATCGTTGGTTGTGGCCGGTTTCTGTTTTAAGTCTAAGCTGACCATTGTCCATGGTCGGCTGTTTGAATGCAGCTATGTGCCAATGCAGGAGAATGGTCAGTCGACCGGCGGTTTCTTGTCCCTTTTAGGGGGACATGAGTCGACACTCTACCCACATGGAGACCACCTGGAAGAACTGCCTGCTGATCTGGCTCAATCTTTAGGGCCACTGACCGACATCGTTGAAGACGGCCTTATCGTTGTTGACAGGCAAGGTACCATCACCCTTATTAACCAACATTTTGCTGACGCAATGGGCGCCAGAGCCCAAGACATGATAGGCCGACATCTCTTTGAGGCATATAAAGAGTCAAAAAATTCCCGGCTGCCGACGGTGATGGAGACCGGCAAGGCTGAGGTGGGCTGGCCCCATTTGATCAACGGCAGGGAAGTCGTCGCTTGCCGCTATCCACTCTTCAGGGATGGTGAGGTCGTAGGTGCTCTCGGTCGTATCCTGTTTAGAGATGTCAGGGAGGTGGCGCTGCTCGCTGATCAGATCAATACATTGATGGGGCAAGAAGCGAGGATACCGCCGAAAATCTCTAAACACTGCGATTTTAATTACGATATCAATAGTCTCGTCGGCCACGGCAAGGTGATGCAAGAACTCAAGGCAACAATGATGCGGGTGGCCAAGCGTGGTTCGAGTGTTCTGCTCATCGGCGAGAGCGGCACTGGTAAAGAGCTTTTGGCGCACTCTATCCATGCCGCCAGTCCGCGCCGATATGGTCCTTTTGTTAAAGTCAATTGTGCTGCCATCCCCGAAAACCTGCTGGAATCGGAGCTCTTCGGTTATGCCGATGGTGCCTTTACCGGCGCTCGTAAGGGGGGGCAGATTGGCAAGTTCGAACTTGCTGATGGCGGCACCCTCTTTCTCGATGAAATCAGCGACATGACCATATCGATGCAGGCAAAGTTGTTACGGGTATTACAGGAGAAAGAGGTCAGTCCATTGGGCTGTGAAGAAACGAGGAAGTTCGATGTTCGCATCGTTACTGCTACCAACGTCAATATGGAAAAGCAGGTCGAGGAGGGCAAGTTCAGGCGTGACCTCTACTATCGACTAAATATTGTCCCGATCTTTGTGCCGCCGTTGCGACAGCGGGTTGAGGATGTTTTATCTATCGTTGAACACTTTATCGACACTTTCAACGAAGAATTCGGTCTCAGGGTTAAGGATTTGGCTCCTGAGGCCTGGGAGGTCATCAAGAAGTACAGTTTCCCTGGCAATATTCGTGAGCTGCGCAATGTTATTGAGAGTGCCTTCAATATGGTGCAGGGGACACAAATAAAAAGATCAGACCTCCCCGACTATCTGTTGCAGGCAGTGGTACGACTTCCAACCAATCCCCAAGATATCCTTCTGGCTGCTGGCGTCGATCATCGCGGTGGTAACTTGCCATTATCAAATATCATGGATGAGGTGGAGAGGTATCTTGTCGACGAGGCAATAGAACAGGCGGGCGGGAATAAGAATGCTGCCGCCACACTTCTGGGTATATCTCGCCCTGGTATCTATAAAAAGTTACAAAAAAGACGTCCTCATTAGGTTGGGGCGGTATGCATTGACTGTCTATAAATGCAGACAACGTCTACCAGCGTGACCTTGCAGCAGTGGCAGAGCTAGTATCCCGTATGGCGTCACTTCAGGATGTGTTTATTAAAAGCGATAGAGAGCGACACTTGTTTGCAGCCAAGAGTAGAGACCCTTTGTCGAAAACGTTTAAAATAACCAGCTTACGTAGGTGCTTGAATGTAAATGCATAAGCACTTTTGCCGAGCGTAGAACGGTGTTTGGCACCGTCTTTGCTTTTGTATGACCATGGGGTAAGGGGGTGGCTCATCTGCCCGAATGATTTCAATTAATCTGTCTTGTGGTGGAAGTGTTCTCGCAAGGGAACAGTTATCAACGAAAAGGAGGAAATCTTGAAGATACAGACAACGGTTGAACAGTGCTTGCAGGGCATAGAGGACGGGGCAACGATCATGGTTGGTGGCTTTGGTCTGGTCGGTATTCCGGAAAATTTGATCATTGCTTTACGTGATAAAGGGGTTAAAGACCTGACCGTCATCTCGAACAACTGTGGGGTCGATGATTTTGGTCTGGGGATTCTTCTGCAGAGTAAGCAGATCAAGAAGATGATCTCCTCCTATGTCGGTGAGAATAAGGAGTTTGAGCGGCAGTTTATCTCTGGTGAGTTGGAGGTTGAGCTGGTGCCGCAGGGAACTCTTGCTGAGAGGATTCGGGCTGGTGGTGCCGGTATCCCGGCGTTCTATACTCCGGCAGGTGTCGGTACGCCGGTGGCTGAGGGAAAAGAGGAGCGTACCTTTGACGGCAAGCGGTACCTTTTAGAAACTGCCCTGAGGGCTGACTTCTCTTTGGTAAAAGCCCATTTTGGCGATAGCGCTGGCAACCTCGTTTACAACAAGACCGCCCGCAATTTCAATCCGATGATGGCCGCAGCTGGCAGCATTACCATTGCCGAGGTTGAGAGGTTGCTGAAGGTCGGTGAGCTGGAGGCAGATCGGATCCATAGTCCGGGCGTTTATGTACAGCGGATATTGCAAGGTTCCAATTATGAAAAACCGATAGAACGAAAAACCTTTCGCGCGGCCTGAATAAGGAGAGAACGATGGCACTAAATAGAGAAGAAATAGCTCAAAGGGCGGCTCAGGAGATTGAGGACGGATTTTATGTCAATCTCGGCATCGGCATCCCGACTATGGTTGCTAACTATATTGGCGATAAAGAGGTCTATTTACAATCAGAGAATGGTCTGCTCGGAATCGGCCCATATCCGCTGGAGGATGAACTCGATCCCGATCTGATCAATGCCGGCAAGGAGACAGTGACCATGACCACAGGCGCCAGTCTCTTCAGTAGTGCTGAATCTTTTGCGATGATACGTGGTGGCCATATCGATATCGCCATCCTCGGTGCAATGGAGGTTTCCGAAAATGGAGACTTGGCCAACTGGATGATTCCCGGCAAGATGATCAAGGGCATGGGGGGTGCCATGGATCTGGTGCATGGGGCCAAGAAGGTCGTTGTCATTATGGAGCATTGCAACAAGAAGGGTGTGTCGAAGGTTCTGAAGAATTGCACCCTGCCATTGACCGGCCAGGGGGTGGTGCATCGCATTATTACCGATATGGCCGTGATGGATGTAACCAGTAAAGGCTTACTCCTTAAAGAGGTTGCCTCTGGTTGTAGTCTAGAGCAGGTTCAACAGGCAACAGAGGCTACCTTGCTTGTCTATGAATATCAGCAAAGAGAGGCCGTGTGACTGGGACCGGTTTGGGAATGCTGCCGGAGCTGAAAGACTCCTCCTTCACCCTTACGGATCGGGTCGGCATCCTCACCTTTGAACGCAACGACGTCCGGAACGCCCTCACCGGAACCACCCTGGTCGATGATATTATTCGTACCATCGACTGGGCCAATAGCAGCCCAGATATATCGGTACTACTGCTTACTGGTGACGGATCAGCCTTTTCATCTGGCGGAAATGTCAAGGAAATGCAAGATCGCAAGGGCCTATTTGGTGGCACGGTACTGGAGATTCAGGATCAGTATCGGCGAGGTATTCAGCGTCTGTCGCTGGCCCTGCATAGGGCAGAGCTCCCGCTGATCGCGGCGGTTAATGGCCCAGCCATTGGTGCTGGATTAGACCTCGCTTGCATGTGTGATATCCGTATCGGTTCAACAAAAGCTCTTATGGGAGAGACCTTCCTCAACCTGGGCATCATCCCCGGTGATGGCGGTGCCTGGTTTCTACAGCGACTGGTCGGTTATCAGCGAGCGGTGGAAATGAGTCTCACCGGTCGGTTGGTGAAGGCCGATGAAGCGCTTGAGATGGGTCTACTGTTGGAGGTTGTTGAGACCGATGAGTTGCTACCGAGGGCAAAAGCATTAGCGGCCCAAATCGCCGCACAGCCCCCGCTGGCGCTACGCTTGACCAAGCGACTTCTTAAGTCGGCTCAAAAAATGGAACTCCCCGATTTTCTCGACGTTTGTGCCTCCTATCAGGGTATGGCGCACCATACCGAGGATCACAAGGAGGCGGTTGACGCCTTTATTGAGAAGAGGCCCGGCAAGTATTCCGGTCGTTAAAGTGGTGTAGATTATTATCCAGCACGTATTTGAAAATGCAGGCCAATCTAAGGTCAAATAAAGGAAAAACAGTATGGAGTTGAAACTATATCATTGCCGTGATACCCGCTCCATGCGTCCGTTTTGGACACTGGAAGAGCTGGGTATCGATTACGAACTGATAAAGTTGCCGATGTGGCCTCGGTTCAACTATGAAAACTATCTGGAAATCAACTCCTTGGGCACGGTACCGACTCTAACTGATGGTGCTGTCACCATGACAGAGTCTGCCGCAATGACCCAATATCTGGTTGATAAATATGGTTCGGACAGTTCCCTTGCAATCAAACCGGATGAGTCCGATTACGGTGAATATCTGAACTGGCTGCATCGTAGTGATACCACTTTGACCTTTCCCCAGACCTTGGTTTTGCGCTACTCCACCTTTGAAAAGCCGGAGCGTCTCTCTCCTCAGATTGTTGATGATTACACCAAGTGGTTTTTGTCCCGGGTGAAGTGTGTAGAGAGGGCACTACAGACTCGTGATTACCTTTGTGGTGGTCGCTTTACTATTGCCGATATCGCAGTTCATTACGCCCTCTACTTTGCCAGGATGCTTAATCTTGATGTAAAGTTTGGCCCCAGGACCAAAGCCTATCTCGATCGGTTGATGGAGCGGCCAGCGTTTCAACGTTGTCTGGAAAAGCAGGCCGATATGGAAGTGCCCTTTTAGAGTATCCAAAAGCTGGAGTAAGAGAGGTGCAGAATGGGTCCTTTTGACTACTAAATTGAACCAATGGTTGGCTAGAATCCATGGGTATGCGATCAAAGGACAATAGATTGAAAATTATCAATTCAGTAGCTGCCGTATTTTGTCATGATGGCAATGTGTTTTCAGTACGTCGTCAATCGTACCTCAATGCTTTTCCGGGATACGATACCTTCCCGGGCGGAAAGATTGATCCGGAAGACTCTTCGAACCAACATCAGTCCTGCTTTCTCAGTGAACTGGATGGGCAAGAAGCTCACGCACTGGTCCGGGAGATTCAGGAAGAGCTTGCTTATGACATCCCCGAGGGGATTACTTCTGGCCAGGTAACCTCGGTGAGGTATCTGGCAACGGCATTGGCACCTGCCCTCACACCTGTTCGATTTTGTTTGCACTTCTTCCGCATCGATCTCAAAACACGCCCACTCTTTGTCGCGGATCGTGGCGAGATTGCAGATAGCTGCTGGCAGACCCCTCAGCAGTTGCTTAACAGGTTCCACGGTGGCGACTCCTTGATGGTTCCCCCTCTTCGATGGATGCTTGAAGAGTTGGGCCGCAATCCTCAAGGTGCCAATATTGGCGACCTCTCGCCACAGTTCGAGGAAGAGAATTATGTGCCGCTGTTGGAGTTCTTGAGTGGCATCAATATCCTGCCCATTCCGTCCTGTACCTTCCCACCTGAAAGGAGAACAAATGCCTTCTTGCTCGGCGATGGAGATGTGCAAAAGGTTCTGGTCGATCCATCCCCTGAATCACCGCAGGTGCTGGAAAAGTTGCTAAGAACGCTTAAGCCTTACGGTGTAGATGCACTCTTTGTAACTCATCACCATCGCGATCATCGTGAGCATGTGCCCGAGCTGGCCAGGCGATTTGATGTGCCGGTTTGGATGAGTGAGTACACCTACTCCCGCATTGTTCAAAGAGAGGGGGCCAGCCACTTCTCTGGCGTTGACGTTGAGTTAAAGAGGGAGGGGGATATTGTGACAAGCTGGAAGGGAGAGGTTGTCCGGGTCTATGAGGTGCCAGGGCACGATGCTGGTCAGCTGGCACTCGCCCCTGAATCGCTGCGCTGGTTTATTGTTGGCGATCTCATTCAGAGTATCGGTTCTGTGGTTATTCCAGCTCCAGAAGGAGATATGGCAACATATTTTCAAACGCTGGAGAAGATTATTGATCTGGATCCGGCCGTTATTCTTCCATCACACGGTACGCCCATGCGAAGTTCTCTTCGTCTTGCTGCCGCCTTGAAGCACCGCCGCGTTAGAGAGAATGAAATTATGGAATTACATACCGGTGGGAAGTCGACAGATCAGATTCTCGAAATCATCTATGGTTGTGTCGATCAGCGTTTGCGGCCCTTTGCGTTGTTGAATATTGAATCGCATATAGTTAAGTTGAGGCAGGAGGGACGTCTTTAAAAGAGTACTCAGAGAACAAGGGGATATTCCTCTACCTCCCATGTGTATGTCGTTCATAATTGATTGTATAGACTCTTTGCCGTGTTGCTTTGTCTCTCACGCAGTGAATATAAACGTCTGCAATTACCAGGGACCACGCATCCATATTGATGGTCGTAAATGTCGTGGCTCTCACATGGCTCAAATAGCCTTCAATACAGCTCTGTAGGTAGAATCGATCGATGGTGAAATAAGGAGATCAATCATGCATCATGTGTCCATTGCCCTTCCCGATTACAGTAGAAGCCGCTTCCTGATAGCCCGATGGAGCATCTTTGCCATGCTGATCCTCGCCTACATGTTGGTGTTCTTTCACCGTATGGCTCCGGCGGTGGTCTCTGCCGACTTGATGAGGGATTTTAATACCAGCGGGGCGGCACTTGGCTCTCTGGCCGCAATGTACTTCTATATCTACACGGCCATGCAAATACCCTCTGGGGTTCTAGCTGATACCCTTGGGGCCAGGGTAACCGTCGCTATCGGCAACCTGATCGCAGGTGTAGGGTCGATCTGTTTTGGACTTGCGGACAGTTTCTGGGCGGTCTCGTGTGGGCGTGCGTTGGTAGGCTTGGGTGTGTCGGTGGTCTTTGTCGGGCTGTTCAAGAGCAACAGTGTCTGGTTCAGCGAACGTAATTACGGCATGGTCAGCGGGCTCACCCTCCTCCTTGGGAATATCGGAGCCATGGCCTCGGCTGGACCTTTGGCCGCTCTGCTCGGGTTCTATTCCTGGCGGTCGATTTTTGTTGCATTGGGAGCAATTTCACTGCTGCTAGCAGGTCTTACCTTTCTGTTGGTGCGCAATACTCCCGAAGAACTTGGTTTCCCGTCGGTTCGTGAGATGGAAGGGAGTAAGCGGACCGATCAGAGGAAGCGCCATTGGATGGTCGATCTCAAGGAGGTGTTGGCGACTCGGCACGCCTGGCCGAGTTTTTGGGTCGATATGGGGATGGTCGGCGGCATGCTCGCCTTTATCGGTTTGTGGGCTATACCCTTTCTGCGCGACACCCAGGGACTCGACCGCTCTGCCGCATCGATCTACACAACCGTAGCTCTGGGCGGATTTGCGGTTGGCTCTATGCTGGCTGGCTGGTCTTCAGATCGCATAGGGAGGCGCAAACCCGTAATCTTGGCGGGAACAGTTATCTATTTTTTGGCCTGCCTGGGTCTTGCCTATCTACCTTGGTCACCAGGGATTAGCGGAATGTCCCTCTTTGCTCTGATCGGTTTCGGCGCTGGGGGCTTTATCGTCACCTTTGCCTGCGCAAAAGAGGTGGTAGCTCCGCCTCTGGCAGGGATGGCAGTCGGTCTGGTCAATACGGGACTGTTCTTGGGGGCGGCGATCATACAACCGTTGTTCGGCTGGATGATGGATCTGGGTTGGGACGGCACGGCTGCCGGTGGAGTTCGAGTGTATCAGCCCGCTGATTATAACCTCGGTTTCATTGCCATGCTGGTCTTTGCCCTGCTTGCCATTGTCGCTGCTACCCGTGTTCGCGAAACCCAGTGTAAAAACATGACCCTGACTGAAAGAGGAGAATGAGAAGGCTCTTCTTTTCATCGATCAGAATAATTACTTGATGCAATGAAAATGCTGCGGCCAAGTATAACTATTCCGGTGCTCGGTTGATGGATCTGGGGCTGCGGGGAAGATTAACACTCTTCAGGTTTAGTTCTTGAAACGCTATAAATCCTGATATGGCTGGCTGTTGTCAACAGGAGACACCATTTCCGCCCACTGCGTTTTTTGGGTTTGGTTTTAGTGTGATTGCAAGGCATTGTCAGAGGCGGAACCTGTTTTGCGAGGGTTTTAAATCTCTTCCGTCAGGATAACTTTATCAAGCTAAGTGTGTCCCACTATCAATAGAATCTGATGGTAGACACCTGATCCGTTTCTCCTGGATGATCAGCTTTGCTGATCCTGAACGGGAATGTCCCCTTGTCCGCTCAAATATTGATTTGAGTAAACTGTTGAGCCGCGGCTATAGCTTCTCCAACAGTAAGCTGCCGACCGAATAACCGGCACCAAACGAACAGATAATACCTTTATCTCCAGAGGCTAAATCCTCGTGGAACTTGTGAAATGACACTATGGCTCCGGCTGATACGGTGTTGCCGTACTCTTCAAGAACGTTGGGTGCTTCGTTCGGTAGCGCTTTGCGACCCAACAACTTCTGCGCCGCAAACTGGTTCATGTTGATATTCGCTTGATGCAGCCACATCCGCCGGATGTCTGAACTTTCGATACCATAATCTTTGATCTGCTGGCTCACCAGCTTAATGACCATTGGCAGCAACTCCTTGAACACCTTCCTGCCCTCCTGAACAAACCATTGGTCGGGTTCGAAAAAACGTTCCAGGGTCAAATTTGCCTCAGCGCGTGTAAGATAACTGAGATCTGTACGGATATTGTTAGAGAAGGCTGTTGCCAACTGACGATCAAGGATTTGGAATAGTTGCTCACCGGCGGCCTTCTCTTTGCGCTCAAGTACGACAGCAGTGGCAACGTCACCAAAGATGAAATGGCTATCGCGATCACGAAAATTCAGCTGTGGAGTGAAAAACTCAGGGCTGACTACCAGCGCACAGTTCGCAGTCCCGGAGATAAGTGCATCAATTGCCATTGATATGGCAAAGGTCGCAGTAGAGCAGGCTACAGACATATCAAAAGCGTAGCCGCCACAACCGAGTGCTTGTTGAATCTCTATGCCAACTGCTGGCCAGGGGCGCTCAGAAGTGGACGCCCCGCAAATGACCAGATCGACCTCTTCCGGCTTTTTACCAGCACGATCCAGGGCTTCAGTTGCTGCGGCAACGGCCATCTCCGCACTGATCGAAAGTTCTTCCTTTGCCCGTCTGGGAACCACCGGCATCATCCGGTCCACATCCAGTAATCCTTCTTTGAACATGGCATAGCGTTGTTTGATTCCTGATACTTTTTCGATAAAGTCCACGCTCGAATGCTGAAGTTCGGCGACTTCTTCCCGCTCTATGGACTCTGCGTTTTCGGCGTTGAACTTATCCACATAGGCACTATGCGCCTGAACCAATTCTTTGTTACTAACCGAATGAGGAGGGGTAAACAAGCCGGTACCGCTGATTACTATTGGGGTTTTATTTGGAAGTCTTCGCATCTACTTTTCCTTTTCTGTTACACCGCTGAATGTTTGGCCTCAAAAGGGTGGATCGTCGGGATTCTAGATTTTATTTTATATACTGGTCAAGGTAGCAGTGTTTTTCGGGTTTTATTGCCAATATGCTTGCAAATGCAATATGCCCAAACCAGTTATTGGTGTCGCTTCTCCGGCGAGCTTCAGATTTCAGGGCGTCTGCTTTCTCTTTAACCATAGAGCCTGTTTGAACTAACACGTCTGCTCCACGGTCAATCCAGGTAAGCATGTATGAACCTTTTCCTGCTTCCATGTATCCGTGACTTCGCATCGGTTTCACATCGAATCCGCAAGATTGAACTAGCACTGGTAGTCGCCGCACCAACCACTGGTCGTGAACAAAGCTGTCACGAAATGCATGGATGCATGCCTCGAGTGGATCGAAATCCCCTTTGGCAATGGTAGCGGTTGCGTAGTCTCCGTCAAAAACTGCCAGGCAACCATTGGGCCGGAGAACTCTATAGGCTTCTGATACAAGTTCCTCTGGATCGGGCACATGGCACATGGTGGTGTGAATGACGACAACATCGAACGACTGGTCATTGAAGGGCAAGGAGCGACCATCGCCATGCTCAAACGTGAGGTTTGGGACTGCACTACCCAGTTCCCGAGCCTTCGATATGAATACGGGAGAAGGGTCTATGCCCACTGCCTCAGAAACACCTGGCCATCGGGCCAGGGTTCGGGTAACACCGCCGGTGCCAGAGCCTATCTCCAGTACGCGTGATTCATTTGGGAAGTCGATTTCAGACAGATACGACTCGAGCATCTCCAGCTGCTGAACATCGGCTGCTCTCATTTCTAAAACATCAGCGAGTCGCTCTTGGACGTTTTGGTCTACCTCGCTTATCGTCGCATATAAATCAGCCATAAGAATGTCCTCTCAAGATTGTTTTTAATGTTGATACGGGTTTGTGAAAAAGCGGCGCTTGTCTCAATCTGTATAATTTCTCTTTTCGTAGAAAAAATCTGTGGGTCACAGCTACTCTTGGTTTGCCCCCTTATAAAAGTGTAACGTGTTTCTATTTGTGTAAAAGATTATGGCTAAAATCTCGTCTGTATTGATAACCACCGTTAGATGTAAAGTCAAGAATTTCTATTAAAAACGATTGGTTAGAAAACAAAAAAATGTTTATTTATTAATATAACGATGTTTGGTATACAGGTTGCAATTTGACAGGGAAACTAATTTAATCAAAAGGAGATTTACACAATGGCCAGTTATCCAACCCTCAATTTTAATCTTGGTGAAACCGCAGATCTACTCCGTGACACAGTGGCAAATTTTGCTGCTGATGAACTTGCACCTCGTGCTGCCGACATTGATCGGGACAATGAATTTCCTGCTGACATGTGGCGTAAAATGGGGGATTTGGGACTGCTTGGCATCACCATCTCAGAAGAGTACGGCGGCGCCGACATGGGTTATCTCGAGCATGTTATCGCAATGGAGGAGCTTAGTCGTGCTTCGGCCTCTGTTGCCCTTTCCTACGGCGCTCATTCAAACCTCTGTGTTAATCAAATATATCGTAACGGTACCGAGGAACAGAAAAAGAAATATCTGCCCAAATTGGTGACCGGTGAGTATGTCGGTGCTCTGGCTATGAGTGAGCCTGGAGCTGGCTCCGATGTTGTCAGCATGAGGCTGCATGCCAAGAAGAATGGTGACCACTATCTGCTCAACGGCAACAAAATGTGGATTACCAATGGCCCAGATGCTGACGTCCTGGTGGTCTATGCCAAGACCGACCCTGAGGCAGGTTCCCGCGGCATCAGTGCTTTCCTTGTCGAGAAGGGGATGCCTGGATTCTCAACCGCCCAGAAACTCGACAAGTTGGGGATGCGTGGTTCGAATACCTGTGAACTGGTCTTTGAAAACTGTCAGGTTCCAGCTGAGAACATGCTTGGTGCCGAAGGTCGAGGGGTCAATATCTTGATGAGTGGCCTCGACTATGAGCGTGCTGTCCTCTCCGGTGGGCCCCTGGGCATTATGCAGGCCTGTATGGATGTGGTTGTGCCTTATATTCACGAGCGTAAACAGTTCGGGCAATCGATCGGCACCTTTCAGCTGATGCAGGGCAAGATCGCCGACATGTACAGCACCATGCATGCGACCAAGGCCTATGTCTATGCTGTTGCTCAGGCCTGTGACCGCGGTGAGACCGCTCGTAAGGATGCCGCTGGTGCCATTCTCTATTCAGCAGAAAAGGCCACCTGGATGGCTTTAGAGGCAATTCAGACCCTTGGCGGTAACGGCTATACCAACGAATACCCGACTGGCCGCTTTTTGCGCGATGCAAAGCTGTACGAGATCGGTGCCGGAACCTCTGAGATCCGTCGAATGCTTATTGGTCGTGAACTTTTCAACGAAAGTTCTGCTTAGCCTTATTTCAACCACCAGCGAAAAGAACAGGAAGAGTTTATGACAACACTGAACAGTTCACTCAAGACCAATTCGCAAGACTATCTGGTCAATGCTGCTGCGATGGACGAACTGATCGCTGACCTGCGGAAGAAGGTTGCCAGGATCAAGCTGGGCGGCGGTGAGAAGGCGCGGGCCAAACATATATCCCGAGGCAAGTTGTTGCCGCGGGAGCGTATTCGTCAACTGCTCGATGCGGGATCACCATTTCTTGAGCTGTCGCAGTTTGCTGCCGCTGATGTTTATGCTGATGACGTGCCAGCTGCTGGCCTCATCTCAGGCATTGGCCGCATCAACGGCCGCGAGTGCATGATAGTCGCCAACGATGCCACCGTAAAAGGCGGAACCTACTACCCGACTACGGTTAAAAAGCATCTCCGTGCTCAGGAAATCGCTGAGCAGAATCGCTTGCCCTGCGTATATCTTGTCGACTCTGGTGGAGCCTTCCTGCCCAAGCAGGATGAAGTCTTTCCAGACCGGGATCATTTTGGCCGGATCTTTTACAATCAGGCGAATATGTCGGGAAAGGGTATTCCTCAAATCGCTGTGGTCATGGGTTCCTGTACAGCCGGTGGTGCTTATGTGCCGGCTATGGCCGACGAATCGATCATTGTCAAGGATAAGGGCACAATCTTTCTGGCCGGGCCGCCACTGGTCAAGGCCGCTACCGGCGAGGTGGTCTCGGCTGAAGATCTGGGTGGCGCCGATGTTCACTGTCGCACCTCCGGTGTCACCGACCATTACGCCCTCGATGACGCCCATGCCCTCGGCATTGCTCGTAAGGTGGTTGGTGGGCTCAACACCGTCAAGCGACCTGACCTGGCTATACGTCCATCGAAGGAGCCGCTCTACGATCCATCGGAGCTTGGCGGCCTGATCCCTCAGGACAATCGTAAACCCTTCGATGTGCGTGAGGTTATCGCCCGGATCGTCGATGGCAGTGAATTCGACGAGTTCAAGAAGTTCTATGGCGAGACCCTGGTCTGTGGTTTTGCCCATCTTTATGGTTATCCGGTTGGTATTATTGCCAACAATGGCATCCTCTTTTCCGAATCGGCTTTAAAGGGGGCGCACTTCATCGAACTCTGTTGCCAGCGTGGAATCCCGCTGATCTTTTTACAAAATATCACCGGATTTATGGTTGGCAGTAAATATGAGTCGGGTGGCATCGCCAAGGATGGGGCCAAGATGGTTAACGCAGTCGCCTGCGCCAAGGTGCCCAAGTTGACCATGCTCATTGGTGGGAGTTTCGGTGCCGGCAACTATGGCATGTGTGGCCGCGCCTACAGCCCCAATTTCCTCTATATGTGGCCCAATGCGCGGATCTCGGTAATGGGTGGCGAACAGGCGGCCAGTGTCCTGGCTACGGTCAAGCGGGACGGCATGGAGTCGAGGGGGGAAGAGTGGAGTGCCGACGAGGAAGAGTCGTTCAAGTCTCCGATCCGTGAGCAGTACGACCACCAGGGCCATCCTTACTACGCCAGCGCCCGTCTCTGGGACGATGGAATTGTTAACCCAGCCGACAGCAGGATGGTGCTCGGATTGAGTCTCTCCGCCGCTCTCAACGCTCCAACCGAGCCAACTAACTTTGGCGTCTTTAGGATGTGATGACATGACCAACTATCTGTTAACTAATATTGATGATTCGGGCGTAGCGACGCTCACGATGAATCGCCCTGAGGTCCACAACGCCTTTGACGATAGCCTGATTGCAATGATGATCACCGAGCTCAAACGGCTGGAAAGTGATCGACGGGTCAGGCTGTTGATTCTTGCCGCAAGCGGCAAGAGCTTCTCAGCTGGAGCAGACCTTGGCTGGATGAGGCGGATGGCGGAGTACTCGCGAACAGAGAACCTCAATGACGCGCTGCAGCTTGCAGAGCTGATGAAGAGACTTGATCGATTTCCCAAGCCGACCATCGCCTTGGTACAGGGAGCTGCCTACGGCGGCGGCGTCGGACTGGTCGCTTGCTGTGACATGGTTATAGCTAGCAACAAGGCCAGTTTCTGTCTCTCCGAGGTCAAGCTCGGTCTGATTCCGGCGGTGATCTCGCCATATGTGGTCTCTGCCATCGGGGCCAGAAATGCCAGACGGTATTTTCTCAGTGCCGAGCGTTTTGGTGCACAAGAGGGCCAGCGACTCAACTTAGTGCACGAGGTTGTTGAACCGGAAGCACTTGAGGCACGGGCAGTCTCGTATTGTGCGCTGCTGCTTAAAAATAGTCCGGCTGCCATGGCAGCAGCCAAGGAGTTGGTGGCTGCCGTCGCTCGTGGTTCTGTCGATGAGACGATGATTCTGGACACGGCCCAGCGCATTGCCGATACCAGGGCTTCAGCCGAAGGTCGAGAAGGACTCGCCGCATTTTTTGAAAAACGTCAACCCGATTGGGTGGAAGGATAATCCATATGTTCGACAAAATCCTCATAGCCAACCGCGGCGAAATTGCATGCCGCATCATAAAGAGTGCCCGCAGTCTTGGTATCCAAACGGTGGCTGTCTATTCCGATGCAGACGCCTCATCCCGACATGTCGATATGGCCGATGAAGCCTATCATATCGGCCCGTCTCCGGCTGCCGAGAGTTACCTTATACCGGAACTGTTATTAAAGGTTGCGAAAGAGTCTGGCGCCCAAGCGGTACACCCGGGTTATGGCTTTCTGTCGGAGAATGCCGGTTTCGCCGCTAGCTGTATGGAGGCTGGCATCAGTTTCATCGGGCCGCCGGTGGAAGCAATCGAAGCCATGGGCAGCAAGAGTGCCGCCAAGCGGATCATGGAAAAAGCCGCGGTACCATTGGTCCCCGGCTATCATGGCGATGAGCAGGAACCTACCTTTCTTCATAAGCAGGCTGACGCGATCGGTTACCCGCTCTTGATCAAGGCTACCGCGGGTGGCGGCGGCAAAGGGATGCGGGTCGTAGAGAATTCAGATGGGTTCATCTCCGCCCTGGCAGGCGCATGTCGTGAGGGTAAGAGTTCCTTTGGTGATGACCGGGTGCTGCTTGAGCGTTACCTGACCAAGCCGCGGCATATCGAGATTCAGGTTTTTGCTGATAGTCAGGGCAATTATGTCCATCTCTTTGAGCGCGACTGTTCCATTCAGCGCCGCCACCAGAAGGTCGTAGAGGAGGCACCGGCACCGGGCATGACACCGGAGTTGCGCGAGAGGATGGGTTCCGCCGCGATCGCTGCCGCCCAGGCTATCGGTTACGTTGGTGCCGGTACCGTTGAGTTTTTACTCGACGAGGACGGGTCGTTTTACTTTATGGAGATGAATACCAGGCTACAGGTTGAACATCCGGTCACCGAGATGATCACCGGTCAGGATCTGGTTGAGTGGCAACTGCGGGTCGCAGCTGGCGAAAAACTTCCAGCCACCCAACGGGAGCTCTATATCAGTGGTCATGCCATCGAGGTGCGGATCTATGCCGAGGATGCCGATCAAGATTTCCTGCCATCAACGGGCATGCTGACACACCTCTCTACCCCGGATGAAGGGCCTCATATCCGGATAGATACCGGCGTGCGTCAGGGTGACGCGGTCTCGATCCACTACGACCCGATGATTGCAAAATTGATTGTTTGGGATCAGGATCGTGCAGGCGCCTTGCGTCGATTGAGAACGGCCCTCTCCAGCTATCAGGTGGCCGGTGTTACCACTAATATCGGTTTCCTCGGGTCTGTTGCGGCGCAGTCAAATTTTGCCGCCGCCGATTTCGATACAGGATTTATCGAACGTCATCGTCAGGAGCTCTTCCCGGAAAGCAGACCGGCCTGTGAGCGTACGTTGGCCCTTGCTTGTCTTGACGTGCTGCTGCGCCGCGATGAGGAGGCCAAGGTTGCTGCTAAGACGTCGTTTGACCCGCACTCCCCATGGCATCAGACTGGTGGCTGGAGGCTTAACTGTGACAACCATCAGGTGTTGGTCTTTGAGGATGGCGAGGAGGAGATCAGTGTCACTGCTCACTACCGCCAGAAGGGTTATCTGCTCGACCTGCCTTCGGGAGCAATGGTCGTCGATGGCGAACTGGCAGGAGATTTGGGTGGCGATGATGAGATTATGGCCGACCTCGATGGCAAGCGGTTCAAGGCGACAGTAGTCCGCAATGGGGCGGAGATGAGCATCCTCTGTCAGGGCACAAGCCACCGCCTGAAATTACAAGATCCATATGCCCGGTTGGATCAAGAGGCCAGTGGCGGTCGTTTAACAGCGCCTATGCCCGGTCTGATCGTCGCATTTATGGTCGATGCCGGCAGCGACGTTGAGGAGGGAACCCCCCTGGTTATTCTCGAAGCGATGAAGATGGAACACACCATCACCGCCCCGGCAGATGGCAAGGTCATCGCTTTCAACTACGACGTTGGCGCTATGGTTGAGGATGGGGCGGAGTTGATCGATTTTGAAACGACTGAGGGGGTCTGAAATGAGGCTGCCAGAAGAGGTAAAAATTGTCGAGGTGGGACCGCGTGATGGCCTGCAAAATGAGCCCCAACTTGTGCCGACCGGGGTCAAGATTGACCTGATTAATCGTCTTAGCCGCTCCGGTCTGAAGGCTATTGAGGCGACTAGTTTTGTTTCACCGAAGTGGGTTCCGCAGATGGCTGATAGCCGCCAGGTAATGGAGGGCATCGATCGCCACAAAGGTGTCATCTATCCGGTTCTTACCCCCAACCTGCAAGGACTGGCAGCGGCCATAGCGGCCGGTGCTACCGAGGTCGCTGTATTCGGTGCGGCATCGGAGAGTTTCTCGCAAAAAAATATCAACTGCTCCATCGACCAGAGCCTGGAGCGATTTGCGCCACTGATTACCCAGGCAACCGAACAGGGCATACAGGTAAGGGGTTACGTTTCCTGTGTGCTCGGTTGTCCCTATGAGGGGGAGGTGGCTCAGGAACAGGTGGCCAGGATCGCCCGCCAGCTACTCGATCTCGGCTGTTATGAAATATCTCTGGGAGATACCATCGGTGTCGGAACCCCCGGCCGGGCTCAGGCGATGATCGACACCGTTGCAGCTCAGGTGCCCGTCGATCGCTTGGCTATCCACTTCCACGATACCTATGGCCAAGCTCTGGCTAATGTCATGGCCTGTATTGAAAAGGGTATCTCGATAGTCGATAGCTCGGTGGCCGGGCTGGGTGGCTGTCCTTACGCAAGTGGTGCGGCAGGCAATCTTGCCACAGAGGATTTGCTGTACATGCTTAACGGCGTCGGCATCACCACCGGCGTTGATATCGATGCCCTGATAGAAGCAGGAGCGTTTATCAGCAGTGTCCTTGGCCGCCCATCAGGATCGAAGGTCGCTCAAGCGATTGGTCGTAAAGAAGTATAAATAGGCACCATAACGTTAACCTTGAAATGATAGGAGGTCAGTCATGTCCAACCAGGCTAACACCGTAGTGAAAACCTTAGAGTCTTCAAGCTACGTCGAAGAGTATAGTCAGAAATTATGCAGCCCCGGCCAAGCAGCCGCTGCTGTTAAGAGTGGTGAGTTTCTCGTGTTCCCGATCTGCGCAGGCGAGCCGATCCTCTTCTCCAAGGCATTGGCAGCGCGCCAGAAGAGTCTGGAGGGGGTGACTATTAACCAGCAGCACCATGTCTGCAAAGACTACTTCACTGAGGATTCTCCGAAGCATATCAAGGTCAACTCCTGGTTTACCAGTGGTGTTTCACGCAAGGCGGTGCAAAATGGTTGGGCCGATTGGGTTCCCAATTATTTCCACGAGGTGCCTAAGCTGATGACTGAGTGCTGGCCAGTCGACTGGGTCGGCACCATGGTCTCACCCATGGATGAACACGGCTACTTTACCTGTTCCCTGTCGGTGGCCTACACCATGGCGGCACTGAAGAAGGCAAGCAAGGTGGTGGTTCAGGTTAACGAGAACTGCCCCCGGACCCATGGCGATTGCCACATCCATATCTCCGAAGTCGACTATATCATTGAGAGTACCGACCCGGTTTTTGAACTGCCGGTGCCACCGATCACCGAGATTGAAGAGCTGGTCGGTGGTTATATCTCAGAGCTTATTGAGAATGGTTCGACCTTGCAGCTTGGTATCGGTGGGATCCCCAACGCTGTTTGTAAGGCGCTACTGCAAAAGAAGGATCTGGGCATCCATACCGAGATGATAACCGACGGCATGGTCGATTTGCTCAAGAGCGGTGCTGCCAACAATTCTTTGAAAAGTATCAATCGGGGCAAGACCATCGGCACCTTCGCTCTCGGTACCCGCCGCCTCTACGAGTATATGAACGACAATCCGACCATCGAGATGCATCCGGTCGACTATACCAACGACCCCTATATTATCGGTCAGCACGATAAGATGGTCTCAATCAATGCCACCATCGAGGTCGATCTGATCGGCCAGTGTGCCTCCGAGAGTATGGGGCTCACTCACTGGAGCGGCACCGGAGGCCAGGCCGATTTCGTTCGTGGCGCTAATCGCTCCAAGGGCGGACAGAGCTTCATCACACTGCCCTCGACCGCTAAAGGGGGCAGCCTCTCACGTATTGTACCAACTCTAGCTCCGGGGGCGATTGTGACCACTAACAAAAACGAGGTCGACTTTGTTGTGTCCGAATTTGGTGTTGCCAAGCTCAGGGGCAGAAGTGCCAGTCAGCGGGCCAAGGCCCTCATTGATATCGCCCATCCCGATTTCCGTGAAGAGTTGCGGGCTGCGGCCAGGAAGATGAATCGTCTTTGATTCGAGCGTCGTGATCAGCTGATCCGCTGCCGACTATTGTAGCGCTGTCTAATTATAGGAGTGAAAACATGTCAAATCAGAATCTAGCCTGTGAAACGATCGAAATGCCCAAGGTGTCCCTTGACAAGGGCATCCGGCTGTTGCAGGACATGAGCAAGGAGCAACTCATCGAAATCATCATCGATGATGCCAAAAACTGGCTCGCCCACGACGGCCTCTGGTTCCAAGCCATAGAGGCGACACACGGAATTGATATCGCCATGGATGCCGATCGCGAGGCCTGGCGCCACTTTACCAAGATCGAGGCTAAGAGAATCATGGCCAGGCTAGGGATGAAGCCTGGCATGGGCATTTCGGCTTTGGTTGAATGTTTGAGCCATCGCTTCTATGCTCGCCTTAATCTGCAAGAGTGCGTTGAAGTCACTGAGACTCGAGCTGTTTTTCGTATGGTGGATTGCAGGGTGCAATCAGCGAGAAAACGTAAAGGCCTGCCGGACTTCCCCTGTAAATCGGTCGGAATCGTCGAGTATTCAGAATTTGCCAAGACCATCGACCCCCGCATCGAGACCAAGTGTATAGCTTGCCCTCCCGATGCGCATCCAGAAGAGTATTACTGTGCGTGGGAATTTGTCATCCCCCAGAAATGAGGTAGGTCGGTAAAAGTGGACACCTATGGCTGTTGCTTTTTGGTGCAAATGATGCTGAATTGAGGTCGGGAATATCGCTGAAATAAATTGTCTCCAGATTGTCTAAAGTGTCCCCATGCGATCCCGTCGGAGTGGCAGTCATTCGGCCCTTCCAAGGCTTTAGGTCGTTTAGGGACTGGAAGTCCATAGAGGTTGGTGCTGCAAGAATTCAAGAGTTAAGGGTCTGATAATATAGAAGAAAAACGGAAAACAGAGCATCCGACCCTTTTTCTACGGATCAGAAGGTCGGGAGTTCGAATCTTCCGCGGCGCGCCATAAAAATCGAGGGGATTACAGATAGTTAAGCTGTAATCCCTTTTTTAATTTTGTTCCCCCGTTGTCTTCCGAGTGTCTCTATGCGATCCCGTTGGAGTGCCTATCAAACGGCGATTCCCTGACTGAGATCTGAGAAGTCCCCGATATCCTTGGTTTCTTAAGACGTTTTGGAAAGACCGGCTCATACTGCGTCAGTATGGTGTCCGTTCTGCACGTCAAACCTGTAAACATGTGGATACTTGATTTGATCGTCAGGATGCCAATTCTTATTTGTCAGGGTCAGCAAGAATTATATTTTGGGGTGGATCTGTAGCTTTCAAAACAATGTGAGAGGATAAACAGTAAGCGGGAAGACTGGATTCAAGTCGGCGCTCCACTGCTCCAGAAGTCAACGCATTACCGGACAAAGAGAGCCCAAACGACCAACAAGAACTACCTGCTCAAGCTGTAACGTATGGTAGATTGAATATGACGGCTGTTCCCTTTCCCTCTGTACTCTCGACCCGAATGTTTCCACCATGGGCCTCGATAATCTGTTTGACAATACTCATGCCCAAGCCAAGACCTTGGGTCGCTGTATTTGAAGCATCGGCTCGATAGAACTTGTCGAAAACTCGATTGAGTTGATCAGTATTCATCCCAATGCCATTATCCTCAATTCTAACCTCCCATCCATCTTTGTCCTCTTTGCCTGTTATGACAATTTGTTTCCCATCAGGAGAATACTTCACAGCATTACTTAACAGGTTTTCGAGAGCCTGGTTGATGCGATGTCGGTCTAGCTTAAACTCTGACTGTACTGGATTGCCCGGCAGGTCAAGGTGAAAAGTATGTCCCGAATTATTTTCTATGTAAGTTTTGACTTTTTTCCGGAGAACCTTCATGAAGTCAACTTCTTCCAAAACCATTGGAATGGGTTTGCCACTTTCGATACGGCTGATATCTAGAAGATCTACAATAATGCGACTGAGTGCTTCTCCATTGTCGTAAACCTCATTGAGAAAATCATATTTTTGTTTATCTGTGAAGCCGCCGAACTCATCCGGAGTCCGTAGAAACTCGGTGTATCCCATCATGGTGCTCAGAGGGGTATTCAATTCGTGTGCTGCTGTCGATATGAACTCGCTCTTCATTTGATCCATCTTTATTAATGCCCTCTCAGCCTTCTTGCGGAGAGTTATGTCCTGGAAACTTTCAACCATGCCGATCAATTTGCCATCGACATCTCGAAAGGGCCTTGCCGTAGTGATAAAGTCCCTGACATCTCCTTGAAGATTTTTTGAAACTTCCTGAACGACTTCTTCGCTTCCCTCGACAATGAGTTTAAGGGGGCATTCATTTGTATGGCAATAGTCTCCAGGGCGCGATTCATAGCACTTGATTACCTCTGATTTGCCACCATCTCGAGGCCACAATGAATAGTAGGCTTGGTTGGCTTGCAGTAGATCAAAATTTATAGCTGTAATGTTAATGGGGTTGGAGTTGTTCAGTATGTTTTCAAGGGTGTTCTTTGATTTTTCAAGTTCTTCTGTTCGTTCCGTGATCATCTCTTCGAGATTATCTTTGTAATACTCAATCTCTGAATGAACTTTCTGGAACCGACCAAAGGAAAGACTTAAAGCAAAAACAACAACAAAAGACGTCGAGTTGATGGCACCGCTAAAGGGAGCGATCTGTTTCCAGGTCGTCGCCATGTCGTTCAGCAATAATAACTGTTTGACCAAATGTCCGAAGGAGCGAGAAACAGCAAAAAACAGGATGGCCAAAGTAAAAAGGAAGATATAGTTGCGGAACACGTCATCTGGTTTTTTCTTGATCAACTGCCAGGAGTGTATTGCACACCAGCAGGAAACCAGCAGTATCAGGACAGAACCTAAAATGTCAACGAAGACGACAAGACTCCATGGAACATTCATTGCGAAATCCTCCACTTTCTTAAAGCCATCAGCAAGAAAGCAAAAGATGGTACGAGAATTAAATGATCAAGTCTTGTCAGGTAATAAATCGCATCGTGGAGGTTCTCGATATTAAAAGACAGGGTCCTTGCTTGATCCTTGACGAACTTTTCATTCACCACAAACTCATTCATCCAGTGGCCCGAAAAGGTCATAACGTTCCATGCGATAAGTAGCCAGACAAAAGTTTTAAATTCAAGCCAACCGGCACCCTTCTGGTGCATGGAACGAAGACGGAAAAGCAAATACCCCATCCCGGTGATGAACAGGAAATGGCCAATCTGGTGAGATACCAACCCCTCTGACCCACCATGTGCCTGCACTGCCCAAGCCTGGTTAGTTTCCAGCATAATAGCAAGAAAGATGGATGTAGCTCGTAGATGTCCTATAAGCATATAAACTGTTCCCATTGTCGAAGCATGTGTGAGTACACAGTAATAATCTACTTTAGAATTGTAAGTAGGTAAAGTCTTGAAACTTTATCCATTGGAGGGATCTGTTCATCTCGAGGAAAGACTAGAGGAAATGAGGGGCCGGAGGACAAAAAGATAGAGCGACCCTGGGAAGGTCTCTCTCATGTTTCTTAAATATCACGACTTCTGAGAGGAAAACCGGCTTATTATTGATAGCGGTATTTAAGAAGCTCTTTAATCCGCAAATTGAAGGCCACTTGGATCAGATTCAGGTGGCCATTTTTTTAACCGCCACCTTTAATCGTGTAATTATATCTGCAGATAATCAAGGAAAAATAGCTCTTTCATTGGTCACTGATCCATGGATAATGACGAATTTCTTTCTGGTACAATATAATTTATGTGCAATGGAGGCATTAATAATGAACATCACCTTAATCGGATTTGGAGCCATCGGCAGGAGTCTCTATGGACATGCGGGCCAAGAACGCGCCTGGAGGATCAATGCAGTCATCGCTTCTCAGAGGAGTGCAGAGAAGGTGCGGAAGATTCTGCCAAACAATGTGGAAGTGGTGACTACTGTTAGCGATCTGAAGTCTGCCCCGGATATGGTAGTCGAGTGTGCGGGGCACGATGCAGTTGAGATGCATGGGCTGGACGTTTTACGTTTCGGTTGGCCGCTACTTGTTGTCTCGGTCGGAGCATTAGCCGACAAAGGACTCTATGATGAACTGAAAATCGCCGCTGAAGAGTACGGGACCAGAATCAGGCTACTGGCTGGGGCTCTGGCAGGAATCGATGGCATAGCGGCGGCTCGGCAGACGGGGCTCGATAAAGTAATGCTGACCTCGCGAAAACCGCCACGGGCCTGGCAAGGGACACCTGCAGAAAAGATAGTCGATTTGAACAATCTATGCGAACCCAAATTGATTTATGAGGGTACTGCGAGAAGGGCGGCCAGGGACTATCCAAAGAATGCGAATACTGCGGCTACAGTCTCTTTGGCAGGGCTAGGTTTCGATCGGACGAAGGTTCGTCTGTATGCTGACCCAATGATCTCCTGTAACTGCCACCAAGTTGTAGCTGAAGGTTCTTTTGGGAAACTAGAAATTGCTATCGAGAACAAACCGACTCCTGACAACCCAAAGACCTCCATGATGGCAGTTCTCAGCATTCTGCGTTGCCTTGATAATGTTTGCGCCAGCGTAGCGATTTGAAAATCATTTTCTTTAATCACGACTTGTGAGACGAAATTAGGCTTATTATTGAGCCTTTTGCAAAAGTCCTGGGCTGAGGCACTTCAGAACAAGTTGAAGCCTTGATTTCCCGTCTCAGCTAAAAAGCACGGCGGGAAGCGATCTACTTGGCCGTTTTTCGGCTTTTGGAACAGACGTCTCCCTATAAACTCATCTTTTGCTCCGTGACAATCAGCAACCTGTGACTTTGAGCAACTGGTCGGCAAACAAGGTCACGACGCCGAAC
>JARUHP010000027.1 GCA_030005635.1 Deltaproteobacteria bacterium IMCC39146
ATAATGCTGTTGTTGAACGGTTCTTCAGAAGCCTGAAGACCGAACAGACCAACCATTATCGCTATGTGAGCCGAGAGGCAGCACGGCGGGACGTGGTTGACTATATCCTGATGTTTTATAACAGCCATCGGCTTCATTCGACTCTGGGGTATCGAAGCCCGGCTAAGTTTGAAGCTGAATATCAACAGTTACAAAAAGTGGCTTAGCAATGTGTCCGTTTTTACTGGACCACTACAGGTTCGTACCAAGACAACCCTTTGTTTTAAATGAGTTGTTAGCTTATTTTGCAGTATTTATAAGCCCTTAGCGCTCTGTTCTTTAAGATCAAAGGCTATGTTAGCCGCGGATAGAATCTGATGAAGTCTGATGTTAAAACCAAACAAGACCTTGGTCTTGTCTTTTGACCTATCAGATGTTATCAGACTGCATCAGCGGCAAAGAAAAGATTTTGGGTCTAAGGTCATTGGCTAAATGGTTTGCATGAGGGCGTAAAATGATTTCAATTAAAGATATTCTTGAGCGGAAAGCAAAAATAGCCGTTATCGGCCTCGGTTATGTTGGTCTCCCTTTGGCTGCAGCCTTCGGCCACAAATCCAACATCATCGGTTTCGATATCGACGAGCGCAAGATGGCGCAGTTGCATGAAGGCTTTGATGCCACCGGTGAACTGTCCTCAGAACAGTTGGCCACAACGCAGATCGATTACACCACCGATCCGGCTCGGCTTAAAGAAGCCCAGTTCCATATCGTCACCGTACCGACCCCGATCGACGGCAACAACAAGCCCGATCTGCGGCCGATCGAATCAGCAAGTAGAATGATCGGAGCGAACCTGGCCAAGGGCAGCATTGTCGTTTACGAGTCGACGGTTTACCCCGGTGTCACCGAAGAGATTGCCGTGCCGATCCTCGAAGAGGTTTCAGGTTTAAAGTGCGGCATCGATTTCAAGGTTGGTTATTCGCCTGAGCGCATCAATCCCGGCGACAAGGTTCACACCGTTGACAAGATCATCAAGGTCGTCTCCGGCCAGGATGCAGAAACCCTGGAAACGGTTGCGCAAGTCTACGAGCTGGTGGTCACTGTCGGTGTGCATCGTGCTGCCAGCATCAAGGTTGCCGAAGCCGCCAAGGTTATCGAGAACACCCAGCGCGATCTCAATATCGCCCTGATGAACGAACTGGCGCTGATATTCGGTCGTATGGGAATCCCGACCCGCGATGTTCTTGCCGCGGCCGGCACTAAGTGGAATTTTCTGCCTTTTACGCCCGGCCTGGTCGGTGGCCATTGCATCGGCGTTGATCCTTACTATCTCACTTACAAGGCCGAGGCTATTGGCTACAACCCCCAGGTGATTCTTGCCGGTCGGCGCATTAATGATGGCATGGGTAAGCATGTCGCCGAGCAGACCGTTAAAAAAATGATCATGCAAGACAAGCCGGTTAAAGGTGCGCGTGTTCTGATCCTTGGGCTCACCTTTAAAGAAAACTGTCCCGATGTCCGTAACACCAAGGTCGTCGACATTGTCGCCGAGCTCAAAGAGTATGGCGTCGAGGTGCTGGTCCACGATCCCATGGCGGGTTCAGATGCCGTGCAGCATGAGTATGGTTTCGGTCTGGTCGATCTGGATGTTCTTGAACCAGTGGATGGTGTCATCTGGGCAGTTGCTCATTCCGCTTTTGCGGATATTACGCCTAAGAGGCTTAAGGGCCTTTGTTGCAATGGTAATGGTTGCGGGGTGGTGATGGATGTGAAGGGTGTTTTGGAGAGGGACGCTGTAGAAGCTGTCGGCCTCGGATACTGGAGTCTCTAGAAGGGGCAGGTACGAGGAACGAGGTTTGATGAACGAGGATAAGCCAATCCTAAGCTTAAGATCTTAACCTCGAGCCTATATCATCTAACCTGTTTATATGTAATTTAATTTCTGGAGGGGGATGAAATGCGATTTGAAGATTTGGACGTTTGGAAACGTTCAGCACGGTTGAGTGTGGATATTTACAAAAATTTAAGTGGTCTCAAGGATTACGGTTTTAAGGATCAGATAACCAGGTCAGGTCTTTCAATACCCAGTAATATCTCCGAAGGCTTTGAACGTGAGTCGCCTAAAGATTGTGTCAAGTTCTTGCTCTATGCGAAAGGCTCTTGTGGCGAATTGAGAACACAGATTTACATCGGCAAGGAAATCTCTTATATCGATGCGGAAGTTGGTAGTCAGTGGGTCGCTGAGACGGAAGAAATTTCGAATATGATCGGCGGATTGATAAAAACGAAACGTAGGTTTTTGAAAGGTTAAAGGTTTGAGGGTCGAGGTTCGGGAATAAAGGTTCGAGGATAAAGGTTGACCTCGCACCTCGATCCTCGCACCTAATTGATATATATGAACACAGCATACCAACAAATACAGAAAACATTAAAATGGAGTCCCCAAACCTGGCTCATAACCGGCTGCGCCGGTTTCATCGGCTCGAACCTGCTGGAGCATCTCCTCAAACTGAATCAGACTGTGGTCGGTTTGGACAACTTCTCCACCGGCAAGCAGCAGAACCTGGACGAAGTAAAGTCATTGGTCAGCACTGAACAATGGGCCAGGTTCAGTTTCGTTGAAGGCGACATTTGCGACCCTGATACCTGCCAAAAAGTCTGCGCAGGAGTTGACTTCGTCCTCCATCAGGCAGCTCTCGGTTCTGTCCCACGCTCAATTGCCGATCCGCTGACTTCGCACGCCAGTAATGTGACCGGGCAACTGAATATGCTCGTCGCTGCCAGAGATCAGAAGGTTCATCGGATTGTTTATGCCGCTAGCAGCTCCACCTATGGGGATCATCCCGGTTTGCCCAAGGTTGAAGACACCATCGGCAAGCCTCTCTCTCCCTATGCGGTGACCAAGTATGTGAATGAGCTTTATGCGGATGTCTTCGCCCGTTGCTACGGCAGCGAAGCGATCGGTCTGCGCTATTTCAATGTCTTTGGACCACGACAGGATCCTGATGGTGCTTATGCGGCGGTTATCCCTAAATGGGTTGCTGCAATGCTCAAGGGAGAACCGATCTATATCAACGGTACTGGAGAAACCAGCCGTGATTTCTGTTATGTGAAGAATGTGATCCAGGCGAACATCCTGGCGGCTACGTCTGAGAAGGAAGGCGCAGCGAATCAGGTTTATAACGTGGCTGTGAATGTCCGTACCGATCTGTTGCAACTTTTTGATCTGTTGAGAGATGGTTTGGCGGCAACTCGACCGGAGTTGGAAGATCTGAAGCCTGTTCATCGAGATTTCAGGGCAGGGGATGTTTTGCACTCTCAGGCCGATGTGAGTAAGGCGAGGGAGTTGTTGGGGTATGTGCCTACTCATACGATTGAGCAAGGCTTGGCAGAGGCTCTGGAGTGGTATGCGAAGTCTTTGTCCGGTTGATTAAGTTCCACAAGGGGACTGGCTCCGTTAGGTGCCTGTCCCCCGAACCCAGCCTGTATGTCGTCCTTTTACGTGCCCTTGAGGCGATGGAGGACTGAACCCTGACACGGGGGATCGGTACATAAAAGGTAAAGTTAACGGCACAAACAGTATCAATAGGAAGTTGATTTTCGGGCATTGCTGTTGACGATCGCAGATGTTAGTACCTTTCAAGATTGGTTTTGATTGACCTAATAACGTTTAATTGTGTATAACTAATGCGGTTAAGTAGTTGAGACTGTTGAAAGTTCCCATATATGGTTACATGTTTCAATTTATAATTGTTCAGAATGTGATGACTTGAGGGTTTATATGTTTCACAAAAGTTTGTTCATCATTGCCGTGTTATTACTTATCATCTTCTTGCCGGGGTGTGCGCGCTACGAACCCCATGATGCGGGCACTGTGCTTGAGATCAATGATGAATCCAGTGCCATTGTCGAGCAGCAGGACGTCAAGGTTTTAATTACAGAAGCTTCAGAAGATGAAGTAATTACCGAATACCGGGTCGGCCCGGGAGATGTCCTGGTTATCAACGTTCCTGGGCTCATAGATACTTACGGATCTTCCGAAAAAACCCAAAATTTTCAAGGTTTTAGGGTTAGTTCCAGTGGGAAAATTATCCTTCCCCTGGCCGGTGCCGTTGAAGTCTCAGGCCGGACCGTCGAAGAAATCCAGACCCTTCTGGTTGAGAAACTCGTCAAGTACATTAAGAAGCCGATGGTTACGGTTGAGATTCGTGAATTCAAGTCTCAGCCCCTCTATCTGCTCGGCCAATTCAATGATCCTGGTCTGCATTTTCTTGATCGACCCACCTCGTTGCTGCATGGTATTGCTATGGGGAATGGCCTTCACGAAAAGGCCAATCTGCGTGGGGCACGGCTCCTGCGTGATGAGCGCTTGATGCCGGTGGATATCTATCATCTGCTCTACAATAATGATCTGCATCAGAATGTTCAGTTGCGGCCCGGAGACACCATCTACGTGCCCGGTAACGAAGAGCAGCGGGTTTACGTGTTTGGTGCGGTCGGTCAACCGGGATCGGTTCCCTTTGTTAACGGTCGCTTGAATCTGTTACAGGCTGTCAGCAGTGCAAATCTCGGTCAATATTCAAACCGGGGAGAACCTTATGATGGTGAGCATGTCCGTATCATACGTTCTCTCTCACCGACCAACGGACAGCTGATGGTTGTCGATTTGGCCCGCATGATGAATGGCTATGCGATGCCATTGCAACTCATGGATGGAGATATCGTCTATATTCCGAAGACACCGGTTGGTAATTGGAACGAAGCAATGAACCAGCTGCTGCCGACTCTGCAGGTTATTTCAGGGATACTGCAACCTTTCGTACAACTTGAGTACCTCAATGATAATTAAATATTATGCGATTCTGTTGAATCGATAGTGTTTTGAAGACCACCAGGCCATACGGTCAGGTGGTTTTTATCTTTAAACGTATTGTTCTTTGATTACCTAGCGACATTTGCTGTTTTCTTCATATAGGGCCCATGCAAAATTCTTCCGATATGACATCTGACGCTACTGAGGTAACAGGTTCACTGAACCTCTTTAATGCAACGCGTCGACGCTGGAAAATTGTCCTTTTGGTTTTTATAATAATTTTCTCAATGATCGTTTTCTACACGCACCGGCAAACACCGATTTACCAGACGGTATCAACCATCGAAATCAACCCTCCTTCAGGTGTGGGTGATAAGGAATTCTCAGCGACAGAGACTATCGCATACCTAAAATCCAGGGCCTTGGCAAAGAAAGTTGTTCAACGACTGAATCTCGGTTGGCAGGCCACTGTCTCTTCCCCTCAACTAGAAGTCAGAATCGAAGAGTTTGTCGCATCTCACTCCTTGCCGAGAGTGAAAATTTCTCTGACCGGGCCGACAGAATTTACGCTATCAGATACCTCGGGCCGTTTCCTGGCAAGAGGTAAAAGTGGTGAGCTGTTGGAAACCGATTCGATCAGCTTGTTGTTGCACATCCACAACGGACACGCAGGTCAGTCACTCAATGTCGTACGACAGCCTGTTGCCCATCATATCGAGACCTTTTTATCCAGCCTCGAGGTTATGAGTCTGGGAGAAGACAGCCAGGTCTTAAACATTGTCATGCGTGGCGAAGATCCGAAACAGATTAGTGATGCGGTCAATCAATTGATTGACATCTATCAAGCCAGTTTTATACAGGAAAGCGGTCAAGAGGGTTCGCGTATTGACAACCGGATAGCTGAAGTTACGCGTAGCCTTGAACTGGCCGAAAAAGAGCTCCGTGACTACAGGAAATTAAACGGCTTGTCAGAGCACGTACCACAGGGAGAACTGCTGATTGGCAAAGCCACAAAACTGGAACAAGAGAAAACCGGCTTGGAGTGGCAGCTCAGCCAGATTCGTCTGGCAACGGATCGGCTTCAGAAGGCCATCAAGAACAAGACGGCTTTTGTTGCTCCCCGAATTGAGGGAGCTCCTCGTTTATCCGCAGAGGTTACAAGGCTCGCTGCCCTTGAGTCACGTAAGCAGACGCTACTGGTCGATTTCACTGAAGCTCACCCCAAAGTCGAGGAAGTCCTCGAGGAGCTCATGGCGGCTAAACGTGAGCTCTTGTCTCTCTATGCCGCAACGGGTCGCGAACTTGAGCAAGAGAAGCAAAGGCTTGTTAAAAATATTGCTGATTTTGATACGCAATTGAACCAGGCTCCCGAAGCTGAATTGACGAAACGAATCCGCGCTTGGGATGCACAAGCGGAGTTACTAAATTTTTTGCAGGAGAAGCAGCGAGACACTCGTGAGATAGAGTTGCGTGCCGTCAATACCGTTCGGGTAATTGATCCGGCTATTATCCCTGAGACATCAATTAAGCCGGACAAAATCAAGAACTATGCCCTGGGTGGCTTGTTGGCCCTCTTCCTTGGCATTTCCAGCGCGTTATTCCTCAGTTTTATCGATCCTACGTTCAAAACGATCGATGAGATCCGCAGTAAGTTAAACCTGCCAATCTATGGTGTTATCCCGAGAATCCCTCTTTTTAAAGAGGGTACGGAGTTGCCTGTTGCCGTCTTGTCGCCAAAGGCGCCGGTTGTTGAGGCTTTTCGTGCGCTTCGTACTCGGTTGCATTATGTGACTGAAAAGCAGAGACATAAAATTATCATGGTAACCAGCACTCTGCCGGGCGAAGGCAAGTCAACAGTCTCTGCCAATCTGTCTGTCGTACTCAGCATGACCGGCGCTAAAGTTCTGCTGATTGGTTGTGATCTTCGCCGACCCACTCTGCATAAAGTTTTTCGCGAAGAGAATGAGCCCGGGCTCGTCGAACTGCTGCGTGACAAGCAGCCAAGCTCTGTCAGGAAGTTAAAAAATCCACGTTTTGATTTTCTGCCAGCCGGGGTTGTCCCTGAAAATCCATCGGAAATTCTCGAGTCAAAACGTATGCGTAAATTTCTCGTCATGGCCAGAGATCTGTACGACTATGTTGTGATTGACGCACCACCTGTTCTACCCGTTACAGACGCTGAAATCCTGGCACCCCTCGCAGATGTCAATCTTGTGGTTCTGGAGCCTTGCCGTGTGCCGGCAAAAGCAGCTTTGCAGATGGTGAAATCGTTGCAGGATGTCGGTGCCAATATCTCAGGGATTGTCATTAACGACAAAACCGGGCGGGGCTTTAAGTATTACGGTTCATACAGCTATTATGGCAATCGTAACTTTGCAGGGTATTACGGTGAAAGCCTGGATGAACTGCAGGATGGTGCCCTCGAAAGTCTCATCAAGAAAGTCTGGGGGAAGTTGAATGGTTGAAGGCGGAGGTTGAAGGCTGGGAACTGGGAACTGGGAGCTGGGAACTGGGAGCTGGGAGCTGGGAGCTGGGAGCTGGGAGCTGGGAGCTGGGAGCTGGGAGCTGGGAGCTGGGAGCTGGGAGCTGGGAGCTGGGAGCTGGGAGCTGGGAGCTGGGGACTGGGGACTGGGGACTGGGGACTGGGGGCTGGGGGCTGAACCCCGAACCCCGAACCCCGAACCCCGAACCACATGTCCACCAGAGAGACATCTGGTAAAGCTAACGCCCCTTTGTTATATTAGAATGCAATTACTTAATTTTTAAGACAGTTTTTTATATTATGAAAGAGTAACGATACCTTCCATGTCTGATCCGAGCTTGAATAACCTGCCAATGCAAGCCGAGAAAGAAACCCACTTTCTCGACTATCTGAATGTTGTTCAGCGCCGTTGGAAAATAGCTCTGTTGGTATTTCTCCTGGTTTTTTGCGCTGTCGCTATCAAGACCTTTCTCGAAGTCCCTGTTTACGAATCGAGCGCCGTCCTGCGGGTCAGCCTGAAGCCCGCCACCTCCCAGGAAGTCCTCGAGAAAAACAAGGATAACTCTTTTAGTATTTATTCTGAAATCTATATTCTGCAGTCAAATCTTGTCGCAGAACGCGCAGCTAAACTTCTGCAGTTGGAGTGGGGTTTTGCTTCAGAGAAGCTAACGGATGATATACGTATTCGCCGTTTGGTTGTGCCGGTGGATATCGCTGCTCTCTCGCTGCAGGTTGATAGTAATAAGCAGTTCCGGCTTCTGGAATCTTCCGGTCATGCCCTTGTTTCAGGGCAGAGTGGCATCCCCTTTGCGCAAGGCGATATCTCTGGTCTGGTTGAGCTCCATAAAGTGACTCCTGGCGTTAACTATCCTTTAACGCGTCTAAGCCTCGATGAAGCGACTGCTATCGTTAGCCAGGGTGTCAGTGCTTTCCCTGCGGGTGACGAGGTCTCAATGATTCGCCTTTCGGTGGCACGTACTGACCCCCGACAAGCTCGTGATGTTGCTAATGCGATTGCCCGTGCTTACCAGGAACAGGCTCGTGATGCCCAGCTCAAAGAGGCCGATACGATCCTCAACCTGATCGACAATCAGCTGGTTTCTCTTGGTCGTCAACTCAACATCTCAGAGCAGAATCTGCAGAAATTCAGAATTCAGACCGGCCTGCAAAGGCTCAGCCCGGAAGGCTCCAGTATGGTCGATGCTGCTGTGGCCCTCGAGAAACAACGGACTGACCTGTTGCTCCGGCAACAGCGTATCAGGGAGTTCCTGGACAACCCCAGTTACAGTGCCTACGAATCCTCTGTTGTTGAGGCTTTGCCGGGAGTCCCGGAACTCATGAGTCGTCTTCTGGAGCTCCGCACTATCCGCAACGAACTCTTGCGCACCTATACGTCCTCACATCCAGATGTCGTTGATGTGAACGACAAGATCAAGCTGCTGCGCCAGGAAGTCATGGCTGCTGCCCGTTTGGGCATTCAGAACCTTGATTTGGAGATTGCTGTTATTGATCAGGATTTGGCAGCCAGTGCCAAACGTCTGGAAAATGTTCCCGAGGAGGAGCTGGAACTGGCCAGATTGAGTCGTTCAAGTCAGGTCAATGCTGAGCTTTACAGCTACCTGCTGCAGCGGCAGCAGGAAGAACGTATTGCTCAGGCCTCGATTACCAGCAACGTAGAAATCATCAATCAGGCTCAACTACCACTCTCGCCGATCAAGCCGAATAAAAAGAAAAACCTTGGCATGGGGATTCTTCTTGGCTTTCTTCTCGGCGTCGGCCTGACCTTCCTTCTTGATTATCTCGACCAGACCATCAAAGATGAAGACGATGTTCAGGAGACTCTTAATCTTGCGGTGATCGGTTCTATTCCTCACATCGAGGCTGCGGTTAGCCGAGAAGAGGGTCAACTGGTTACCCATCTTGAACCACATTCCCTCTCTGCAGAGGCTTTCCTAGCTCTGCGCACCAATTTGCATTTTATTATTACCAATCAAAAACGTAAAACAATCATGCTCACCAGTTGCCTGCCAGATGAAGGGAAGTCAACCATAGCCGTTAATCTTGCTGCCTCCATGGCTCAGACAGGTGCAAAAATCCTTCTGGTCGGCTGCGATTTGCGTCGTCCCTCACTTTCCGTTGCTCTTGATCAGAGCTCAGTTCCAGGGCTTAGTGACCTGCTGGTCGATGGCCGAAAAGACGCCTTGCGGCATATAGAAAAACTGAACCTCGATTTCATCCCGGCCGGTACCGAGCCACCAAACCCGACTCAATTGCTTGGTTCAAAATCGATGCAGAAATTTATCGAGTCTGCCCGAGAAAGGTATGATTACGTATTCCTCGATGTGCCCCCGCTCTTGCCGGTTGCCGATGCTCTGGTCCTCGCTCCCCTGGTTGATCTCAATGTTTTGGTCATGGAGCCCTGCCGAGTCCCGGAACGCCTTGGTAAGCAAGCCATCAAACTCCTGAATAATCACGAAGCCCATATTGCTGGCGTTGTCCTCAACGACAAAACCGGGAAAGGTGCCAAATTCCATGGTGCTTACAGCTATTACAATAGTAAATACAATGATGGGTATTATCGTCGTGTTACTGATGGGCCGAAGCCATCTTTTGGGCGACGAGTCATTGCGAAGGTTTGGGGATTCATCAACTGATGAATCCGGCATGCGGAACGCGGGACGCGAACTGCAAATGCAATTTAATGTAATTTTTGGAGGATTGTTATGCAATTTGAAGATTTAGAAGTCTGGAAAAGGTCTGCTCGTTTAAGTGCGGATCTTTATAAAGAGATGAGGGTGCTTAAAGATTATGGGTTTAAAGATCAAATAACACGTTCGGGACTTTCCATACCGAGTAATATCTCTGAAGGTTGTGAAAGGACGTCCCCCAAAGAGTGTGTCAATTTCCTAAGTTACGCAAAGGGGTCTTGTGGTGAACTGAGGACACAAATCCTTATTGGAATGGAAATTGAGTATATAAAACGTGACACTGGAAAGATCTGGTTAAGTGAGACAAAGGCCATCTCTGCAATGATCGGTGGTTTCATTCGGGCAAAGAAAAACTATATAGGGAATAGAGCCAAAAAATAAGGTTGTCGGTTTTCGCGTTCCTCGTCCCGCGTTCCGCGTCCCGTTTTTTGCTTCGCAAAAAAGATGATAGATTTCCATTGTCACATACTCCCAGCCATCGACGACGGCGCTGTCTCCATCGACGAATCCATCGCCATGGCGAAATCATTGTCTGACTTCGGTTACAAAACCGTCTGCTGTACACCTCACTGCATCAAAGGCTACTACGACATCACTCCACAGAAAGTTCGGGAAGCGACGCTGATGCTCCAGGCTGATCTTGATAACGCTGACATCCATCTCGAGCTTTGGCCGGGTATGGAATACATGCTAGATGAGTATTTTAGTGAACACATTGATGATTTGCTGCCGCTCGGTGATACGAAACTTGTCCTCTGTGAGGCTCCTCCACAGGCACATCCTGAGTATGTACAGGAAGGGATTAAGTTGATTGTTGATAATGGGTTTGTTCCTTTGATTGCTCATCCGGAGAGGACTCAATATTTTTATGAGATGATTTTGGAAAGTGGTCCGGGGAATGTGGGCTGTGGTGAAAGCTTTGAAATATCCAGAAATCACAAACAACAAACCACGAAGCTAGGTTTTTTTAAGAAGTTTTTCAATAAAAAAGGCCACGAGCCTCGAACCACAAACCACGAACCGGAAAATTCGATTTCAACGCTCCCGGAAACTTGCCTCTTCCAAGCGAACCTCGGCAGCTTCACAGGCTACTACGGCCCGCAAGTCCAGGCCCGCGCCTATGAGCTTCTAAAGAATGGTGCATATGCTGGCATTTCTTCCGATCTGCATGATGGTGCGTCAGTCGGGCAGGTTTTGCAACGTGACAAACTAGAGTTTAACCCTCTGTTGAAAAAGCTTGCTGGTTGGGAAGGGGCGACTTCAATGGCGGGGAGTAAGGATGGAGAGGGAGAACAAATAGGGCTGTTTTGAAAGACAGCTCTGGGGTAAACAGGCTAAGTTGGGGTAGTGCTTCTTGTTGTGAGATGCCTGAGTTGTGGTTCAATAAACTTGGCTCACACACTTTGTTACTGTATTGATTGGAGAAACGCATGATCATTTCTGTGAGTGCAAAATGTCCTCAAGGAGAGCTCAGTGAAGGTTTTGCCCTTTTCAGTAAGGTAAAAAGCTATGGCTATCTGAAGTGTATCTCAAACAAGGAGCTTGATGGATCCCTCGATTTATTTGCGGTTGCTACTAACCTAACAACGACCAGTTCCCACTGGTTTCGATGTTTGATAATTACATGAGCATTCGCCAACAGTTGGCAAAAAGTTTCATGGGTGTTGGCGCCATGCGACTGCTTTCTATACCGACTGGACTCGTATCGAGTATTATCCTCGCGCGCACCTTGGGACCTGAGTCATTTGGACAGTATGCCTTTGTGATGGCGTTATTGCCGCTTCTGGTTTTACCTGTGGCTGGAGTCCCCCAGCTTCTCACTAGGGAAGTCTCTGGCTATTCCCATGCGGGTAAATGGTCGCTATACCGGGGCGTTGTGAGAGGTGCCCACATATGGGTCGTCTTTGTTTCGCTGATTGTTTTTGTCCTCTACGTCACCGGCGGTCCATTCATTGGTTGGATACCAACCGAGGGCAAGTGGGCTCTATTGGGTATTATTATCCTGATTGTGCCGATCAATGGCTTGAATGCAGTAAAAAATGGCACAATAAAGGGGTTGGGGTTCCCTGCTTATGCTGAGTTGCCCTCGCAGCTCATTCAACCGGTTATTGTGCTGGTTGCGTACGCCTCTTTGGTAAGTATTGGAAACCTGACCTCCCTTACGGCAGTTTGGGCTCAAGTGTTCGGTGGTGCGGCAACATTCGTCTTTGCGAGTATCCTGTTTTTTAGAATTAGACCAAACGCATCTCTTTCGCATCAGCCAATATACGAGCCCAAGAAGTGGGTTGCTTCACTCTTTCCGTTCACGTTGATAGTGTTAGTCAACACATTCAATACACAAGTTGGCATTGTGCTGCTTGGTGTTCTCGGGACGGACGCCGCAGTCGCGGCACTGCGAGTGGGTGAGAGTGGTGCAATGTTCGTTGCCTTGTCGTTGACCTTGGTAAATATGGTGATTTCCCCACATATTGTAAAAGCTTATCGTGGTAATGATATACACATGCTACAGCAGCTTTCCCGCCAGTCTGCCCGAGTGGCATTTGTTATTGCGCTACCCATAGGCCTCATATTGATCTTTTTAGGTGAACCGCTAGTGAGCCTTGTTTTTGGTGAAGAGTATGCGGTTATTTCGTACTTGCCTTTAGTTATTCTAGTGATGGGGCAGCTTTTTAGCGTTTTTTTTGGTTCTGTCGGTCAGTTGTTGTCCATGAGCGGACACGAAAGGGATACTTTGGTAGGCCAGATTGTTGCCTTAGTTGTTAATGTTGTTGCATGCGTCATACTGATTCCATTGTATGGAGCGCTAGGTGCCGCCATTGGTGTCTCGATCGGCATTGTTACCTGGAATGTTATGCTCGGCAAACAGGTATTCAAGAGGCTCAAAATCAGACCGACTGCAATCTAAAGAATGATTATTAGCGATAAATATCAATTTTGCTTCATTCATGTTCCTAAATGTGCCGGCACTTCAGTGCGGGGACCGTTGCAGCCGTTTGATGATACCCATGGCAGGTTTACAGGGTATGTAGGTGAGCATGAAGTATTAGGCCTGTTGGATTATGTGCACATCCCATTAAAGGTACTAAGGCAGCATTTCAACACTGAATATGAAAAGATAAAAAGTTATCAGTCTTTTGCTGTCGTGCGCGATCCCTTTTACAGGTTTCCTTCCTCTCTTGCTCAGCGGTTAAATAGGTATGGAGAAAAGCCAGTTCATGAAATGTCAAAGCTGGAGATAACCAAAGCACTGGACGAGGTAATCAGTTTTCTTTGTGTGTATGGGGATGCAGATGTCCTGCCTCCTGACTACATACATTTCCAGAAACAGAGTTCCTATATTTTTGATGAAGGGTTAAAGCTTATAGATAAAATATACTTAACAGACGATATTGAAAATTTACTTATGGATATCGGGAATATTCTCGACGAGGATCTTGTCACGGTAGGCGTTATGAAGAACACTCATGCCAACAAGACTATGATCTATAAGTCAGAATTGATGAAAAATTGCTGGCCATTAATGCGTGCATTGTTGTCCTGGCCGGGGAACCTTCTTCCGAAATCGTTGAAACAGTTGATCCGCAACAATATATACACATCCTTGAACTATTCTCTAATGGATGTTTTTGAATCAGACCATGTACGCTCCTTTGTGAAAGATTATTACGCGGTGGATATAGATTTTTATGCATCGATTGCTACTGACAAATGACTCCAGTGGTTTCTTGGTCAGTGCAGGTATAGGTCGGGAATTCTGATGCTCTTATTAATAAATGAGACTGATGCGGGGCAAAGTTTATGGTGAAGTGGAAAAGCATTAGTAATGAGCCCAATGACCCTTCTGTAAGGAAATTTATCAAGGAAACTCTAATCAAGGCTCGTTGCGGAAGGATTGATTCTCCAGAAGACTTTATAAAGGGATTTGTCAAAGACCAGACGGTTCTTGATGTCGGAGTTATTGGACATACCATAGATAGGTCCTATGGCCAGGATTGGAAGCACGACACCATGAAATCTTTGGCATCAAGAATTGTCGGGATTGATATTATTGAGGAGGCAGTATCAAGTCTTCAGGCCCGCGGTTATGATGTGCGGCATGTGGATGCGACATCGGATGTTGACCTAGGGGAGCGATTCAGTCGTATTGTTATTGGAGATGTGATAGAGCACGTTGACAACCCTGTTGGTTTGTTGAAATTCGCCGCACGCCACTTATTACCTGGTGGCCGCATCCTCTGTACAACCCCAAATCCGTTTTTTGTCGACAACATCATATCGACCTTCCGTAACAGCGTGTCAGTCGTGAATGCTGACCATGTTACATGGATAACTCCTTCAATGGCATTGGAGTTGGCTTCACGTGCCGGGATCAAATTGTGTTGCTACTGGCATATTCAGGGGAAGGGTATTACTCTTACACGAAAACTCGCGTCTAGGGTGCTGCTAATGTTCGGATTACTCGACAATGAACTGTTCGCAGGCTCTTTTTGTTATCAGTTTGAGCATGATTCATAGATACTTGAATTCTGGTCTCTGTCATGAAAAAATTCCTAGTTGCTTAGTTCAGAACAATGTAATGCCCTGGATAATTTTTTTGGGACTGAAATGAAAATATCAATCGCAATGGCCACCTATAACGGCGCCAAATACCTGCATGAGCAACTCGACAGTTTTCTCTGTCAACAACGCCTGCCAGATGAACTCATTGTTTGCGACGATGCCTCAACTGATTATACCAGGGACATCCTTGAGAAGTTCAAGTGTACTGCGCCCTTTACTGTAACGATTTGCTGCAATGATAAGAACCTGGGTCATATCAGGAACTTCGAAAAAGCCCTCTCTCTTTGCAGCGGAGATGTTATTTTTCTTAGTGACCAGGATGATGTCTGGTCTGAGGAAAAAATAACCAAAGTACTTAATTGTTACGAAACGAATCCCGCAGTGGACGTCGTGATCAACGATGCATTTTATGCCGATGAAAACTTGAACCGCGCGGATGTCACTGTCTTACAAAAAGCCATCAGTGTCGGTGGAGGAGGTGGGTGGCACATAAACGGCGCCTGTACAGCCATAACCCGCAGGTTTCTTGATTTCCTCTTGCCGTTCCCGGAAAACAATTGCCCTTTTCATGATGTTTACATACACCGCTGGGCAAACGCAATTGGCAACAAACTGGTACTGGACGAACCACTACAGCTGTGGAGAATCCATGGCTTAAATACGACCAGTAATGAAATGGTCCAGGCCGAGATCTTGTCGCCTCTGAAACAGTATCGGCGAACCATGAATCTCGAGGTTGCGAGTTCCTACCTGCAAAAAGCACAGGAGTTTCGTATGATGAGTGCAATACTGCAAGAGCGTATCGAATCTCTTCAGCACCTGCACTTGGCCAGAGGTTTTCCTCGTCTTAAAAAGAAGCTAGAGCAGGTTGTTAAGGCAAATGAAAACAGGGCGAGACTTCAAGGCCTGGGTTGGTTCCAAAGAAAGGTGTTGATTCTTGTAATGATTATCAAGGGCCAATATAGCCACTTCAAGGGAACAAAAAGTATAGCAAAAGATATGCTGCGCTAGCTTGATCCTTAGGAAAATGGACATGCAAGACAATAAACCTGTTATTTCCTTGGTTATCCCGTTCTACAACGCAGAACGCTTTATCAATGAGTGTCTTGCCTCAGTCATGAGCCAGATAGAGTCTGGCTGCGAGGTAGTTCTGGTTGATGACGGATCTGATGACAGTAGTGCCGATCTTGTCAGAAGGGATTTTACTGAAGCAATCGACAAGGGCCAATGTGTTCCTATCAGTATCGCAAACTCTGGTCCGGGCGAGGCGAGAAATGTCGGAGTTAGAGCTGCCCGTGGCGATTACATCGGTTTTTTGGACAGTGACGATTTACTCCTGCCAGGTTACTTCAAGGAAACTTTGCGTACGATTGAAAAATACAAACCGCAGATTATTCAATTCCACTGCACAAGATTTCAGACAGGACATAAAAAACAAGCCCTCATCCCAAGTCACCATACCCCACAAGGTTTGTACGAGCTTGATGATGTAAGAAACGACATCTTTGGCGCTGGGAAATGGTTTCCTTGGACACGGGTTTTTTTGAAAGAACTGCTGGTACAGCATCCGTTCCCTGCTGAAAGGGTGTTCTATGAAGACCTCATGACTTTGCCGTTTATTTTTATGGATAATGCCTCCATTGCCTTGCTGGACAAGCCTCTCGTCGCCTACCGGGATAATGATGCCGGCACAACGCGCAATCATCAAATCTTCCACCTGGGAACGCTACAGGAGTTTTATGACAGGATATCTCGTCTTCCAAGGACTAATGCTGTCAACTTGCTTTCCGTGCATGTAGCAAGAACCATCGTTTATTTCGTCAATGAGCTAAAGGTAGATGATTATGACATGAAATCGCTCATTGATTCTGTTGGCCAGATCGAAGCGAAAGGCCAACTGTTCGTACACCTAGGGCGAGCAGATAGATTGTTTTTGAATTATACCGACCTATATATTGGCCTGGATAAAATTAGACATGCATTCAGGAGGATGTTTTGACACTCTGGTTGTGTGTTGTCTGTATTTTACAAAAGCTAGTCCTACAATCATGACCTGTGGAGATCATGGTAAATCCTGGTAACAGTAAAAAAAGATTTTGCGTGATTGTCGCTCGGTTTGTTTTATCCGGAGTGCCGCTAGCACAAATCCGTCTGGCACGTGCCCTGAGTGCGCGCGGATATGATGTCGACTTGATCGTGGGGTATGTTCCAGAGGGGTATTCCTTGCCTGAGATTGACGGAGTGCAGGTTATCAACCTTGAACGCCCTAGGGTCAGGAGCCTTCTCTTTCCGATCATCAGCTACCTGAAGAAATCCAGACCAATATCCGTATTTAGTGCAGAAGACCACCTTAACGTCATAGTTCTCATCGCAGCGATTTTATCTAACTCGCGTACCCGCATCTCCGGATCATCCAGAGTTACTCCTTATGACACGTATTCAACCCAGTTCTTGAGCAAACGATGGATTCTGAAACAGTTGATGCGTGCCGTGATGTGGCGGGCAGATGTGTTGACTTGCGTTTCAAAAGAAATGGTGGAGCAGTACCGGAAAGTTTTTCGCAACCCGCCGCATCAATGTATTTACAATATCGTGGACACTGTTGATGCCCGTGAAAAGATGCGTGAAACTGTCGAGCACCCGTGGTTATCAGAGAGAAAAATCCCGGTCTGTGTCGCTGCCGGGCAATTGGGCCCCTGGAAGGGGTTTGGCTACCTGATTCATGCGATGAAACTTCTGCAAGACAAACGCCCTGTGCGTCTGCTCCTTTTGGGCGATGGCCCACAAAAAGAAGAGTTGACAGAGCTTGTTAAGCGGTTAGGGCTAGACGATGTTGTCAGTTTGCTGGGTAATGTACAAAATCCATTGAAATATTTTTTCCGGGCGGATATTTATGTCCTTTCGTCGCTTGTTGAGGGTCTTCCTAATGTCTTGGTTGAAGCCATGATGTGCGGGTGTACCCCTGTTTCTACAAATTGCCCTACAGGCCCCTGCGAAGTCCTGCAGAATGGCAAATATGGTTACCTTGTCCCGCTGAAAGACCCTGCCGCCATGGCTGCGGCTATTGAGCATGCGATAAAATGTCCTTTCCCTGGGTCGCTTTTGGATGAAGCGGTCAAGCCTTTTGAAGAATCTCTGGTTGTTGACCAACATTTGGAAGCCCTGGGCCTATGTTGAAAGGCATTCACCAAAGAACTCTCTGTATGTAAATGTAAGATCTAGGTAGCACAGGTGGCCATTTGAATATTGTATTTGCAATCAAGGCTCTTGGTAGTCAAGGAGGTGGTGCAGAACGCGTGCTTGTTGATGTCGTTTCAGGCCTCACTCGTCGTGGTCACAGAATTACTATCATTTCGAGTGATCCTGAAGGGAAAGAATCTTACTATCCTGTAAATGATATGATTCAGAGAGTTAATCTCGGGATCGGAAACATTGGGGGTAAGTCTAATCTCTCTGATGTTGTACGGAGAATGATCAACTTTCGTCGTGCGATTGCCAAAATAAACCCAGACATTGTTGTTGCATTCATGCATAGCACTTATTTACCGTTTGGCATGGCGTTAATAGGCTCGCGGATACCCATGATCGCGAGCGAGCATATTGGCCCTGAGCACTATAGGAACAGGTTGCTGGAAAGGGCTCTTTTACTCCTGACGCCATTGATCGCTTCAAGAGTCACAGTTGTGTCGGAGCAGATATCGCTTTCTTTTAACTGGTGGCTGAGGCGTCGCATGATGGTGATCCCCAATCCTCTCTCTGGTTCCGTCAGAAAAAGATTGCCTGATTTCGATTTAGATTCGGACCGCACCAAAATTCTTCTTTCCGTTGGCAGGCTGGCACCCCAAAAGAATCAACAATGCCTGATTGCAGCGTTTGCGGAAATTTCTTCTCATTTCCCAAATTGGAAGCTCCGGATTGTCGGGGAGGGTGAGCTACGGCGTGTCCTGGAAAAGCAGGTGCTCGACTTAGGTCTAGCGGATAAAGTTGAGTTGCCTGGTGCAATTGCCGACGTGAGCAAAGAATATGCCTGTGCAGATATTTTTGTTCTGCCATCTACCTACGAAAGCTTTGGTCTTACAACGGCTGAGGCTCTTTTGCACGGGCTGCCTGCGGTTGGTTTTGCTGACTGCCCTGGCACCAATAAACTTATCCGACACAAAGAGAATGGTATATTAGTCTCCGGGCCAGATAAAACTCTGGAATTGGCATCGTCATTAGGCGAATTGATGGCGAATCCTGATGAACGAAAGAAACTTTCAAATGCATCAACGGAAGAGCTGGAACGCATGTTTAATATCGATACAGTTCTTGATCGTTGGGAAGGGCTTATCAGTGATGTTGCCAGCAATCGCTGACAAGTTAATTGTTCAGCTAAGGTCGCGGTAACCCATGAAAGACCTTTATGGTTAATCAAATTAGTACAATCGACGGCATTCTCTATGACTTGCCGAATTTGATTTTTTGCATTGTGTCCGCTTTCATGCTGTCAAAGTGGTCCGGTGTTAAGCGGCACAGCTTTGTCTATATTGTTTTTTTGTGTTTCGTACCGTTTTTCTTGAATGATGTATTGTTTAGCGCACACTACCTGCCAGACCAATTCAAGTACTGGAACAATGTTAAGCTGATACGAGAGTTTAATTTTGAGGCAATCAGGGCTAAAAGGGACATTGTTGAGTATGCCTCATGGATGCTTTCGCTGATACCTCTACCGTATGTGGAAACAGTCAGAAGCCTGGGCTTTTTCAACAAGTTTCTTTATCTGGTGATGTTCTATGCCTTTTGTAAGAAAAACGTATTCACTGAAAAATCATATAAATTCTTCCTTTTTTATCCTTCGTTGATTCTCTACACCTCGTTAAGTCTCAGAGATACTCTTGTCCTTCTTTTTATGTCGCTGGGCTTGTACTACGTCGTCAATGGACGCATTGTTAAGGCGTCATTATTTACTCTGCCTCTATATCTGATAAAGATGCAAAATTTTTATATTCAGGCAATTTTTATCTCAATCTATTATTTTATGAATGTTTACAAACAGGGGATTTCAAAAAGAAACTCGTTATTCATCTTTGGAGCAATTTATGGTCTGCTGATTTTAGTCTTCCCAATTGCTATACCGATCATCAACGAGAATCGAACGTCAATGTTTGTTGAGGATGGTGGGAAAGTTGCCGATGTGGTTCTGATTGGTGGCCTGGGGGATTTTTTGCGGGAAGGGCTAACTAGTGGGCTCTATTTTCTCGTCAAGCCGTTACCTTGGGAAACTGAAAATACTTTGCAGCTAGTCCAATCCGTTGAGAATGTTTTCGTGCTGTGTTTTATCGTTTACGTGATAAATCAGTGCGCGAAATATGACTTGAACCGCGCTCTCTTTTGGGTCTTATATCTTTTTACCTCTTGTTCTATCTATGGTCTAGTGGTGTTTAATTATGGCTCCGCTGCACGTTACCGTTTTCCCTTTGTCGTAATCTTTATAACGTTCATCCTTTTTGATACGTACAGAAATAAATATTCAAAGCGGGATGCAACCCAGGATTCTCATCGTCTGAAAAGCGTTGTCCACCCTAGATCATTACGAGACAAAAGAATCTAGTATGTGCGGATTTTCCGGAATCATAACTAATCGATATCAAACAGATCGAGCAGCCTTAAACCAAACGGTTGAAAGGATGGCCCAGACTCTCCATCACCGTGGCCCGGACTCCGGTGGTGTTTGGTCTGACGAATCCCGCTCTTTTGCCATGAGCCATCGTCGGCTGTCGATTATTGATTTGTCTGAAGAAGGCCATCAGCCGATGCTTTCTGCTGATGGTCGCTATGTCATATCTTTCAACGGAGAGATTTATAACTTTCCTGCGTTGCGTAAAGATCTCGAAGGGGTAGGGCATACTTTCCGTGGTCACTCAGACACAGAAGTTCTGTTAGCGGCTATTGTTGAGTATGGTGTTGATTCAACACTGTCAAAACTCAATGGCATGTTTGCTTTTGCACTATGGGACCGTGAAGAGAAAATCCTTTCTCTGGTACGTGATCGTTTGGGCAAAAAACCTCTCTACTTCGGCTGGGTTGATGGGGCTTTTGTTTTTGGTTCAGAGCTGAAAGCTTTAAAGGCCTATCCGGGTTTTTCAAACGACATCAATCGACAAGCTCTATCACTCTTTCTCCGCCATAATTGCATTCCTGCACCTTATTCCATTTACCAGAACATTTATAAGCTCCCGCCAGGAACTTGTCTTAACCTAACGGAAAGCCTTGCAACCAAAGCATCTTGTTATGAAGATGTTTCAGGAGAAATCCGTCCTTATTGGTCGGCCATACAAGTGTGTGGAGCCGGTCTTGCGAACGTGTCCTCTGATTCAGCAGAAACTCTTGAAGAACAACTGGATTGTTTGTTGCGCGACGCAGTTTCGAGTCGGATGATCTCGGATGTGCCGTTGGGTGCCTTCCTTTCTGGTGGCATCGATTCCTCCCTGGTGGTTGCTCTGATGCAGACGCAGTCTGATCGTCCTGTGAAAACATTCACGATTGGATTTGAAGCGACAGCGCACAACGAGGCAGAAGATGCTGAGCGTGTTGCAAGGCATCTGGGTACTGAGCACCACGAACTTTACCTGTCTCCGCAGGATGTGCTGGATGCCGTTCCCAGACTCCCGGTTTTGTATGATGAACCATTTGCCGATTCTTCTCAAATACCGACCTATCTTGTGTCAAAATTCGCTAGAGAGCATGTAACAGTGGCGCTCTCAGGCGATGGAGGTGATGAGCTTTTCGGAGGGTATAATCGATACAGTTGGGCTCCTGAAATCTGGAAGAAAATGAGTTTATGGCCAACTCCTGTCAGGGCGGCTGTTGCGATCTTGCTTGAGGCGATTCCGCCAAAGGCTTGGCCCCGATTGTTATCTCTTCTGAAGATTAATCACCGTACGCCTGCTGATAAGATTCTGAAACTTGCAAACGTTCTGAAAGCTTCTGGACCAGGTGAAATTTACAAAACATTAGTGTCACATTGGGATAGCCCGGGTGAAGTCGTCATTGATGGGCGAGAACCACTGACTCATCTCATCAATGCAGATAAAATTATCAATGGATTGGGCTTTGTCGAAGGAATGATGTGCCTCGACCAGACGACCTTTCTGCCGGATGATATTTTGACCAAAGTTGATCGGGCAACCATGGGCGTGAGTCTTGAGGCCCGTACACCTCTGCTCGATTATCGTGTTGCAGAGTTTGCAGCAAGACTTCCTCTAGCTCTTAAGGTCAATAATCGGCAAGGAAAATATTTATTACGCAAGGTCCTTGATCGCTACGTACCGAGAGAATTGATTGAGCGGCCGAAGATGGGATTTGAATTGCCTATCTCTGACTGGTTGAGAGGCCCGCTCCGCGATTGGGCGGAAGCGTTGCTTAGTGAAGCCAGACTCAAAGATGAAGGGTACTTTTACCCTGGGTTGATACGTCAAAGATGGGTAGAGCACCTTGCCGGCAAACGCAACTGGCAGTTTCATCTCTGGGATATTTTGATGTTCCAGGCCTGGCGGGATGAATATAGATGAAAATGATTTGCAATGATATGTATTTGACAACATATGTTATGGAGGGCATAGTTAGATTATGTTATGGAATGTTATATTTTGCGATGAATTCGATGTTGAGTTTCAGCTGATGGTGGAGGGGCTTCAGGACGAGTTGCTTGCGCATGCGCTTTTGCTGCACGAATTTGGCCCAGATCTTGGTCGCCCAGCGGTCGATACACTTAAAGGGTCGAAGTACCCTAACATGAAGGAGCTCCGCTTTAATTGGGAGGGGGAGGTTTGGCGCGTGGCCTTTGCATTTGATCCAAAACGCCAGGCGGTTTTGTTGGTTAGTGGTGATAAGGCTGGTGCTAATCAGAAGCGTTTTTATAAACGGCTTATCAGGATTGCAGATGAGCGATATCTCAAACACCTGACAGAGCATACTGCATCAAGGGCAGCAGAGAAGGGAGGGCGACATGGCTAGAAATCTTGATCAAGTATTGAATAAACTGCCTGCCTCCAGGCGGTTGAAAATAGAAGAGCGAGTTGCGGAGTTGGCAACGCTGAAAGATTTGCGTCAGGCAATGAAGAAAACACAAGTGGAGTTGGCTGCTGCTTTGGATATTGGGCAGGACGGTGTTTCTCGTCTTGAAAAACGCAGCGATATGCTCCTCTCAACTCTGCGCAGTTATGTGGAGGCGATGGGGGGAAACCTCGAACTTGTCGCTCGTTTTCCTAATCGACCGCCAGTGATTATTGATCATCTTTCTGACAAACCTGCCAAGTGAGGTCATTTGTTATTTCAGGCCGGGTTGGATGAATGTAGATGAAAATCATTCTCTTCGCAAATACCGACTGGTATCTCTACAATTTTCGCTTGGCACTGGCCAAATGCCTGCGTGACGAAGGGTGGGATGTGCTTCTGGTTTCACCTCCGGGAGAGTATGGCGAACGATTGTGTGAATTAGGCTTTCGCTGGATTTCAATGCCGTTTTCTACCCGCAGTTCCAATCCTTTTCATGATTTTTCTTTGCTCAATAAATTGGTCAAGCTCTACCGCCAGGAACAACCGCAAATCGTCCATCATTTCACCATTAAGTGTGTCCTCTACGGAAGTATTGCTGCCAAGCTGGCCGGCGGAATCAAAATCGTCAATGCTGTGACTGGGTTAGGTCATATTTTCACAGATACCAGATTGAAGGCCAAACTACTCAGGCCTTTTGTGAAAGGTCTTTATCGGTTGGCGCTCGGCGGTGATGAGGTGCGGACTGTTTTTCAGAATAGCGAAGATCGTGACACATTTCTCAATTGGGGTCTGGTCGCTAAGGAGCAAACCATTCTGATCCGTGGCTCCGGGGTTGATGTGGGGAAGTTCGCGGGGCGCGGGACGCGGGACGCGGGGCGAGAAACAATCAAATTGCTTTTTGCTTCTCGTTTGTTGCGCGAGAAGGGAGTTTTTGAGCTTCTTGAGGCTTTTAAGGTCCTTCGGAAAGGCGGGCATGATTCTGAACTTCTCATCGCTGGAGACCTTTATCCAGAGAATCCGTCCTCGTTATCTGATGAGGATATTAAGTCTTTCGAAGCTATCGAGGGCATTACTTATCTTGGCCATTTTGATGGTATGCGGAGCTTGCTGAGCGATTGTGATGTTGTTGTTCTCCCCTCGTATGCCGAGGGAACCCCGAGGATTTTGATCGAGGCGGCGGCAATGGAGTTGCCGATCGTGGCAACTGATATTGCAGGATGCCGTGGCTTGGTTATGGATGGTGTGAATGGTTTCCTTGTGCCGGTTAAGAGTGTTGAGCCGCTTGCTGATGCGCTGCAAAAACTTATTGTTGATTTCGATCTTAGACAACGAATGGGCAGAGCAGGGCGGCAGATTGTACTGGCGAGCTTTGACCAACAAAGTGTCAATACAAAGACAGTGGATGTTTATCACGAGTTGATATCGGTGGCGCGTGACGTATAGCGTGAAACTCGTTTCAATCTCCCTGTGAATATGTGCTAAATTGCCCTTTACCCTTAACCCTTAACCCGGTTGATTCAATGCTTTTTGCTGGCGGAAAACTACTCACCTGCTTCTACAGCTTCATGACAGCGCTCTTCGCGGCCCTGATCATGGTGCCTTTTCTCCGCCAATGGGCGCTCGACAAAGACACCGTCGATATCCCCGATGCACGCAAAGTGCATGAATCTCCCATGCCGCGTCTTGGCGGCATCGCCATTTTTCTTGCTTTTCTTTTCTCTGCGATCATTTACCTGCCAATCAATCAAGGAGTGCGCGGCATTTTGGCCGGATCGTTGATCATTTTCGCGACCGGTGTTGTCGATGATCTCAACGGGCTCTTCTCACGTGGCAAGTTTGCCGGTCAGGCGGCTGCTTGCCTGGTCACTATCATGGTTGGTGATCTCTATCTTTCCCACCTTGGCAACCTGTTCGGCTTCGGCGACATTGTGCTGTCCGCCTGGGTCGGAATTCCTTTTACCGTCTTTGCCGTAGTTGGGGTCATAAATGCCATCAACCTGATCGATGGTTTGGACGGCCTGGCGGGGGGAGTCTCTACAATTGCCCTGATGGCCTTTTTCCTGCTTGGCTGGCTAGAGGATGACCCTGTCACCATGATCTTGGCGGCCGCCATGGTTGGCGCTATCTTTGGCTTTCTTAAATACAATTTCTACCCTGCACGTATTTTTATGGGTGATACCGGTTCGCTTGTCGTTGGCTATGTGATTGGTTTTATCGCTGTTTACCTGACTCAACGCAGCACTTCAACAACCAGTCCTATGGTCCCTGTCCTGATCCTTGGGTTGCCGTTACTTGATACTGTCTGGGTTATGATGCGCCGGATTATGAAAGGTGTCAGCCCGTTTGCGGCCGATCGCACGCATGTTCACCACAAGTTCCTGAGTCTTGGTTTTGAGCACCGTTTTGCTGTGATCCTCATTTATGGGATCTCGCTTTTCTGGGCCTGTTTTGCACTGCTTCTTCACGGACTGCCAGAGTACCTCCTGTTGCTGATCTATCTTGTTATCACCGTTTCTGGTTATCTCTTCTTGCGTTATGTGATGCAGAACCGTGAAAAGTTTCCATTTCTCAATAAAGACGCCCCTACCACCGTCCGAGATACCGCGATTTATCGGAGGATGTCTGATCTTTCTGACAAACTTTTATTAGGGGTCAGCCTCTCCCTTGTTGCTTATATGGTGATTGCTGTTCTGTCGACACTCACTGTGGACATCCTGCCCTGGCAGGTTGCCCTGGTCTTGCTCGCTGCCGGGGCCTATTTGTGGTTCAGTTCCTTGACTGATAATCGACAGTTTCTGATGCTCGTCGCTTATGCGACGTTCGGTTTGGCTGCGACCCAGGTCTGGTCTGCTGACTATGAGGTGGTTGGCGGCTTGACCTTCAAACGTAGTGGTGACCTGTTGCTTGGATCGGCCGGACTTCTGGCCGTGGTAAAAATCCAGTTCAGAAAGCCAGGAGAATTTTTCCTGACAACTGCAGATTACCTGGCACTGGGCGTATGCATTTTTATGGCAATCGCTTCGCAACAAGCCGTGCTCGGTTATAACATCAACGGACCTTTGTTCCGGACGGTGGTTGGTATCGTCGCTTTGCGTACAATCGTTACTCGCAACCAGGCCACACAAAGCATGGTTGTTGGCTGCAGCACAGTGTTTTTAATTCTGGTGGCTTTTGTTGGGTTGGTTTTGCAATGATTTAAAATGTGGCAAGGAAACTTTAACTTCTCTTCTTCTTTTAATTGACGATGGAAACACCAAGGAAGATGTGGACAACATAATCTTTTGAACACCAATAATTCATATACCCTCTTAGCTCAATTTTTACGCCCGACCCAAACTCCTGGGATAGAGACAAACCTTCTGCGTGCAATCCGCTCAGGCGGCATCGACTGGACTTCATTTCTTCATCAAGCCAATCATCAGTTGGTCACACCGCTTTGGTATCTCAATCTTTGCCGTGATGGGCTCATTGATACTCTTCCGAAAGATCTCGCCGTTTATCTGGGGGAGCTTTATGCTGCCAACCGAGATCGAAACCGTCTCTTTGCTGAAGCCCTTACTGAAGTGCTTGACGTCTGCCAGAGAGAGGGCCTTTCACCGTTACTTTTGAAAGGCGCCGCTGCTTTTGCAGACGATCTTTATGGCGATGTCGGTGCCCGAATTCAGAGCGATCTTGATTTGCTGCTGCCGCCCGATCAAGCCTGTTTTCTCAGTGACCGACTGCTGCAGTTGGGGTATCAGATTCTCGAATCCGAGGATGATCTGACTGATAATAGATTGCCGACACCCCATCATCATCACTTAAAAGCACTCACTAAGCCGGGCACTCCTGTGGTGATTGAAATCCATTATCGAGCGGCAAGAGGCAAGGCAGGCGAGGCTCTTAGAAGTGCCCAATCAGTTCCGGCAACCTTCGCTGGGTTTGAGTGCCGTATGCTTGCGCCTGAATGGCGCGACCTGCACAATATCATTCATGCCATGGTGGCCGACCGAGGAACGCTCAATTCTCTGGTTTCACTGAAAGCAGTGGCAGAAAGCGCCTGGCTGAGACATCGATGTCCTGAAGCAGATTATCAACAAATAGAAGAGGCTGCGGAAACTTACGGTTTTGGCCATGATTACCATTTATATCGCGCGGTCTCTCAGCGACTCGGCCTGTGGTCAGAGTCTTACGAAACCTCGGGGAGCCTTTCAGGCCTCCGGGTTGACAGCTGTATGGAACATGGCGGCTGTTTAACCAGAAAACAGACTCCCAAGCTTTTATCACTTTACCTGGCGCTGTATAGAAAATTGAATTTTCCACGTTGGGCCTGGAACTATATTTGTTACCTTGAATGTGACAGCTCATACTGGGAGCGCCTGAAGAAGGTCGTTAGTTATTTAGTCAGGCCGACCCGCTGGAAAAAGATTTGAGCTTGATCTGTGGTGGCTAGCTTCTTGCCTTTTATGTTTGATTGTGTTAATTTGCTCCATAAATCAGTAGCTTGCATCGTATTGCCCTTTAAGGAGAACCCATGTCGCATCAAAAGGCCAACGATAAAAAAGTTGACGAAGCTCGACGGGATTTCCTGCGTAAAAGTGTTTATGCGGCCTATGCCACGCCTGTAATCTCGGCCTTACTGGTCTCACAAGCCAGTGCTAAGCTTTCCGCAAATGCCAACCCGGGTCAGTGCAATGTCGCTGGTGGGAAATGGGTCGGTACTCCGAGTGAAGGTTGCTGTGACCTTAAACCTAATGACGGTTGCGGCCCTAACGGTTGATAATGTGTTGCTAGTCTATTCATTCTTTCAGAGTCCTTCCCTTTTCTGCCATTAGTTGTCTGCACTGATCGGAGTATGGTTGACGCAATGGCCATAAAAAGGTCTTGATTCGTTTTTTCAGGACACTTCCCTTGAACCGAGCCTTTTGCCATGTCTTCCCCAGTTCGTATCATCTTTTACTCCTTCGCTGAAGGTGCAGCCTTGCATGAGGAGGGGAGTTATCGACTCTGGGTACTAAATCATAGTTCGGCAGCACTATGGTGCCTCTATGAAGAACATGGCTTGGGTGTTCGACTGGTCACAGCTTATGCCGACCATTTCAAGCTGTCGTTGAAGCAGGCAAAGGTCGATGTTGACAATGTCCTGTCTGTGTTTGAAAAGAGTGGGCTACTCTCAGAGAGACCAGCCCCCAGGCCCCAGCCCCGAGTCCCCGTTTTAAAGTCCCCAGCTACCAGCTCCCAGGTTCCAGCCAGAAAAGTCCCCCCATGCTGGCACAAAACCTACCAACTTGCCGGTGTCTCCTGGAAGATCTCTTCTACTGATGTTGATGTCGCAGAAAAATGGTTTGACTGTTTCGTTCATCTTGAGACTAACCTGGCCTCAACGGACCTGCACTACGACCTTATCGAGAGTTCTTCTGGTTGGATGCTGACCGGGCCAGATGAATCCGTCGGTGGGCTAGCGGAGGAGGAAGTCCTGCCCTGGATGCTGACCATGCTTTTTGCGGAACTCTGCAAGCGTCAGCCGCACCAATTGCTCCTACACGCTGCAACTTTGTGTCGCGACGGCCGGTTGCTACTACTGCCCGGGGAATCGGCCTTTGGAAAGTCGACCCTTGCTGCTGCTCTGGCTACGCACGGTTGGAAACTCTATTCTGACGAACTTGCGCCACTAAACCCGGAGACTCTAACGGTTGCGCCTTTTCTTCTACCGGCCGGCATCAAAAGTCGTTCATTGTCGGCGCTGCAGTCCTATTATCCAGACTTGACTGCCCAAGCCGCCTGTCGCCGCGCCGATGGGCAACTTGTTCGCTACCTGGCGACATCACAAATTTCCCTTGCAGCTCCCGACGCCAACCCTGCACCCGTTGCGGCACTGATCTTTCCTCGCTACCGGCCTGATGCGGTGACTTGTCTGACCCGCTTGACTCCTTTACAAGCGCTTGAGCGTCTCGCCCAAACGGGGTCATCTGAACGCCCCTTGCGTTCGATTGATGTCGAAGCACTGCTTGCTTTGGCTGGGCAGAGGCCCTGTTGGAGCTTGGATTATTGCAACCTGGAAGAGGCGATAAAGGAGGTTTCAACTGCTTGGAGCCTTTGCTGATTATTGCCGTCTGCACAATATCTAGAGGGTGCCGCTCGTGCCGCCGGGGCGGCAGGCGCAGCGCCTTTGCAGGGTAATCTGCTTAAAGCCGCCTTGCAGCTTAACCGGGCGGACTTACCTCAATACAAGGCTTATGCGATCTGGTTGTTGGATCAGCGACGTCGTGATGAGGCCTTTACCGTGATTCGCAACGGCCTGACCATGTTGCCCGCACAGACGACAGATTTTACCCAGATGGCGTTACACGGTGTAGATTGGCCTGAGATGCCACCGGCGTTGCCCGACCTCAGTCGTTCCTGGTCGCTCTACGCCGAGTATCTCGACAGACTGAATCTTGAACTGCTTGCCGAGCAGAGCCACCGTCAGTCCGTTCGGCTGGTCCCGAACGACCCGATGCCTACACTTGGCCCTTATTGTGCTTTTAACGCTTTTCTGCAGAAGCGAGAGCGCTATGAAGAAGCTTTGTCTCTTCTTATAGGAGGCCTGCAGACGTTTCCCGGTGACGCCGTTTTGCACGCTAAGACCGGTACGCAGCTTGAGCGCCAGGGTTACGAAGTTCGCGCTGCCGAATTTTACCGTAAGGCGTTAATGTTCAATCCGCGCATGAACTGGGTGCGCAAGAGGTTGGATAAGCTGTAAGCCTTTCTCAAGCAGATACATCCTTTCAAAGAAGACCGCTTCGCCTTCCCTCTCCAAATCTGTGATGTTATCCTTTCCCAGATTAGTGACAGGGACGAGTTAGTGTCACCGATTCGATTAAATCAATGACACTGTTCGTTTGAATTGAAAAACAGCTCTTTACCCAACAATCCTTGGACAAGCTGACAACTTAGTCTGTATCCTTTGGCATGGAAGTCCTGTCATTGAATGGACATATTCTCAGAGGTGTTATGCCAACATTATTATCAAACTCAGTTTTTCTGCTCTTTGCAATCATCATTCTTGGTGAGGGTCTTGGGCACATTCGAATCAAGTCTTTTTCATTTGGCTCGGCGGCAATAATATTTGTTGCGATGGCCTTTGGTCACTTCGGCTATATGTTGCCATCCGAATTCCAGACTCTCGGGCTGGTCCTTTTCATCTATTCCGTTGCAGTCACCGCTGGGCCCGGGTTTTTTACATCATTCAAAAAGCAGGGAATTAATCTCGCCATCGGCGCCCTAACCATTATTGTTGTTGCTGGACTGATGACAATATTGTGTTGCTGGTTGTTTAATTTTGATGTTTCTACCGGCGCAGGTTTGTTTGCTGGGGCCTTGACCAGTTCACCCGGCCTTGCCGTAGCCGTTGAGGCTGTTGAAGGTAATGCTGCTGCAGCCTATGGTGTGACCTACGCTGGTGGTATAATAAGCGTGATTGTGTTTGTGAATCTCCTTCCCAAAATTCTCCGAATCGATATAAAGAGCGAAGAAATGAGTATTGGTAAGGAGAGAACTGAAAACAATCCACCCTTTACTTTTCACCATGTAGAGGTCACAAACACTAATTTGTTTGGCAATAAAATCGTTGATCTGAAACTCAAAGAGATCGCACCTGTCGTTCTGACGCGTCTGCTTCGGAAAGACGCCAAGGAACCCATATTGGTGACAGGCGAAACTATTCTTTGTGAAGGCGATAAGCTCAGGATTGCTGGTCGCGAAAAGGATTTGGTCCGAATTGAACTTTTTTTAGGAAAACCTGTTGATGGCGAAATAGCCTTCAATAAGGTACTAACCAAAAAAAGCATTATTGTTTCCAAACCAAGCGCAGCAGGTCACACCTTAGGCTTTCTGAATTTAAGGGAAACCTTTGGGGTCCAGGCGACTCGTATTACAAGAAACGAGATTGATCTCCCCGCGTCGTCCACCACCAAGCTCCATCTTGGTGACATCATTCATGTCGTTGGTGAAGAGGATGCCCTGAAAAATGTAAGTCGGATTCTCGGCAACGATGTGAAGCAAACCTACAATGTCAGTCTTCTTCCCATCCTGATAGGTTTAGTCGCAGGCTTTATCCTCGGGCAAATCCCCTTTAATCTGCCCTTAATCGGTTCTTTCTCCTTAGGTGTTACCGGCGGGGTTTTGGTTTCAGGGCTAATTCTCGGCTATCTCTACAAAACCGGCCCATTCATCTGGGAAATGCCAACGACTGCTAATTCATTTTTAAGAGAGCTTGGTCTTATGTTCTTTTTAGCGACGGTTGGAACCAAGACCGGCGCTACGATCCTTGCGACGATAACCTCTCAAGGAGTCGAACTTATTGTCGCTGGCCTTGTCGTTACAATAACGCCAATGATTGCTTGCGTTGCGATATGTAAGTATGCCCTGAAAATCCCCTTTTTACGGACGCTTGGTGTATTGACTGGCGGTATGACAAGTACACCCGGGCTTGCAGCCATAACCTCGTACACCAAATCATCTTACCCCTCTTCAGCTTACGCAACGGTTTATCCGGTCGGGCTTATTGGAATGATTGTAGGCACTAAGGTTCTTGTCTATATTTTTTCCTTTATGTAAACAGCGCCCTGGTACCGTGTAACCCATAAACTAACGCACCTTGCTTGTTCTTTGGCACGCCAACTGCGTTGTGGCTTCGGTTACATAACGGTGCTATGCGCTCTCAGCCACGCCTTGTTGGTGCGCCAAATCCCGTCGCAGATTTGCGACATTTTATGAGTTACAAGGGATTAACAACCTGCCGGACTAACCATGAACTGGCTGCAAATCCGCCTGTTTGGCCCATATTTCAGCCCCTTTTCGACCAATAGCTACGGCGATTACTCTCAAAAGAGCCAATATCTGTTCTCAAACGGTCAAGTTTTCGCACCAGCCCAGATCGTCCGACAGGCTGCTAGCAGATTCGCGTTTGGACTTTATGCGGGTCAAGGGTATCAATTTTTTCATCGGGTTCTGAGTTGGCCTGGCAGGTTATTTGACACGTTGGTGAAGAAGCCGGTAGCCGACAAACTTAGAATCACTCCTTCAAATCCCTCCCCCAAAAAAGAATCACGCTTTCTCTCGTTTACCTCAAAACAGATCCAAGAGTGCAATCATTGCTGAATTCTTTAGCCAATGCTCCCGAAGAATGCCAGTTGAAGATCAGGGCCCTGTTCAACGTATAAGACAAAAACACTTAACATTCTGTTCTATAAAGAAAATATTCTTTATTTGTTTGCTAGTTATCGCCTTAGGGATATCACTAACAAAGGTACACTTTGCTTGTAAGTGTAACGGATCTGCCTGGCGAGGATTAACAAACTTATTCAAAGGTCAAGGACATAGGAGCGCAATTACTTTCCTCTTAAGAGAGATTGAGGAGACTAAACATGAGAAAGGACTATCCCGATTATTACAGTCCTGTGAAAGAAACTATGACTCGATTAGGAGACGCCATTCCGGGGCCCATGTCTGGATTCGCTCAAATACACCAAGCCTCCGTAGAGGAAGGCGCTTTGAGTACTAAAACCAAAGAACTGATTGCCTTGGCGATTGCTATATCTGTTCGCTGCGACGGTTGCATCGCCTTTCACGTTCACGATTCCATAAAAGCAGGGGCTGCTAGGCAGGAAATTGCAGAAGCAATTGGCGTAGCGGTTCTGATGGGAGGAGGGCCTGCGGTTGTTTACGGGTCAGAGGCTTTGGAAGCTTTGCGCCAGTTTGAGCTAAGCAAGGATTGAGCTCAGAGTTTTCAACATCGTGTTACCCGTTAATGGTCGAGGGCAAGTACAGGAGATGAAAGGAGAGTCGCTATGCGAAGCAACAAAATTACTAGTGAACTTGAACAGGGCAAGAAACAAGGTAAAGAATTTATCAGGTGGTGGCGAAAGGAGGACGAATTCGTCGATTTTGAGCTGATTGACTGCTATCTGGAGAGAGACAAACCTTCTGAAATTGAGAATTTTGAGCTGCTTGCCACGGATGAGATTTGGCAGGTCCTTAAAACCTGGAAGGCTTCTGGACTGACTCGCATAAAGTCGTCTCAAGGCGAAACGATAGAATGGCAACAAGCCGGTAAAGATGGCGAGCAACATACCTACACTTGTCCCTATAATACTCATAATCTCATGTCTATATTCGATACTGAGACATAAGGGGATACGCTTGGGTGAACTTTAGCCATTATTGATATGTCGTTCATAAGGTCTCGGACCAGAAGCACAATGATGGCCATCTGGTAACGGGTGGCCATTTTGTAATTTAGGCCATAGATATTTTGACAACGCCTTGAGGTTTGTCATCATGATCTTATGAACTACTTTTTGATCGTAAATGTGAATAACAGTTAGCTCAAGAACCTCGCATTTCATCTTTTGGCAAAGGACTGTAATATGAAAATCACCTTCCATGGCGCCGCCCGTACCGTTACAGGATCCCAGCACCTGATCGAAGTGAATGGGCGAACGATCTTACTTGACTGTGGCCTGTTCCAGGGCAAGCGCAAGGTGGCTTTCGAGCGTAACCGCAGAGAATTGCTTCCGGGTAAAAGGATCGATTGCCTGGTGCTGTCCCATGCCCACATCGATCACTCCGGCCGAATTCCCCTGCTGGTCAAGAATGGTTTTAACGGCGACATCTTCTGTACCTCAGCAACGCGCGACCTTTGTGCTGTTATGCTCATGGACAGTGCATTCATTCAGGAAAAAGATGTAGAGTTCGTCAACCGCAGGCGTAAGAAGAATGGCCAGAATCTTTTCGAACCCCTCTACACCAAAGCCGACGTGAGCCAGTCGATGGAACAGTTCGTGGGGCTGAGCTACGGTCGCCGTCACCAGCTTTTCCCCGGTATTCACCTCACCCTGACCGATGCCGGACACATGCTGGGAAGCGCCCACGTTATCCTCGATATCGATGATCAGGAGACTGGCCAGAGTCGCCGTTTGGTTTTCAGCGGCGATATTGGCCGGCCGGATATCCCTATTATCTGTGATCCTGTGCCGCTTTTAGATGGTGCCGACATCCTGATCATGGAGAGCACCTACGGTAACCGTTCTCACCCTCCTTACCCGGAGTCGGAGAAGGCGTTGCAGCGTATCGTCAACGAAACTGCAGGCCGTGGTGGGGCTCTGTTGATCCCGGCATTTGCAGTCGGCCGGACCCAACAGCTGGTGTACGCTCTCCACCAACTGCACAGCAACGGAGCCATACCCGATCTCCCAATCTTCGTCGATAGTCCTCTGGCCACCCGTACTACAGAAATCTTTCGGTTGCATCCCGAGGTCTACGATGCCGAAATCCGTGAGTTTCTTCTCACCGACGATGACAACAACCCCTTTGGCTTTGGTCGGCTCAAATACACCCAGACAGTAGAGCAATCAAAGGAGCTCAACAGCCTGAGAGTTCCTGCGGTCATTATCAGCTCCAGTGGCATGCTTGAAGGCGGACGTATCCTCCATCACATGCGTAACCGTATTGGAGACCAGCGCAACACCATTCTCTTTACCAGTTGGCAAGCACCCAACACCTTGGGGCGTCGTATGGTGGAACAAGAAAAAGTCGTTCGTATCTACGGTGAAGAATATCATGTTCGTGCCAAGGTCGAGGTTCTGGAGGGATTTTCTGGACACGCCGACCGGGAGGGCCTGATCGATTTTGTAAAGGTTATGCAGCGCAAACCACAGCAGACTTTTATCGTGCATGGCGAAGAGGATTCCGCGGAGAGTCTGGCCGAGGTCTTACGCAAGGACCTTGGTCTCGAAAATGTCTTTGTGCCGCAGCCCTTGCAAACTTTCGAAGTGTGAGCAAAACCGGCTTCTTATTCAGAGCCAACCTCACCCCATTAAGCAGTGCGAGGGGATAAATAAGGATGAGGCCATTCGCGGATTTGCAGCCAGTTCATGGTTAGTTCGACAGGTTGCTAGAGTCGTGTTTAGAAGGTTCAACCCGTCCTGATCCGATTAAATGGGGACAATATGGAATTTAAGGACTACTACAAAATTCTGGGTGTTGATCGCAAAGACAGCGCTAAAGAGATAAAAAAAAGCCTACCGCAAGCTGGCCAGAAAATATCACCCTGACGTCAACCCCGCAGACGGGGCTGCTGCTGCCAAACTTCAGGATATCAATGAGGCCAACGAAGTTCTGTCCGACCCTGAAAAACGTAAGCAATACGATCGTCTTGGTTCTCAGTGGCAACAATACCAGCAAGCTGGAGGAAAACCTGAAGACTTCAACTGGGATGAGAGAGCGGCAGCCGGCCAGCAGAGCTACAGTTATCAAACGGTTAATCCCGAAGAGTTTGAAGAGTTATTTGGAACTGGGGGCGGGTTTTCGGAGTTTTTCACAAACCTGTTCGGTGGGGGCCATAGTCGACAAAGCCATGAAGGTGTGAAGGGGCAACAATCCTATTATCATGTGCAACCAAGGCACGGAGGAGACTTCGAACATTCACTTCAGGTGACTCTTCATGAGGCCTACCACGGCACCAAGCGTTTGCTGGAATGGGATTACGGTCGCAAAATTGACGTGAAAATCCCTCCCGGCGTCAATACTGGATCCCGGATTAGGCTTAAGGGACAGGGAAGTGCCGGGTCTGGAGAAGGACAGTCGGGGAATATCTACCTTACAATTAAAGTTTTGCCCAACAAACGTTTTCTACGCGACAACGATGATCTTAAAACCACGGTTTCGACAGATCTGTTCACCATGTTGTTAGGCGGTAAGATATCGGTCCCTAGCATCGACCGCACGGTGAACCTTGCAATTCCACCGGGAACTCAAAATGGCCGGGTTTTCCGGCTCCCCGGATTAGGGATGCCCAAAATCAAACATCCTGAGCAACGGGGTGATCTTTATGTCACCGTAGAAACTATTCTCCCAGACAAGCTGACCACTAAAGAGAAGGTCCTGGTGGAACAGTGGAAATCTATACGCTAATTGTAATGTTCGCGATCAGTTGGGTCACTGCCGTTCGACTGGCGAGGAGAAGGTTATGAAGAAATATCCGATTGCTATTTTTTGTCATGAGCCTGGAGTTCACTTTGACTATCGGATAGTCGCTCGCATGGCTAGGGTCTCAGAGGAGTTCATCATCCAATGCGAGCACGAAGAGTTGGTCACTGCGCATACCATGCTGCATGGCGCAAAGGGCTTGAACCCTGCGGACGTCAGTAAACTCAAGCGCATTCGCTATTTGCACCAAGATATGGGGCTGTCACTGGAAGCAGTAGATTTCGTGCTGCGTTATCGGGAGCAAGTCAAGACAATGGAGCGCCAGCTTAATGAAATGGCGCAACAACTCCAGCAAAAAGAGCAGGACCACCAGGCAGAGGTTCTAGAGCTTTGTCGACGTTTGTCACAGATGACGAATGAGAATTAGGCCCTTTAATAGGGTAGTTCTTATTTGTCACGATTAGCAGTAAACCTTTGAAGCAAGTGGTTGACAGAAGCAGACAGCGCTGATATCCCTCCTGAGGGCCTTTACGAGATCAGCCACGAAATCGCCGATGTTTTTATTTGCCTGTTACGTTTATCCGATAAGCTTGGCATCGATATGGTGAGGCTGTAAACCGTAAAATGCTTTTGGACGAAGAGAAATATCCTGCCGATGAAGTTCGCGGTTCTGCTAAGAAATATACGGAATATAAAGGTCGTCGATAACCTTCAGAGTTGAGAAGTTGCTTGAAGACTTCTCTGAAACTCCCTGCTGTCGCTTTTTTCTGGGGCGGTATCGTTGTCGCTGGCCGTTCCCTGGCCGGTGCTGAACATCCTGTTTCAGCGGCATCTTTCTGATAATATGTTTTGACTTTTGATTGCCAAACGTCATAAAACCGTTAGTCTTTTCAGGGTTTTGAACTAAAATCTCTCTTGGCCAGAACTACGCATGGACCCTGCTTAAAAAGGATGATTTTATGGATATGAATGAGAAACAGATCAATGAAGTGCTTGATAGCCCGGAGAAGGCTCTCAAACTGAATGAAGAACAACTTGATGACGTGGTTCAAGCCGCCATAGGCCTTTACGGGACGACTGCTAATCCAGAGCTCGTGGAAAAACTCCTCCTGTTGTACCGGCATTACGTGACACGTATTCATCCCGCGCAGCGCGTTCGAAATTACCAGACAGCCGTTGATCTCGTACTTGCTGGCAAGAGTGGTGTTCACGCCTTGATGCCTTTTATTTGCTGCGATCCGGCCCGAGTGGTTGCATCCACTGCGGCCCTTGACTATGTCGTCCTTGCGCCAGCCAATGATGAGAACGCGACGATGGGAGCCATTGAGCTTCTTGACTTGTACGATCGGGGCTCACTAGCCAATGGTTTGGCCGTACTGGGCGGGATGGTAATGACTGGAGACCGACGAATCCTTTCTCTCCTTGAGTCGCACTGCAGGGCTTTGAGCTGTGATGAGGTCGAGATTCTGATTAAGTGTCGCGGCAGTCTTCTCACCCTTGCCGTGATCGAGTTCTATCTTGAATGGCTTGAAGCTCTCGATTGCCGTGAAGAGTGTGATGTTTTCGCTGCCGTCGCAGCCGGCTTTGCCAACCTGGCAATCGGGTCAACCGATGGTCTTGTGTATGACATCGAGCGTGTGATCCCCAGTACTCCTGATAATGCGGTGCGCATCCTTAACCAATGGTCGTTGTCAGACTATGCTGCAACCATTGCTTCTCGTCTGCATGGTATCGCTGAGCGTGAGGAGGGTGAACCGATCATCCCTGAAGTTATGTCGATATGGGGTTTGTCTTGAAATTTCGTTCACCTGGCCACCGCCCTTGCTTATGGCTGATCTTTGTTGTGCTGGCAGTTCTTACAACTCCAGGCGGGATTCTTGCCGCAGAGGGCCAGGACAACCGTTGGGCTCAGTCGATCTTTTTTGAAAATGACCTGTTTAATGGCACCGACAGCAACTATACCAATGGCATCAAGTACTCACTGATTTCACCGGATTTGTCGCCGCACGCCAAGCAAGGACATTTTCCTCGCAAAGTCCTGGAGTTGGTCCACAAGATTCCATTTATTCGTGACTCAGGCCCTGAATACAGCCACAAAGCAGAGTTTTCACTGGGTCAGAACATGTATACCCCGTCGGATACCAGTCGGCCTGATCTCATCGTCGATGACCGTCCTTATGCAGGGTGGTCCTACGTTGGTCTTGCTTATCATCGCAAAGCAAAATTTGAGGAATATCTCGACTTTGTCGATAGCCTGGAAATACAGATGGGGATGGTCGGTCCTTTGTCTTATGCAGAAGAGGTTCAGACCATGGTGCATGAACTGCGCGATATTCCTACCGCAAAGGGTTGGGACAATCAGTTAAAAAACGAGCCTGGTTTATTGGTAGCTTTCGAGCGCAAGTGGCTGTTTTTAGGTTCTTCAGATCGTTTGCTGACTGCCGACGCTATTGTTCACGCTGGTGGGGTCGTCGGTAATGTAGCGACATACTTAAATACTGGGCTGGAGGTTCGATATGGGCTGAATCTGGCGCGAAACTTTGGTGTTTCGATAATCCGTCCTGCCGGCAGCACGCTCTTCACGCCGCATGATAAACCGAGCCTCTATCTGTTCGGTGCGGTCAACGGTAAGTATGTGCTGCGCGACATATTCCTGGATGGCAATACCTTTACTGACAGTCATAGTATCGACAAGAAAGATACGGTTGCAGATCTTGCCGCAGGCATTACCCTGGGTTATCACAACCTGATGATGACTTACTCCCACGTCACCAGAACAAAAGAATATGCCGGGCAGGAGGACGTGCACCACTTTGGGTCGCTGACTTTGAATTTCTTTTACCCCTTCTGGTAGTGCCTGTATTCAGGTGAGGGCGACCAGAATTGAGATCTCAACTCGTAATGTCTAAAACTCTAGTTTAAGGAGAGAGCACTTATGTCATGTGGGGTTGTTCTTTTTGCGTGAAGGTAAATTGTGCTTCTTAGAATATTTTGTAGTTTGAGAGCAACAGATCGTTTATCTGTTGTTCTCAAACTACCGAAAAAAACACTTAATCATCCAGGCAGATAAAAACAAACCCCACATCAATTCGATATGGGGTTTGTCAACAATCTGAAGCAACTTCCATTAAGAAGCTGCCTTTTATTCTAGTTATGAAGAACCCTCGTACAAAGGCTTCCATGCTTTCTCTAGGTGGACTTTTTGTGAGCCTTTTTACGATCGTTTTCGTTGAGAAGGCGTTTACGCAAACGAATCGATTTGGGAGTTACTTCAACCAACTCATCGTTATCAATGAACTCCAGTGCCTGCTCAAGAGTCAGATCTCGTGGCGGAATAATGCGAATGGACTCATCGGTCCCAGATGCGCGTACATTGGTCAGCTTTTTACCTCTGCAGGCATTAACCACGAGGTCGTTTTCTTTGGCATGCTGGCCGAGAATCATCCCTTCGTAGACTCTAACGCCGGGTTGCACGAAAAGGATCCCGCGGTCCTGCAGGTTAAAGAGTGAGTAAGCAACGGTTTCTGCTGTCTCGATGGCAACCAAGACGCCGTTTTTACGGCCTGCAATTGGACCCTTCCAGGGGCCATAGCCTTGAAAGGTATGGTTCAGAACCCCAGTGCCGCGGGTATCTGTAAGGAATTCGTTACGGAAACCAATCAGGCCACGGGCCGGAATGATGAATTCCAGACGGTTGAAACCGTCGAGAGCATTCATGGCCGCCATTTCCGCTTTGCGGGTTCCAAGTTTCTCGATTACAGTGCCCTGAAATTCTTCAGGGACATCGATGACCAGATACTCCATCGGTTCACACTTCTTGCCATCGATCTCGCGGCAGATGACTTCCGGCTTGGAGACTGCCAGCTCATAGCCCTCGCGGCGCATGTTTTCGATCAGGATGGACAGGTGCAATTCGCCACGGCCCGAAACTCTGAAGGTGTCGGTATTGGCGGTCTCTTCAACGCGCAGGGAAACGTTGGTGCGCAGCTCCTTGAAGAGGCGGTCGCGCAAGTTGCGCGAAGTGACGTACTTACCTTCAAGGCCCGCAAATGGCGAGGAGTTGACAATAAAGTTCATCGCCAGGGTCGGCTCGTCAATGGCGAGGTAGGGCAATGACTTGGGGTTCTCGGCACAGGCCAGGGTCTCACTGATGCCGACATTTTCAAACCCGGCAATGGTGACGATATCGCCAGCGCTTGCTTCTTCTAACTCAACCTGATTGAGACCCTCATAACCAAGAAGCTTAGAGATGCGACCTTTCTTGATCTCACCATCTTTCGTGATTAATGCGATCGTCTCACCGGTGCTGACCTTGCCATTGAAAATCTTACCAGTGGCGATGCGGCCGAGGTAGTCATTGTAGTCAATCGAGGTGACCAACATCTGAAAGGGGGCCTCTGCATCAGCAACGGGAGGGGCCACTCGCTCACTGATCATTTCGAACAGCGGTTCGAGGTTGTCAGAGTCATCGGCTAACTCACGTTTGGCAATGCCCTGTTTGGCGCTGGTGAAAATAAAAGGAAAATCAAGTTGGTTCTCATCGGCATTCAGTTCACAAAAAAGGTCGAATACCATGTCGACAACTTTTTCAGGACGTGAACCAGGCCGGTCAATTTTGTTGATAACGACGATGGGTCGGAGACCAAGATCAAGGGACTTTTTCAGAACAAAGCGGGTCTGAGGCATAGGGCCGTCGAAAGCGTCGACCAGCAGCAGGACCGAGTCAACCATCTTCAGGACACGCTCGACCTCACCACCGAAGTCGGCATGGCCGGGAGTGTCGACGATGTTGATTTTGATGCCATTATGATGGATCGACAGGTTCTTGGAGAGGATCGTGATGCCGCGTTCCTTTTCCAGGTCGTTGCTGTCCATCACCCGTTCGGTGATTACCTGGTTGTCGCGGAAAACACCCGATTGTTTAAGCATCGCATCAACCAAAGTGGTTTTGCCGTGGTCGACGTGAGCGATAATTGCGATGTTGCGTAAGTGACGTGTCATGATTGATACCTTTGATTTATATACATATGCGTCTGGAGTTGATTGGGCAGCCGCACATTCTAGTCTCTTGGCGAGGAAATGCAAGCAGATTTTTCCCTCGGCCCAAAAAATAGCCTGAGAATCATAAAGTTGCTGGAGAACGTTGCCAATCGTTTGACTTGGACTTGTCTGATTTGCGAGCTTAGCCTAAGATGCTCTTCCTCAATAACCCTGCAGGATTGAAGTGATGACGATCGTTGGTTTTAAAAATATTATGGGTCTTGTCGGCCTGGGCGCTTTTTTGCTCTTAATTGCTGGCTGTGCTGGTTTAGTCCCTCAGGTTCCTGCAGAACCCTTGCCCTTGACCTCTGCTGAGAAGGGCCGTTTGGGAGAGGCGATAGAAGAGCGACTGCTGCAGATGCTTGGCGGCCCTTATCATGACCCATCTCTTGCAGCATCTTTAAAGCGTGCGTGTCTTGATCAATTTCAGGGGACAAATCGTTGCAAGATCACGGTCGCCGACCTCAGCTCTCCGGCTCTTTATCCCTTGCCCGGCGGACACCTTATTTTAACGCGAGGTCTTCTGACTGAGATCAATAGCGACGATGAACTGACCTTTCTGCTCGAAAAGGGCGTAGCGCTTGCCGCGAGGGCCTATGAAGATTACGCAACGCAGGAGATGAACGAAGCGATGACCGCACAGCTTGCTGGTTATGATTCCAAGTACGATCTTGATGCTGCGGACATTCGTCTGGCTCGTCTTTTCCAGGAGGCCGCTTGCGAGGTGGGCTGTCTGGAGTTAAGCCGAGTCAACAGAACTGGCAAGCCAGAGTCTACAAAGCTGCCTGACTCGTTCAGACGACTGACGACACTGAGACCAGGTTACGAGCTTCTTAGCAGGGCAAGGGATTTTGAGAAGCAGGGTGACGAAGCGCGGTCGATCGCAACATATCTGCAAGCGGCGACAGAGGCGCCCGATGAGCCCCGTATTTTAAGAGCTCTGGGGATGGCTTATCTGCGAGCAGGGCAATTTCAGTCGTCTCGCCTGCATTTACAAAAGGCCGTTAAACTGCAACCGGACTATTACCGTAGTCGGATGGGGCTGGGTTACCTTTATCTCAAAAAAGGGCAGCTACAACAGGCCAGTCAGGAGCTCGTAGAGAGTGCTTCGCTGTTGCCGGTTACCGAGAACCTTTTCCTGCTGGCCGAAGTCAGGGAGAAAAGCGGGGCCCTCAAGGATGCTATTGCGCTTTACATGATGATCGTTGCAGCAGACCCAGACAGTAAACTCGGACGTTCTTCCGCCAGTCGTCTGGCGCATGCGACAGGTGGACAATGAAAAAGGACCTGGTTCTGGAAGTTGGTGAAGAGGTCTGTTGGGAGGGGCGTCCTGCGCCACGTTGTTACACCTTCAGGCACTGGAAACACTCGATCTTCGGCTTTATCTTTCTGGCGATTTGCACTTATTGGCAGGTCCTCGGCTTTTCCCTTGCTGCTGAATATGAGATTCCGTGGCTGGTCTGGCTTCCCCTGCCGTTTGTTCTTCTGGGCCTCTACTTCTGTGTCGGTCATCTTCTTCAGGCTCGCCTGGAGTGGAACCGGGTCTATTATGCGATCACAGATCGACGGCTGCTGTCACAGCGTGGGCTTTGGCGGTTGCATACAGACGAAATGAAGCTTGAGGAGATTACCTATTTCAGACTGCACCAGCAGAGTGAAGAGCTTGGCACCTTGCGTGTTTACCAGGGCAAGGAAAAACAATTGGTCCTCCACTGCCTGGAACATCCTCGTAACGCCACGGATCTCCTGGAAAAATCGATCGAGCCTGTTACGACTCCGGTTGGAGCTTCTCCAGAAGCAGAGACAAGGAATGAGGCTGATCAGGCTATCATATAGCTGTGCTAACCGAGTTATTCCTTAACATGTTGCTTTTGAAAAGCTTTTTAGTTAGCCTCCATCCGGAAACTCTGGATGGGTGCAGTGTAGGTTTGTCAGAACGAAAATGAATTTTATGGATGTCCTGCTATGAACGATAAAGCCTTTTACCTGGAAACTTTTGGCTGCCAGATGAACGTCGTCGACTCGGAGCGAATTGTTGGTCTGCTCGATGACATCGGTTATCACCAGGTCGAAGAGCCGGAACAGGCCGACCTGATTCTGCTCAACACCTGTGCTGTACGCGATAAAGCTGTACGTAAAGCTTACGGTCACCTAGGACGCTTCAAACCGATGAAGGAGCGCAAGCCTGACCTGATCCTCGGTATGGGCGGCTGTATCGCTCAACAGGAGGGCAAGCAGTTGTTGGAAGAGTTCTCTTACCTGGATCTGGTTTTCGGCACCCACAACGTTCATCGTCTCCCGGAGATGGTGCAGCAGGTTGCCGAAAAGCACGTGCGGTGCGAAGAGACCGAGTTCCTCGACCGTGAAACCCGATTGCAGCTATTCCCGTCACGAACCGGTCAGGAAGCTTACACCCGCTTTGTGACGGTGATGCAGGGTTGTGATAACTTCTGCAGCTATTGCGTCGTTCCCTATGTCCGTGGCCGTGAAATCAGTCGCCCCAGCGCCGAGATCCTGGAAGAGATCCGTGAACTGGCTGCGCAGGGTGTTCGCGAGATCACTTTGATCGGGCAGAATGTCAATTCCTATGGTCTTAAGGAAGATGGCGAAATCAGCTTTGCCGGGCTTCTTGAGCAGGTCAATGCAGTTGATGGTATAGACCGTATTCGCTTTACCACCTCGCATCCGAAAGATCTCTCCGACGATCTGATCGATTGTTTCGGCAAGCTGGACAAGCTCTGCAAACATCTTCATCTTCCTGTGCAATGCGGCTCTGATAATATTCTCAAAGCCATGAACCGTGGCTATACGAGGGAAAGATACCTGGAGATTGTTGAGCGCCTGAGGCAAGTGTGTCCGGAGATTCGTCTTTCCTCCGACATTATCGTCGGTTTCCCCGGTGAGACCGAAGATGATTTCGCCGAGACGATGTCCTTGCTCGAGAAAGTTCGATATACGGAGATCTATTCTTTTATTTACTCGCCACGTCGCGGTACAACTGCTGCAGACATGGTCGATGATATGCCTGCAGAGCTCAAGCAAAAGCAATTTAACCGCATGCTTGAGCTGCAGCAGGAGATCAGTCGTCAGACCTGGGAGGCTGATGTCGGTACAATTCAGGACGTCCTCGTTGAGGGCGAAAGCAAGATTGGGGAAGGGCAGATGTTCGGTCGTTCCACCTGGAATCGTATTGTTAACTTCTCCGGACCTGCTGGACTTGCCGGTAAATTGGTCTTGGTAAAAATCACAAAAGCTTTTCGCAATTCCCTGCTGGGGGAATTGGTTGAACAAGGGGAGAAGGGTGACTTGAATGGATGATCAGGATTTTAAATTTTTCAAAGAGCTGATAGAAGCGCCGAGCCCGTCCGGCTTTGAGCAACCGGCACAACGAGTCATTCGCGAAGGGCTGGCAGACGTTGCTGACGATATCCGTACCGATGTGATGGGTAACGTCGTGGCGCATGTCAAGGGTCCTGAAGGTGCCCCACGCCTGATGCTTGCAGGGCACTGCGATGAGATAGGTTTTATGGTCAAGTATGTTGATGATCAGGGTTATCTCTTTTTCGCGCCGATCGGTGGCGTTGATGCTCACCTGGTGCCTGGCCAACGAGTTACGATACACGCAACTGACGGCCCCTTCCTTGGTGTGGTCGGTAAAAGACCTATTCACCAGGTCGAGGCCAAAGATCGGGAAACGGTCGTCCCCTTTAAAAGCCAGTTTATCGATATCGGCTGCAGCAATAAAGATGAAGCTGTCAAACTGGTGTCTATTGGTGATCCGGTCACTTTTCGTGTCGGCGTCGAGCGTTTGCAGGGCACGCGACTGACCTCACGTGCCTTTGATGACAAGATGGGTGCTTTTATTGTTGCCCAGGTTCTCAAGGAGGTGCGTCGTCAGAATTGTCTGACGGTTGATCTGCACGGTGTCTCAACCGTTCAGGAAGAGGTAGGCTTGCGCGGCGGTGCAACCAGTGCTTACGGCGTACAACCTGATATCGGTATTGCTGTCGAAGTCGGCTTTGCCAGTGATTACCCCGGTGCAGATCATAAGGACCTTGGCGAGGTAAGCCTCGGCAAGGGCCCCGTGATTGCGCGCGGACCTAATATTAATCCGGTGCTTTTCGATCTCCTCAAAAAGACGGCAGAGGAAGAAAATATCCCTTGCCAGATCATGGGCATCCCCCGTGCTACGGGAACGGACGCAAACGTCATGCAATTGGTGCATGGAGGCGTGGCGACGGCGTTGATCAGTATCCCGTTGCGTTATATGCACACTCCGGTCGAGGTCCTTGATTGGGCCGACCTGGAAGGTGGAATCAAGCTGTTGTCTGCGCTTTGTAGCAGGATTACGAAAGACCATTCATTCGTGCCGAATTAACTGATAGATGATCTCTGTTGCCCGGTCTGAGTTAAGTGTTATCTAAATGGAGAAAAAGCTTGACATCATCAGGCCTTTTGACTAGATTTCGAGTTTCTGTGAGCCCCGTTAACTTACAGAACTGATCTAGAGAGGATAGAAATGAGTACTCCAGTAGCAAAAAATGAAGATCTCCAGAAAGACTGGTACATTGTTGATCTGGAAGATAAAGTTCTGGGCCGTACGGCTACAGAAATTGCCAAGGTCCTGCGCGGTAAGCACAAGGCCATTTATACCCCAAGCGTTGATACTGGTGACTTTGTCATTGTTCTCAATGCCGAAAAGGTGCGTTTGACCGGTAACAAGCTCAGCCAGAAGATGTATCATCGTCACAGTGGTTTTACCGGTGGCCTGACTTCGATCTCTGCTGGCAAAATGCTTGAGAAAACACCCGAAGAACTGATCCGCAAAGCGGTCAAAGGGATGTTGCCTAAGAACAAGCTCGGACGTCAGATGTTTAAAAAACTTAAAGTCTACTGCGGTGCCGATCATCCGCATCAGGCACAGCAACCCAAAGAACTTCAGGTTTAAGGGAATTCAGGAGAAATAGACGATGGCCGAACAGAAATTTTACGCCACCGGTAAAAGGAAAACATCTATTGCCCGTGTCAGGATGACGCCGGGTACAGGTGAGATCATCATTAACAAGCGGACTATCGACGAGTACTTCGGCCGCCCGACCTCTAAAATGGTTGTGCGTCAGCCTCTCGAACTGACTGAGAATGTCGGTAAGTTTGATATCTCCGTTAATGTTTGTGGTGGTGGTCCTTCCGGTCAGGCTGGAGCTATCAAGCATGGCATCACCAAGGCTCTGCTCGAAATTGATCCGGAGCTTCGTGATTCGCTGAAAAAGGCTGGTTTTATTACCCGCGACAGTCGTATCAAGGAACGTAAGAAGTACGGTCGACGCGGTGCACGCCGTAGCTTCCAGTTCTCCAAGCGTTAATACCTTACGGCCCTCAGGGTCGATGGGATATTTGGTTGAAAGGGAAACCCTGCGGGTTTCCCTTTTTCCGTTCTAGCAGCCGTCGGACAATCAAGGAGCTGGCTGCTATCGAACATAATCCAGCGAATGGATAATAAGTAAGGAGTTGATATGCATCGGATCGCTGTTATTGGTGCGAGTGGTTATACCGGAGTTGAACTGCTCAGGTTGCTTTCATTGCATCCTGATACGGAACTGGTGTGCGTAACCTCGAGACAATACGCCGGACAGTTGGTCAGCGATGTGTTCCCTTCTTTACGTGGGATTGTTGACCTGAGCTTCGAAGATGTAGACCCGCTTGCTCTTGCTGGCCGTGCTGATCTGGTTTTTACCGCGGTCCCTCACCAAACGGCTATGGGTATGATCCCGGCCTTGTTGGCTGTCGGTTGCAGGGTTGTAGATCTCTCTGCCGACTTCCGTATCTCTGATGTCGAAGTTTACGAGGAATGGTATCAGGAGCATACTGCCAGAGAACTGCTTGTTGAAGCAGTTTACGGCCTGCCTGAGCTGTTTCGTGAAAAGATTTCTGAGGCTCGTTTGATTGCCAATCCTGGATGTTACCCGACCAGTGTTGCCCTCGCCTTGGCTCCTTTGCTTGAAAAAGGTTTGATCGATCATAAAACCATTATTGTAGATAGTAAGTCCGGTACCAGTGGTGCCGGTCGTGCCGCTAAAGTAGACACTCTCTATTGTGAGGTCAATGAGGGCTTTAAGGCCTATAGTCTGCCCAGGCATCGTCATACACCCGAGATTGAACAGTCTCTCACACGGCTGGCTGGGGAGACTGTTAGAATCAGTTTTACCCCGCATCTCTTGCCTGTGAATCGAGGTATCCTGAGCACCTGCTACGCGAGCTTGACTGACATGATGTCTCTTGCTGCGTTGCATGAAGTGTATCTTGACAAATATTCTGCCGAGAATTTTGTCAGGGTGCTGCCAAAAGGAAAGTTTCCCAATATTGCTCAGGTTCGTGGCAGCAACTATTGTGATATAGGTTTGTCTGTCGATGAGCGGACCGGGCGGGTGATTGTTCTTTCTGCCATTGATAACCTGGTGAAGGGGGCGGCGGGGCAGGCAATCCAAAACATGAACCTCATGCTCACTTTGCCCGAAAACCAGGGATTATTGCTTCCCCCCGTTTTTCCGTAAGGAGTGGTGGAGTTAGAGTTATAGTGGCAGGCTTCTTACAAACCTTTCTCTACCAGAGATTTAATAATAAAAAATGGGTCATATTTCCCGCAGCTTGCTGCGTTGTTTAACTTTAAAGCAACAACCTTTGTTTAGCCGCGGTGAAAGACTATCAAGATCTATGGTTAGAGCAAAACCAAGAGCTCTTGTAAGCGCTATTTACCACCAGACACTAAGAAAACCATTAATGTCAAAGCAATTTAACAGGGATGAAGGGGATTAAGGGGATAGAGCAAAACCAAGCAAAACCAAGCAAAACTTTAGTCTTTTTGTTTTTAACATCAAGGGTCAAAGGCTTTTGTTTGAAACTTACATCCCTTTCATCCCCTTCATCCCTGATATGGCTGACAGTTGTCAAGAGACGAAATGCTCCGTGCCCAACTGGTTTCCAGCGGTTTTTTAAACGGGTTAATTCCAGAACACTGTCAGGAAGCGGAACCTCTTTGCGACGGTTGATCACTCTGATATTCGCGGGTTGGTTACCGCCTGACTTGGCTTCGTCGCGGAGCTGCTCTC
>JARUHP010000028.1 GCA_030005635.1 Deltaproteobacteria bacterium IMCC39146
AGGTCACGTCCGTTATACTGGAACGGCTGAGACCTCTGGCTCCACATGTTCAAACTCTGACATACGACAACGGGAAAGAGTTTGCTCTACACCAGGAGATCTCAAAAGACCTTGATGCCAGCGGCTACTTTGCTCATCCCTATCATTCTTGGGAACGAGGGCTGAACGAGAACACAAACGGACGTATTCGGCAATTCTTCCCAAAAGGGATGAACCTCGCCAAAGTAACAGATGAGGATGTTCAAAAAGTGATGGACAAACTCAATAACCGCCCCAGAAAATGTCTTGGGTTTAAAACCCCAAATCAGGTATTTTTTGAAATCAATCCACCGGTTGCACTAGCGAGTTGAATTCGCGTAAAATAAAATCATAATGACATATGATTAAGCTTTTTCAGGGACGGCCAGTATAGCCTTGGGCAACAACTAGGCGGCTTATCTTTTAAGCTCTTTTATGAATGAAAGTGCTCTTACCCATTCGGCCCCTCTCGTTGGTTGGCGACTCTAGCACTTTCGTTGGTGTCCGGCTTTACAAAACCACTGCAATTCCTCAAAAGCGGTTGTGCCGTTCTCGAAAAACTCCTTAATCCACCTGTAAAAAAACTGTGGGCTGAACCTGATGTTCATTGCACAAGTTAGAGAAAGACACCTAGTTCATCAGGTGGCGCTTAAGAAGGGCAACCTTCTCATAGACTGTGTAGTTGTGACGTTTATTTTCGAATGTTGGTTTTCTCCGTTCGTGTAGCTTAACTCAAACGAAGTCATTCCCCAGTTGGCGCTAAACCAAAACATAGCCACTTTACATGTTAACTATCAGCGGTATGTCTTTCGTATATCCGATAAGTTTTCTCTCCAATGGAGTCCCAACTGTATTTTTTATTTGCCCAAGCCCTGAGGTCAACTTTAGTTGACTCCAAGTTTGCATATAAGCTCGAATCAAAGTAATTTTTAATTTTTCCAGCCAAATCAAATGGGTCCTCTGGTCTGCAAATATAGCCAGTCCTAAATTCGATAATATCTTCCTTTAAGCTCCCAACATCAGATGCTACGATTGGCAAGCCAAACTGATACGAAAGAAAAATCACACCAGACTGATATATTCTCCGGTACGGCAACACCAAACAGTCAGCGCCCTTAAAATAATACTCAATATCTTCATTTTTAATATATTCGGTTCTTGCAATGATAGACTTATTACAAAGCAATGGCTCAATCTTTTTTCTAAATTCATCAAGATATTCTTTCACTACACTTCCAGCTATGACCAGAGTGTAATTATCTTTGTCTAGAAATTGAAAAGCCTCAATAAGGATATCAAGCCCTTTATATTTATCAATTCTACCAAAGAACAATATCACCTTTTTATCATTATCAATATTAAGAAATCCCCTTGATTTAGTTCTATCAATAGAAGTAAAATCAACAAAATTGTTAATTCCATGAGGTACGACAAAAACCTTTTCTTCACCTACTCCATACAAGTCAACAAGCTCATCTTTCATGATTCTGGTATGTACAATTATCACATCAACAACATTATATAATAATTTCAAACTTATACTTTGAAAAAAACTTATCCTACCGTCCCTCTCTCCCTTGTTTATATTGTGGGCGGTAAATATTATCTTTTTACCGCATATCTTATAAAATGAATTCAACACAATTCTATCGAAAACATAAAATCTACCATACCATTGCACATGAAATATTTTATCCTTAGTTCTGGCTATATAAAAAAATAGTTTTAGATAGAACCTACAGACATTTACCGACTTCCGTATTAAAGTAGTATTGGCATTATTAATACTTATTATGTCATAAAGGGTAACGTTTTCAAGATGATCAAAGACTCCAATACTCTGACTGGAATCAAGAATGTTGATGTGAATATCCTTTATTTTGGAAAGACCAGACACCAACCCTTGCAAATAAGCTAATTGCCCACCTGAGTTCACCAGAGTAATTTTCATGGCAGAATCCTTTATCCCTAAAATACGAAACGATTACAGCTGAAGTGTTTCAGAAAGGCTCCGAACTCTCTGTATTTTTGCACAAAGTGTTGTGTAGTCTGATCGAGTTCATCATAGCCATCCTTGCGACGCCTTTTTCCAACCTGGCTTCAGCCAGCTCTTCACATAATCCTGCCACTGACTCCGTCACCATCTGAATCCTGGGCACATCCAAAACGCCAAAAGGATGTTTATTAATCTAACCACACAGCGATTGTTTTTAAAAAATTCAAACGCTGAAAAACTTCGAAAACATTCAACCCGCTATCGACAGTCAGACTGACCGATTTCTCCTTAAATTCTTGAGTATCAAACTATCTCGGTATGCGCTCCAATTAACACCTCTTTAAATCCGCCGGCGATCAGATTGGCATTCTCTTTTTCCAGCCCACCTCAAAGTGAGGTGGACAGTAATAGTGGACACCCTGTTAAGGTCAGGCAACCCCTTGCCGCCTGATAAATTTCTTCCAGTATGCTACCAGGGAGAGGTTAACCAAATTGGCGTGTCGTCTCAGCCGGTTATAGAACACTTCGATGTACTCTCTGATCTCGACCATGGCTTCCTGCCAGGTGCGATACTTGCGGTGATGAACCCTCTCCCGCTTGAGTGTGTCGAAGAAGTTCTCTATTGAGGCGCTGTCGCAATAATTTGGTTCGGATGCGAACACGGATCTTGGCAATAACTTAAAAGAGGCAACCACGCACATTGTGTCGTGCCAAGTCGTGAAGCTTGGTTCCCAATTCGTGCAGAAATTTGCCTGGTACCAACTAAATATAAGTTTGTCAAAAACTCCAAAATACTTCTTGTAAGAAAATGGGATGCTCCTGTTTAGATTTTCGACAGCCAGCTCAAAGGATCTATCGGCTGTTATTATGTTTCAATTGTTTACAAAAGCTTCTAAACTTTTTGCAAAACCCTTGAAACGTAATGCGTGAACATCTCATCAAAATAAGGTACTTTTGTTAACATGGAAGCGGGAAATGACAAGAGCTTCAATTCTTTTCTAGCATGAATAAGTTTGCCGTGATGAAAAATAGGGACATTCCATTTGTCAAGAACTTCCCATCCTTGCATTTCAATTATTTCATCAAACCCCTTGACAGTCAGTCCATTGACTGACCCAAACCGTTTGGGGCATCCGACTTCTTTTTGAATAGAATTAAATTTATAAGTTTTTTCATACTCAGCCCCCAACTCTCTTGCAATCTCATTGTGAGCCTGAATGAGAGTATCCTCTTTAAAAAAAACATTCATCCAAGGCATTCTAGTAAAGTGGAGATGAGCACCTTTAGGGGAATAGAATGGGGTAAAAACAATCACAACAATTCCATTCTTTTTTAGCACTCGATGGCACTCTTCCAAACATTTTTGAGGATCATTCACATGATCAAACACCTCAAAAGACAAAACACACTCAAATGTATCCGATTCAAACTGCAGGTTTTCTCCTGCGGAATGAATAAGGTGGATATTGGAAAAATTTTTCTTTTTTATAAAAGTATTGGCCCATTTCAGGTGTACCTCTGAGTGGTCAATACCAACCACTCTCTTAAACTGAAACTTCTCCAACCACCGTACGGTCCGGCCTGCATGGCCACAACCAAAATCTAATACCTCTTTTCCATAAATATATTCTCCAATTGGGATTTTAAAGTAACGTTCCAATCCAACCAGAGATTCATGCTCGTATGCTTCAAGGGATCGAATAGATTTTTCTCCTTTCCCACTCCAGTAGTCAACTTCTTCAATACTAGGTTTTTGAGGAAACAACTTCATCATTTTTTTTGCAATATTGATATTGTTTCTCATAGAAAGTTACTCCTTATTCAGATTAAGACAATTCTCAAGAAAAAAAATTTTAGCAAACATAGATCAAACATTGTAGTTGTAACAATTGTTTCGTATTGCTTATTTATCTGATTGCGTAATTTTACTAAATCTTCAAATTAACAGTAAATCAAAATATTTCATTATATGTTATATTTTCCCCCGAAATCCCTCCATAGTTCTTAATAATTGCAATTGGCTACATTTTAAATGGACAATAATCTAAAAAAAACAAAAACAGGAAAAAACTTGTGAATTTTCTTCTTAATTAACGGCAACGTCACAAACTAGAGTATTTAACATTTTCACCGTTTTCTAAGCTGTTCCATATACTCAAGAATTCTTTCAACTATCCTGTTATTTGAAAAATCTCCACGAACCCTTCTTGTCCCTTCAATACAAATCCCCTTAAATTTCGATCTGTCTTGAATTAATCCCCACACTGCCTCACCAAGTTTAACCGGGTCTCCAGGGGGGACCAAAATCCCATTTTTACCATTTTCAACAATATCTACAATTCCGCCAATTTTTGATGCCACAACAGAAACACCACATGCCATCCCTTCAATGACTACCAATCCAAAGGGTTCTTCCCAAACTGAAGGGACAACAAGTACATGATATTTTGAATATTCGCTAAACGTCTCATCTTGTGACAGTTTCCCCCTAAAGTTAATTTTACTTTTCAGGCCCAGGTCACTCGCAAGTTCAATCATTTCATCTGTATAACTACAACACCCCTCTCCAATAACATCGAGTTTAACATTGTCAATCTTCCTATCATTAACTAGATGGCTTAATGCCAATATGGCAACATGGAGGCCCTTATTCTCAATAAGTCGACCCACAAAGAGCAACTTGAAGGGATAGGTCGGCATTGAACATACCCTATTTTCTTCAATGATTTTTTCTAACGAAATCCCCATTGGCGGGATTACAGTTACATATTCACTAGGCAACCCCGCCTGTAGATACTTAGACTTTACGAAATTGCTAACAGCTACAACATGGGTAAAATCCAAAGCCCCAATATCTGAAAAACCATGAATAACTTGACGTAGTATTCTCCTGAAAAATCTTTTTTCAGATACGCACATTTTTATAAGGCTAATTAAGTAGTAATTGCCAACGTGATGAATTATTGGCACGCTATACTTCTGAATAGCCTTAATAGGGAACACTGATATGCCAGACAACTGTCCAGAATACACAATGTCTGGTTTTATTCTGATTATCATTTTTTTTGTAATAAAAAAATTTAGTCTTGATAAAATTGCTTCCTTGATCAGTAGGTTAATTCCATTTATTCTAGATTTTTTTTTGGGAGAAAAAGGAATTGTAGAATACAATTTTCTAAATACTTGTTTTTCCCCCATTCTATCTTTTGCACCTTGATTGCAAGTCAAAACAAAGACTTCATGACCATGCTCACGAAAACTATTCACCATAAATTCACATTGAATTTCGTGCCCCCCTTTATAATACGGGGGGTATAAGTCAGAAAGAACCAGAATCCTCATATGAATAACCCATAATTTTGTTATTATTTCGAACACTCAAAAATAATGAGCATCCGTCTATGATAGATTTATGTTAAGAAACAAAAGCCTCAACAATCAAAATGGAACCAGATATCACGAACTATTGAATACTGCCTTAATTCAAGAAGTTTAGGCTTGATCTCTTAAAAGAAAAGATCAAGCTATTAAAAAATTAAGCCCTCGCGCTATCTGATTCATCCCTAAAAGATGCAAAAACCTGAGCCAAATCTTGCTTTCTTATAATAGAAAACATACAACAAACAACAATAAATGATGCAACAAGAGCGACCTTGATAAATATACTGTCTGGTTGAACCAAAAGGTAAAAACAAACTCCAATCGCTAAGACAAACACAGGCTTGAGATATTGGGAAACATCCAACTTTATCCCAGTATGCCTAAAGAATAAAACATTTACAGGATTTGTCATTGACCTTGAAATTAGGGTAGCGAATGCAGCTCCTTGCAATCCAAACATTGGGATGAGTATTAAATTTCCAGCAATATTGGCAAATGTATCCATTAGATTGATCTTAACTGGCTTATCTGACTGTCCAAATGCAACCAGTGATGTTCCAATAATATTGGATGCAAGTGCAACACAAAGAGCAAAGGTCAAAATAGCAAGCACTGGAGCACCCTCAATGTACTCTTCTGAAAACAGCAACGTGATTATCTCAACCTGAAACACAAATACAATATATCCTACGAAACTCACAACAAAAGAGATTATCCTTAATGAATTGTTCAAGAGTTGCTCAACTTCGCGGTACCTCTTTTGGGCATAGAGACTAGACATATTTGGAAAAAAGACGTAGTGATAAGAGCTATAAACTTCACGAATACTCTCTGGTATCTTGGAGGCCGCGACATAAACCGCAACAGCAACGGGATCAATCATTGCGCCAATCATAGCCGTATCAATCCTGGTAAAGACAAAGGTCAGGCATCGGTTTAAACCGAGAGGAAATCCAAAACAAAACAATTCTCGAAACTGGCGCCAATCAGTATTAAAGTACCCACTGAATGGAACAAACCTCAATAAGAGTAGAACGGAAACTATGTTAGCTAAAATGTAGGAGTAGACAAGTCCAACAAAACCATATTTAAGGAACCAAACAAATAGAACCACAAATATAAGTTTAAAAATCCCATTTAAAGAATTTATTATAGATATTTTTTTGTACTCGTGAAACCCTTGAAGAACTCTTGAAATCGCACCTTCTATGTTAATTGTCATGAAAAATATTAAGACATATGCAATTGAAACATTTAAAATATCGAGATTTAATATTTCTGCCATCAATGGGAAAAGGATATAAATAATCGGCAAAGTAACAACTGAGAATATGCACTTATAAAAGATAGCGACTTTTGATATAGTGCTTTTAAGCTCCGCACTAGATGAGGAAATTATTTTTGCAATGGCCGGCCCATCCAGAACAAGAGCGTTCAAGGTTGCAAAAAAATCAGAAATAAGCAAAATAATTACAAAAGAACCTACCTCATCTTTCGGAAGGCACCTGACAAGAACAATAAATGCAATCAGCATAGAAGCCTTTTTTATTAGGCCTCCCATCCCAACAACCATGACACTATTAATAAATTTCGAAGTTGTTTTAGAATCCATAATTTGCCATAAAGTCAACTAAGGAAACAAAACCACAGGGGACTAACTTCCCTCGCGCCTATCAAGAACCCCATAATCATCAAAACAAGATGACCATCATATTCTATAAGAAATAAAATCCTAGCTATTGAGTGCCAGCACATCGTGGACAAAAACATGTGCCACCAGCGCGTGGGCAAAATTGTTCTCTGACAATCGAATAGCCACCCGGCATTCTGCTGAACACTCAGTCCGTATAGGATGTGTTCATGACGGATACAATGAAACAAGTACATAACCGTGCTGTGCTGCGTTTTCTTGCTGGGGAAAAACAAGAATCTGTATGTGCTTCAAGCGGCCGTTCAGGCTCTTGGCTTTATAGGTGGATCTGACGCTACGACAAAACAGGTAACTCCTGGTGCGAAAATCGACCGACGGTCATACTTCATGTCACAAATCGCACTCCGCTTGAGGTTGAAGAAATCGACAAGATGATTCGCCTCAATCTCTATAATCAGGATCTGTTCTGTGGTGCCCAAGCAATTCCGTTGGCACTTGAAGATCTTGGCGTTAAACCATTGCTTTCATAAAGCACGATCAACCGCATTCTGAGACGCATTGGACTGAAGGACGGGCAAATACTAATCCGAAGGAACACCTTAACCCAAACGCCAATCGTTGTTGCCGAACTAGACGCATCAAATGGATCGGGTCGAACCCTGTTACTCTACAGGATCACTGCGCTTTACGGGATCACTGTGATTGTTGCTGCAACTGCATGTTGCGGACGACACTCATCACCTTCCGAAGCCAGTCAGGACGTTCTGGACAGGGCATGGACTATTTAGTCGCGTCTTGGCATTCCAGACAATCTTGAGGTCGACAACGCCCTGCCCTTTTTGGGTGGACCGAAATATTCTTGGACTATGAGCCAATTTTTCTGCATCTGCCTGCATCGATGGTATTGAACTCTGGTTCATCCCAAGGTCAGAACCTTGGTGTAACGGCATGATTGAGCAGTTCAATGATCACTACCAGCAGAAGTTCCTCGCTAAGGAGGTCATGACGACAGCCGATGATCTGAGAGCAGGGACTCTTGCCTCACAGCAACGTCATAGCAGCAAATATCGTTACAGCAAGTCAGGCGTAAAATGCCTCTCATAGCGCTGGCGGCTACAAAAGCACAGGTCAGGCCTACAAACCATCAGGCGAGTCCTCAGCATTGCCTGGAAAAGCCAAAGGTCGGCCGCTACCATCTGGTGCACCTGATCCGCAGCGACCTCAAACTCAATATTGTTGGTGAGCGGTTCCCCGTTCCTCCAAAGCTGAAAGTTGAATACGTGGTGGCTACTATCGATATCAAAGATCAGAAGCTGAAACTATTCCCGGACAAAACTCACGTTGACGAACTCGTATATAAAATTCGTCAACTGGCGATGAACCCACGATATGCTGGCATAAAAAGTGTCCACGAGCTAACGGCACTCTATACCTAGCATTAAAAAAAATGGTTTAAAAATCATTTCACCCAACGACCTCACGGCCAACCTCGCCAACCCGTATCCTATCCAGGGCCTCGGCCAACCCCATTAAGACAGAAATTACAACAATAGAAAAATTTTGCATAAACATTGGGTTTACTATGTTTATGATCATTACTCCAACAACAAACAATATTATCCCCAAGAGCAAAGCCCTATGGTAGTCATCCTTAATTTTTCCATAATTGCGAATAGATCTAAATAAAAATGCGAGATAAAAAGAAACAATTGCAATGAAACCGACAATTCCTATCATAACTAAAGCCCAAAGATATCCATTATGGCAGTATGTTTCCATATATTCATCTCTATAATCTTCTACTTCTCTATATTTTCCAGAAAGACCAATGCCAAATATTGGATTTTTGATTATACTGGCAATAGCATATTTATTTTCTTCTTTTCTGTACTCAATACTTCCACTTTGATAAAGATCATCACCCATGAATAGTGAGGTAAATCTTACCTCTATAGAATTTAAATAATGCCCAGCAAATCCTGATGGATTGTATAATGCAACTAACACAAAAAACAGTAGCATAATTGAAACTGGGAATACGAATTTGACTACATAGTTAACTTTTTCCTTACCTTTTTTGGTTAAGAGTAGAACAATAAATGCTATAAAACACACCACCCAATAGCTTCTATTAAAAGTAAGCAATACACCAATTCCACAAACTGTATTAACAAAATAAATATATATATATTTTTTTTTCCTAACTACCGAAATAAGGCTACTACTCAACAGAAACAAAGCAAAAACAAGGGTTTGCCCAGGGGGCAATATTCTTGTCGCCTGTGAGGTTTCCCCAAAAGTTTGCACAGAAACAACTCTTCCTGGCATTATATGAACAGAGTCGCCGAGACCAGACTGAATCAACATTGCCATACCAACAACAGTTCCAACAATAGCCATCCCATTGACCAGAAATACGACTTGTTTTTTATTCCTAATTTGCGTTGTCACTACAAAATAAAGCAAATAATATGACAAATAACGAAAAAGTCCTGTACTCGAATTAAAATCTACACCATTAAATACAATTGCATTTATCAATGAAGCAATACATATAATGAAAAATAGTATTAAATAAATACTTATATAATCTTTTTTATTATTATCTAAACCTACTCGACCTTTATATTTAAAGAATGATATAACTAGTAAATAAAAAAATATAAAGTCTTGTAAATATATATTACCTATACCTATATCTATATATGGAATAGCATTCTCAAATACTATACTTGACAATAGAACTACTATTAAAAGTATCCCAAATTCTCCCCTTTTCTTTATTAACAAGAGCAAAGGGAATGCAACTACTATTACTACTGACAGCCAAACTGAGTTAATTATCGCGACCGACAATACAATCGCCAAGGCAAGAGTCAAGAGGGAATCACCTAAATTAATAGCATTGGTAATCCCCAAAGATTCGATTTTTTTTTGCTTAGCTGTAAATTTATCCAAGGGCTTACCAATCCTTATATCCTAGAATGTTTCACGATGAATTTATCCGGTGCCAACCTTCATTGCCATGATGAGCCATCATAAAATACATCTGCTATCTCGGCCGTGATTTTTCGGACTCTCGCTACCTCGTCTTTTCTGAGATTGATCTTCCAATAATCTCTAGTTAATGCTGAGTCACGCTTTAAAATATGCACTCGAGAATCCAAAGAAAGAGAATTTTGGCTTCCACAGTGGTTATGTATCATTTCACCAACTTCATCACTCCATCGCAGAGACAACTGATAAAAAAGATCTCGAAATCCACTTAAATAGTCTTGGCACAAGTCCTCATGACGTAAGAAGATCCATTCCGGGTGTTCTGTTTGGTAGCGTTTTATAACCGAATGAAAAACCTTCCAACACAAAGCAGCATCTTCCAGGTTATAGCCAGAGGATTCCTGTCCACTCATTGCCTTCTCTTCAACTTCTGAAACAAGATTGGCTGGAATCGTTTCCATGAACTTAGGTTGAGATAAAAATACGCTTAGAGGCATTCTCCAGTTCACACGTTTTATACTACTGACGTAAGCTGCTGGGTGCCTAATCATAACAACAACCTGTGACTGATATTCACGAGCAACCCACTCCGCAGAGAGTAATGCGATTGGGTCTTTAATAAGTGGGACCACCACCCCACATCTAAGTCTCCTCAAATTATTTATTGCTTTGCAACTCTTAGAAACCAACTCTCTGAAACTTCGCCCTCCCTGAATACTCTTGTATGTTGAATATACAATCTTACGGTCTATATACTTTTTAACTCTACTGGCTTCAGAACTCTGCACATAGGGATAGTGCTGCACGAAAGGACACTGACCGACTATCCTACTCTGGCCATTCAGGTAATTAAACGGTTCCGACACCTCGAGCAGATCCCCAGAAAAATTCAACATTTTTCCGACCCACGTTGTGCCAGAGCGGTTGGCTCCCGTGACAAGAATGGTTTTCATATGAGACATCCGTATGTTAGACATTAAAAAGTGACAACTTCAACCTTGCCAATTGTTCTGATCTTAAATAATTTACAAAATCATCAGAAACAGGTCTTTTATATCTACAAAGCCCAGCCCACAAATATCCTAATATTTCCAAGGGCCCTCCCAAAGAAGAAAAACGCAACAAAAGCATTCTCCTCAAGACCATCAAGATATAAAAAAACGGATGATATCCTATGACATAAAATTTTTTCCCGTAACGAAGTCTAGAGTTAAGGAAACTTCCCGAAGCGCTACCGGTGGGACGATGGTGATATACGGTAATTTCAGGGAAAGATTCTACCTCCCAGCCTTGCATTCTAGCCGTAATCTCTGCGACGGCATCAATACCTCCGTATTTGAGTGGCATATAACCACCGATTACCTCAAAACACTGTCGACTAAATAATTGAATTGGACCACCAACACTATTACGAGAAGAAATAGTTTTTACAAATTTACCATTGCAATAGTCTAAACGCACGCCACCAACAATTCCCAACCTTTTGTTATTTTTAAATTTATGCAACATTGTTTCATAATAGTTTGACTCAAAGGATATGTCTGCGTCTAGATTTCCAATATATTCGAATTTTATTCTTCTTATATATTCGTAAGCCTTACTAAAGGCTATAGCCTTTGATCCAAAACTTCTTGTTGATTTATCATCTGTAGATAGAAGTTCGATAAAATCATATTTTTCAACATATGATTTTATTGTTTCAGCTGTCTTGTCGGTAGAGCTGTCATCAACTATTATCCACTTGACGGGAAGTACCGTCTGAGAAATCACGGCGGTTATAGCCCGCTCAATATGTTTCTCCTCATTTTTTGCGGCAGTTACAAGAGCGTAAGAGTAATTATCCATAACCAGTCCTTCTCCATCACACAAGGCCTGCTGTAGTAACGAGACAGACCAATACCTTTACTTAATTATCAAGCGAACAATTATAAGTATTCACTAAATCAAACTGACCAAAAGATGCAAACATGTATTTTTCAGGGCTTCGAGCAATATATTTCAAAAAAGGCTCGAGTGTTTTCCGATTCCACTTCGTGAATAGCTTTGAGTGCCCAATGAGAACTACAGGGATATCAATTTCACAATTATTATATTTCTTTTCAATTCGCTTTAAGCCGGAAACAAGTTGTTTACCGCTACATTGATTAAAATCTAATTTCCATGCATGTTTTTCCAGAATCATTGTCAACACTTTCTTCAAGAGCATTCCCTTTTTCACAGATGGATTACCAGTTGTGCTATCACCTTCAAGTTTATAAGTTTTATGCTTATGGAAGCTTGCTTGAATTACTCGAAAAAGGCGGTTAGGGGTGAGGAAAGAAGTAATTTGTCGGTTTTCACAATAAATGGGAAACTCAACCAACTTTCCACCAGGGTCACGGAAGCAAACATTGTTCACAGATATAGGCCAAGGGAGGGTATCACTAAAGGCTTCTCTGTAGTCGAAGCTGACCCTTCCTGACCGTTTCCCATATTTGAAAACTGATGTGTCGATTTCAATTCCATTCTCCACTAGCGCTTTGCAAATATTCAAAGACGGACTCATTGACCAATTAGCTGCCCTGAAAACAAAGCACTTATAATCTGGTTTTACTACCCTTAATTCTTTTTCAAGAAATGCTTTTCCTACCCCAATTATTTCATTGATACGCCCATATTTCAGTTCCGACAAACTATATTCAGACCAATCCTGGCACCACTTACCTTTTTCGAGCCTCGAATTAGTATAAGAAGAATGAATATGTAATTGAACATCGTGACCATTTATCAACGCGTATCGCAACTGCTCAATAATTTCTGCATAATGGTAATCATCCCTACCATGTTCATCAAAATACTCCTTAAACTTCAATATTTCTGATACATCCGCCAATATTGTTAGTTTTGCACCATAATTATCAAACAAATCCATCAGCCGTTGGGTTGGCTCTACCATCAAAGAATATGGTGAGCCTTCACCATTGCCGTGTATTTCATAATCAAGTGTGAAAACAACTTTGAGCATTGCCATTCTAATGTCCTCAACTATTAAGAGCTAATTCAACGGATAATATCAGCAATACGTTCACTCGCCCTTCCATCCCACAAATGAGGAACTGAACCCTTTCGGGCATCACCATTAATGATGCTAAAGACACTACTTTTCAACTTATTCATATTTTGACCGGTCAGGACATTGGTCCCTACTGTCACCGTTACAGGACGCTCCGTATTCTCCCTGATCGTTAAACAGGGAACTCCTAAATATGTTGTTTCTTCCTGTATCCCGCCTGAATCCGTGATAACCAAAGTTGCAGCTTGCTGCAGCGAAAGAAACTCAAGGTATCCGACAGGATCAACCAGAAATAACCTCGCACCATCAGTCTGAATTCCTAAGTCTTTAAGTCGATGACGTGTTCTCGGATGGATCGGGAAAAGCATTGGGAGTTCTCGACTTAACTCCAATAATGTACCGATGATTTGTGCCAACATGATTGGGTCATCAACATTGGAGGGGCGGTGCAGGGTTACCAGACCGTAACCATTCGACAGCATACCCGCAGGAATGTTGCATTGTTCGGCAACCTGCTGAGGGCTGAGCTTTGAGTCGGCCCTTTCCTTTAAGCGGACAAGAGTATCGATCATCACATTACCGACGAGATGAATTTGTTCCCTCCTCTTTCCTTCACGCCGCAAATTATCATCACCATCAATCGAAGGCGTAAATAACAGATCAGACAACTGATCTGTGACGATACGATTTGTTTCTTCCGGCATCGCTCTATCGAATGAGCGAAGTCCAGCTTCAACATGTGCCACTGGGATTAAAAGTTTCGCACATACCAAGGCTGCGGCAACTGTCGAATTAACATCCCCATAAACTAAAACCATGTCAGGTTTATAATCAGTCAGGACTGGTTCAATCTTAGTCATGATTTGAGCCGTTTGGGTTGCGTGACTCCCTGAGCCAACTTCGAGATTCAGGTCGGGAGATGGCAACCCCAACTGGCTGAAAAATATTTCAGACATGTTTGCATCATAGTGTTGGCCGGTATGAAGCAGAAACTGTCGTACCCCACCCTTTCTGCCTAGAGCCATCATTACAGGCGCTACCTTCATGAAATTTGGCCTTGCCCCTGCAACATGCATAATCTTCATATCATTCCCCCGCTTAGGAGTTTTTTGCCTTATTTATTATGAATGTTCATAAAGACCAATACACAAGACCTTGAGATTCGACCTCCGCTCGGTTCAGTATCGACTTAACATCGACAACAACCCCGTGGCCATTCCCATTGCCGCACAACTCTTTAAGATGCCAGGGCGTAATATGCTTGAATGCATCGTGGTCTACAGCCCAGACGACCCCGTCTACCTTGCCAATTTCAGCCAGTGAAGACAGCTCAAGACCGTATTCTTCACGTACATCGTTAACGTTGGCCATTGGGTCATGCACCAAAGCGGTCACCCCAAACTCCTTCAGGTTTTGCAGGATATCTACAACTTTCGAATTCCTGATATCAGAAACGTTTTCCTTGAAAGTCAAACCCAAAACAAGTACCCGGCTTCCATTAACAGTTTTTCGAACCTCTATCAGTTTCTTAACAGTCATTTCCGCCACGTATTTCCCCATCCCATCATTGATACGTCGCCCTGCAAGTATGACCTGCGGGTTGTATCCAACGGCTTCAGCCTTGTGGGTTAGGTAGTAGGGATCAACACCGATACAGTGCCCACCCACCAAACCAGGCTTAAATTTAAGAAAATTCCACTTGGTTCCTGCTGCTTCTAATACGTCACTGGTTGAGATACCCATTTTGTTGAAGAGGATCGACAATTCGTTCATTAAAGCAATATTCAAATCACGTTGCGTGTTCTCTATAACCTTTGCTGCCTCAGCAACCCGAATAGAAGAAGCGCGAAATACCCCTGCGGTAATAACTGCTTCGTAAACTCTGGCAACCGTTTCCAGGGTCTCCTCATCCTGCCCTGAAACAACCTTGACTATATTTTCTACAGTGTAAGTTTGATCCCCCGGATTAATGCGCTCTGGAGAATAACCAACCTTAAAATCAACCCCACAGATAAGACCAGATTCAGCCTCCAAAATAGGAATGCAGATTTCTTCTGTCACTCCGGGATAGAAAGTAGATTCAAAGACAACAATGGAATTTTTAGCAAGATTTTGCCCAATGGTACGTGAGGCAGATTTTACGGGCGCGAGATCGGGTCTTTTAGATTTGTGGATGGGGGTAGGAACTGTAACAATTATGAATTCAGTTTCTTTGAGCCTGTCAGGATCCGTGGTGAATTCAATTTCAGAGGAGATCAGGTCGCTGCTCGCGATCTCTCCAGTGGCGTCAAAACCGCGTTTAAGTTCTTCTATCTTCCTGTTACTTATATCGTAACCGATCACATCGGCCACCTTATCGAAGGAAACCGCTAGCGGAAGACCTACATACCCCAAACCGACCATTGCGATTTTTGATTGTCTAGAAACTAAGCCTTCCAAGGATATCAAAGCAGACTCCCTTAGGAAAAAGTAAAGACGTTAATGTCGCCATTAAGTGTAAGCTTATAATCAAATTCTCGTTATTTAATTCAATTTAATTGCAATAAAAGATCCTCAATACTCGCAACGATAGTTTTTAAGGCATTAGAGTTTCTCTTTATACAAATATTTTCTCTTTTACGTTTAGACAATAGAATAATCTTTTTAACTTCCTCAACACTACTTATTAACTTAAGACGACCTAGATCTGAAAGATACTTGTCTACAGCGCCAAGTTTACCACCAAAAATACTATATGCTGGAACATCAAGTGCTGCGGCTTCTCTAATCATTGTGCCACCAGCACTAACAACTAAGTCTGAATACCAGACTAAGTCCAAACCATTCATAACGTTGTCAGGAATTATAATTTTTTTCTTTATAATAAGATTTGGCCAGCGGTCTCTGATTGATTTTTCCTGGTCTTTTGTACGAGGGGCAATAATAATTTGAATTGAGTCATTGTCGCCTAAATAATCAACCACAGCTTCAAACAGCTTATCGCTTTTTTCTGTGTGATAGTGGGCCACCGTAGCCGGTGGGCGTATAGTGACTAAAACCTTTTCCTCGTCTACTCCTAATTGCTTAAAAAGAGATGGATTTGGTTTGAATCCCTGCACATAAACATCTTCTTTTATTCCAGGATATTTTTGTATTCTTTTTGCAACCTTCTCGGGGTTTTTATTTGAAATCATTTCTGGAACAAGCATTAGGTCTACAGGAAAGGGAAGGGACTGAGCGTGCTCATAATCAGAAGCAAAAACGGTTGGCAAACCAGTAAGCTTTGAAATAAGCATCTGAGCTCGCGAACCATGCGAAAGAGCTAAACTAGGCCTTTTTGTAAGTAAAAATGGGAGCAATTGTAAAGTACGAACAATCAAGCCAAACACCTTAAACAGCTTATTTGAACCATAGTGTTTTCCAACCTTGATACAATCAATTTCAAACAACTCTACAAGATCAAAAACCTGTGCATAGTCGCGTGCAGTGACCACCACATCAAATCCCTTGGCTCTCAGTTCACTAATTATAGGATTGAAAAATAGAACATGTGGAGAGTTGTCGAGATCTATCCATATTTTTTTATTTTTCAAGGTCATTCCTCTGAAGACATATACTCATATGTCGCTAAATACACATTTAATATTGACTGAGCAAGCAGTTAGAACAGCAATTCAATAAAAATCTATTGTCTTGACAAATGTCACAGTAAATGAACTGTAAGAGTTGACAATTATTTTTTGTTACACTCCGTAACTATAGGCTTTAGTTCTATTTACACAAAAATATTCCTGATGGTCATAGGATGATTTTATTAATTTTCCCACCCTTTTTGATGTTTCCCTTTCGGAAACAGATAACCGGGTCGGCGGCCCATCGTGGCGAGCCCAGATGATAAAGAGCCCTCATCATGTTTCTAACAACATGTGCCTTGATTTTTGAATTTTCTTTTAATGCTGTATATCTGGAGCTGGATTCAGGAAGAGGCAGATAGACTTCATCTCCGACAAAACCATGCTTTTGGACGACATCCGTCAGTGAATGATAAGTGAAATATCTCACATGTGCATAAAATTCATATTTATCCTTCTCGGACACCGGGTCATGAAAAGTCTTTCCAGTTACAAGAAATGGCAGAAGGTAAGGTAGCCCTGAGTAGTTCGGAGCGGAGATATATAATCGTCCATTATCTCGCAAGATTCGATTTATCTCCTCCAGGAAGTGATCAAAATTAATCAAGTGCTCGATTGTCGCGAGTGCAACAACTGCGTCAAAGTGTCCATCCTCAAAGGGGTAAGACTGACCATCGACATCAATGTTGAAGGAGATCGTCTTTAAACCGGCCCGATTCATCACCGACAAACACTTCGGGCAGACATCGTTGCAAAGCACTTCTGCATCAGACTCGTCCTGAATTTTCTTACCAACGACCCCGACCCCTGCAGCTATATCCAATATCCTCTTATGATCTTTTCCCCTGAAGACCCCAGGGAATATCCTGTGTCTCTCGTGTAGACTATTATAGTCTCCTATATTGGAAACATTATTCAAACGCTCCTCTTCCAATGGAATGGCATCTACTCTCATTTGAAGTCTCCTATTCTCAAAACATCCGCCTCACAAGTCCGTGAACTCGGGTGAAAAAGGGGCCCATGTCATTTCGGTCAAAAACTGCAAAAACATGATTACGACGATAAGGTTCCACAAACCTTTTAAAACTAAGGGACTCTTCTTTAGCGCTTACAAAACTCTGATATAAATCCCTGAACTCATCAATCCACATAAACTCAGTTTCAGACTGAATTTGCACGGGAAACTCTCCACTCACATGACTTTTATATTCAATAAATGGGAAGTTGACTCCACACTTAAGAGACAAAAGACTTGACCTGTTGTGGCGTCCATTTAGCTCCATCAACTTATAGGTACCGTCGCGAGGGTCTTTTTTGAACTCAGTGCAAGAATACCCTTCATACCCAAATGCCTTAACAGTCTTTTGACCAATCTCGGCCACCTCGGGTATCCACTTGCCCCTTACTACCCTTGGCACTCCAAATTTTGGTGGGGACAACCGTACCTTCTCTGCAACAAACTCAACAGGGTCACTTCCACCAAACACGAACGAGTTATAATTTACCCCCAGAGTGTCGTCACCAGGAATCAACTCCTGAACCATAACCTCAACGCCAAAGGAATCTGCTTCCCTGAAGGCAAAAACAGCCTGTTCAAGACTTACGACTTTTGTCATTTTCTTTTTAAAATGATCGTAATACCTGTGGCTGAAACAAGGCTTAATCAAACATGGATAGCCGATTAACTCGCAAAACCCTTTAACCTCTGTCTCGTTTTTCGGCACCATTGTCTTTGGTGCAGGAATTCCGCAATTTTCGGCCAACTCATAAGTGAATTTTTTGTCTACAATTAAATTTACCTTCTCCCAGTCAGGGCAGGCCAAAAAATGATATTCAGAAAGAAATTTCTTGTTTTTTGCGACAATAAAAAGCGAAGCATCATCTGAAGGGAAAATTACGCACTTGCCGTACTTTCCCTCGCATTTAACGATAACATCGAGGAAGGCTTCTTCTGAAGACTCAGGACTCGCTGAAAAGATAGATTCCTGAACATATTTTGAACGATATCCCATGTCGACCTTCTCGTAGTATATGACAATGACAGGAACGCCCATTTGCCCAAGAGAGCGAATTATGGCAAGACCCATCGTGTGGCTACCGAGAACTACTGCAGGAATCATTCTTCCATTTTTTTCAGACATATGACCCACCTATTAGGAAAGTACCTGCCTCTAAGGAAAGAAGACCTTTCAATAAAGTTCTCAAAATAATCACATACTTTTATTGAGAACTTATCAGAGAATATTTTCCTTCTACATATTGTAAATGCCCCATAACCTAAACCAACCAAACTAACAGGAACAAGACCAGAAGCAGCTATTATCTTTTCTACCTGTCTATAGGAATACCTCGTATTAGTATAGTTTGCGTTAGTACTTATCTGATTTATGTCATCAGACGTATTGGCAACGGTCTTTTTTAAGATTTTGTGGCGGAAAAAATGTCTAGAAGAAAGAACAAGCCAATAATATGGATCAAGGACATTCTTTAGTTTAAATATATTTGGCAGTGTAAAAATTATCTGACCATTTTTTTTTAAAATTCTTTTTATCTCCGATAAGGCCTCCTCTTCTTTAAAGACATATTCAAGAACGCCGACACAGGTGACGACATCAAAGGAGTTGTCCTCATAAGGTAGTTTTTCAATTCCCCCTAACTGAACATTGTCAGGATCCAACCCATGCTTCTCGAAAGAATTTCGAGCCTCTTCAACCATGCCTGGAGCAATATCTACCCCGTAAACCTGATGCCCCATTTCTGCCATGTTAACGAGCAGCACCCCAGATCCACAGCCCACATCAAGGACACGACCCCCCTGCGCGTTGCATTCACTCAGGCACCTAAGAACAGCAGCACGCCTACGGCGCATATGAAAGCCCATGAAGTCACTACAGGCGCCGTCCACATCGTTGTAGATATCCTTCCAGTACTTGGTTCTCGTTGAGAAATACTGGGCGACCGTTTCACGATGCATTGACTGTTGATCTTCATTGACATTACCCTGAGGGGTCATAATCAACTCCGTGACAAATTCTTGAGTGAAATATCTGATCTAAAATAAGCGCTGACTTCTTTGGGAAGAGCTAACCAATACTGCCCTAGGTAGCTCTCTTCTACATGTTTTAAAAAATCTAAATAAAGGCTTGAGTCATACACCTCTTCACTTCCTCGGCAATCATCAAATTTCATATAGTCAGGATGTACGTTCAATACTGCAGCCCCCCCTTTATGAGAAATCCACTGCAGCTTTTTCTTCCAGGTATCGATGGTCTTGTTTTTAAAGAGAATAAAGACGCTGAAATCCTGTGGGAGCGTGTAAGGAATTTCCAAGATTCTCTCATCTTCAACTCCATCCAGCCAAAAAGGGAATATGGTACGAACACCATCCGACTGTGGCTCAAATGGGTCCGTATCAAAAGTAGATGAATCATATTCAATATTCAGTTCGTGTATCCAGTCCAGATTATGATGCATGGCAGGAGACCTAAACCCGACCGCACCCCACTCATTTAAATAATTATTAATCTTGGCTGCCCTCTCTGAAAATATGCGCCGGGTATTATATAACTTGCCATCATGATTCAATCCGTGAACCCCTATTTCAAAGCCGCTTTCTCTTAGAGAATTGAGTATCTCAGTAGAAACAGGATAACGCTCTGGAACAAAATTAAAACTAGATTTAAAGCCAAGACTCTCCTCTAGATTTTTCAGTTTAATGCAATTACCCTGACCAACTGCAGTATCAACATCGTGGGTCAAAACCAGTGCAAATTTCTTTCCTTCAGGCCAACCAGGCCATCCATCGGGTTTCTCCCCGGCAATTGGATCAATTGGCCAGAGGTGCGAGTATTTCAGCATTTGCTTAGCGGCAAGATGTCGCCGAAGGGAAATCTGCACTGGCCTGGGGATCGCCGGCTTCATGTAGTAATAAAGTCTATTAACCAACATGCCGATAAAGGACCTCCCCCATTTTTCTTGACAGAAACATTGGCATCATTCGGAAAGCTTTATTATAAAATCCTGTGGCACTTTCATGACTCTCTATGTATTCATTTTTTTTCAAATTATAACGGTAGTATTTTATAATTTTCTGTTCAGCACCAAATCCAACCTTGAACTGCCTAAGACCTGTGTTCCCAGGTTCTGTCCGGCCTAAACACAGACTTTTATAACCTTGGCCGGAATACCACTTTATAGCCTCCCAAATAATCAGGTTGTTTGGCTTTAATCGTTGATACGTACTATCTGAAGCAGCATATTTATCAATTACCTTCTTGCCAAAATGAAGATATATCCTTCCGGCAATAGGTTGCCCCCCGTAAGAAGCAAGCACAACCAACCCATGATTTTTTGAGATAATATGAGTAAAGAATTTTTTAAAAAAATCATACGGCTGAGGGGGCAAGCCGTGCTTTTTTCTTGTCAGACAGTTCAATCGGTAAAATTCCTTTATCGATTCTGGAGTATTGCATATCTCAACCTCTACGCCATCTCTGGCAGACTTCTTGACATTTCTTCTTGTGCTACTAGAGAACTTCGAGAATATCTGCTCTGCGCTTTGGGAAATGTCCAGAGTATGAGTGTAAAAGGAAGAGAATGATGGACCATGAATAAATTCTCCCCCACCCCTTATTTCTATAAACTTCCAACCAGCCCTTGTCCCAAATTCGACAAAATAGTCTTGAATCTCCCGAAAGGAGATATCTCCAGACCCGACCATTGGTTCACAATAATCAGAGAAAGGTAGAGATACCCCCCGCCTCCCGGTCAAGATGCTATTTACCTCCATCAATGGTAGTAAAAAACACAGATCATCCTTATCATAAATCGAAAGATATTTAGGCCGATAGCCATACGAATCGCTCAATAATTTTGCCCAGCACTGCGTATGAAAAAATGTAGCGCCTGGATACCGTAATAAATGTTCATCCCATTTTTCAATATTCATTGGATCAATAATTTCGAAACGCTTACTCATCAATTCACCTTCTGATACTCAAGAAACTGCCCTTATTTGATGGGATACATACTCAATCTGCTCTGTATTCAACATTGGACACATCGGCAACGAAACAAATTCATTTGCACATTTCTCAGCAATGGGAAAACTCCCCTGAAACTTCCCAAGCGGTGCATAGGCTTTCTGCAAGTGAACGGGGAATGGGTAGTGAATCCCGCATGAGACACCCCCCTTTTCCATCGAAGCCATGAATCTTGAACGATCAGGGACTCGAACAGAATAAATGTGATAAGCATGCTGGTTGTATGCACTCGACCTAGGTGTTTTTATGTTTTTTGCGTCCAACAATAAAGCGTTGTATTGAAGAGCATTTTGCTGGCGAATCTGGTTCCAGCCGTTCAGGTGCTTCAACTTCACGCTCAACACAGCCCCCTGGATACCATCCATACGTCCGTTCCAGCCGACAACACAGTGATCATTTTTTTTAAGCTGGCCATGATCCCTCAGAGCACAAATCTTCTGAGCAAGTTCTAGGTTGTCAGTAGTCACCGCTCCGGCCTCACCAAATGCGCCAAGGTTTTTACCCGGGTAAAAGCTAAAGCAACCCGCATCTCCAATCGACCCGGCGTGCCGTTGTTTGTATTCAGCTCCATGCGCCTGGCAGGCGTCTTCGACAACAAATAGCCCATGTTTTTTTGCAATGGCCATGATTGAGTCCATATCAGCCATCTGCCCAAATATGTGCACGGGAATAATTGCTTTGGTTCGAGGTGTAATGGCCGCTTCTATTAATTCAGGATTAATCGTGTAACTGTGCTCGTCAATATCGACAAAAACTGGCTTAGCACCACAAAAACTGATCGCCTCTGCGGTAGCGATAAAGGTATTAGGGACCGTTATAACTTCGTCCCCATCTCCAACTCCGAGTGCCAGTAGCGCCATCCATAAGGCCTCGGTGCCGCTCCCCACACCTACGGCATGTTCGCACTTGCAGAATTTTGCGAATTGTTGCTCAAAAGTCTCGACAAACGGACCTCCAGCAAATGATCCGCTGTCAATAACAGCTTTAATTGCGGTAAATATCTCATCATTTATTGGCTCATGCAGGCCCTTAAGGTCCATGTACGGAACTTTCATAATTTTCACCCTTGCACAGCTTCAATTTGCTGTTCCATGATTCTGGCCGGATTGCCAGCAACAACAGTATTGGCCGGAACATCTTTAGTTACGACACTTCCTGCGCCGACTATCGCGTTCTCACCAACTGTTACGCCACATAACAAGGTCGCACTGGAGCCGATAGAGGCTCCCTGCTTTATCAACGTGGGAACACATATCCAATCTTCTTCAGTTTGCAGTTCACCACCCTGGGCGGTAGAACGAGGGTACCTGTCATTTATAAAAGTTACATTATGTCCAACAAAAACGTTTGCTTCTATGGTTACCCCTTCACAAATAAATGTATGACTTGAAATTTTACAGTTCTTGCCAATATCAGCACCTTTCTGTATCTCAACGAACGTTCCAATCTTTGAGTTATCACCAATTTTACAGCCATACAAATTTACAAAATCGTAAATCTTCACACCAACTCCAAGTTGAACGTCAAGAGCAATATTTTTCATTGATAGTCCCTCCATTAGTTTAGCCTAACTCTCCTATAGAAACAGCTGCCCCATTTTGCTTGAGTGATTCTGACGCCGCAGAAAGTATTTGAACGACTTTCAAACCTTCTAGACCTCCAGACATGGATTTACATTTGGTCTTTATGCAATCTATGAAATGTTGGCACTCTTCTTTTAAAGGTTCAAATTGCTTAAGGTACGGCGAATACATATCGCCATAATGATAGGAGTAATGAAATTCAGCGAAGCTGTCATAGTGAGGGGGCTTATCTACACGTTTGTCATATATTTTAATTTTTTCAATCGGTTCTAAATCGTCATAAACTAGCATTCTTTTTTCACCAACAAAGGTCATTTGACGAATCTTGTTTGGATCAAGCCAACTACTTTGAATCGTACAAAAACCACCATTGGCAAAGTTGATTGTCATATTACAAACGTCCTCAACCCCTTTGGAAACGTGAGACTTACCCTGACAATTGACCGATATAGGGTTGTCGTTTAACACGTGTAGAATAATCGCGATGTCGTGTGGGGCAAGATCCCAAGTCACATTGATGTCCTTCTGATAAAGACCCAGGTTTAGGCGGCGCGAACTAACATATTGGATTCCTCCGAGATCACCCGAATCTACCAATTCCTTAATTTTCCTGACTGGCGGAGAATAGATAAATGTATGTCCGACCATAAGGGTCAGGCCTTGTCCGTGAGCAAGATCCAACAACTCCCGGCACTCAGCAACTGAGGAAGCCATCGGCTTTTCTATAAAGGTGTGTTTTCCTGCCTGAAGACTCTTCATTGCCAGCTCATAATGAAAGCTGACTGGCGTTGCTATCGCCACCGCATCAATCGTTTTATCGCTGAAAATTTCTTCCGCATCGTTTACCGTTTTTAGATGTGGATATAGCTTTTGCATATGTGACAGCCGATCGTTGCAGGCATCACAGACAGTCGTGACATCACACTCGGATAATGAGTTAAAATTACGCACCAAATTCGGACCCCAATAACCACAACCTATGACCGCCACGTTCAACATCATCAGACCCCTTCCTCAATACTCGATTTTTTGTTTTTCAAACTGTCCCTGAGTTGCTCGAAGATCGCCAGCGGAGTTCTAAAAAGAATTTTAATGTCTACCCACAATGAACGCTCTCTAGCGTAGCGAATGTCCAGCCTCACCATTTCTCTGAATGAAAGCTTGTTTTTACCGCTGACCTGCCATAGACCAGTCATGCCTGGGAGAGCATTAAAACGTCCCCTATGCCAGGTGTGATATTCCTTTACCTCATAGGGGATCGGCGGACGAGGACCGACCAGGCTCATTTCACCATGCAACACATTGAATAATTGTGGGAGTTCATCCAGACATGATTTTCGTAACAGGCCTCCACACGGAATAATCTGGGGATCATGATCCAATTTGGACATTGGCACTTCTGACTCATTTTCATCAGAGGCCCCATTGATTAATGAAGCAAGGTAATCCTGATGCTCCTGGGTCTTTGCGTTAAGTCTCATAGTGCGAAATTTCAAGAAAGTAAAAGGTTGCCCTGCATAACCGATCCGTTGCTGCTTATAAAAAACCGGCCCTGGGGAGACAATTTTAATGAGGGCAGCAATGGCTAAAAAAAGAGGAGAGAATATCAATAAGAATATTATCGAACCAAAGACATCGAAGCCGCGCTTTAAGAGTCTTTTTGAAAGGGAAAAAATGTAATCAACATTTCGCTGTGTTTTGCTTAAGAACCTTCCATACCCTGTAGACATTCTGTTACTTTTATGATCATTTTTTCCAGACAACACATAAAGAGGAATTTTTTGTGGGTCGGTTAATTTTTCGGAAGGATAGGTAAAGATTTCGTACCCCAGTTTAGCCTTAACGGTGAGGGCCTCTTGAGAGATCTTACACGCAAACATATGTGCGCCCTCGGATTTCGTCTCAGGTAGTAGAATGCCTACATGCTGTAAGTCAAGCCAACCAATGGCATCAATTGATCTCACGCGTGGAGAGAGTGTGTCAGCCAGAAGCGCAAGGGTCTCCTGTTTCTCTTCATTGTCTTGCAGCACGAAAACGACCAGCGAAAAGACTTCTCCTGTCCTATTGGCCCGGTCTCGTTCTCGATCTATGATCTTGCGAAAAATTTCTTTCGGCAGGAACAAATCATCAAAGCCATCCTGGTCTGAAGATTTTTTCACCAGGTGCTTTATTCTTTCTGTGATAGTCATCTCAGCACCTCCGTTTACTCCTATAAATGTCTGTAAATACAATCAGGGATAGGGTAAGTCCGGTTATTGAGTATTACTCCCAAAACATTCCCTCCCTGAGCGGTAAGTTCCCTCTTTTGCCTTTCTGCAATCGGCCACCGCGTCTTACCCGCATCAACAACCAGCACAACGCCGTCAACATGGGGCGAGAAAAGCACTGGTTTCGGTGGGACGGCAACAGACCATGAGTCAACCAATACGAGATCAAATTTTTGTTTTAACTGCGCCATAAACTCTTCGTTATGTGTGGATTCCAAATCAACGGGAAGCAGGCCTGGCTCCATAGACAGGCGACTTACGGAGAGTAAGTCTTTCGAAACGTTGTTGCCCCGATCATTTTTCAAGCCGTTAATCCATTCGCCCCTTGATTGTTGGTTGAAAAAATCAAAACTGATTGGCAACTGAGGGTTTGAATCCAACAAAAGAACGGATTTCTTAAGAACACTTGATGACACTTTGGCAAAGGCTCGGATTAATTTAGAACATTCAGACCTTTTGCCGGATTCAACAAACTGAATAATTCGACCATCAGAACCAGGCACAGAGTTAAAAATAGTTCGATACAGGCCAATCAAAGTTTCCGTCAGTTCCGGAGTGACAGCAATATCTTTCTTGATCACTTGCGGAAGTGTAATCGGTTGCGGAGCTTCTCCGGAATACTCAGAACCTCCGGAATGCTCAAGGTCAAACTGCTCAAGGGCTTCATATATTCTAGTCATTCGCTGCACCTCCTAAATGATCGTGCCGGAAGGTTACCCCCCCCCCCCCTCGATACATAAACACTAGGTCTTCAAGGTTCTATGGCAGGAAAATATATAATTTGGTCAATTTTAATTTGATCCATATTGGCAATATGTGGGTTGTGACTCTTGATCCATTCAAGGGCTCGTGTGTTATAAAAGCCATATTTTTCCAGAAAAAGGTTTGATACGGTGTCACCCTTTTGTGCAACTCTCAAGGATGTCGATTGCTTAGAGGGAATGTATCGCTCTGTAGGTCTGGGGGGATACGATACAGCTTCTGGCAACACGTTCTTGTCTCTAGCCGCGCCGATTGCTGATTGCTCTCTCAATACCTCAGGCAGGTTGGCTAAAGTCAGCCTTTCTCCAGGCTGGGGAGATAAGATTTTAGCAGGAGGCTTATTTGAGCCAGGGTCATCATTGGCCGACATCTCCTGCGCAGGGGGCGCTACAACCGTTTCAAGCACAACCGTTTCAAGCACAACCGGATTCACAACATCTTTGCTCGAAGCCTCCCCTGTTTCGTTACTCGTAGCCGATTGAAGCGGAGCCTCTGGAAGGACGCTGAGTGAGACCTTCTCTCCCACAGGTGAGTTAGCCCGGGAGGGAAGATATGCGGCAACCAAGAATGCGGTTAACAAGACAACCAGAACACTGCCCGTGACGTTTCTGAGCTGAAAGTGTTTAGGCAGACGTTTCCCCTCATATTCAGCTATGACCTGTTTCACAAGTTTCAACGAAATAGGTTTTTTTTGTGACCCATAGCCAGCAACGAGGGAGTTTTCACAAAGGATATTGATGACCCTTGGGATTCCCTTTGAATATTCAACAATTCGCCTGATTGCACTTGCCGTAAAAGCAGGTGTCTTGCCGATAGCAGATAATGACAGCCTGTGGTGAAGGTAATTCATACTGTCTTTTATTGATAAAGGCGTAATCAAAGCGCGGTAGGCAATCCTTTGTCGGAGTTGTCTTAACTCGTGAAGATCAAGCTTCTTTTGCAATTCCGGTTGACCGACGAGAACTATCTGAATGAGCTTGGCTTTTGCGGTCTCAAAGTTTGAGAGGATGCAGAGGTTCCCCAGTGTTTCTACAGGCATATTCTGCGCTTCATCAATAATCAGGACGAGATTCTTGCCCTCTCTGGTTTTTTCGAGCATAGCGTTATAAGCCAACCGCACCATATCGTTGACGTTATCCTTTCCCTGGAGAGCATCGGCATCAAAGCCGATTTCAGAAAGAAAAGTTTTCATGAGCTCAGCAAAGGTGATTTTCGAATTGAAAATAAAAATTGGCAGAATTTTATTGCGACCAGCTTTATGCAAAAAAGACCTTACAATAGTGGTTTTCCCGGTCCCCACCTCTCCAACGATTGAAACAAAACCTTCTCGCTCTCTTATGCCGTAGACAATTGCCCCCAAAGCGTCTTTGTGCTGTTGGCTCAAGAAAAGAAACTCTGGGTCCGGAGCCAGGCTGAAAGGTTTTTTATGCAACTGATAGAAATTCAAGTACATGATTTAAACTGCCTTGCAAGGAATACTGGCCAGCACCGGCAGGCCCAGTTTCTCTTCGACATCCACTGTGTCCTTGATACTGGAATCGAAATACTCACGGAAAAATGCCAGACCCAATCCGCCAAACACACCGAGCAGCAAGCCAAGAAGTAGGTTTAAAGTTTTGCGTGGCTTTATTGCTACTTGGGAAAAGGTCGGCGGCTGCATGATGCTGACATTAGAAATTCGACCGGAGTCAAGATCTGCAGCTGCCTTTGCCCGTTGCAGGTTCTCCTGGTATCTCTGATATTCGCTGTTTGCGATATCTATTTCACGCTGGATACCCTTTAGCTTCATTTCGTGGTTTGACATCTCTAACAGAGTTGCCTTGCGCTCTTTGAGCTGTTGCCCAAGGATGTTTTGACGAGCCTTAAGTGCCTGTAGTTGGGCCAGCTCATTCGTAAGACTTAGTTGTAATGCTTGGTAGTGTGTATCAATACCTTGTGTAACCACGGTGAGCGTTTCACTCTCCCGGTTTAATTGTTCTTCAGTCAGACGAATTTTATCTCGCAAGTTGATAAGACCCCTGTCAGTATCAGGGTAATGAGCGGCAAGATCAGCTTCCTGAGATTGAAGCTCAAAAAGTCGATCTTGTATATTATTTGGCCGACCAACAACACGACTCAGTTCTCGATTAGGAGAACGCCCCTGAAGACTATTTTTGATCGATTCAATTTTGGCACTGGAGGCACCTATCAAGCTGACGACCTGATCGTTTTCTTTCTGGAGAAGACTGAACTGCTCTAAGATTTCTCCCTTTTGTGCCTGCATTGAAGAGATAAAATTCTGTGCTTTATAGTTTTTAAGCAGATCTTCTTTATGTTCTAAAGTCGCCCTCAAATGCTCTGCTCTTTTTTCAATAAATTGAAGTGGGGCTTGTGACTGATGCATTTCAATGTGTCGGTCACGATATCGATCAATCACGGTCTTTAGTAAGTTTCGAGCCAACTCTGGACTCCCTGTCTGATAACTAAGAGCTATGATATGACTATCCTTTTCTACTCCGACAGACAGGTTCTTCATCACTTTATTTATGGCTATATCACTGGTTGGTATTGACTTCTTCAAGCCAAGCTTCACCAACAAACTTTTTATTGAATTAGTCGATTGAGAATTAGAATCACTTGTCGATTCAATTTCAGGCGTGTTCAAAATTGTATTTGGCCCCATGCTTTCTACGACCTGTTCGGCGAGGACTCGACTCTTAAGAGCTGCAACCTCCGACTTAAGTTCACTTTCTCGATCAGGCCTTACTGCTGCAGTTGGACCAACGACAGAGGGGTCAAGAGTCATATTTTCACGTCCCAACTGAATGAAAAGCTTGGCATCTGACTGATAAACCTCAGAAGATATAAAGGTAAGGACGGAAACGGATATAAACGTTGAAATAAAAAATCCGAGAACATAGAACTTTTGTCGGAATAGAATGCTCAAAATAGTACGAAGAGAACTAGAGCCCTCATCAAAAGTAGATACTTGTTGATTAAATTCTGCATTTGCGGGCAAGTTGTTATTATTTTTCATTGTCCACACCCCTAGAAATAATCCTTACTAACTGTTGCTGATTAGTGAATATGACCAATTTTTATCGTCAAAATTCCCTTGAGTACTTAGGCGCTAAAAGTCTAATTCGTTAATTCAAATCACTGCTCAGCTTGCCTATGTGCTTTCTATGAAAATGAGCCAAAAACCAAAAGCCGATAGGTTTCTCATCAGAAAAAACTTTCAGGAACAACCATTACGTCTTCTGGCATAAGTTTTTCATGGAGAGAGACGTTCTCAAGGACCTGCTCCTTGCCATTAGCTGTGCGAATAATCTTCACCTTCCCCTGTGATGCGAGTTCAGTGAATCCTCCAGCCATGGCTATCGCCTTAAGTACAGTTGTACCAGCATCAAGGTTGTAGGCGTCAGGCCGTTTAACCTGCCCTGTCAAGTAAACCAATGGCTTTGATAATGAAACGACAATGACAGTAATCTCTGGAGATTTGAGTTTTGTTGAAAAAAGTTGAGTAAGGTGATTATCCAGCCCTTCAGGCGTCAAGCCAGCAGCTGTAACCTCATCAACCATCTGTAAAGTTATTTTTCCATCAGGTCGTATAGTTTGCTGATAATCCAACTCAGGCGTAAATCTGAATTTCACGTCAATGACATCACCTGGAGAAAGCACAACTTCAGGGGGTGAAAAGGCAATTTCATTTTGAATACTTGCAGCATGTGGGGAGACCTTAGAGGGAGGAGCGCAAGCCGATATGGACAAGACAACAATGATAGCGAGCAACCTGAAAATCATAGTCCAAGCCTCCTTTTTTACTTAACACCAGAACCCGCATTAATGAAACAAAGTGAGTATAAATGACTGACTTATAAACATTTTTAACTCGGATATATAAGAATTCAAGAGACCTAAACTTAATATTATTTTTTGTAATCATTAGTGGTAGAGCTGCGTCATACTTGAGTTATATTTGTCTTCAAAACTGTCATACTTTTGATTTAGGTTCCGTCCTTTTATCTAAACTTCAGGCAATAGTAAGGATGGTCATCGTACGGAAACAGCTATTCAGGCAGCACCTCATTAGCACCAGCAGCAAGAGACCTCACATCATCACAAACTAATTCATGCGTCCGTAGTATCTCACTGGCTATAAATCAGTGCAGTTTCAATACTCAAACCCTCACCAGTCCGCTTCCCGTTGTCATTTTGAACCTCAAAGGGAAACTCCCGTTAGCCTGGCGTATGCACATAAGAAACGGTCACAACAAGCAACAACGTCGGCCATGTTGATCTTGGCCTTCCGGCCGTCGCAATGGAAGCAATAGCTCGATGGTTACATTCTCCGCTTCATGATCACAAACCAAAGGGCTATAGAGAGAAAGTAGCTTCTGCCGAAGCCTGAATATCTCAATATTATGATAGATGAGACTCCTTATGGGGCGGGCGCAGCAGAAGAGTTCAGCCCTGAAACAATTGATGATGGCAGGAGCTAAAACGGGCATCACCTTGCATTGAAAAGGGGAGAGGCGACTGGGGGGGGGGGTAGCCTGCGCAAAAGGGGGCTGTTTTAGCTGTTTTAGCTGTTTTAGCTGTTTTGAAGTGTGCGAGGTTGCCTTGTCGCGTTTTGGTTTTGGCTGAAGGAGGATGTTGCGCAAAAAGAAAACGCCAAGGTCGTTAGAGTTTTAATTTATCACCTAAAGACTTGGCAAGGCTTGCGGTGGGCTCAGGCTCATCCCTGAACCCACCATTATCCCGGTCGGAGTCTACTCGTATCAGTCTGTGGATGAGAACGCGCCATTGGTGTACGAATCCAAACACATATATATATCCTCACCATGGCTGCTTTGCCACATCTCGGTATCGGCTCTGACATTTGTTTTCACACCGTAAGTGCGGAGCCAAGCATTCGCTTGGTCGAGAGGAGCGCAAATCTCACCAAGCCAACATTCTTGAAGAGGAGGGCACTAAAGAGGAGGAGGAGGACAGTTAAGTACCTGAATATTCAGCGTGGCAGCAGCAGTCGCTTTAAACAAGGTTATCGATTTATCCCCTCGGACGGGTGTTTTCATAATTGCAATAGCCTCAACAGGAAGGTACGACACACCTCCGACTTCGATCGACTGTCCCGCTATCGCGGTTGAGATTCCCACAAAAGAAAACCCTAACAGGGTGGCCATTGCCACGATAAATATTTTTTTTCATAACATTTTCCTTTCCTGAATCAGGTTTTTGATTAAATGAACAAATAGTTTTTTTCTAGGATGAAGTAACTTCACGAATTGCCCGATGAGATACAGGATAAAACTAAAGAATAGGCACCACCTCCCTTTCTTTGTGATATTGCACTAAGGAACGACCAACTCATTTGCCACCAACAGTCTAGAGACTTCTATGGTTCAATACTGCCTGCGATATACTTTCCTTCTGCACATGACAGGTGGTCAGCAAAAAAAAAGGCCGAACCACCCTTGGATTTACATCCTTCGGCAGTCCGGCCATCTTTATAAAAGACAAAGACCCGAAACTTTCCGCCCCCACCTCGCGGTGAGTTTGGCTAGAGCAAAGAACTTTTACTTAGTGATGTTAACATTAACCAACAGTCCAACCTTGTCAACCTGCCCTAATTAATCGCTACAATCTTGTAATTATTACCTTGGCTGTATCGGAAGATTTTCAAGAGAGGCTCCGTCCTGTTTATGCTCCCACATCGTTTAGGGGTGCACGGATTGGCAGAAGTGCCGGGTTCTCAAGAGCCCTGGCCTACGGGAAAGGCCACCAAGGGATGACCCCTTGTGGCTACTTACGGATTAACGAGCATCCTAAATGTCTCTATTGGGGTGACCTTTTCAGTGTTCGATAAATGGTGGCAAAAAACCACAGCTTACGAGGTGGGAATTGCGCGTGAATTACTTATGCAAACTTACCTGTTTGGGTATGAAGTCGACGTCGAATATTAAGCAAATCCGTTTCTGAATGCAGACTTCTTGGCGGAAGATTAAGTCATTTCCAGCTCATGGTTTCTGGTTGCCGATGGTTGGCCAAATTTGGATTCCGGTTGACAAATATTTTACAGATGAAAAATCAGACAAATTACTAGCAGCCTGTCGGTCAATCAGGGCTGAAGCGAAAGTTTGGTCGTTTGAAATCAGATTTTGACTCATTTGAGAGTAATAGCCGTAGCCATTGGTCGAAAAGGAGCTGAAATATGAGCCAAACAAACGAATTTGCAGCAAGCTCATTGATTGTCCGGCAGGCTGCTAGTTATCCATACCAGGCCTCTCGCTTTTGAGTATCAACTCAGCAATAACCGGGAAATGATCCGAACCTCCAGAATCGAGCAGCGTCGAGGCTTTTTGGGTAATAAAGTGCTTACTATGGAATATGTGATCAATGCGAACGAGAGGAGGAAGGGGAAATTTTCTCAAAAGCTTGCCATCAGAGGTCGGATAAGTAAAGCCAAAGCCCCAACCTACTTGCCAATGTGCATTCTTCAGCATTGGGCCAAACAACCGATAGGTTTGCGACTGGTCGGTCGTATTGAAATCTCCACCTAAAATCAGTGGATTGCTATCTCCATAAATATCATCTGTAATCAAAGTAATCATTTGTTTGTGTCTTCGCTGCCATCCTCCACGATAGGCGTGTACGTTAAGAACGGTTATTGGTCCATTAGGTGTCGAGACAATCGCCTTTTGCGCCCTCCCCTTTTCATGTCCAGCATCCACCCGCTTCAGGGGAAAAAGACTGATCATGGCCTGAAGCTTTCGTTCTTCAAAGGTCACATAGGTCTCATTGGGGTATAAATCGTCGAGTTCTGTGATCAATGTTCTTAACTTGTCTATATGTATTTCCTGCAGAAGAATCAAATCCGGTTTTTGATTACGAATTACCTCAGCAATTCCAGGGATATTTAAATTCTCTCGCCACACATTGTAGCTCATAACCTTTAGCTGAAATCCACCATTAGACCTCTCATGTCCTGGCAGGAAAAGAGGGGCATAAGTTATGAGCATAAAGAGAGTCGGCGTTACTAAGAGCAAAATCAAGTGGTAACGATTTGTCAGTAAAGAAATACTTATCACTGCCAAGAGCCCCATAAGTAGCCAGGGCATCAGGTAGTTGCACAATCGTACCGGGAACAACTGATCTCCAAACCACCAGCGCAGCCCACCAACAAGAATCAAGCCTAGGCCAAAAGCCCATACGCCAACCCAAAAGCAAAGGCAAATGCTGCGAATATATTTTTAGTGATTTGAGGATCATGCATAATAAGATATATCCACAGCATCTATTTGTGAAACGACATCCGAATAGACTATCTCCCGACAAGTAAAAAGAATAAGGCGCTGCCTATCCTTGTCAACATGCGATCTTCAGAAACCACAAAACATTCCTGACGGAAACTCTCAAAAACAACATCCAATCCGAATCTCTTGAAACAATTCGACAGCAAGGAGATCTATATTTAAAAGAGCATACCCACGCCGTATAGATATTACTGAAAGTTGTACTATCCGTCTGATAAGTTGCTCCAGTTTAATTTGCCTGGATCAGCGATGGGGCGATTGGTAATTCTTACAGACTCTGACAAATAATAAATGGCCACCCGTTTCCAGGTGGCCATGATTATGTGCATTAAATTGCTTTTTGAATATGTCGTAATGAGACAGCTATTGCTCATCAAAAGTCGTAAGTTTTAGAATGCTACCCCCATTTCGACGATCTAGGAAAACGAGTGAGGCTGTGAGCATCAACTTTAAATTGATAGCCATCTCCGCTGAATAGGGCCGCCAGTATCCCGCTAAAAGCCGTTTCGTAGCGGTACGCGAATACAGCGGTAAGGTTGGAATGAGGTGTTTCAGCTCTTAGCTGTAATGTCGCGGAAAGAGACGCCGCTTTATCGTATAGCTGCCGGTAACTTAAGCGTGTTCCTCTGATCTCAAGTGCGGAGAGTTCTGGGAAAAAGTTACATGACCTCAAAAACCCCGAACTCAAGTTTCGAACCTGCTTATTCATCAAGCAACTCCGCCAGAAAGAAGATAATTGGAACGAACCCTAGAGAAAAACACGGCATAGGGATTTTTTACAGCAACCCCTCTCAAAGAGTAGTGACCGCCCAACCTTCTGGCTCGCCAGGTCGAGTTGCGACTACCGTGCTACATGTTAGTGTATGTGTCAAAACCTCCATATTAAAAACTGCCCAATCGAAAATTGTCGAAGTAGGCGCGAACAAAAGCTTCTTCACTTGGCAAATCTGTTCCCCGAGTCCGACTTTTTAATCTCAGCCTGTCGAATTCTGTGTTTGCAAATTCTGAAACGGCTGACATGTCGAGAATCAGGGTCTCGGGATCTCCACCATTTGCGGCACTCAGGGTTATTCCGATATTCCCATCTTCCATCCGTTCAATTGTAAAGTTGTATGTCTCGCCTTTATTGATGGGGGCCGCAAAGGTTTGATCTGCATCTGGAAGTGGATACTTTGTACTGCACTGTGAATCGGCACATCCTGTCGCTGAGACCCTGGCCAAAAGACCCAGTGGCTCTTCTGCCAGAATAGCCTGAAACACAAAGGTATCAGTTAAATCCTTCTTATCTAAAGCGGGAGGACGAAACGTCATTTCGAGTAGCGCACTGACTTCGGCAGGGGTTCCGCCTTGGTCTACCAAAGCTGTTAAAGAATCCAGGGTGATGTCTGCTTGAGCAATAGCGACATTGGGAATGAGGCCATCAATGGACGTATAACTTGTATCATGATATCTATTGTCTGCACCCGAATTGTCCACAAATTCTTGTCCTGTCTCCAGGAGAAGTCTTCCGGCATCAAGCTTTAGCTGTCCGTAGGTTTTTGACCAAAGTGACCCATTCAAGTATGTGTCACTATCGAAATCATCATAGGGGCTTCCATTAACGATGATATCGTCAAAAGTTGCAGTCATATTTACACTATCGTTTGGATCGGAGTGATTTACTCTTATCCCTAGATACTTATCGATGACATTAGGAGTAGTAGCATCGATATTCGCACCTGCCGCTACTGGATCAAAGGACATTGCTTCACCATTGTTCAGTTGGAACGTAAACTGATTGGGGACAATAGTGTTCCAGTCAATTAGGAGGTTAGCAGTTGAGCCTACTGGTACGTCTCCAAGTTTAACGAAACCTTCAATACCCTGGGTAAGATTTTCAATCGTTTCAATATTATTGCAATCATCGTTCAGGCATTTGTAGACATGGAAAAATGCTTCAGCATTGCGTAAGATTATCGCAGCATTGACGTCCCCGGTCTTGTTCCCCTCGGCTTCACCAGCGGCGCTTGCATGGTATCCGCAGCTGTTAAGTCGCGTACCATACCCTTTACTACCTGTCCCAGTCCCGAATGCATCCGTAATAGTAGTGGCTACGGATATCATTCCGCAGGTCTCGTCAAGGAATCGTATGTAGTCGCCGGCGAAACCACTGGATGAGCTCAAGTTGTATTCCAATGATCCATTAACCAGCGGCCTGCTGAATTCTCCTGTTGTGCTCCAGAAGGCGGGGTTCAGCTGTTCGTTGTCAAATGATTCCTGAAAAGCAGTGTCACACCTTATTTGCACGTCTCTTATGTCGTCAGTCACAACAATACCGTTACCATTAATCACTTCGCAAACCTGCTCTTGTAAACTCGGTTGAGAAGAAACTGTGACGTTATAAGAACTCCCTTCCTCTAAACGGCTCGAAAATCTATCGAATCCGTCCTCTGTGATTACCAGGTCGTCAGTCCCATTGTTTAGCAATACCAACCCCTGTCCGAGAACCCCGGATGTTGTGGCGCCAATGCTAAAAGTTGGCGCCGGAGCGGGCGTGGTCGTCCCCGGAGAGCTTGAGACACCCTCACCCTCACCATCACCCCCACCCCCACCACCACCGCAACCTGTCAATGCAAGAAATCCCATGGCAGACAAAAAGACTACCGCAAGGTGAAGCCAATTTGTTTTTTTCATGGTTATCCTCCTTTACCTTCCTTAACCCTTGAGTTTTCTAACAGACCAGAGAACATTCAATGGCAGAGACCATTTTCCTCTCGTCGACCATTTGTAAAGATATTTTTCCATCAGGTCGTATACTTTGCTGAGAATCAAGCTCAGGCAAAAATTTGAACTTCACATCAATTACATCGTCCGGGCCAAGCACAACCATAGGAACAGAAGGTGCCATTTCTTTTTGAAGACTTACAGCAGGAGAGACCTTTGAGGCAGGAGAACAAAACATAACAGACAAAACAACAACGATGGGGGCTAATTTGACTATCATAGTCACCCTCCTCTTCAGCTATGGCAGAACCCGAGTTTATGAATAAAATAATTACAAATGGCTAACTTATAGGTACTTTTAACGTAGATACATAAGAATTCAAGGAGGTCGAAACTTATTATTATTTTTTGTAGTCTTTGGTTTTCAAGCTGCATCACACCTGAGTTATTCTTAGGTATCAGAACTGTTCATCCTTTTGGTTGAGATTCCTTCCTTCTATCTGAGCTTCCGACAAGAGTAAGGACGGTCGTCCCTCTCTACCGACTTGGCCTCTTCCCGAGCACGGGTGAGATCCCGCATCGCTTCTTCTTCTATTGAAGGAACGTAGATATTGGTTAACTCACCGGCCCGGTGCAATCGCGCCAGCATCTGGGCGTCACGCCGGTCGTTCTTGATACGGTTGCCGCTTTGTTTGGGAATCATTGAGGGGGCTACAACGATACAATCATAGCTTTTGTTGCTGAGGTGTCGGTAAATCTCGTAACCACAAGGTCCGACTTCATAGGCAAAAGACAAGGTGCTGCCTTTTGACTCCAGCTTCCGGGTGACTTTGTCGAGAGCGGCTAATGTTCCGTCAATCCGGCCATAACTTCTAACGCGAATTCAAGTTGCACTTACTACTTGAATCCGCAGTATTTTGTTCAACGGGAAGTCGGTTTTTATCGATTCAGCCAAGCCTGCTGCTTAGCTCAACGTGCCAACAGCTGGGCTGTCTCATGGATCCTGAAACATCAATAAGCTCAGAAAAATCAATCGTGAATTTTGAGAATATTTGACAAGCAACAGAAATTTTCGGCTGTTCACCAACCCATTAGTTGTCAATGGATAATGGCGTGCACAGATAACCTTTTTTGTGCCGTCGGCATTACCGTCGAAGATCAAATACCTATCACCTTATACAATTTTGACATATGCAACCGGCATACGCACATTATGTTGCAAATGTTGAAAACTCTCATTCTGTGGCACAGGTACCATACGTTTAGGTCAAATGTTGTTAAAAACACACAAAATACAAGCAACCTAAGTTTAAGAATAGTCCTTCCACAAATTTTTCAGCACGTCATTTCAGGGGTTTGAAGGATTCGGCACAAACCTTGGCATCAACTTCGCAAAAGAACTTCTCAAGAAATAATACAAAAGGATCACAAAAAATAAATACAAAAGAAAGAGAGCGCTGACAACAATTCTCCCCCACCGTTTCATCGCTCAGCCAAACCAAAATAAAAAAAACAACCAAACTACTTTCTCTGTGCATTCTTATGCTCATCGCTACAGTCACCCAGTGCTCTGCACAAAATGTTACCTTGGCCTGGGACCAGAACACCGAACCCGAGGTCGCCGGCTATAATATCTATTACCGGACCGACACTCCTGCTTTTCCATTTAATGGAACAAGCCTGTCGGAAGGGTCCTCGCCAATTTTCGTTGATGTCTCAACCACTACTTCTCTTACGCTCGACCTGCCGGAAGACGGCAGCATCTATTATTTCACAGCAACTGCCGTTAATGAAACTCAAACTGAAAGCAGTTTCTCGGACATTGTCGCCAGTGAATGGATCCCCTACCTTCTCACGCCGACCGACAACGTTGCCATCGACATGGTAGCCACTTTTGAGTGGGAGCAGCCTCCGGAAAGCTACAACGTGTCCTTTGACCTTTTTTACGGTACAAATCCTAATTTGGATGTCAGCCCTATGGCAGTCACTGCTCCCGTCACCTTCAATTCCAACTGGCCACAGTTCAAAATGAATATTACGGTACCATCGGCAATCCTGTTGTCATTGCTGATGCTAATCCGTTCCAGCCGTGCAAAACGTGTCTGGCGTCCGGTCCGCGTTGGACTCTGTATCGGGATTTTTGCCCTACAGGCAAGCTGCGGTGGTGGCGGTGGAGGTGGTGACGATGCAGGAATTTCACCTGGCACATCGGTCCCAGACACATCGGTCCCGGGCGAGGCAGCACCTGACCCAACGTCACCCTTGTTCACGAATGTTGTCACCGACATTTACGACACGGAATACCAGATTACTGAACTGCAACCTGGAACACAGTACTATTGGAAGATTGTTGCCGTCGACAATTAGGGCAATCCCTACGAAAGCCTCACCCAGGAATTTACCACTCTTGGCAGCACAATCGCCCAATAGACATCAGCATTTCGTTCAAACCGAAAACGCAAAAAGGCCACTCAGAAATGGGTGGCCTTTTTGATTGAAAAATTTGGTCGTAGCGAGAGGATTTGGGACTCCGACCCCGTGCCCCCCCCCCCACAAAGTTAAAAGATAGGGCTGTCCTAGATAACTAGCCCATGCATTCTAGAGTGCTCTATGCAGAAGGTACTCTTTATTTTTTTCTGCAATTGACCACGGCCCACGCCAAGATTTATAAGTGGGTCGATGAAAATAGTTTTGTCCACTAGTGCCGCGTCAACGACAAACTGACGCACCCAACTTGTTCTTTTCCGCGCCTGCTTCATTATGTCTTAAGCCACGTAGTTACAACTATGTGACTCAAGACATGCCTTGCTGACACAAAAAATTACGGCGTTGTATTTACGTCATTTCATCATTGACACGACCCTAGGGAGTTTATCAAAGGGCTGCAGTCAAACGCAGAAAGACCCTGTTACTCGTATAGTCATTGTTGTCAAGGTTGGAGTCGCGTTCTTCATATTCATAGCCGACGCTGGCGTTTAGCCAACGAGTGACGGTATAACCGACGGCTGCAACAAAGCCATATTCCTTATCGTGGCGTTTGTCGGCATCTATACCAACAAGAATGTTATCCTCATAATTATTGCTCACGTAATTGAACGCCATTTCCCCGCGTAATTTTGGCGTGAAGCGCTGCCGGTAGCCAAGCTGAGTTCGGTAGGAGAGGATACTGTTTGTGCCTATGGAATCACTCACGATTAATCCGCGACTACCCCTCAGGTAGATGGATGTTTTGGGAGTAAAAAAATAATCCAGGCGGGCCTCAGCTAGAAATTCATTCCGATCATCCAGATTGCCGTCATCATAGTCCATGCCGCCATAACCAACCTTTACTCGACCACGCAACTTTTTAGAGGTTCTCATTTGGGCACCAATGAAATAATTCATCACATCGCTATCACTGTTGATGTCCTCATCGTAATCAATAGAGATATATTCAGTTTGAACGAAAATTGAAGTTTTGGGTGTCAGGTCGTAAAAAAGATATGCTGAGACGGTGTTATCGGATCGATTGCGATATTGGTTCCGATCTTTATCGTAATCAAGGTAGTAATTGCCATAATCTAACCGCAACGACGTTTTCGGCGTGAACTGATAGACAAGAATAGTCTTATAAAGGTTTGCATCGAACTTATCAAGCTTACGGTCAGGCGTTCCACCCGTTCCATATGGGTCTCTGTTGATTTCGTAGACATCAAGCATCTCCAGAGAGAGACCGCCTCTGAGGTTAACCTTAAAAGACCCTTCAGCGCGGTGGTCGGTTCGGTCATCGTCTGAGTATTTATCATGTTTGCGAATATCAGCTCGGTAGAGAGCATATCCTTGAAAGCGACGAGTGCCTTCTGTACGAAAGCGACTCAAGGCAAGCCCACCGGGGGCCGTGTTCATAGTGTCGACTTCTATCAATTTCTGTCGCATTTCTGGCAAAGCAAACCAAATGCCGGGAGTGATAACGGCAACTTTGTCTGACTTCTTGTTCCCGTTCGTCTCAAACAGGTTGTCGGTGTAGAATCCGCCCACTGACAAGAATGGATGGACAGAGCCAGAGCGGGTACCAAGGACCTCTCCAGAGACAATCCGGTCACTTCTTACAGGTGACCCATATCCTTCTGTACCTATACCTACTGTATCCACCACATCAATTGGCGGAACGGCGACATCTACTGACTCTGCCGTCGCGTCGGTCAAGGCCACAGTTTCGGTTTCCTGACACCACGCATTCCCCGTAGACAACACCAAAACTATGATCAGTATGCATAGAGTATACAAGCGCATCATTCTCCTCCTTCTTGATGATAACAATCACTCAAGGTTATCAATCTCATCGTTAATTTTGTCCAAAACAAAAAAAAGTCCAAACCTGGACTGCAGTACAATCTTGCCAAAATTTGAAGGATTTAACCACAACTTAAAGCTACCAGTTAGGTTTCGTTTGTCAATTTTTTTTAGGCCATTTTCGCAATAGTTAGAGGGATTTGGATGACTTTTTGCTTGGTGTAAATGGTGCTTTCGGATGGGCTGTGATGGCCATTCCTTTCTTTATCATATCTTTTTATTTTTTGGTCTTTAAGCTGCATCACGCCGGTCGTTCTTGATACGGTTGCCCCTTTGTTTGGGAATCATTGAGGGGGCGACAAGAATACAATCATAGCCTTTGTTGCTGAGGTGTCGGTAACTCTCGTAACCACAAGGCCTGGCTTCATAGACAAAAGAAAAGGTGCTGCCTTTTGACTCCAGCTTCCGGATGACTTGTCTGCTTGGTTAAATTTGGAGGCCGGTTGACAAACATTTTACGGATGAAAAACAAGACAAATTACTAGTACCGTGTAACCCATAAGCTAACGCATCTTGCTTGTTCTTTGGCACGCCAACTGCGTTGTGGCTTCGGTTACATAGCGGCACTAAGCGCTCTCAGCCACGCCTTGTTAGTGCGCCAAATCCCGTCGCAGTTTTGCGACATTTTATGAGTTACAAGTTACTAGTTACCCAGATCAGGTCTTTCGCTTTTGAGTATCAATTCAGCAATAACTGGGAAATGATCCGAACCTCCTTGATCGGAAAGCGTCGAAGCCTTTTGCGTAACAAAGTGATTACTATGAAAGATGTGATCAATGCGGACGAGAGTAGGAAGGGGCAATTTTCTCAAAAGCTTGACAGTAGTTGTCGGATAAGTAAAACCAAAGCCCCACCCTGCTTGCCAATGTGCATTCTTAAGCATTGGGCCAAACAACCGATATGTTTGCGACTGATCGGTCGTGTTGAAATCTCCACCTAAAATCAGTGGATTGCTATCTCCAACAATATCATCTGCAATCAAAGTCATCATTTGTTGGTGTCTTCGCTGCCACCTACCACGAGAGGGATGAACGTTAAGAACTGTTATCGCTCCCTTAGGTGTCGAGAGAATAGCCTTCTGCGCCCTCCCCTTTTCATGCCCTGCATCCACACGCTTGAGGGGAAAGTGACTGATCATGGCCTGAAGCTTACGTTCTTCAAAAGTCACATAGGGTTCATTGAGATATAAATCATCGAGTTCTGCGATCAATGCTCTCAACTTGTCGAGATGTATTTCCTGAAGAAGAATCAAATCCGGTTTTTGTTTACGGATTACCTCACCAATTGCATGGATATTTGAATTCTCTCGCCACACATTGTAGCTCATTACCTTTAAGTTAAGTCCATCATGGGGCCTCTCTTGCCCTGGAAGAAAAAGAGGGGCATAGGTTACGATGATAAACAGAGTCGGCGCGACTAAGAGCAGGGCCAACGGGTGACGACCTGCTAACAAAGAAGCACCAATTCCTCCTAAGGTCCCAATCAGAAGCCAGGGCATAAGGTAGGCACACAACCGCACTGGGAGCAAATGATCTCCATACCACCAGCGCAGACCTCCGACAAGAATCAAACCAAGGCCAAAAACCCATAGTCCAAGCCAAAACCAAAAGGCAAATGTTTCGAGTAAGCATTTACTAATTTGGAGATAACGCATAATAAGTGAACGCCTATATGAAAAAAAGCCGCAGGGATGTCTCCTGACAGGTAAAAAGCATAAGGTGCAGGTCTTCCTTGTCAATAAGCGATCTTCAGGGACCACAAAACATTCCTGAAAGAATCTCTTGGGATAATGTCCAACCCAAAGCTCTGAAAAGACTCTTTACAGACCCTAACAAACAATAAAAGGCCACCCATTTCCTGGTGGCCATAATTATACGTATAAATAGTATTCATCCTTAAGGTCTTACGATGAGTCCAGACTATTTCTAAATTTATCATTCTCTTGACAGGAGTCTACTCGTATTAGTCGGGAGCTGAAAAAGGCAGGGGACTTTCAAGTTGTCCTTCAGGTGGTGCTATTGGCAAAGAGACCATGACCCTTGTTCCCTCGCCGAGCTGGCTTTCGATCTGGATATCACCATGGTGAGCCAGGACGATATTGCGCACAATACTCATTCCCAAGCCGACACCTTTTACCGCGGTATCGGAAGAATCCGCGCGATAAAAACGATCGAAAACGTGAACGAGCTGGCCTTCGTCCATGCCTATCCCCTCGTCTTCTACGTTGAGTTCATACTTATTGTCGCTCAGGTTCAACGCCACAGTGACACGCCCCCCCTCGGGAGCATACTTAACAGCATTGTTGATCAGATGATCGACAACCTGCTTTAAACGCAAGCGATCGGCGATGATTTGCGAGGTCTTCCCCACCTGAGTGACCGTGAATTCATGCAAGGCATCTTCACCATCGTAGATGTCCACAACCTCACGAATCATACCATCAAAATCGAACGCCTTATAATCCAAAACAAGAGGACGACCAGACTCCACTCGGCTTACATCAAGCAGGTCATCGACCAGTCCTCCCAAGGAGAGAGCCTTTTCGTGGATCAGCAACAGACAGTCTCGCTTCTGTTCATCGCTGAAATTGTCAGCTGTTTCTGGCGAAGTAAGCAGTTCGCTGTAGCCGATAATTGTTGTCAGCGGGGTATTCAATTCGTGGGTGGCCATGCCGAGGAATGCGCTCTTCATTCGTTCAACTTCACGCTCTCTGGTGACATCACGCAGCAGCAGAATGACACCTGGAGACTCTTCTTCCTCATCAGCCACCATCTGAGACACTCGCACCTGGTATATCTCTGAGTAGCTTGAGTTCTCTCTCGACATTTCAAGATCAAAAGAACGTGGCCTATGGGTGATATTGAGCGTCTGAGAAACTCTCTTGTAGAAATCGACTTCGTCATTGATCTGACTTATCGGCTGTCCCAGGACTTTTTCAAGTGGTGTGTCGAGAATCCGCTCTGCGGTCGCGTTCATATGCAAAACATTCAAGGCGTTGTCTGTAAGGACGACACCATCAGGAACCGAACTCAGGATGCCATTGAGTTTCTCCCGGTCGACCTTGATGTCCTCCATTGCACCTGCCAGAGCTATTTGTGCATGGGTCCGCTCGGCAATTTGCTCAATCAGTTGTTCGTTGGCATCCGAGAGCTCTATTGTCCGTTCATTAACCCTTTCCTCAAGGGCTTCATTGGCAACCTTCAGGGACTCCTCTGCGGCATCTCTCTCCTGGAAACTCAAGTAAGCCCGCTTAAGAGCGATGCCGATAGCAACCAAGAACACCAGAGACAGCAACGCTGCCGTAAAAATGGAATGAAAAGAGATGGCCTTAACCTTGTCGATACTGTCGGTTACATCGTAGTAAACCTCGATCGCACCGCCAAAGGAATCGTTCGCCATAAAGGGGACATAAGTTTCAACAATATCTATCTTGGTCGTTGCACCGTCTGCAGTCTTCCGATCCTTCTGAACAACCTTCGAGTAGACCTGCCCTTTGGCAACAATCTCATGAAAGTAAGTCTTTTCATTTAAGGTGCCTATCTCATCAGCTTTTGTAGAAAAAATAATTTCTCCAAGAGACGAAAAAATACGCAGCTTGAGCAATTGTTTATCTCTTTTGACCGGTTGCAAGCTTTCAGCCAGAGCTTCGGGGAGTCGGTCTTTAATCAGAGATTGGTTCTCAAGCCCGAGCGTGCGCACCATGTAACTGGCGTAGCGTACAGCTTCATTCTCAGTTTCTTCGGTTAATAGGTTTTTGTAGGATGGATGGAGAACAAGATATTCGTAACCCGGCAAGAGAATCGTAATCGCCAGAGAAAGAAAAAGTAGATTGCGAAGTAGCTTGATGCGCAGCATGCAGGGCCCCGTTAGTCACGGATCATGTCAATTACAGAGAATAAAAGCGCGCCAGATAGAAATTAGCAGGCGATTTGGAATATACATTAATTCTTTTAAACGGCCAACAGCTATAAGCTTTTGACAGAAAACCGTTATTGCCAAACATGAATATCCAAAAAAAATCATCCTTGTTCAAACGATTACCTGTGGCATAATTCGCTCACAGGAGATTTAGCTTTATGCAAAGGTCAAGTGGAATTCTGCTGCACCCAACGGCCCTTTCGGGCCCTTTCAAGATTGGCGACCTTGGCAAAGAGGCGCGTCTTTTTATCGACTTTCTCACCAAGGCAGGGCAGAGCGTCTGGCAGATCTTACCCCTGGGGCCAACCGGATACGGCCACTCTCCCTACAACGCTCTCTCAGCCTTTGCAGGCAATCCGGCCCTGATTGACCTTCAACAACTGGTCGACAGCGGAGAGCTTGAGCGTTCAGACCTTGACCAGGCCATCAAAAAAAGCATGGCATTGGACTTTGGTCAGGTACAGGAGGTCAAAAACGACCTTCTCATGGAAGCTGGGCAGAGTTTTTTAAAGGCGTCCCAATGTCCCCGAAGAGACGCTTTCGAGTCTTTCTGCATAGAGCAGTCAGACTGGCTCGATGACTTCAGCCTCTTTATGGCCTTGCGGGAGGAATTCTCTGGACAGGCATGGTTTGAATGGCCAGAGGACCTGCGCACCCGACAGCAACAGACCCTGGACGCTTATCGGACAGAGCTTTCCCAAAGGTGTCTGTTACACAAGTATCAGCAATTCGTTTTTAGCGAGCAATGGTCCGCTCTGAAAGATTATGCCAACGGCAAAGGCATTAGAATTTTTGGTGACATTCCTATCTTTGTTGCTTACGACTCAGTCGATGTCTGGGCCAATCAGTACCTCTTCCAGTTGGATGAGAAAGGTCGGGCGCTGGCCGTGGCCGGCGTTCCACCGGACTATTTCAGTAAAACCGGGCAACGCTGGGGCAACCCTCTTTACCGTTGGGACCGTCTTGCGGAAGAAGATTTTCACTGGTGGCAAAGACGCTTCGAGTATCAACTGAAGTGTAGTGACCTGGTCAGAATCGATCACTTTCGTGGTTTCCAGGCGTGCTGGTCGATCCCTGCGAAGGAGAAGACCGCCGTCAATGGCCACTGGGAGGACGTCCCGGGACGCGAACTCTTTACAAAACTCTTCTCGCACAATAATGATTTGCCGATCATTGCCGAGGACCTTGGCATCATAACGCCTGAGGTAGAAAAACTCCGTGATGACTTTGGCCTGCCCGGCATGAAAATCCTGCAGTTTGCCTTTGATTCCGGACCGGATAATCCCTACCTGCCAGAGAATCATATCGCCAACAGCGTTGTCTACACTGGGACCCATGATAACAACACAACGCTGGGTTGGTGGCGAGAGCTCTCAAGAGAGCAGAAAGATCAGGTACGGGAATACCTCCAATTAAACAGGCCGAAGATGCCGCAAGAGTTGATTCGTCTGGCCATGTCCAGTGTTGCCAAACTCTGCATCATTCCCTGCCAGGACATTCTTGGTCTTGACAGCGGATCACGCTTCAACACCCCTGGTCGCGCAACCGGAAACTGGGAGTGGCAGATGAAGCCTGAAGCACTAACCGAGGAACTCGCTGAGAATCTTTTTTGCCTTACACAAAATTATCATCGCACAACAGTTCAGTAGGGCTTGCTGAGTTCTTAGAGTGTGTGATATATATTTAAATTGTGTTTGAAACATTTAACCCACGTGGGCATAATGCCCGGACATTACCTTTTAGTATCGGAGGACCTTACTCGTGAAACAACTGATGACTCTGTTCTGCATCGCAACTTTCTCACTCACCCTTCTCGCCGGTTGCGGTGAAGACACTCCTGCTCCTACAACAGAAGCAGCCAAACCTTCTGCACAAACAGCTCCTGCAGCAGCACCTGAAGCCGCCCCTGGTAAAACTGGCAAAGTCACTGAAACCATGGACGCTGCTGGTTACACCTACGTTCAGATTGACACAGGTGCCGAGCAGTTCTGGGCCGCAGCACCTCAATTTGCAGTTCAGGTTGGTGACGATGTTGTCGTCCCCGAAGGCATGCCGATGCCTGACTATCACAGCAAGACCCTCGATCGCACCTTTGACATGGTCTACTTCGTTCCATCCGTTCTGGTTGGCGGCGCACAGGCTCTGAGCGGCGATATGCCCTCTGATCATCCTTCGATGGATGGTGGCAAAACTGTTGTTGAAGAAACAACTGTTGACCTCTCTGGTATTACTGCCGCAGAAGGTGGCGTTACTGTCGAGGACATGTTCACCAAGAAAGCTGAACTTGCCGGCAAGTCGGTCTCTGTACGCGGCAAAGTTGTCAAGTTCACCCCCGAGATCATGGGCAAGAACTGGATTCATCTTCAGGATGGCACAGGCGCAGAGGGCACTAGCGATCTGACCGTCACCACCAGTGCTTCGGCCAAGATGGGCGACACCGTTGTCGTAAGCGGCGTTGTCGTCATCGACAAGGACTTCGGCTACGGCTACGCATACGATGTCATCATCGAAGATGCTGAAGTTACCGTCGAATAAGAAAATCCAAAGTTGAGTCACCAAGGCCCCTGGGATTCCCCAGGGGCCTTTTTATTGCCTTTTTTCTCTGTGTCCTCTGTGACTCTGTGGTGAAAGTTTTGGTCCAGATCGACCTGGTAGCTAGCTACCAGGTCATTTATTGCCAGCAAAACCTAGTCGGCAGCAGGATTAGTCCTCGATGGCGTTCAGCTGTTGTCAACAAATAGAACTGTCCGGTTTGTTAGCAAATGAATTGTCCGGTTTCCCTCACGATCAGGTAGGGAAAGAAACGGACGCGACGGTTATTGATTTTCAGCGGTTTTAATGCATTCAAGTA
>JARUHP010000029.1 GCA_030005635.1 Deltaproteobacteria bacterium IMCC39146
GACATTGGCTATTATTTGATGGATTACTATAACTGGTACCGGCCACATCAGAGCAATGGTGGTATGACGCCAACCGCGGCGGAAGAAAAACTTATTTTACTGTCCGGAAATAGTTGACCACTACAAAGTGATTGTCGGCAGTGCATACAAGGTTGGTGGTATTCTGGGCTGTGGCTTTCTTGAAAAGGTTTATGAAAATTCACTGGCCATAGAACTTGTTGCGTCTGGTCTGAATGTCGAAACACAGAAACCAATCAAGGTTCGTTATGCAGGCGAGGTCGTTGGCGAGTATTTTGCGGATATGCTTGTTGAGAACGATATCGTCGTCGAGTTGAAGGCTGTTAGGGCAATTGAGAATATTCACTTTGCGCAATGTCAGAATTATCTGAAGGCCTCAGGAAAAAAACTTGCATTGCTCATCAACTTTGGGGAAGAGAAGGTCAAGGTCAGGCGTGTAGCAAACGGTATTTAAAGACCAGTTCATGCTTTTTGCCCTTATAGCTTTTCATAGATCTTCATCGCAGCTAAATAAAGGTTCTGGTCGAGTCTTTAACCGGAAGCTTAGGGTCAAAGGCTTAATTGGCCGCAATGAAAGTCTATCAAGGTTTATTGTTTAAACCCAAACACATGATCAAGGTTTTTGCCCTTATAGATTTTCGTAGATTCTGGTCGCGGCTAAAAATCGATTCCGATTGTGTTGACAGCAAAAGTTACAGGCTGTTGATACCTCGCAGCAAGCTGTGAGGTCGTTCATTGTCTCTAGCTATTGAGCTTCTGCATATTTTTCAATGTACGCCTTGGCTTTTTCGTAATACGGGCCGCTTTTCTTGATTTCAATATATCTGCTGAAGCTAGCAACGGCCAAATCAGGCCGTCCCCGACGAACACCTGTCAGGCCAAGACCATAGAGCGCTACGTCGTAATCTGGTTTGATGGCAAGGGCGGCCTCAAACTGCTTTTCCGCATCTTCAAAATTTCCACTGTCAAGTTCACAATAGCCGAGATTTGCCAACGCGGGTACGTTGTTAGGTTCGATTTCAAGGACCTGTATCAGGAGTTGGCGGGCGCCGGTGTAGTCATTACTGTTCAGCATCGCACCAGCTTGCTGCAGCAAGGCGGTAACTTTTGTATTGCCGGTCAGGCCGGACAACGCATCAAGGAAACTTTGTGTTTGGTAGCGCCGCGCACCTTCCTCGTAAACTGCTTTTGCCTCTTGAGTGCGACCCAACTCCTTAAGCACATGTCCATAGTAGAGCAGAGATATTCCGGAAGCCCTTTTGACAGGACCCAGTAGTTGTTCCGCTTTATTGTATTCACCAACGGTGTAGTAGCCGATCCCCGTGAGAAGTATGTCAAACGGAGTCTTCGTAGCGGCACGCTCCAGATCGGTAATCAAGCCTTTGGCATAGTTGGGGTTGGTTTTAAAGAACTGCTCATAAGCTCCGGGACCTGCAAAGGGGATCACATAACGGTAAGCATTTTGGGTGATGAGCTTGGCGTAAGGACCTTCTTTGCGCAGGAACACATAACTGTTCTTGTCGAAGTAAACAAGGGACCAGTCCGGGTTAAAGAAATAGCTTTCCATGCCGTGCGGGTTAATCTCCATGGATTCGTTTCTACCAAAAAGCAGAGTCTCAAACCCATATTGAGCCTGTAACTTACTCATTTCGCTAGGATCTTGAAAAGCCTTTGAGTAGGCATCGAGCAACTGTTCCGGGATTGCCCCGCGACCATCTATGAAGACTGTCAGGTCCGGCCAACCATACCAGATGATGGATTGACCATCCTCGAAAACGTTGAATACCCTGCCGGAAATGCCATTTTCTTGCAGGAAGTTAACTGCTTGTCCATGGTCGACCTTGAGGTTGTAACCAAAGCCGAAGCGCTCAGAGGAAATCACATCCCTCTCAAAAGGAGCAATACTGCCGGCTTTCATGCCAGACAAAACCAGTATTAAGAGAACCGCGGCGATTGTGATGATCTTCCCAGCGCATAATTTCTGCCAGCGTTGTGGCACCAGTACCGTTATGGACCGTGCAATGATCGGCGCTTGCATGAGACAAAAGAATTCGAAAAATCGAATTGCCTGGAGCGAGACGTATAGTAGTGCAATGCTGATCAGCACGTAAGGAATCGCTCGACGCCGCAAAGCCAGTATGGAAAGAATGACTGATGCGGCAAACACAGGCCCGATAACGAGAAGTTCCTTGGCGCGTGGTGGTTGCAGTTCGATGATCGACTGTTTGTACCAGCTATTCGACATCACGTCCTGGGCAAGCAGGAACTGATCCATGAAATTAGGGTTTAAAAGCGCTGCCAGAAGCGACAGGGCAAAGAAGAAACACACCCATATCAGGCGATTTTCCGTTTCCTTGCGAGAGGTTGTATCTGCAGATTTACGAAGAAGAATCCGTTCTGAGAAAAGATAGGCTGCGAAGGCCCCAAACGGTACGAGCATGAGAGTGATGCTGGAATGACTATTCGCCCAGAGCAGACATATGGGTGGCAGCAGCCACAAGGTTTTCCGCTCACCAGTGAAGGCGTGTCGGCCCAATATCCAGACTGCTGCGGAAAAAACAAGGGCTAGTACAATTTCCGGACGAAAAACGAAGCGGTCTTCAGCCAGCATCAAAGCAATGAAAACCACTCCCACTCTTATTAAATGACCATCTTCTCTCGATAAAAGCCCAGAATCTCGGAACAGCACCCAAGCGGTTAGCACCGTAAACAAAACAACGAGAAGAGACAATCCATAAAAGCCAAATAACTTCCAGGTGAGGAAGCTACTCAAAGCAAAGAACCAGGAAGTATATAAAAAAGGCGTTTCATTTGCTGGGTAGCAGAACACCTCGTTGTCCGGGAAGCCCTGCATTGTCCAGAAAAGCTTACCCAGGCTCAGGTGCAGCAGGGCATCAACGTCGGCGATCTGCTTGAGCGCTAAGATCAAAGCGCTGACGAGAAGGGCGGCAAGTAACGCTCGGCCACCGAGTTTTTTGAAAAGGTTTCGCATCATTTTGGAGGTCCGTCATGTTCAGGATACTTGTTCATCTCGATCTCGAATAGCTGATGATGATAATTGGCAATAGAGTCCATCATGACTCCCAGGCTGAGGAAGTGTCCAGACAGCAGCATCATTCCGGTGGCGAGAATTGCTGACGGGATTTTATAAACCAGGCCGGTGCGGGAAAACTCAACGACCACCGGGATTCCCGTAGCGAGGCCTAGAAGAAAGAACACCAAGGCCAGCGTTCCAAAAAACTTGAGTGGACGATAGTTCTTGAACAGGAATAAGATCAACTTCAAGACCTTGAAACCGTCGCGGTAGGTACTCAACTTTGAGAAACTTCCTTCTGGCCGACTCAGGTAGTCGACGGGATGCTCAATAATGTCGAACCGCCGTTCCAGTGTAAAGATCGAGAGCTCGGTTTCCAACTCGAAACCGCTGTTGAGAGAGGGGAAGTGCTTGACCAGACTTTTACGCATCACCCGGTAGCCGGACATGATATCGGAAAGATCACCTTTGAAGAGAAAGTTGATCAGGAACCGAACCAGATTGTTGCCGCTGCGATGGAAAAGACGCCGGGTCGATTCCATATAATGGCCTTTCGTGAGACGATCACCCACGACCATATCCGCGCCTGTTTCCTGGAGAATTTCTATCATGCGCGGCAACTCTGTAGCGGGATAGGTGGAGTCGGCATCGCACATTACATAGATGTCCGCTTCAATGGCCCGGAACGCCTTGCGCACCGCAAAGGACTTGCCTTGTTGGCGTTCTGATAGCACGCCTCCAGGGATTCGGCTCTCACTGAAAAGGGCTCTGGCAATCTCTCCTGTTCCGTCCTGGGAATTGTTGTCAATGACCCAGATTTCGGCTTGAGGGAGGATCGCATGGAAATCAGTAATGACTTTGGCGATGGTCAAAGATTCATTGTAGGCAGGAAGGATAATCGCATATTTCATGAACGCTCCAATAACCTTTGTTAGCTCTAATTCTACTGGACTCAGATGTTAAGAAAATAGCACCCCCGAATCTCAAGGATGGCACGAATTTCATGCATAATCTTTATCCGTACGCTTGGTAAAATAGCTTATAACTTCAAAGCTAATCAAGAACTTATGTAGCTCCGAGCTTCGAAGATGAGGATTGCCAGTAAAGTGGCTTCAATCCACTGGTTGTTCATCGGTGCCTCCGAAGTTGCTAGTGCCGCGTCAACGACAAACTGACGCATCCAACTTGTTCTTTTCCGCGCCTGCTTCGTTATGCCTTAAGCCACGTAGTTACAACTATGTGACTCAAGACATGCCTTGCTGGCACAAAAAATTACGGCGTTGTATTTACATCATTTCATCATTAACACGACACTAGTTCTCCACTCAAAGGAGGTAGGATTCTAGGGGTAGGGCTGCGGGGGCTTTTGCTTATTACCCTGGTGTTTGAATTTTTTTGGATGATGAGATATATTCCCGAAAAGGTCAGTCCAGGCTGCATAGATGCGACCGCAGCTTGCTCACTTAAACCAACCGTGCAAAGTTGCACTTACGAGTTGAGTCCAGGAACGGATAACTATATCCCCCTGGAATTCTATAACGCCTGGATCAGTGAACAGACTCGCAGGCATATCGTTAAATCAACAGATTGGGAAGTGCTTTCATCTTGACTACACCAGCTGCAGGCGATGACACCTTGGATGAATTGACCACCGTTGGGTTTAAGATTCTGCAGGCAAAGAGTGGCTATCGGTTTTCCCTCGATCCTGTTCTTCTTTGCGGGTTCATCTCAAGCATAAAAAATAGCCGAGTGGTGGACCTTGGCACTGGAAATGGTGTCATCCCGCTTCTTTTGTCGTCCCGGATTGAAGCGAAGCAACTCACCGGCGTTGAAATTCAACTGCAAATGGTTGAACGTGCTCGACGTTCAGTTGTGTTGAACGGTTTGGACGGATTTATCCAAATTGTTCATGCAGATATACGGGGATTGCACGAAGTTATGTCTGCTGGGAGTTGCGATGTTGTCACGGCGAACCCCCCCTACCGGGTAAAAAGCTCTGGACGAAACGCGGAAAATGGAGAACGATGTACTGCACGGCATGAAATTTACGGAGGGTTGAGCGATTTTTTGCGGGCGGCCGCATTTCTACTCAATTCAGGTGGCAGGTTCTATATGGTTTATCTTGCTGAACGTTTGCCAGAACTTCTGGCGGAGATGCGATGCTCCAAAGTCGAGCCAAAACGCCTGCGTTTGGTCCATTCGCGTATCGATGAGCCCGCCCGAATGGTCTTGGTCGAAGGGCGTAAAAATGGTAAGCCCGGAATGAGGGTTGAGCCTTCTCTGGTCATTTACAAAGGGGAAGGGCGCGATTACTCGGATGAAGTTCTGGCGATGTATCAGTAGGGGCGGAGCCCGTTGACTTGATGCCTGCGGAATCGTTGAAGTGCGATGCGCGCGTTGAACAGTTGAAAAACAAATTCAACGGCACAAAGGGCCAATTAAAAAGTCACAGCCTAATCCCTCGCACAACGTGCATTTTAAGGGGATTCGCTTGCTTCAAAGGATCAACGTGCCAATTCAGCGCACGCAGTGCAATTCAACCGCTTTTTTCCGCCTTAAGCAGCCGTGACTGTTTTATTAAAAATTTTTCCATTTCATCTCGTAGCTCAGAATTCTCAATTCCAGTCAGAAGTTCTTTTATCTTTGTTTTTTCACTATCGTCCAGCTGCACCATCCTCCATTTCGGAGGAGGTTCCGGTTCTTTGTCGGCACGGATATGAACCTTTCCGCGTTTTAGAAACAGGTCCTTGATAGTGGCTTTGCCGAGTTCCGCGTTGAGTTGGGCAAGAATTTTTGGCTTCATCAACTGGAGTTGCTGCATCCAGGTCGGTTGATCAACGTTGATTTCAAGAATCCCCTCGCGGATTCTGATGGGGCGGGTTCGGGCTGCGATCTGTGGGCCTACGACCTCTTCCCAGATAATCAGAGCTCGATATTGTTGCAAGCGCTCATCAAGGCCGAATCCTTTGAGTAGTTTTTCAACCAGGTCGCCGGCAAGTGCGGCCCTCTTCATTTTCGGCCTACGAGGCTTTCTCACCTTTTACTCCGACGATAAAGACGACTGCCGACCATTTGTCCGGCAACGGCAAGGGCAATTGAAAAAGGAATGACCTGCCAGCTTATGTTGTTGGAAATGCGCAGTCCGATAATGAAGGGAACGGACAGATGGATATACACAAACCAGCGCACCGAATACTTTTGCGTGCCCATGCGAAGATAGCCAAGGGGAATGTTGCTGAGGACTGCGAAGGCCAGCAGGCTGACCAGAGCTATATTGACTTCTATGTTCAAAAGGTTTCCTTAGAAAATGGTGGCCGTCCGTACAGGGACAGCCCCGAATGGCACTAAGCTTAAGAGGTTTCAGCATAACTTCCACTCTGATACGAAGCTTTTTACTTTCCAACTAACGGCTTACTGTCCGCAAAAACTTAACAATATCTCTTGCCTCAAGATTACCGCACGATTTGCCTGATTTATGGATCAAAATCTGTGTAATCTTGAAGTAATCATGAGGCCAATATTGCTTTTATGTTGGATTTAACCGCTGGCTCAGGCGTAGAGGTTCTTTTGCCAAGGCTACTAAAACTAGCGCCATTCGGGACAGCCCCTTAATTTGTGAGATTAGATGACAGTTTATGCTCTGCGTTTCGCTAAAGTCAACCGTGGAGGTTAAGGGTACAGGGCGCAGGGCACAGGGATAAAGGTGCTGGGATAAAGGTGCTGGGATAAAGGTGCTGGGATAAAGGTGCTGGGATAAAGGTGCTGGGATAAAGGTGCTGGGATAAAGGTACTGGGATAAAGGTACTGGGATAAAGGTACTGGGATAAACTGTGAGTGGGTGTGTTTTCCGTTTTGTTGATTCCACTATAGAGAAAAGAATCTAAAGAGTGGCTTAAGAGCTGTTGTCTTTGAGTAAAGTATTGTAAAGTCTGTCGACTCTCGACTCTCGACTCTCGACTCTCGACTCTCGACTCTCGACTCTCGACTCTCGACTCGGCAGTTAATTTACTTGCGACTTGTGCTCCTGGGATATTCCAAGGCTCCAGGATTACATTTCTTTACAACCTCTGCAAATGGTTTTCGCTATAATGCAGGAAATGTATGGAGAGCTATGATGGCACGTCTTGAATTTCCACTCAGACTTATTAGGAATATGTGATTCGGATAATTAGGCTGCGCTATTATAGCAATTCAGTTTTGTGTGATGGCAGTCTGATTGATCGCGTTTGCATAAACTGTAGAGTCGATTGTTGTCTGCTTGAAAGCGGTCTGGAGGCCAGTCGCTGATCTAAGCCAAATATTGTAGGCTAGTCTACAACTATGACCTCAAAGCAGTCTAAAGTGCAGTTTAAAAACAATCCGTATGTTGTTGGTTTTTCTCTATGGGTAGTCCACGTTGTGGCTTAAACTCCAGAGTATTTCATGCTTGAATTTTTGATTAGGTGTAATTATATGCGTCCTTTAATCCGCCAACATAATCGAGTTTTTAGCTGGTTTCTGATCTCTACTTTTGCAGCTCTTCTGATGGGAATAGTTGTTACGAAAGTTGCTGATTATGATTTCTGGTGGCATCTGAATCTTGGCAGACAGATCCTTGACAAGATGACTCCCGTCGTTGTCGATCAATTTAGTTATACCTTCTCTGGTGCCGAACAGTTTAATGGAGAATGGCTTGCCGACCTGCTCATCTACCTGAGTTATTCCCTCGGCGGCTTTGGTGGGGTGGCTGTTTTGAAGGTTGTCCTGCTTACTGCCACTTTTTACCTGTTATCGCGAGCAGTGTGCCTCGGTCGGGAGCAGGATAAGGTGACTCTGGTTGCCCTCATCCTGTCTCTGGTTGTTGTCTTGTTCGCTCTGCGCTTTCGTCTTTTTGTTCGTCCTTTCCTGTTCTCTTACCTTTTCGTGGCACTGTTCTTGTTTTTTTTGCAGAAGTACAGGCAAGAGCTTAGTTACAGACAGCTCTGGATTCTCCCCGTACTGGAGGTCATTTGGACAAACTGTAGTAAAGGGTTTTTTTTCGGCCCTTTGCTGGTTGGTTTAATGGCGATCAGTTCCCTTTTGGAGGGCAGACGGGATAAACGTCTTTGGACGCTGGCTCTGCTGACCTTGGGGGCCTCTTTTTTCAGCCCTGAAGGTGCCCGATTATACACGATGTTGACTGCATACATGCCGGATCCGCAGAATACGATAGTGATTGGCGAACATCAGCCTTTGTCTGCGTCGTTGTTGTGGGGACAAAGTTGGCACTATTTCGTAGGATTTCAAGTGCTGTTAGCCGGTAGTTTAGTTTATCTGGTGGCGATGAAAGGCTGGCGAAATATTTTCCTGTTTCTGGTTTTTCTGACTTTTGCTATCCCACCCTTTTTTGCGGTTCGGATGATTGATTTTTTTGCCCTTATCGCGTTTCTGCCTTTTTATCTTTTTTGTGAAAAGTTTCTTGTACGGTGCCGACTCGTTGATTTCTTTCATTCAAATACTGCAATTGGCGCCATGTCTGTTTTGTTGTTATGTCTGCTTTTGTATGCTGTGCCAAATAATTCGACCTACGCTTTTGGTCTAGGGCCGAAAGAAAAGAATATCCCTGAGGGGGCCTTGGCTTTTCTCGAGAAAAACGATGTTAAGGGGAGGCTTTTTAATAGCTATCCTTATGGTGGATACATCGCCTGGAGATCACCCCAAAAAAAGGTTTTTGTTGATGGCCGTGCGAATCAACTCTACCCCCTCGATTTTCTTGTGAATTACTTTCGGATTATCGGTGAGCCGTCTCAGTGGGCCGCTGCTGAGAAGACGTGGGAGTTTACGATCGCCATACTTGAATATGATAAATTGAGCATGGGCAAACATTACCCTGCTCACCTTGTGACTAATCTTGATTGGGTTCCGGTTTATTGGGACAGGTATACAGTCGTCTATATCAAGGACATCCCAAAACACTCTGAATTGATTAAGAGGTATGGATACCGTGTAGCTCGGCCGGCATTTTATGATTTCAAATACCTGCAGCATATGCAAACGAGTAGAAATCAGAGTGAACTGATGGCTGGTCTCAATGAGGACATTGCAAGAGCTCAGAACAACCAGGAGGCCAGACTTGCCAAGGTCTTTTACCTTTACAATCTGAATGCAAATTACTATCGGAAAGAGATTCTTGCGGAGTTGGATGCTTCTTTGGCGTTGGAACCCGATTTAGCAATGGAGCATTCTGCTCAAGGTTTTATGCTGCTTCAGATGGGTAATAAAGAAGGTGCTTTAAGATCTGCAAGAGAGGCCCTTAGTATAGACCCCTCCGATGAGGGGGCCCTTTATCTTTTGGAAAAGATGAACCAGGTTAAATAACTTCTGGAAAAGGTTGAGGCCGCGACATGTTGGAGGTGTCGTCGTGTTCAAGATGATAGCTAAAAGCGTGAACGACTTGGTCCGACAGTGTAAGGAGAAACTATGAAAGGCATTATTCTCGCCGGTGGTTCCGGTTCTCGATTACATCCAATCACCTTGGGTGTGTCTAAACAGTTACTGCCAATTTATGACAAGCCGATGATTTACTATCCATTGTCCGTACTTATGCTTGCAGGTATTAGAGATGTTCTAATTATCACTACGCCAGATGATCAGTCAGGTTTTCAGCGGTTGCTTGGTAACGGTGACTTGTTCGGAATACACATTTCGTATGCTGTTCAGCCTAGCCCCGATGGACTAGCGCAGGCATTTCTCATTGGTGAAGAATTTATTGGTGGAGATTCTGTCTGTTTAGTGCTGGGTGACAACATCTTTTACGGTCAAGGATTTTCTCCTAAATTGCTTGAGGCCGCCAACAGGCAAAAGGGCGCAACCGTATTTGGTTACAAAGTTAAAAATCCAGAAGATTTTGGTGTTGTTGAGTTTGACGGGAAGATGCGGGCTATCTCCGTTACAGAAAAGCCTAAACAGCCCAAATCCAATTGGGCAGTGACCGGTTTGTATTTTTACGATAACAGCGTCGTTGAGGTTGCCAAACAGGTTAAGCCATCAAGTCGAGGTGAATTGGAAATTACCAGTGTGAATCAAGAATATCTTGATCGTGGTGATTTACATGTGACATTGCTTGGGCGGGGCTTTGCTTGGCTGGATACAGGTACACACGAGAGCATGATGGATGCCTCCCGGTTTGTGGAAACAATTGAAATGAGGCAAGGTTACAAAATAGCGTGTTTGGAAGAGATTGCATTCAATAACGGCTGGATTAGCGCGTTGCAACTTCAAGACAGGGGCGTTGCTATGGAGAAAAATGGCTATGGCCAATATTTGCTTCAATTGAAAGAATGAAAATTATAACCCGCTGTTTTTAAACTCACTGTTGGCTAAAGGCTACAGCGTTGCTTAATGTGTTGGGCCTCACCTTGTGTGATGCGCTGCGAGAGCGTAAACAGGAATCCCTATAGACCTACATAAATCAGACGCTATCAATCATGCTTGGGCATGGGTTGCCGTCAACTTGCTGATTTTCTTATTATTTCTCCCACATATAGTTTTGACTTCTCGAACTTCGTAAAAACACATAATTCTTGCTATCCCTGATAAATAAGAGATTGGCGACCCCTCCCCTCTGCTAAATTCAGCACAGATCTGACAGTGGGTGTCAGGTCAAGTCTGGCCTCCTACAGCTCAAGGTGCAGGGCTAAGGGATGAATGTATTTCCCTGAACCCTTAGCCTAAAGCCATGAACCTTTGATAAATGTTGTCAACAAATAGAACTGTCCGGTTTGTTAGCAAATGAATTGTCCGGTTTCCCTCACGATCAGGTAGGGAAAGAAACGGACGCGACGGTTATTGATTTTCAGCGGTTTTAATGCAATCAAGTATCTGTCCTTCTCGGTCATAAGTTGCCAATTTTCTGGGGCCATAAAAGAGGGCCAGCGAACGGTCAGCATAGCGGTGGATTCTGACTTTGGTCTTGATGTAATTGAAGCGATAGCTATCTGACGGGATCTGCAGCGTGAGCTTTTCAAATGACACGCAATTGTCGCGGCCTACGGTTCGTTCAAAATGTTCCGACAGGTAGTCGTCTAGGTTGCCGCCGATCCAGGGGACAAAGACCGAACCTTCTTCAGCGGATTTTTCTGTAAACCTGGCATTAAACGCCGGTCTGTAAACGGTGTCGAGATACTGATTGGCTGTTTCCATAGTCGTGATCCCATGAAATTTGAGTTCATTGACCAAGCGATCCTGATGTGTATGGAAGGCGCGTTCACTGCGGCCACGGGCCTCTGGAGAATAAGCGGCAATCATTTCGATGCCAAGCTGATGCATGGCACGACCGAATTGAGTCGGATTGTTTTTGTCGACCTTGCCACCGGCCTTGGGTGTGTACCAGTAATGGCTGCCCCGGTCGGTGTAAAAGGTGCAGCACAGGCCCTTTTCGAGGATGATCTCGCGCATTGCACGGAAGCTACTTAACGTGCCTTCCTGTTCAACAAAGAACATGCTGAGGTGCTCGTTAGTTGCGTCGTCCATGGTGACGATCAAATCCCAGGTCTTAACAGGGACCCACTCGTGGGTACTGCCATCCTGATGAAGCATCATGCCCGGGAGTGGAGAGCGCGGCCTGCGTTTACGATGTTTGCCACGCTTTGATGCTTTCTTGACTAGCCGTTTCTCTTGCAGGGTGTTTTTGACCCAGGTGTAGCTGCGGGTGCCACCGTCTTTTTGGTACCAGTCATGGAAGTGGCTGACGTTCCAACCATTGTGGCGATCCCGATATCGATCCGCTAGGGCCATCACTTCATCAACCGGAGCTTTTCTGGCTGAGGCTTGGTTGAGTCGTTTGTCGATGAGGCCGTCAAGACCGTCCTCTATGTAACGGTTCACGTGACGACGAAAGGAACGTTCATGGACACCAAGAATGCGAGCGGCTTCTTCCTGTGTAATTCGTCCTTCGGTCCAAAGGCTGTAGGTCTCTTCGAAATGCATTATCCGGATCTCCTGTTGTAGAACTGTTCGTTTCATAGTGTCCTCCTACTGGACAGAATGAACCGGACAGATGTTGTGCTACAACACCGGACAGTTTATTTGCTAGCGACACATGAACCTTTGATAAATTGACACCCCTAAAGCCACGATGATAATGTAATAGAGTTTTACTTCAGTTCAGTACCAATTCGCGACGTGAGGCTCCTATGGATCAGAAACAACAGCTTTTGCTCGATGCTACCAAGCGGCTGATCCGGCGCGGGGCTTTCCCTAATCTGGCGAAACTCCTTACCAAGTCTCATCCTGCTGATATCGCACATCTCTTCCGCTACCTGGATCTCAAGGACCAGCGCATTCTCTTCAACCTGATTGAAGATGCGGAGAAAAGTGCCTACGTACTGGCTGAGCTTGATCACAGCACGGGCGCGCAACTGCTTGAACAGCTCGATAAAGAAACCATCACTGAAGTTCTTCAGGAAATGTCTTCAGATGATGCGGCCGATATTATCGGTAATATGCCGCAAGAGTTGGCGGACGAAATCCTCGATATCATGCACGATGAGGATTCCGAAGAGATTGAACACCTTCTTCAATACGATGAAGATACGGCCGGCGGTATCATGTCGACCGAGATTTTCGCCCTTGACGAGGATCTCACTGTTAAGGATGCCATCGAAGCGATCCAGCAGGCCGACGATGTGGAGATGGTCTTCTATCTCTACGTAGTCAATGAGGCAGGGCAGCTCGTTGGTGTTCTTTCTCTTCGTCAGTTGCTGACAGTTCTGCCAACGAAAAAACTCTCGGAGATCATGATCACCGATGTTTTGAGTGTGCGCACCGACGTGGACCAGGAAGAGGTTGCGAGGGTTGTTGAGAAATACAACATTCTGGCGATACCGGTTGTCGATGAGATGAACAGTCTGAAGGGTCTCATCACCGTAGATGATATCATCGATGTTATCCGCCAGGAAGCGACAGAAGATATCTACAAGATGGCAGGTGCCAACGAGGAAGAGCTCCTCTATGGCTATAAAGCGTTCAAAATCGCCCGGCTTCGTTTGCCCTGGCTGTTGGTTAACTTGTTCGGTGGTGTTGCGACCGGTTACCTGTTGTGGCTTTTCAAGGTGACCCTCAAGGAAGTGATCGCTCTGCTCGTGTTTATTCCTGTTATTACAGGTATGGGCGGTAACGTCGGAGGTCAGTCGGCGACGATTATGGTGCGAGGCTTTGCCACCGGGCGCATTGATTTCACAATGCTGCGTCAAGTCTTTTTCAAAGAAGTCCGGGTTGGTATGATCATGGGCAGTGTTTGTGGCTTTACTGTTGGTCTGGTCGCCTGGTTCTGGCATGGTAACCCCTATCTGGGGATGGTCGTTGGTCTGGCGATGTTTGTCGCGATGATTGTCGCTGCATCGATGGGTGTGATTGCTCCCGCCGCCTTTAAGCGACTGGGTATTGACCCTGCGATTGCATCAACACCTTTCGTTCAGACTGCCAATGACATTACTGGTATTCTTATCTACTTTGCTACCGCGACGACGTTTATCTCTTATTTGCGATAAGCACAACAATAACTGAATCGACTTCCGGGTAAGGTTTCCTAATGGCTCATCTATCTGTAGTAATACCAGTTTTTAAAGCTGAGAAGTGTCTTGAGGAACTGCATGCTCGCTTGACAGCCGCTCTTTCCGCTATTACTGAGGATTATGAAGTTATACTGGTCGAGGACTCTGGGGGGGACCGGTCTTGGGAAATTATCTGCGAGTTGTCTCAACAGGACAAGCGAGTGAAAGGAATTCAGTTGAGCCGCAACTTTGGACAGCATGCTGCTACTCTATGCGGTGTCTCTAAGGCCAAGGGTGAATGGATCGTGACGATGGACGACGATCTTGAACAGAGCCCAGAGGATATCTCCACTCTTTTACAGAAAGCACGGGAAGGTTACTCGATAGTCTATGGTATCTACCCACAGCGCACTCACCATTTGTGGAGAAACCTGACCTCAGTATTGGCCCGCCGCCTTTTTCGGCTGGCGATCCCTTCTCTGAACCATGAGTACACCTCGTTTCGCGTCGTCGAAAAAAACATTGCTAAGGGCATGCGTGAATTTGATTCTCCGTTCCCCTTTATCGACGGCTACCTTTCCTGGTTGACTAATAACTACGCGACGGTTGAAGTGGAGCACTCGGCTCGGGCAGAAGGATCGAGTAACTATAACTTCCGTAAACTTTTCACCCACACCCTTAATATTTTTGTAACCTTCTCCGATTTGCCACTGAAGATGGCTTCATGGGTCGGTCTCTGCTCTTTTATGATCGGGATGGTTTGTCTGATAGCTATTGTCTTATCTCGACTGTTTGGCGGTATAACTGTTAGCGGTTTTGCCTCTTTGATGGCCGGTATTGTACTTTTTGGAGGAATCCAAATGCTGATCCTTGGCATCTTTGGCGAGTATCTGGGGAGAATGAACTTCAAGTCGTCGAAAAAACCTCTTTTCTTGGTTGGTCAGGAAACTGGGTCCTTGAGGAGGCAAAAGTCATGAAGAAGGTCTTGGTCTACGGATCTCAGGAATTCGGTGTGGTGATCAAGGCTTTGGTTACTCGGTGCGGGTATGAGTTTGTTGGGTTTATCGATGATTATAACTCTGGTGAAGAAGTGTTGGGCGGGTTTGATCAGGTGTCAAGGAGATACCCCCCAGCCAGCTACGAGCTGGCGATTGCTGTCGGGTATAACAACCTGTTAGCCCGTTGGAAGGTCTTTCAGAAAGTTAAACAGCATGGATACGTCCTGCCGCGACTCGTGCATCCCCAGGCATACGTGCATGACTTAGATAAAGTGGGCGAGGGCTCCGTCGTTATGGCCGGAGCTGTTGTGGATGTCAATGCCCGTCTGGGGCCCCTGACTGTAGTCTGGCCTAGCGTAGTCGTAAATCACGACAGTGGCATTGCGGCAAATACCTTCCTCTCACCCAACTCCACGGTGTGCGGATTTGTCACAATCGGGGAGCACTGCTTTGTCGGTGCCGGTACGACAATCGTCGATCACGTGAATGTACCCACAGAGAGTTTTCTTAAAGCCGGATCCCTTTATACCTCTAAATCTAAATTTTCGAAAATTGAGGGGCTTGCTTGAAGAAAGTCGCTATCATTCAATCTAGTTACCTCCCCTGGAAGGGCTACTTTGACATCATTAATGATGTTGATTTGTTTATCTTTTACGACGATGTGAAATACACGAAAAACGATTGGCGTAACCGCAACAAGATCAAGGTTGCTGGAGGCACGAGTTGGCTCACTATTCCCGTGACCGCTTGTTCTGATCAGTTAATTGGTGATGTGGGGCTATCTGACCGTCGCTGGGCCGGCAAGCACTGGAAGTCTTTTGCGCAATACTACTCTCGTGCACCGTACTTTAACCGTTATCGAGCATTCTTCGAACAGGTGTTTTTGGCCGAACGTTGGGATAACTTGTCGCAACTCAATCAGTATCTGATACAACATATTGCGAGGGATTTCCTTGGCATCAAAACCAAATTCAGAGATTCCCTTGAGTATAGCTGTTCAGGAGCTAAGCTGGAGAGGTTGCTTGATCTGTTGAGCAAGTCCGGTGCCGGTCGTTATGTCTCTGGGCCGGCTGCCAAAGACTATATTGATGAGGGAGCTTTCATTCAGGCGGGTGTCGAGTTAGTCTTCAAAGATTATTCTGACTACCCTGAGTACTCGCAGTTTTATCCCCCCTTCGACCATTATGTCACCGTGCTTGACCTGCTGTTTCATGTTGGCCCAGACGCACCTTGGTATATCTGGGGTTGGCGAGAAAATAAAGAGAAGGGTGAGTAGATGGGTTACTTTTATGTCTTTATGACAATCTTGTTTACGGTCTACGGACAACTGGTTTTGAAATGGCAAATTAACCAAGTTGGACAACTCCCGGTTGATTTGATCCCAAAAGTATTTTTCCTTATTAAACTCTTGTTGAACCCGTGGGTACTCAGTGGCTTTGTCTCTGCATTTGTTGCCGCCTTGGCCTGGATGGCTGCTATGACCAAGCTTGATTTGAGCCATGCCTACCCCTTTATGAGTCTGGCTTTTGTTCTCGTTCTTTTCTTAAGTGTTTTTTTCTTTAATGAACCTCTTACCTGGCCGAAAATTGCAGGGATGGCCCTAATTGTCGGTGGCATTCTTGTCGGAAGCCAGGTGTGAAAGCACACACCAGTTATTTGTGAGAAAGATGGTAACTTTGAACTCTCTTTGGGCAAAAATAAAACGTTCGGCCCTAATCCAGTCGGTATTAATCGTGGGGCTGAGTCTGGTGACTTACGCACTCGGGCCGATTAGTACCTGGGAGACGAACGACGATGTCTTTTATAATCTTCTTTTTTCCGGCCAGTTAGTGACGAGTGCTCCTGATCCACACGCTGTTTTTGTTAATTTTGTGTTGGCGTCGTTCTTTTCGGGACTCTACACTCTTGCTGTGAGTATCCCCTGGTACGGATATTTTCATGTGACAGCGATCTTGCTGTCGATGGGGTTTCTGAACTATTGCTATGCACTGACTTATGGTAATGACAAACTGATGGTGCGGGTTGTTCTTTCTATAGCCACTTTCCTGCCATTTCTTTTTTTACTTCAATTTACTAAAACTGCCACAGTGCTTGCTGTTGTCGGTTACTTGGGCATTTATCTCCTCAATCAAGTTGACTTCACCTCACAGCGACAAAATCTGATATTGCATGCTGGTGCTATTTCATTTCTGGTGCTGTCTTTTGCCTTACGAAAAGAGAGCTTCCTCCTGATGACGGTTCTCTGCGGCTTGTTGATGGCGAATGCGCTCTTAAAACGGAAGCGAGCGCTTCTTGTTTCGCTGACGACGGGCCTTGTTCTGATCTTGTCCGTGAGTCTGGTTCATAAGTTAAACTATGGTGACGAATGGGATGATTTTTTTGCGCTAAGCAGTGCCACCAGCCCCATCATCGATTATAATCAGTATCGTTATGAGGAGAACCAGAAAGTCTATGCTGATGCCGGACTCAGCAGGAATGATTATTACTTTTTGAAAAATTGGGGGCATGCGGATGAACAGGTCTATAGCCAGGAAAGCCTGGATTACATTCTGGCCAATGCCACAAAAACAGTTCGTCAAAGAAATCCTCTGGCGACGCTGCAAGGTGCCGTCACCTTTCCGGCCAGGAATTATCTTCTCACTATATTCGGTCTGAGTATTTTGTTGCTACTTGTCTATCGGCAAAAGTACCGACATTTGTCTTTCTACGTTATTCTTCCCTTGTTGGTCTGCTCGGGGATATTAGCCTGGCAGGGCCGCTTTCCAACCAGGGTCAGTACTGGAATGGCCTTTTTCCTCCCCTGGGCGGTGTTGGTTCTTTGTGCAGAAATGCGCAAGCGATTGTTTGTAGGCGTAGCGTCGATTGTTGCTCTGATAGGCCTTGCTGTACCGGTTTATGGACAGTATCGTGATCTTTCCAATGTTGCCAACTATCGTCAGGTTCAGAATCAAGAGCTGCATAGGCTGGGTGAAGGGCTTTCTTCCCGGACGATTACTTTAGTAACCCTTGGAGCTTCTTTTCCCTACGAGGGGCTGCTGCCGTTTGAATCACCCTCTTATCTGGTGGGTGCCCGTATAGTCGGGTTGGGTGGTATGAATCAATCTCCCGTGCAAAGAAAGCAATTGGCGGATAATGGAATCGCTGATCTCTTTGCTTCGCTCAGTGACGGAACTGTCGCCTACATCGTACTTGATGCGGCTGCCATCGGCATGCTGAAGCAATACCTCTATGAGCATTATCGAAAAAATGTTAATGTTACACCCGCTTTTGTCGGGCAGGGTTTTATGGTCTACAGGCTTCTGCTCACATCTCGCTAGGCGTAAATTTTATGTATACCTTTTCTATTGTAATCCCGGTCTACTTCAACGAACTCAATCTGCCGGAGACCATTCCTCAGCTTTTGGCATTGGAGGAAAGGCTGCTTGGCTATTGTCTTGAACTTGTGTTTGTGGATGATGGTTCAGGTGACAGATCACTGCAAATTCTTCAAGAATACCGCCAGCAGTTTCCTGATAAAATCAAGGTGGTAAAATTGACTCGTAACTTTGGAGCGGGTGCTGCTGTGCAAGCAGGCTTAACCGTTGCCACTGGTGATTGTGTTGGTGTTATCGCCGCAGACCTTCAGGATCCCCCCGAGCTATTTATCGAGATGATCTCTCACTGGGAGAAAGGGAACAAAGCAGTGCTTGCCGTGCGCAGTGACAGGGAAGAACCGTTTTTACAAAAGTTGTTCTCCAATACCTATTATGCTTGCATGCGTCGCTTCGCTATCCCCAATTATCCAACAGGAGGATTTGATTTTGTCCTCGTTGACCGCCAGATAGTCAATGATGTCAACCGTATACAGGAAAAAAACACCAATATCATGTCTTTGATTTTTTGGCTTGGGTATGAACATATTCAGATTCCATATGTGCGCCGTAGTCGCGCAAAAGGGAGCTCACGTTGGACGTTTTCAAAAAAGGTTAAGCTTTTTATCGATTCATTTGTGGCTTTTTCTTATGTCCCGATTCGAGCGTTATCGGTCACTGGACTGATGATTTCTTTCGGTGCTTTTATGTACGGGGTAGTCGTTTTCTATAGTTGGTTTGCTTATGATGAAGAAGTAAAAGGGTGGGCATCTCTAATGGTTCTTTTGGCCTTTACTGCCGGAATTCAGATGGCAATGCTCGGCGTACTTGGGGAGTACTTGTGGCGCACGCTTGATGAGTCAAGAAAACGCCCTAATTATGTTATTGATACGGTTTCCTGAGTAAATGTGTGTGAGACAAAATAAAAGGATAGAATTATGACTTACGAAAAAACATACGAACTAATTTGTGACACTTTAACAAGTTTGCAACGTTCCGGAATGTTGGAGGAGGCCATTGTGGTTAATCCTGACACTGTGATACTGGGCTCCGGCTCATCTTTAGACTCTCTGGGCTTTGTAACCTTTATCTCTGACTTGGAGGAGCGTGTAAGTGCCGAAGGAAATCAGGATTACTATCTTATCCTGACGGAAATTCACGAGTTTAATGCTGAGCAGGCCTTTCTTTCGGCAGGCACTCTGGCGCGGTATATTGAGAAAATTACGGAGTGATTAGTGGAACGTTCTGAACAAATACAACCCGTAATGGTGATCACAGGCACTAGTAAAGGTCTCGGCCGCGGGATTGCTAATTATTTTTTGAACAATGGATATTGTGTTGTTGGATGCAGTCGTGGAGAGCCAACAATTGTACATGAAAGATATGACCATACCCAAGTAGACGTCAGCGACGAAAAACAGGTTCAAGCATGGGTGCGGTCTATAAAAAAGATTTTTGGTCGTATCGATACTTTGGTATGTAATGCAGGTATATTAAACTCATTTTCACATGTAGCACTAACGTCAGGGGCATTACTTCAAGCGTTCCTTGATATCAATATTGCTGGTACTTTTCATGTTTGCAGGGAAGTGTCAAAAATAATGATACTCCAGAGGGGTGGTTCAATAATTACAATTTCTTCAATCATGACTCAACTTCATGAGCCAGGTACATCGGCATATTCGCTTTCAAAGAGTGCTGTCACTGAGATGACCAAGGTGTTGGCAAGAGAAGTCGCACCTATGAATATTAACTGTAACGTTATTTCTCCGTCATTTATGACCACAGATGCAACAAACTCTTTTAATGCAGAATATGCTTCGGCTATTTTTGAAAAACAAACTATAAAAAGACCCGTAACCATAGAAGAAGTTTGTAATTTGGTTTCTTTCTTTTCGTCACCGGAAAGCCGCTGTATTACTGGCCAGGTCATTAATATGGGGTTGGTATGTTGATTGGGCAACCAACCATGTTTGAGTCTGCTCAAGGCAGTTGCAACGTCACGTGTATTGTAACTGGAGAGGAGTGGAAGCAGAATACCTATGTTGTTACACATCTTTCTTCACTCAATACAATCATTATTGACCCTGGCGATAATGCAGACTTGATTATTAAATACATTCAGGACCGAAGTGGGGAGGTCTCACGTATTCTATTGACTCACTCACACCACGACCACGTTGGCGCCGCTGAGCAGGTATCAGAATATTTCAAAGTCGAGTGTGAACTTCACAAGGACGATGTCAGGCTCTTGATACATGCCCCGATGTATGCAATGAGCTTTGCAAATAAGAAGATAACCCCTATCTCGCGTTTCCAGTGTTTTGAAAAGATCGTTTCGGATGGTGAGAAACCTAATCTGTTGTCAATTCACACGCCAGGGCATACTAAAGGGAGCGTATGTTACTTGTTCGATGGTTTTGTTATGACTGGGGACACGTTGCTTTACAAACATGTGGGCAGAACCGATTTGCCAGGCAGTTGCGCAGCAGAGTTGTCGAGATCTGTTGCAAAATTGTTGAATCAATTGCACGATGATTCTTTGATATTCTCTGGTCATGGCAAGCCTTGGAAAGCCGGTGAAGCTAAAGCCTGGTGGCGTGAAAAAGTGATAACTCCACCAGCTCATAACAGCTTTAGTCAGCTATAAACCAAGTGTATTAAAACGAGGATTTATGAAGGTTAAAATTACAGACATTGAATTTCACCTCCCCGAAAAAATCGTCACTAATAATGATCTTCATGAAGAGAACCCTGATTGGGATATGAAAAATGTAGAGGTCAAGTCAGGGGTAGTGCAGAGACATATTGCTGCGGAAGATGAGACGGCCTTTGATTTAGCAGCAAAAGCTGCTGATAAATTGTTTTCGACTGGGAAACACGACAAACATGAAGTAGATGCAATTATCTTCTGTACGCAGTCACCAGATTATATTATGCCATCCAATGCCTTTCTTCTCCATGAGTACCTGGATCTTAAAGACGAAGTCCTTGCTTTTGATTTCAACTTGGCCTGCTCAGGGTATGTCTATGGGCTTACCATTGCCCGCTCATTGATATTGTCGGGAACCGCGAAGAACATTCTTTTTGCCACTGGCGACACCTATTCAAAATACATCAATAAAAGAGATCGCTCAACCCGTGTTCTCTTTGGCGACGGGGCTGCAGTGTCTTTGTTGACCGCTTCATCTGCGGATGAAGGAATTATTGATGTCATGTTAGCGACCTCCGGCAAACATCATCAGAAATTTTATGTGCCTGCTGGTGGGTGTAGACTCCCATTTAGCACCGAAACAGCGATGGAAGAAAAAGATCTCAGTAACAACGTAAGAAGCAAAAACGATATTTACATGGATGGGATGGGGGTTTGGAGTTTTATTCAATCAACCGTCCCCAAACAGATAAGGGCATTACTTAAGCGCAATTCTCTTGGCGTTGATGACATTGATCACTATGTTTTTCATCAAGCAAGCAAATTAACTCTGGATTCTCTGGTTAAAGCTTTGCGGCTCAATCCCGATAAGGTTTACGTAGATCTTGCTGACACTGGGAATTTGGTTTCAACTTCCATCCCGGTAGCACTGAAGAAGGCGCTCATAGCAGGGGAAATTTCTCATGGCTCGACAATTCTTATCTCCGGTTTCGGTGTTGGATTGTCTTGGGGATCCATGCTGATAAAGCTTTGATAGCTGATTTAAGGATAGATGTAAGCATGGAACCTATACAGATAATCACCGAACGTATGCGCGGAAAAGAAACAGAGACTGCATTTTTCTGGAATGAACACAAATATAGCTATTCTGATTTTATGGAAATGGTTGATGCTTGGAGTGCTCGCTTGCCTGAGTACCACGTTGGTCGAGGCACGGTCTGTGGCTTCGTCGCAGAGTATTCGCCTCAGGTCTGCGCGTTGATCTTCGCACTTATGCAGGCCAAAGCTATTCTAGTGCCTTTTACTTCTGCCATAGGATACGAATTGCCCGAGTTTATCAAGATTGCCGGTGTTGAGTGCTTGTTCCGGTTCGACAAGAATGATAGTTGGACATTCGAGGAATGCAGTAACCCTGTTCAGAACGAGTTGACTACTTCGTTTCTGGAAAGAGGGGTCCCGGGGCTTATCGTCTTTACCTCGGGTTCCACCGGCAAGCCAAAAGGTATTTTACAGGACTGCGAACGTGTCATGCGGAAGTTTGTGGATAAGAGGCGGGGATGGGGTACTGTTTTGTTCCTCATGCTGGATCACTTTGGAGGTTTCAATACTCTCCTTTCTACCTTTGCCTATGGTGGAACAGGAGTTTGTTTACCTGATCGTAGCCCTGAAAGTGTTTGCCGCGTCATTGAGCAGTCACGGGCAACCCTGTTACCTACCACTCCCACCTTTATTAACCTGTTGATTGCTTCACGTTGTTATAGGAATTTTGATCTCTCTTCGGTCAAATTGATCACCTACGGAACAGAGGTTATGCCTGCAACAACCCTTGCGACAGTAAAGGATATTTTCCCTAATGCCCAAATCAAGCAGACCTATGGTTTGTCAGAGTTAGGCGTATTGCGTTCAAAATCGGAAAATGATGATTCTGTTTGGGTGAAGGTCGGTGGTGAGGGGTTTGAAACAAAGATTGTTGACGAGATCCTTTGGATTAGATCGGAGGCCAACATGGTGGGTTATCTGAATGCACCGGATCCCTTTGATGCTGAAGGTTGGATGTGTACTGGGGACCGTGTTGAGGCGCGCGGAGAGTATATACGCATCCTGGGTCGAGTTTCCGATATGATCAATGTCGGAGGACAGAAGGTCTTTCCCTCCGAAGTGGAATCGATATTGCTGAAAGCGGACAATGTTCGAGCAGTTACAATCTTTGGTGACAAACACCCGATAATGGGGCAAGTCGTAAAAGCGCGTGTTTCTCTTTACGAAAAAGAGGATAAGCTCCATCTGTCGGAGCGTCTCAGGACCTTTTGTATGGGCAAGATGGCGAAATTCAAGGTTCCGATCCGATTTATCGTAGTGAATGAATCTGATCAATATAATGCCAGATACAAACAAATTCGGAAGGTCGCTGGAGATACCGTGGAATGACTAAAACAATATTCCGGGGGCGGATAACAACTTTACGGCCTATCACTCAAGAAGACGCCGAGATAACTCTATCGTGGCGACTCAGTCCACGTGCAAAGCAGATGCAGGTCGGGGCACAGACGGTTGCGCAGCAAAGGGCTTGGATTTCATCAAAACTTCTGACAGACGAAATAAATTGTATTATTGAATATAAAAATCAACCGGTCGGCATGATTGCCCTGTTGGATATAAATCGTCTGCACAAGAGGTGCGAGATGGGAAGGTTGTTGATTGGGGAAGAAGAGCTTGTTGGAAAGGCGCCCGTAGCATTCGAGGCCGAGCTTATGCTTTGCAATTATGCTTTTGATTCCCTTGGCATGCATAAACTTCATGGGGATGTTGTTGAAGACAATCACGCGATGTTGAAAATGCGTCGGTATCTAGGGTATAAACAAGACGGATTTTTGAGAGACCAGCTTAATTTCCATGGAGTTTATAAGGGTGTTCATGCGCTTTCATTGCTTGAGGCCGAGTACCGTTCAATTTGTCGTCCAAAGCTTCTCCAGCTTATTGAACTTCTGAATAAATACTCAAATGACTGAACTGTTTGCAAAAATTAAAAACCCTGAGTTCTGGCGATTCATAGTCGCTGGTGGCATTAATAGTATCCTTGCTTATATGATCTACGCAGCTCTGGTAGCTAGCGCACCTTATCAAGTCGCTTACGGCGTGGCATACGCCGCAGGTATAGGCATATCATACCTGTTGAACGCGCGTTATGTCTTCAGAGAAAAATACTCACTACAGACTTTCTTTCGTTATCCAGTCGTATATTTGGTACAGTATCTGCTTGGCAGTTTACTATTGTATGTCGGTATTGAAATGTTATCTCTTAATAAATTTGCTGCCCCATTTTTTGTAATAGCAGTGACAATCCCACTCACCTTTATGCTAAGCCGCTTCATCATAAAGGGTAGGCACGGTTCAATGCGGACGTAAAATGAACTACCTCGCAGCAAGCTACGGGGAATAAAACCCAACTTTTTGATTAACCTTGAATAATGACTGTCGTTGCAATTGTTATACATTTATTAGACATATCTTCAGCCACATAGAATGCGCACTATGTTCTGGTTCTTTAATCTTCTAAGCAGGAGAGATAGTCATGGGTCTCGAACAATGTAGAAAAATTGATCTTCCTAAAATTTTTGATCCTCGCGGGAATCTGACGTTTATCGAAGGGGATAATCACATCCCTTTCGACATAAAACGTGTGTTTTACCTATATGATGTTCCGGGCGGTGAGACGCGGGCAGGTCACAGCAATACTCAATCACAGCAGTTTATTATCGCCATGAGCGGCAGTTTCAACGTTGTCGTTGATGATGGATCCCAAAAAGAGACTTTTCATCTTAATCGGGCATATTATGGTCTCTACCTTCCGACGATGGTTTGGCGGGAAATTGACAATTTCTCATCTGGGGCGGTGTGTCTAGTGTTGACGTCTACTCCCTACTCCCCCGACGACTATATCCGTGAATATGATGAATTCCTTTCAAAGGTCAGGGCATGAATCCCATTTCCTTTCTTGACCTCAAAGCCCCCTACATTGAGCTCAAAAAAGAGCTTGATGCTGCATACCAGCGCGTCATGACCTCTGGTTGGTATATCCTCGGCAATGAAGTCACAGAATTCGAAAAAGAATTTTCTTCTTATTGCGGTTCTTGTGAGTGTGTTGGGGTTGCAAACGGCCTTGAAGCGCTGACGCTGGTACTTCGTGCCTGGGGAGTCGGACCCGGTGACGAGGTCATCGTTCCGTCGAACACTTATATCGCTACCTGGCTTGCCGTGACCCATGTCGGGGCGACTCCGATTCCGGTCGAACCGTGCGAGTCGACCTACAATCTCAATCCGGTTCTGATCGAAAATGCGATTACTGTCAGGACAAAGGTCGTTCTCCCTGTTCATCTTTATGGTCAACCTGCTGACATGAATCCCATCTGTGACGTTGCCCGGAGATACGGTTTGAAGGTACTGGAAGATGCGGCACAAGGGCATGGTGCCCGCTACAAGGGAAGAAGAGTGGGATCTCTTGGCGACGCTGCGGGATTCAGCTTCTATCCGGGTAAGAATCTTGGGGCCTTTGGCGATGGTGGCGCAATTACAACTGACGATGCGGCGTTAGCGGAAAAAATAAGGGAGTTACGCAATTATGGATCGCGGGTAAAATATGTAAACGATGTTGCTGGTTACAACAGTCGTCTTGACGAATTGCAAGCGGCCTTTCTGCGGGTCAAACTCAAGTATCTCGATTGCTGGAATCACAAGCGCAGCCTGATTGCTGATTGGTACCAAAAGAACCTGCCAATAACCTGCCCGGACTTAATACTGCCAACAGTTCCGGACGATGCGAATCCCTGCTGGCATCAATTTGTGGTGCGTTCTCAGTCGCGGGGCTCATTTCAGAAATTACTGACAGAAAATGGTATAGGATCCCTGATTCACTACCCGATTCCACCCCACAGACAGAGTGCTTATGATAGCCTGAGCATTAAGCTTGGGAGTTTGCCGCTGGCGGAAAAGTTGGCTGATGAGGTTCTAAGTCTTCCTGTTTATCCGCAACTTGAAATTGATTGTCTTGCACAATCCCTTTTTGCTCGCCCCATCTGCCGCCGATAAGTCCTGCGCCAGATTAATCCTGCCATCATGTTGGTTTCCCTGGGAAGGTTATGCTGTCTTTACCTATTGGGTTGGAAGTGGGAAGTTGCCCTGTTGCTCGTGGCGCAGATTCGTTATCTGGCCGCCCAGATGGTAAAGCTTGTTCTGATAAGCATGAAATTAGATTTCGATATTACGAAGACTTTATCATTCTTGCTGTTTTTTTCAGTTGGTCATAATCAGCCGATGATTGCAAGATAGGCTTGAGGTAAAAAATGAGCATTCCATTCAACAAACCCTATATGACCGGTAAAGAGCTTTGGTACATCAGTCAGGCACATCACCGGGGGATGCTGGCCGGTGATGGCCACTTTACCAGGCAATGTCATACCTGGTTGGAAAGCCAGACTGGTTGCCACAAGGCGCTTTTGACCCACAGTTGCACGGCGGCTTTAGAGCTGGCCGCTTTGCTGACTGATATCGGCCCGGGCGACGAGGTGATCATGCCGTCTTATACGTTTGTCTCCACGGCGAACGCATTTGTTCTGAGGGGAGGGGTTCCCGTTTTCGTCGATATTCGTCCAGATACCCTCAACCTTGATGAAACAAAGATTGAGGCGGCTATTACGGACAGAACCCGGGCCATTGTTCCCGTTCATTATGCCGGGGTCGGTTGCGATATGGAAGCAATTATGGACATTGCCGATCGGTATGATCTCCTGGTGATTGAAGATGCTGCTCAAGGGCTTATGGCAACAAGAAACGACAAGGCGCTTGGTTCCATCGGCCATTTTGGAACGCTCAGTTTTCACGAGACCAAGAATGTGATCTCCGGCGAGGGTGGCGCATTGCTGGTCAACGATGAGCGTTTTGTAGAGCGCGCTGAGATTGTCCGGGAAAAAGGAACCAATCGCAGTCAGTTTTTTCGTGGCCAGGTCGACAAATATACCTGGATCGATGTTGGCTCATCCTATCTGCCTGGTGAGTTGATTGCCGCCTTTCTTCTTGCGCAGCTCGAAGAGGCCACCGAGATTACCCGCCGACGTTTGGATGTATGGCAACAGTACCACGAGGGTTTTGAAGGATTGGAAGGCAAGGGCCTCCTGCGCCGCCCCAAGCGCCCTGCTGAATGCCAGCACAATGCGCACATGTACTATCTGCTGGTCGAGAACCTAGATGTCAGGACTGCACTGATTCAATATCTGAAAGAAAAGGGCGTGCATGCTGTTTTTCATTATGTTCCGCTTCATTCCTCTCCTGCCGGTATACGTTATGGGCGCTTTGACAATGACCTCCTCGTGACAGATGCCATAGGTGATAGACTGTTGCGACTTCCTCTTTTTGTCGGTCTTGAGGATGCCCCATTGATTGTTGATTTGATCGAAAATTTTTTCTAGTCACAACTTTTCGGGAATGAATAAGCTCAAAATAATCGGCGTTGCACTGTTATATGGAAATAAAGGATTAAGAGGTGTCAGGCCCTGAGATGTAGGAAATCAACTGGATGCAGATAAACGTAGAAAAGGCATGATCCTTAGAGTCCAATGTCAGCATATATAGAGCCTGCCAACGACCAATTGAATGGTTCGGTTCGCACTTGATGCGTTTGCGGTATAAACTTTAGTCTTGGTTCCATAACCGGTAAGCTATGACGTCAAAAATTATAAATCCTATGAGGTTAAAATGGATACCGCAAGGACTGGCCCTTGTTTTTTTGTTTGGTATTTTATTTTTTCTGAACACCTTCGCTATTGTTGATGGTGATTATTTCTGGCATGTAAACACCGGTCAGTGGATATGGGAGCATCGAGTCCTCCCGGTATCCGACCCCTTCTCATTTACCGTAACAGACAACAACCCCTTTCGTCCGGAATCTGGGCGGATCCATATTATTTTGCAACAGTACTGGCTGGCCCAGTTAGCGCTTTACTCTCTTTGGAGCTGGGGCGGTGAGGCCAGCATCGTTGTGTTAAGAGCGCTGATTCATTCAAGTCTGATCTTAGCTGTCTTTTGCGTCTCATGGCGCAGGGCGGGTATCTATCGTGCCTTGATTTTTGCTGCATTGACCTTTTGTCAATTTCAGATGATTCCAAATGAACGTCCGCAACTGTTCACGTGTCTTTTTACTTTTTTACTCGTGATTTTACTTGAGAAAGTGACAGACAGAAGTCGTCCTGTTCCAAGGGCTATTATTGTCGGGCTGCCTGTCATGATGCTCTTGTGGGCCAATATGCATGGTGGTTATATTTTAGGCCTCTGTATGATTGCTGCATATGCCGTCGGTTTTTGTCTGGAACAGTACAAATCGTTTGACAGTACTTCGGGGCAGAAGATTCTTCTGCTTGTTGGCTCGGGAATGATTACGATGGCCAACCCCGTTGGCCTGCCAACATTGCTCTCAGATCTTTTTGCGACTCAGTCAAACTATCTGTCAGGTGTGCAGGAGTCCGTGAGTAGTGTTAATGCGATTTTTTCAGGGGGGATTATGAGCCATCTTCCGTACGTCATTATGCTACTGCTGACAATGGTGGCGCTGGTTAATGCCTTCAAGAGAATACGTGCCACGCAGTTGTTAGCTGTTGGGGGCGTTCTGGTTCTGTCTTTGCTGGCAATACGGTATCAGATCTTTCTTTTCTTGATTGCTCCGCTGGTTTCCACCTACTTGCCATTTACTCAAAAAAAGAAATGGGCAGTTCCGGTTGTTGCTCTTTTGATTGTTTTCCTACTATCAAATACTAATTTTCAAAAGCCGTCAGTTTTCGCTGCCAGTTCCGAATTTCCTGCTGCTGCAATCGAATTTGTTCGTTCTACTCAACCGTCTCAGAACCTCTTCAATTATTATGACTGGGGGGGGTATCTGGCCATTAAAGCCCCTGATTATAAAGTTTTTGTTGATGGCCGCGGCCTTGTTGAAGAGTTTGTGACCAAACATAATGAGGTTCTTTTTGAAGAAAAGCTGTCGGCATTAGATGATTACTCTATCAACACGACCATTTTCCCAATCCACAACCTTGTCACGGGAAAAGTGATACCGCTGGCTGTTATGCTGATGTATGATCCTGACTGGAAAGCGGTGTTTATGGGAAGAAATAGCCTGGTATTTGTACGCAACGTCCCAGAGAATAAAGCGATAATAGGTACCTATTCCATTCCTCAAGATTATTTAGTCGGAGCTCTTGTCAACGCATATGACCGCATGCTTGTGTTATACCCTGCTCATTATCGTGCGCTTGTAACCAAAGCTCAGCTTCAAGAAAATATCGGTGACCTGACTGGCGCGATGGGCTCACTGAAAAGGGCGCAGGCAGTGAACCCCGAATCTCAATACGTGAGGGAATCAATCCAGCGCCTCATGCGTAAATCCGTCCGTCTAGGGTCAGGGTAAAAAGGAGCTGGGTCGTTGAGAAAGCTTGTGTTGAAGTGTAGTTGTCCATGATCTATGCTTCTGAGAGTTTTACGCTTACCCTATGATAAACTCTATCTCCCCTGCCATTATCCTCCACCACACTGATTACGGCGAAGCCGATCACCTCGTCATCTTCCTTACGCCAGAGCTTGGTCGTCTCAAGGGTTTTGCACGCGCTGCACGGAAAAGCCGCAAGCGTTTCGGAGCGGCTCTGGAACCTTGTGCGGAAGTTCTGCTGCATTGGACTGCGCGCGGTTCGGGAGATCTTTATTGTTGGTTCTGTTAGCGGAAAGGGTTGATAAAGTAGGGTTATGTTGACAACTCTTGTCTTAGTGACTATTCTGGACTTAGCTAGACTTAGCTAAGCCTAGCTAAGCAATGGCGGAGGAATTTATGCAAGTCAATATGCACGAAGCAAAAAGCAAGCTGTCGGCTTTAGCCGAAAAGGCAAGTCAGGGAGAAGTCGTCGTTATAGCCAAGGCCGGTAAGCCTTATGTGGATATTCTTCCTCACAAAGACAACCGTATTGAGCGTAAGCCTGGGCGCTTTAAGGGCCAGATTCAAGTTGCCGATGATTTTGATCAAACACCAGAAAGCGTCATTGACGAATTTGAGGGGAAATCCTGATGCAGCGATTCCTGCTAGATACTCATACTCTCCTCTGGTGGCTTAATGACTCGCCTCAACTTGGGCCGCGTTGTAGGAAGATGATCCGCAATGACCGCAATCAGGTTTTTGTTAGTGCCGCAACGACTTGGGAGATCTCGATAAAAATGGCTATTGGAAAGCTGAAAGCCCCTGAAGACATGGATTCAGTTGTTGATGATGAGGGTTTTAGTAAACTTCCAATCAGCCTTTATCACGGGCAACTGGCTGGGAGCCTTCCCGCCCATCATCGTGACCCCTTTGACCGGATGTTGATCGCCCAAGCTCAAGCGGAGGGCCTGATTCTCATAACCGAAAATAAAAATTTCAGTTTGTATAGTCTCCTATTGAAGAGCGCTTCTGATTAAATCAACTCATGAATCCGAATATTTCCCCCGCCATCATCCTCCACCACACCGATTACGGTGAAGCCGACCGTATCGTTACCTTCCTCACGCCTGAGCATGGACGTCTCAAAGGTTTCGCCCGCGCTGCACGGAAAAGTCGTAAGCGTTTCGGCGCCTCTCTGGAGCCCTGTGCGGAAGTTCAGCTGCATTGGACTGCGCGTGGTTCGGGAAATCTGGTTAGTTTGCGTGATGCGGAGCTGGTTGATCTTCATTCCGGATTGCGCCGTGATCTGGAGACCTTGACGTTGGCTGGCTATGGCTGTGAACTGGCCGATGTGCTGTTTGACGAGTCGGGCGTTGGGGTTGAAGTTTTCCATCTGTTGCAGGCTTTTCTTAACCATCTCGACACGCAAGGGTATTCTGTTGAAGCGCGACTCCTTCTGGAGATTCGCATGCTCTCTGTTGCTGGCTATCTTCCCCATCTTCAGCATTGTGCGGATTGTTCCGGACCTTTACCGAAGGGGGCTGTCAGTTTCTCGGCAGCCCTTGATGGAAGTCTTTGTCCTGACTGCGACGCTGGGCGGGCTACACTGAAAATCGATCGTATGACACTCGGAACTTTTGGAAAAATCATGCAGACACCCTTGACCAGTTTTGCTGATTTCAAGCTCAGCCCTCTCTCTCGTAAAGAAGGTCAACTGTTGTTGAGTGACGCCTTGCGCTGTTACTTACACAGACCTCTGAGGAGCCTCGAATTTCTCAATCGATTTAGTCCGGATGAGACGTCTTAATGCCTGATTTTAGCAGGGCTAATATCTTGACAGTGAGGGGTCTCCAAGCTAGTATGCCAAACTGTTGTTCGCAGAGAGGATACGGCCTTCAGGCTCCCTGAAGCCGGTTCATTTTTACTAAATTTTTAAATGAATACAGCTAAAGCGTAACGCAAAGACGCAAAGGGTAAAGAAAGACGCAAAGAAAAGTTTTAGAGGGTTTTAAAACTTTCTTTTTTCTTGCTTCGTTTTCCTTTGCGCCTTGAGTGAGTGCAACGAACGGGCGTTAAAAGTTTTGACGTTGTTTGACTTAAATTGACCTGATGGGCAAACTGCCCCTGGAGACATTGTGAATTTTCAAGAACTCATCCTGGCACTGCAGAACTACTGGGCCAACCACGGTTGCATTCTTCAGCAGCCCTATGATACGGAAAAGGGGGCGGGAACTTTTCACCCTGCAACTTTTTTACGCGCACTCGGCCCTGAGCCGTGGAACGTTGCATACGTAGAACCCTCCCGTCGTCCTACCGACGGTCGCTACGGTGAGAATCCCAACCGTTTGCAACACTATTACCAGTTCCAGGTTCTCCTTAAACCTTCACCGATGAATATCCAGGAACTTTACCTCGACTCTCTGAAGAGTTTCGGCATTGATCCTGCTAAACACGACATCCGTTTTGTTGAGGATGACTGGGAGTCACCGACACTCGGTGCCTGGGGCCTTGGTTGGGAAGTCTGGTTGGATGGTATGGAGATTACCCAGTTCACTTATTTTCAGCAATGTGGTGGTATCGATCTCAAACCGATTCCGGGTGAGTTGACCTATGGCATTGAGCGTATCGCCATGTACATCCAGGGTGTCGATAATGTCTACGATCTCGATTGGGGTGGTGGCCTTAAGTATGGTGACGTTCATCATCAAACCGAAGTTGAATTCTCCACTTATAACTTCGAAGAAGCTGATACCGGCATGATGCTGCAACTTTTCGATATGTTTGAGAAGGAATGCATCCGCCTGGCTGAGAGAGAGTTGGTTTTCCCAGCCTATGATTACGTGCTGAAATGTTCCCACTCCTTCAACATGCTTGATGCCCGTGGCGCTATCTCGGTCACCGAGCGTGCACACTACATCGGCCGGGTTCGTAACCTGTCCAAGCTGTGTGCCGAGCTTTATGTGGCTCAGCGTGAGAAGATGGGCTTTCCGCTTTTGAAGAAATAGGTCAAAGGCAAAAGCGTAACGCAAAGACGCAAAGGGTAAAGGGTAAAGAAAGACGCAAAGAATAGATGCAAAGAATAGATGCAAAGAAAGATGCAAAGGATAGGGTAAAGAAAAGCTTTAAAGGGTCTCTTTCTTTTTTCTTTCTCAGCTTTTCTTTGCGTCTTGAGTGAGTTAAGCGAACGGGCGTTAAGCGAACGGGCGTTATAAAAAGAGTTTTAGGAACGGAGCAATAAATGTCCAAAGAAATATTCCTTGAAATAGGTACTGAAGAAATCCCTGCTGGATTCCTTCCCAAGGCCATGGCCGACCTCGAGCGCATGATTCGTAAAGAACTCGAATCTGCACGTTTGGAGTTTGGTGAGATCAAAACCTTTGCCACCCCTCGCCGTTTGGCTCTGGCCGTCAGTGACGTTGCCGAAGATCAGCCGACCTTGCGTACCGAGGCGATGGGGCCGGCCAAGCAGATTGCTTACGATGCTGACGGCAATCCAACCAAGGCTGCTATTGGTTTTGCACGGGGACAGGGCGTTGATGTTGCAGATCTGAAGCTGGTCGAGACAGAAAAAGGCGAGTATCTTTTTATTGAAAAAGAAGAGCTTGGTCGTCCAACAAGAGAGTTGTTGGCGACCGCTCTGCCTCGCTTGGTTGCCGCTCTCTCTTTCAAAAAGTCGATGCGCTGGGAGACTCAGGATATCCGCTTTGCTCGCCCGATGCATTGGATCGTCGCCCTTTACGGTGGAGGCGTGATCCCCTTCACTCATGGCAATCTGACCAGCGGCAATCAATCGCGAGGTCACCGTTTTATGGCCCCTCAGGAGTTCGCAGTTACTGGACTGGCTGATTGGTTGGAGGGCTGTCGCAAACATTTTGTAACGGCCGACCACATCGAGCGCAAGGCAACGATTCGTGAGCAAGTTGTTGCCACAGGAAAGGCTGCAGGTGGCAATACCGTTGTTGATGAAAAGCTGCTCGAAGAGGTCACCTACCTGCTCGAAGATCCAACACCTCTCTGCGGCACCTTCGAAGAGAAATATCTGCAGCTGCCCCGTGAGCTTCTGGTGACCTCGATGCGAGAGCATCAGCGCTACTTCACCATCGAAGATGCGCAAGGCAAGCTGCTCAACAAGTTTATTACCGTCTCCAATACTCGTCCGGAAGATGAGCAGGTTGTTGTTAAAGGTAACGAGAAAGTTATCCGCGCACGTCTTGCCGACGCCATGTTCTTCTGGGAGGAAGATAAGAAGGTTAAGCTTGAGAGCAATCTGGACACTCTGAAAAACGTGATCTACCAGGCTAAACTCGGCAGCAGCTTCGAAAAGGTTGAGCGTTTCACGCAGATTGCCAGGGGCCTGGCTGAATGCTTTGAGCCCACAGCCGTTGCTCTGACCGAACGGGCAGCCCGCTTGGCCAAGTGTGATCTCGAATCAAAGATGGTTTACGAGTTTCCCGAGTTACAAGGCATCATGGGCCGTGAGTATTCCCGTCTCGAAGGTGAGGACCCACGGGTTTCAATTGCCATCTTTGAGCATTACCTGCCTACGGAAGCTGGCGGCACCTTGCCTTCAGATAACCTCGGAGCTTTCGTCTCTATTGCCGACAAGGTTGATACCATCTGTGGCTGTTTTGGTGTCGGGCTGATCCCCACCGGATCCGCAGATCCTTATGCCTTGCGGCGCTGTGCGATCGGCGTTCTCAATATTATCCTTGATCGTGGCTACCAGGTCAGTATCCCTGAACTTGTAGAGCAGAGTCTTGGCCTTTTGGAAGAAAAGTTGAACCGGCCAAGTGCTGAGGTTCAGGCCGATGTGGTGGAATTTATCCGTTTGCGTTTGGCCAACATGTTGACCAGCCGTGATTTTGCTTCCGATGTCGTTGATGCTGTTCTGTCCGCCCGCTTCGATGCTCCCGGTGATGCCGTGGCCAGAGTCGAGGCGTTGGCCGCTCTTAAAACTGCCGCTGATTTTGAGCCGCTGGCGGTCGCTTTCAAGCGTGTCGGCAACATCATCAAGGGCGGTGTTGATAACCCGGTGCAGGCGGATCTTTTTGAAGCCGACTGCGAAAGAGCTCTGGCCGCAGCAATCGAGTTAGCCCGGCAGAGCATTGCCGACCAGGTTAGCAAGGGTGACTATGGTGCTGCGCTACAAACGATCGCCGCGTTACGCGAACCGGTCGATTCCTTCTTCGACGGGGTCATGGTTATGGCCGAAGACGAAAAGGTTAAGGCCAACCGACTGGCCTTACTGACACAGGTAGCCAGCTTGTTCGCTGACATCGCAGACTTTACACGCATCGCCGCTTAGGAAACTAAGCGGCGGTTTTATTTTGGCTGAAAAGCTTTGGCCTTTTCTTCGATTGAACTATAAAATCCAACATTATGAGTGGAACAATTTTAGATTGGGACGCTGATTAACGCAGAAAAGAATGATTAAATCCAACCCTTGAGCTTTTTGTTTGGCCTTAAAATCAGCGTTCATCAGATTTGATCAGCGTCCAATTAAAGATTTTTTAAACATAAATTATCAATCTCAACGAGGAGGAAACACAGATGGCAAAGTATGTTTATTTCTTCGGCGATGGAGAGGCCGAAGGTCGTGGCGACTTGAAGAATCTGCTCGGCGGCAAGGGTGCCAACCTGGCAGAGATGACCAGCATCGGTCTGCCTGTTCCAGCAGGTTTTACGGTTACGACGAAAGTCTGTACAGAGTTTTACAAGAATGACCGCAACTATCCTGCCGGGCTAGAAGAAGAGGTTAATCAACATCTGGCCAAGGTCGAGACGTTGATGGACAAAAAATTCGGTGACACCAAGAACCCGCTGCTGGTTTCGGTGCGCTCCGGGGCCAGGGCCTCGATGCCTGGCATGATGGATACAGTTCTCAACCTTGGTCTTAATGATGAAACAGTACAGGGCGTTATTGCCCAGAGTGGCGACGAGCGCTTTGCCTACGATTCTTACCGCCGCTTCATCCAGATGTACGCCAACGTTGTTCTTGATATGGATGGCGATATTCTTGAGCATATTCTGGTCAAGATGAAAGAAGATCGCGGCGTTGAGGAAGACACCGCTTTGACTGCCGCTGACCTGAAAGAAATGGTTGGTCTTTTCAAAAACAAAGTTAAGGAAGAGCTTGGCCACGATTTCCCCATGGACCCTAAAGAACAACTTTGGGGTGCCATTGGTGCTGTCTTCGGTTCCTGGATGAATTTCCGTGCGATCACCTACCGAAGGCTCAACAATATTCCTGCTGAGTGGGGTACTGCCGTTAACGTACAGTCGATGGTCTTCGGCAACATGGGAGATGATTGTGCGACCGGCGTTGCCTTTACCCGCGACCCCTCGACCGGAGAGGATTATTTCTACGGCGAATATCTGATCAATGCTCAGGGTGAAGACGTGGTTGCCGGTACCCGGACGCCACAACCGATCAACAAAGCCAAGCACCAGCCGGGTGACCTGCCTGCCATGGAAGACGTGCTTCCCGATTGCTACCAGCAACTGGACAAGATCCGTGACATCCTCGAAAAGCATTACAAGGATATGCAGGATATCGAGTTCACTATCGAGAAGCACAAGCTCTACATGCTACAGACCCGTAACGGCAAACGTACCGCAAAAGCGGCGGTGAAGATTGCTGTTGATATGGTCGCCGAAGGCCTGATCAGTAAGAATGATGCGATCATGCGGGTTGCTCCTGAGCAACTCGATCAGTTGCTGCACCCCTCGCTTGATCCCGATGCACATAAGACTGTAGTGGCTAAAGGTTTGCCAGCATCGCCTGGCGCTGCTTGTGGTCAGGTTGTCTTCTCTGCCAACGAAGCTGAAGAGGCTGCCAAGATCGGTCTCAAAGTGATTCTGGTGCGTGTTGAAACCAGCCCGGAAGATATCCACGGGATGCATGCTGCTCAAGGCATTCTCACCGCTCGCGGCGGTATGACCTCGCACGCCGCTGTTGTTGCCCGCGGCATGGGCAAGAGTTGCGTCGCCGGCTGCAGTGATATCAAAGTTGATTATGCTAATCAGCAGTTCACCGCCAGGAACGGCCAGGTTTTCAAACAGGGGGATGTGATCACCCTCGATGGTTCCACCGGTGAGGTGATGCAGGGTCAAGTGCCAACGGTACAACCCGAGCTGACCGGTGAATTTGGCCAGTTGATGGAATGGGTCGATGGCATCCGCCGCCTGCGCGTTCGCACCAACGCTGATACTCCCCATGACGCCCAGGTCGCCCGTGACTTCGGTGCCGAAGGCATCGGTCTCTGTCGTACCGAGCATATGTTTTTCGAAGGCGATCGGATTGCGGCTGTGCGTGAGATGATCCTTTCTGCAGATCTGGAAGGACGTAAGCGGGCCTTGGCGAAAATTTTGCCGATGCAAAAAGGTGACTTCCTCGGCCTTTTCCAGGTCATGAAGGGGCTGCCTGTAACCATTCGCCTGCTTGACCCGCCGCTACATGAGTTCCTACCACACACCGACAAGGAGATCGAAGCTCTGGCTGCTGAGATGAAGGTTCCCGCGCAGAATTTGAAAGCCAAAGTCGAGGCTCTGCACGAGTTCAACCCGATGCTAGGTCATCGCGGTTGTCGTCTTGCGGTCACCTATCCTGAAATCTACGACATGCAGGTGCAGGCGATCATGGAAGCTGCCTGTGAGTTGGTCAAGAACGAGGGCTTTAGCATCATTCCCGAAATTATGATTCCCCTGGTCTGTGAAGTGAAGGAATTGGCGATTCTGCGTGCCAATGCTATCCGCATTGCCGATGAAGTGGTTGCTCGCTACGGGGTTGAGGTCACCTACCTGATTGGTACCATGATCGAGTTGCCGCGTGCTGCTTTGACTGCTGATGTGATTGCCCATGAAGCAGAGTTCTTCTCCTTCGGCACCAATGACCTGACTCAGACCACTTACGGTTTGTCTCGAGATGACGCAGGTAAATTTCTGCCTTTCTACGTCGAGCAGGAGCTCTTCCCAACCGACCCCTTTGTTGCCATTGATCAGGAAGGTGTCGGCCAACTGGTGAAGATGGGTTGTGAGCTTGGTCGCAAGACCCGCCCTGACATTAAACTCGGTATCTGTGGTGAGCACGGTGGTGAATCCTCTTCGGTCAAGTTCTGCCACCGCATCGGTCTCGATTATGTTTCCTGCTCACCGTTCCGCGTGCCGATCGCTCGTTTGGCTGCGGCACAGGCAGTTCTTGAAGAATTGTAGGCTTTCAGTAAACTGTGTTACACAGAAGGGGATGCTAACGCATCCCCTTTATTTTTGTAGTTGAGTCATGTTTTGCACATTTAGTACGAAGTTAAAACCCCTGTCCTCGCTTTTTAAAAAATGCTCATGGGGTCATTTTTAGAGGCTTTTACCACAATAAACTGACCAGAATGAAACGCCATAGGCCGTTTTGAATCAAATGATTGGGTCTTATTCCCCGCAGCTTACTGCGTTGTTTAACTTTAAAGACACAACCTTTGTTTGGCCGCGCCAGAAGTAGGTGCCTTGTGGCAATGAAAGTCTATCAAGGTCTATGGTTAAACCAAGCACAAGGTCAAAGCTTATGTCCTTATAGATTTTCATAGATTCTGATCGCGGCAAAAAAATAGATTCCGATTGTGTTGAAGACAAGAGTTACAGGCTGTTGATGCCTCGTAGCTTGCAGCGAGGCAGTTCTTTTTTTGTATAGCCTTCTCAGCTTCTCATTATCTGAGTGCCTTAATGTCGGTACTGCGTTTTGAGGGTCGAATTGACTCAGGGCGCCAGGTCCTGTTTGCGGATATTTTGTGAGAAAAATTACTGAAAGATTAGTTGAATAAGCATTTTAAAAGAGAAATTTTTATGAAAGCAAGAACTGGTCTTAACACCTTAGCCAAATTACCTGGACTGCTACTGCTTCTGGGTCTTGTTGTGGCTGTTTACATCGATGGGCTTGGAGGGGAATTCGTTATTGATGATCGAACCTATTTCATCGATAACGACCTGTTACCACAGCTGCGACCTTGGTCTTTTGCTGGTATCTTCCTGCGTGCCAGCAACTATTGGGCTGAATTACTTCCTGTAAGGGATTTCTTTTATGTTTTTCAATACCAGCTTTTTGCTGACAACCCGTTTGGTTATCATCTGGTAAGCTTGCTTCTCTACTTGTTGGTTGTCGTGATCGCCTGGCGGTTGGTTGCAGAAATTTGCAAGCTTGATGATCCTGGCGTTCCCTGCTTCTTCCCGCTCTTTTTTGCGCTGGCTTTTTTTGCGCTTCACCCCATTCATGTCGAAAGCGTGGCCTATATCTCGGGACAAAAAGACCTGCTCTGTGCCCTGTTTTCTTTCTCTTCCATTTTAGTTGCTCTGCGTTTGTTGAACACTCATCGGCTTGAGTCTGGAACTCGACACTTTACGTTGTTTGTCACTTGTTATTACACAGCTTTTTTGTCAAAGAACCTTGCTGTTGCCACTGGACTGGTGATTACTTTTCTGGGTGTCTTGTGTTTGCTCCGTAATCGCAAACGATGGCGTCTTTTTGTCTTGGGATGGTTTGCCATAAATTTGCCAGTACTCTTGTGGTTGCGTTATAGCATTTCCATTTCTAAAAATGTCTGGAAGGGGATGGATACGTTGGTTGTTCTTCCCTTTGATGAAAGATTGATCCGCGGTGTTCGGATCATGGGTGAACACTTTTTTCTCCTGGTGTGGCCAGAGCGTTTGAGCTTTGGTTACCCATTTGAGCCACTAGGAAGGTTTGACGTCTCTTTTTGGTGCGGCTTTGTCGGTATTCTACTTCTCTTTCTGCTCATTGTTCGCAGTCGGTCGTGGAATGTCAGGCTCGGAGCAGTTCTTATCGTTGGTTATTTGCTTCCGATTTCTCAGGTTTTTTATGATCTGCACAATGCCGCGATTTATGACCGTTACTTGTTCGTACCGGTTCTCGGTGCAGGAATGTTGCTCGGGGAGGGGTTTTCCAGACTGTCGCTGAGACCATCGTTACGAAGGGCTGTTTTAGGCGTGGCTTTCGTTGCTCTTCTCATGCTGGGGTTCAAGACAGTAAACCATATTCCGGTTTATCGCTCTGATGTCGCTGTCGCCGATAATGCTTACGTCCTTTTTCCCGGTTGGAACGCTACACCATTCAATCTTGCAGTCTCACTCGTTGAGGCTGCGGACTTTGAAAGGGTGCGGATATTACTTGATTCTGAACCTTCACTCTCTCATCCGGCCTGGGTGCCTGATTACCTAATTGGTTGGATGGCTCTCGAAGAGGGGCAGGCGTCAAAAGCTGTCTCCTCTTTACGGCGATCATTCTTGCTCGCAATAGATGGGGGCTATTTTCCTTATGCAGCGTTGCCATTGGCTCGTGGCTACCGGAGTATGGGCAACGATTTGCAGGCTCTGAAGGTTATAGAATACGTCATGAAATCAAGCATCTACAACCCACTTGATTATTATCGGGTGAAAAAATTGCGTGAGGAGATACTCGAGGACTTTCAGAAGGCGGGGTTTGGAAGTTGAAGATTTGGTGTCGGCTGATAACCTAGTGCCGCGTCAACGACAAACTGACGCATCCAACGGTTTGGTCAAAGGGTCAACCTTAGGTGTGAGTTCGATAGAACAAAAAGCCCCGATATCAAGCTTGGAATCTTTGTTGAACACGGAAGTGAGGCTTCCTCGATGAAGTTCTGTCACGGCATCAGTCTTGACTACGTCTCCTGCTCTCCTTTCCATCTGCCGTTCGCTCGTTTGGCTGCGGCACAGACGGTGTTGGAAGAAGGCTGAACCTGCCAAGATTTGTTCTCAGGTCTCTATGTCGCTGAAATTTAAAATAATTCAATACTCCAATCAAACAGAATTTGCCCGGTACTTCTGGGCTGGTGGATTGGCGACTTTGGCAGACTTCGCAGTGTTACTTCTGCTGACTGAGGTCTTCGACATCAACTACCTTTGGTCAAATCTGATTGCGGTCTCTGTTGGCCTTGTGGTGAGCTATGTGCTCTGCTTTAGATGGGTTTTTCTTGATCGACGTTATAATCGTGTTGTCCTGGAATTCCCGCTCTTCGTTCTGACCTGTATAATTGGTCTTCTGTTAAATGAGTTGTTATTATGGGTTTTCGTCGAATTCGTTGGGATTGATTATATCTTAGCAAAAGTTATCGTCATCGGTGTTGTCTTTTTTGTCAACTTTGGAGTTAAGAAGGTTGTTTTGTTTCGTTGATAATCTTAATTTATTTCAGCGCCTCTTTCGTTCACAAAGACTATAGATAGAAGGAGTTCTACCATGAAAGCGATTCTGAAAACTTGCATTGATGTTGAAGAACGCGTTGGTGAGATTTACCAGCAACTCGTTAATCATCCTGATGCCAACGAAGAGTTACGTGAGATCTGGCAGGAGATGGCTGACGATGAAATGCGTCATGCCCATCGCATTCGCCAGGTGAGTGACCGGTTCGATATGGCCGGGGTGATAGCGTGCGGTCTATCTCGTGAAGGGGTGCAGGAGCTATTAGATCGCGCCGGCGAGCTATTACTCGACGCTCAGGAGGGCAGCCTTTCCATAGATGAGGCCATCTATGCCTCTGTAGAGCTTGAGGACGCGTTCCTGAAAACCCATATCGGTTTTGCCGAGTCGGGCAATCAGCCTGATTTGCAGACCATGTTCAAGTCCTTGGCCGAAGCTGACAGGGTGCATACTTTACGGCTCAAATCTTATCTCAATCGTATGAACGATGGTGATGGCCTGGTGTTCGGAGACGAGGGTCACGCAGAATGAAGATCGTTGTTCTCGATGGTTATGCAACCAACCCGGGGGATCTCTCCTGGGAGGGTTTGCAAGAGTTCGGTGAGCTGACAGTTTACGACCGTACTTCTGCAGAGTTGACTCTTGAAAGAGCCGCCGGTGCTGAAGTCCTTATCTCCAATAAAGTTTTCCTTGGCTCTGCAGAAATGGCAAGTTTGCCGGAACTTCGTTATGTAGGAATTCAGGCGACCGGGGTCAACGTTGTTGATCTGGAGGCGGCACGTAAGCATGGTGTGGCTGTCACGAATGTCCCCGCATACAGTACAAACTCTGTAGCGCAGCACGCCTTTGCGTTGCTGATGGAACTGACGCGCGGAGTTGGTCGGCATGCCGAGCTGGTCAAGCAGGGTGCTTGGACGAACTGTCCCGACTTTGCTTTTCAGGAGACCCCTCAGGTTGAACTTGCGGGTAAAGTCTTCGGTGTTGTTGGTTTTGGTGATATCGGTAGGGCGACGGCAACGATTGCCGAAGCTTTCGGTATGCGTGTGCTTGTACATACCCGAACTCCTGACCCGCAAGCCTTTCCGGATACTGAGTTTGTAGCACTTGATCAACTCTTGGCTGAGGCTGATGTTGTCAGCTTGAGCTGTCCGCTGACACCTGAGACCGAGGGGTTCATTAACGCAGAGCGTTTGGCTACGATGAAAAACAGCTCTTATCTGATTAATACGGGTCGTGGTCTGCTTGTCGATGAAGAGGCTCTGGCTACAGCGCTGAGTCGCGGTATCATTGCCGGAGCTGGCCTTGATGTTCTCTCGCAAGAACCTCCCCCCGCTGAAAATCCATTATTACAGGCACCGAACTGTTTCATTACCCCCCATCTGGCCTGGGCCACCCGGGCTGCTCGGCAACGGTTGATTGATGACCTGGTGGCAAATCTTCGGGCTTTTTTGAACGGGGAATTGCGGAATCGGGTTGATAGATGATTTAAAAAAGGGGACACGATAGAAGGGCACTAGATTAAGAGGTTTCAGCATAACTTCCACTCTGATACGAAGCTTTTTACTTTCCAACTAAGGGCTTACTAACCGCAAAAACTTAACAATTCCTTTTGCCTCGTGATTACTTCAAGATTACACAGATTTTGACCCATAAATCAGGGGAATCGTGAGGTGATCTTGAGGCCAATATTGCTTTTATGTTGGATTTAACCGCTGGCTCAGGCGTAGAGGTTCTTTTGCCAAGGTTACTAAAGCTAGCCATTCGGGACACGATAGATTTTTATTGTGTCTTAAGATGATTTAAAACTCCACTTAACGTTCTGTGGGGGGGGATGTCTGTGGGGCAATTGAGTCTCTTTGATTGTTTCTGTTACATGAGAGCTATGGTTCGTTGATCTGTTGTGGTGTTTTCTTTTATTCTGACTGGTTGGTTTTTTGTGTGGTCAATCAACAATGGCTGCAAAAGCACAAAAGCGTCATTCCGGCTGAACCGAAGAGGTCCTTAAGGGCCTCGGGGTAACGGGGAACGCGGAGATCTGAAGCAGTTTCTACCTCTGAAATTTGCCACCAGAATACATCGAGTAAATCATGCCCAGCGCAGCGTAGAGCTTTCTTTTGCGTCATTTTCTTTGTCGCTACAAAGAAAATGACGTTGCTGTCGGGCAACCCCGACGGTTTTGCTGTTATGCAAAATAAAAAGAGCAACAGATTAACGATCTGTTGCTCTCAGGAGATCACCTTCTTAATTGACACTGTCCTGACCTTTGTAATCAACATGGAAACATCGTGAAACAATAACGTTTCATTGTCTCCAATTTCCAGAGGTCAGGCGACAGTAACCAACAACGTCCCCACCTGCTCAATCGAAGCCTCAAGCACATCACCACTCACAATTCTGCCAACCCCGGACGGAGTTCCTGTCAGCAACACATCCCCTTCCTCAAGCGTGAAGTAAGCAGAGGTCGCAGCAATGAGCTCGGCGATGCTTCGGATCATGTCTCGGGTGTTGCCGTTTTGCCGAACTTCACCACTGACGGTTAATTTCAACTGTAGCTCTTGCGGGTTGTCGACCTGGCTTGCCGGTACGAAGGCTGATAACGGACAAGAGGTGTCAAAGGCCTTGGCAATCTCCCATGGCAGACCCTTTACTTTCTGTTCCCCTTGCACATCCCGAAGCGTCAGATCCAGGGCCACCGCATAGCCGCTCACATAATCAAGCGCTGCTTCTGCTGTGACGTCTTTTGCCGTTTTACCGATTAACACTGCGAGCTCGATCTCGTGGTGACAATCATCAGAATAATTCGGAATAACGACTGTTCCGCCTGAAGAAACAAGGGAACTGGCCGGCTTGATGAAGATGACCGGTTTGTCAGGCGTTTGGTTGCCCAGTTCCTTGATATGCTCAGCATAGTTGCGACCGATACAGACAATTTTACCGATCGGGATGTTCTGACCATCGAGTTTTACAGTTTGCATGTTAGACTCCATCTGCAGACGTTAGAGAAAAATCAACAGTTCTATAACCCAAAAAAATGTTTAACGCAGAGGCGCAAAGAGCGCAGAGAAAAGTGCTTCAAAGTTTTAAAAATGACTCAATTCTGACTATTGCTCTCTGCGTCTCCGCGTCTTTGCGTTAATAAGTAGCCTGAGTTTGCCTTGCCTTTGTTTTGGTTATAGGTCCGAAAATCCATTGTGTATGTAAAGAGAATACAGAAGACAGGTGGTAGAATACAGGGTATTTGTAACAAGATGAAATTTATGCCTTAAATATTTTGCGGGCCTTTAACCAAAATATATTTCTGGTTATCTCTTTCGCTCCAGTAAAGCATCGGAAAACATGGAACGGGAAAAGCAAACGACCTCACTCACGCCCGTTCGCTTTGCTCTCTCGAGACGCAGAGAACGCAGAGTAAAAAATAAACGATAAAACTTTCCCATGAGCAGTCCTTCTCTGCGCTCTCCGCGTCTCTGCGTGAGGCCGCTTTTGATTTATTCTTGTTGCTACACGTGTTTGTCTACGTAAAGAAAATGAAAGAAACCAATCAGAGCCTAACTTGAGTAAAGTGGATATTCAAATAATGTTTACTGGTAATCCACTTGACTCAACCTGAGTTCGATGAGTCGAAACTAGAAACCGTTTCACCTAGTTACACACGAGCAACTGAGGATCAAAGTCAAAATCTGGTTTCATGTACCAGAAATAGTTTCCTCTAGGAGAAGTCGCAAAGAAATTCAAAAACGCAACTGCGGGGTTAGGTCTGAACAAAACCTACTTCCTTGTTGTTACATGTTATTTCGACGGCAGGAGAAATCTAGATCTCTCTCTTCGTTCGAGATGACAGCTACGCTTTTTAACAGACATAATGGCTGACAGTTGAGCACAAAAAGAGACCTGCCCCTTGCAACGTGGGTTATGTTGGTGTTTTCGATAAAAACCCCAATACAGAGCCAAAACCAAGGAGGCAGATCATGGAAAAGTCTATCATATATGTAGGTCTTGACGTCCACAAAAACTCCATTGAGATTGCATTTGCCGAAGCTGGCCGCGACGGTGAGGTTCGCAGCTATGGCTGCGTTGACGGGAGCTTAGCCGCTCTCGACAAGGTGATCCGTAAGCTAGTCTCCAAAAACTATGATCTACATTTCATCTGCGAAGCTAGCCCCTGCGGTTATGATATTTATCGTCATCTTGCGGCACAAGGATTTGATTGCGCTATCGTTGCCCCATCGAAAATCCCCAAACAGAGCTGCAACCGAATCAAGAATGATCGCCGGGATGCCCAGATGCTTGCTCGACTGCACCGCGCTGGCGAATTAACCTCAGTCTATATCCCCTCTGTTGAAGATGAAGCCATGCGGGACTTAACCCGCTCCAGGGAAGACGTTAAAGCTTCGGAACGAAAAGCGAAACAACGCATTTTGGCATTTCTGCTTCGACATGGGCATCGTTACTCTGGGAAATCTTCCTGGAGCCGCGCTCACTTTCGTT
>JARUHP010000002.1 GCA_030005635.1 Deltaproteobacteria bacterium IMCC39146
TACTTGAATGCATTAAAACCGCTGAAAATCAATAACCGTCGCGTCCGTTTCTTTCCCTACCTGATCGTGAGGGAAACCGGACAATTCATTTGCTAACAAACCGGACAGTTCTATTTGTTGACAACACTTTTACTCGGCTCCTTGTTTGGGTCTTGTCGCCCACCATCCCACCAGGATTGCTTCGGCGGCATCATGCCGTAGTGAAGCTGGTTTGGCCGTCCCAGGCTTCTCTATAATTTCTCTGGCCAGTTCATCCGCAACCTTCAATAATCAGATGTGATAATCCTTGAAGGTCATTAAGGATTTGCCCTACGGCTTTTTTGAGCCGTTGTCGGGAGCCAAAATTGTGTGAACGCCTCCAGAGTAGCTTTCCCCTAGCAGCCTGTCGGACTATCTGGGCTGAAGCGAAAATTTGACTGTTTGAGAACAGATTTTGGCTCTTTTGAGAGTAATAGCCGTAGCTATTGGTCGAAAAGGAGCTGATATATGGACCAAACAGGCGGATTTGCAGCCAGTTCATGGTTAGTCCGACAGGTTGCTAGGAGTAAAGAGTGCCAACCCTGTTTTCAGGCCGCAGTCAACGGCCAACAAAACGGGGTTCGGGGCTGGAGTTTAGGGTCTTGTTCGAGAGAGACTGGAACGGGAGCCGACTCGTTGTCGGCTCCCGTTGTGAATGTCTGTATAGCTTTTTACCTCTGTTCTTCGTGCCTCTTGTGACGCGTCCTTATTCGTCTCCACCAATCTTGTTTATAAAGACCTCTCGTGGACGACTTGTTCCATCTGATGGGCCGACAATCCCTTCCGCTTCCATCTTCTCAATCATGCGCGCAGCACGGTTATAGCCGAGACGCAGACGACGCTGCAGCATTGATATGGAGGCTTGCTTGGCATCAGCGATAACGGCAAGAGCCTCATCCCACTTCTCATCATATTCGTCGTCACCGTTACCACTGCCGCTTGCGCTGGCCGCCGGTGCTTCAAGAATCGATTTGTCGTAGTCAGGCTCACCCTGTTTTTTGAGGAAATCAACCACACGCTGAACCTCGATCTCTGAGACAAACGCCCCGTGGACACGCTGTACGGCGCCGGTTCCGGGTGGCAAGAAGAGCATGTCGCCATTGCCGAGCAGTGTTTCGGCGCCCATCTGGTCGAGGATGGTGCGTGAGTCGGTGCGCGAGAAGACCTTGAACGAGAGACGGGTCGGGAAGTTCGCTTTGATCAGGCCGGTAATAACATCGACGCTCGGTCGTTGTGTTGCAAGAATCAAGTGAATGCCTGCAGCGCGGGCCATCTGAGCCAGGCGGGCGATCGATTCCTCGATCTCGCGACCGGCGACCATCATCAGGTCGGCAAGCTCATCGACGATGACGACGATGTAGGGGAGATGTCCATGGTCAAGCACTTCCCCCTCGGCAATTTCAACCTCCGGAAGGTCCTCTTCCATAAGATCGACGACGTCATCGTTGTCCAACGCCTGCTGTCGCTTGGAGTTCTTTTCCTTCTCTTCTTTGGCCAACTTGCGATTGTAGCCGTCGATATTTCGAACGCCCTTGTCGGACATCAACTTGTAGCGGCGCTCCATTTCGCGAACCGCCCAGTTGAGGGCCAGAGACGCTTTTTTCGGATTGGTTACGACCGGCAGCAGGAGATGTGGAATGCCTTCGTACATCGAAAGCTCCAACATCTTCGGATCCACCATGATGACGCGGACATCACGAGGGTCGGCGCGGTAGAGCAGGGACAGGATCATGGCATTGATCGAAACCGATTTGCCTGTACCGGTTGAACCTGCGACCAGCAGGTGGGGCATTTTGGCCAGGTCGGAAACGACCGTATGGCCGAAGATGTCTTTGCCCAGCGCCAGTGGGAGCTTGCCGCCCGTTTTCTGGAATTCGTCAGTGGAGAAGATCTCTTTGAGATAAACCATCTCGCGATCGCGATTGGGGATCTCGATGCCGACTACGCCGCGGCCTGGGATCGGCGCGACAATCCGGATTGAGAGTGCCTTGAGAGCCATGCTCAGGTCATCGGACAGCCCCGCTATCTTATTGACCTTAACGCCTGGAGCCGGGGCAAACTCGTACATGGTGACGACGGGTCCTGGTTTGACTTCGGAGACGTCGCCCTCGACGTTGAAGTCGAGCAACTTCTTCTCCAGCAGGCGGGCGTTCATCATCAGAGCTTCTTTGTCGACTGGCTTTGCCGCTTCACCCTCATGGTCAAGCAGGGTCAGCGAGGGCGGATGGTAGGTTCCCGAAGGCTCAAGGAAATCAAATGCTTCCTGGTTGGCCTGGGCTTTCTTTTTGCCACTCTTTTTACTCTCTTTGATGACAGGTGCGGGAGCCGGTTGCGGGGCGCGAATGACCGGTGAGTTCACTTTCTTTGGCTTGTCAGCTTCTTTCAGCGCCCGGCGGGCTTTGCGGGCTTCACGGCGTTTTTCCATGCCGGCGGCAAGTCCTGCCAACAGCCCTTCAAGGAACAGGACCATGGAAAAACGGGCGACCAACATCGAAGAGACCGAAAGGAAGACGATCAGGAAAATGGAGGCTCCGGTCAGGTTGAACCAACTCTTCAAGGTGCTTGCCAGGAAGAAGCCAATAAAACCTCCGGCCTGGTTGAGGGTTTGTCCAAAGAGGGCGACTTTCTCGATTTTGAGCGAGATCAGGCCGGCAATGGAGATCAGCATAACAATGAAAGCGACTATCTTGTAAGTGCGTGGGTGCAAATCGCGAAACTTGAGCAGACGCCAGGCAAAGAGCAGACAGGCAAAGGGGATCATCATGGCCGGCAGGCCGATCACCTGGTAAAAGAGATCGGATACGTAGGCGCCAACTTTGCCGCAGAAGTTGCTGATCTGAGTCGGATCGAGATTGTTGTTGAAGGAGGGATCGTTGTTGTTGAACGAAACCAGGCTCAAAAGGAGAAAGAGACCCGCGGCCATCCAGACGAGGCCTGAGATTTCCTTCTTGATGTGTTCACGCAGAAAGGTTTTTCGTGGTTTTTCGCTCATTAAGTAACCCCATAAGTAATTCGCGGCATGTTAGCGCAATTATAGGGGAAAGGTCAAAGATTGATGGCTGGCCTGTTGCAGGTTTTTCTGTGGGTAGAGCGAAAAAGCTGTTTACAGTAAAAATACCAGCCCCAGGCCGCCGACCAGCCAGCAGTAAAGAGCAAACCAGTGTAAGCGACGACGCCTGATAACGCCCATCAGTAGATGGATACAGAGCAGGCCGGTGATCATGGATGCAACCGTTCCGGCCAGGTAAGGAAGCATGGCCCCAGTTGCAACCGTGTCGAGGTCTTTAACGGAAATCAGGGCTGCGCCGAAGACTGCAGGTAATGCCAGGAGAAACGAGAAACGGGCGGCCGTTTCGCCATCAACACCGCGCAGCAGCAAGGCGGCAATGGTTGAGCCGGACCGGGAGATGCCGGGTATAATGGCACAACCCTGCACGGTGCCAACCAGGATGGCATCAGTCCAGTTCATCTCCTTGCGCGCCAGATCAAGGTTGCGCAGACGCTCCGCCAGCCAGAGCAGGGTGCCTGTGACCAACAACATGATGCAGACAATTGCTGGTTTCTCAAAGAGTCCGATAAAGAAATCCTTGAAGGTCAGGCCAATAATAGCTGTCGGTATAGAGCCGGCAATCAACAGGCCGACCATGAAGCGTTGCTGCTTGGCCAGATCGTCTCGTCTCCAGAGCGAGGAGATGAGACCGCTTAAGTCACTCCAGAAATAGATGGCAACAGCGACAAGGGTGCCGAGGTGCAGGAGAACATCGAAAAGCACGCCGACTTGTTCAAAATCGCCAAGCATGTGTTGCGCAAGAACCAGATGGCCGCTTGAAGATACAGGGAGAAATTCGGTGGCACCTTGCAGGATACCGAGGAGTATTGCGTCTAAGAAAGGCATAAAAACCCAGTTTTAAGCTGAAAACTTTAAGTTGTAAGAAAGATCGTGAATATGTTGAATTGATAATGCCAAGGAGGCACAATTGTCCCAGCTCCCAGCTCCCAGCTCCCAGCTCCCAGCCTTAAAGCTCCATAATCACAGGTAGAATCAGGGGTCTGCGGGCCATGGTCTTGTTGAAGAGCCGTCGTAGTATTTTACGCACCTCGACGCGCAATTCTTCCCAGTCGGCCATGGCTGCAGGGCTATGTTCTTCGAGCATCTGACAGACCAGTTGACGGGCTTCGTTGAGGAGCGCCTCGCTTTCTTCTTCGGGAACAAAACCGCGAGTAATAATCTCCGGCCCGGAGATGATGGCGCCGCTGCTCTGGTTGAGAGCAAGAAAGACGATCACCAGGCCGTGGTTTGCCAGGTGACGACGATCGCGCAGTTCCATCTCGCCGACATCACCGATTCCTTTACCGTCGATGAAGACCCGCCCTGTTTCGACTTTGGGTTCGATATGGTGTCCGTTTTCGGAGATGACCAGTGGCGTACCGTTGCTGAGGACGATGGCCCGGTCTGCCTGCCAGCCCATGCTCTGCGCTAATTGTGCATGTTTGACCAGATGCCGATACTCACCATGCACCGGCACAAAATATTTCGGCTTGACCAGATTGAGCACGGTCTTGAGCTCGTTCTGGCTGGCGTGCCCGGAGACATGGATCTCGCTGGTTGTCTCGTAGTGGACTTCTGCGCCGCGGCGATAAAGATGATTGATCAGGTGTGTAATCGCTCGCTCATTGCCGGGGATGAACTTGGACGAAAGAATGACGGTGTCGCCCGGATCAATGCTGATCTGTTTATGGTCGTCCATGGCAATTCGAGAGAGCGAACTTAACGGCTCTCCCTGGCTGCCGGTCGTCAGAATCAGAACGTGTTCCGATGGCATGTTGCGCATTTGACGCAGGTCAATCAAAAGGTTATCCGGAATATGGAGGTAGCCTAGCTGTCTGGCAATGGCGATGTTGCTGACCATACTCCGTCCCGAAACCATAACTTGGCGTTCGGCTTTGATGGCAGCATTAATGACCTGCTGAATACGGTGGATGTTCGAGGAGAAGGTGGAAACCAGAATCTTGCCGGTACAACGTGGCAAAAGTTCATTTAAGGCGTCGCCAACTATCCTCTCGGAGAGTGTCTGGCCAGTGTTCTCAACGTTGGTGGAATCGGAGAGCAGCAGCAGGACACCTTCTTCGCCGTAGGAAGCCAGACGCCCCAGGTCGGTGGGCTGGTTGTCAACCGGGGTTGGATCGAGTTTGAAGTCACCGGTATGGACGATCAACCCGGCCGGAGTACGAATCGCCAGTCCACAGCCATCGACAATGGAGTGAGCGGCGCGGAAGAACTCGACTTCAAATGGGCCGATAGTGAACGGTTCGCGGACCTTAATGCTTCTGCAGGTTACGCGATTCTTCAACTGATGTTCTTCAAGTTTGTTGTCGAGCAGCCCCAAGGTTAATGGAGATGAGTAAATCGGCGGGAAACCGAGAGCTTCGATCAGAAAGGGGATAGCGCCGATGTGGTCTTCGTGGCCATGGGTCAGGAGGAGGCCACGGATCTCATCTTTTCGTTCAGCGATCGCCGCGATGTCCGGGATGACCAGGTCGATGCCGAGCATGTAGGCTTCCGGAAACATCAGGCCGCAGTCGATGATCAAAAGACCACAAGCGGTCTCTACGACCATCATGTTGAGGCCGATCTCGCCCAGACCTCCCAGCGGCAGGATACGAACCGCGTCGGGGTGCAATGGTCGTGTTGTTTCAGAATTGTCCGCGATACTCATAATGGCTCAAAATTTTCTGACAAATCAGGTGGTTGGCGATGAAAACGAAGCCAGTCTAGGGGAGTGATGGTTGAGAGTCAAATGCTTTCCTCTTTGCAGCGAGCGGACTTGCTCGTTACAATGAATGTTCAAGTTGTTTAAGGAGGCGAGATGGTTTTACCACAACCGCTGATTGCTGGTCGCTTGGTGCGTCGTTATAAACGTTTTCTGGCTGATATTGAGCTGGAGGATGGCTCCCTGGTAACAGCGCACACAGCAAATACCGGCAGCATGCAGCAGTGCGCTGTACCTGGCCAGCAGGTGCTGCTGTCGAAAAGTGACAACCCGAAACGCAAGCTGTCCTGGTCTTGGGAGCTGGTTCGGGTTAATGAACATTGGGTGGATATTAATACTCACCGTGCAAATCGGGTTGTCGAAGAGGCGCTGAGGGAGAACCTCCTGCCAGCCTTCCAGAATTATTCAGTTCGCTCGGAGTTTCCTTTTGCCGAGAGCCGTATCGATTTTATGCTGGAAGGCGAGAACGAGAAGGTTCTCCTTGAAGTCAAGAATGTCACTCTCTGCTGTCAGCCCGGCGTTGCCTGTTTCCCGGACGCTGTCACCACGCGGGGCCAGAAACACCTGCGAGACCTGATGTTGGCAAAGGAGCAGGGCTGGCGAGCCGTGATCTTTTTCCTCGTCCAGCGTGGAGATGCGCAGACCTTTTCTCCTGCTGACAACATCGACGAAACCTACGGCCGACTCCTCAGGGAGGCTGTCTCTTGCGGGGTTGAAGCCCTGGCTTATCGCACGCTGGTATCGCCGCAAATCACCAGGGTCGAGCAGCAACTTCCCATCTGCCTATAAATGGATAGTTTTCCATTTCCCCATAATACAAGTATACTGAGAAAACACCTTAAACCTGTCTGCAGGAGCTTGCCTCCTGCCGTATCTATGCAAAGAGAGGGGATTCATTCATGCGTGTCGAAACTGATTTGAAATTGGGATTTAAAGACGTCCTGATTCGTCCCAAGCGTTCTACCTTGAAAAGCCGCTCCCTGGTCGAACTGGAGCGTCACTATACTTTTTTACACAGCAAACGCCAATGGAGTGGCGTACCGATTATTGCTGCCAATATGGATACCATCGGCACCTTTGAGGTTGCCGAGGTGCTTGCCGAACATCGGATGCTTTGCGCGATCCACAAGCACTATAGCCTTGAAGAGTGGAACGCTTTCCTCGATCGGCAGAATTCAGCTGATATTTACGAGAGGATTATGGTCAGCACCGGGGTCGCCGAGGAAGATTTTGACAAGCTCTCCAAAATAATCAGTCAGCATCCGCAGCTGCTCTTTATCTGTATTGATGTCGCCAACGGTTATGCGGAATCCTTCGTCGAATTCGTCAGCAAGGTGCGACAGGCGTTTCCTGACAAAACCATTATTGCCGGCAATGTCGTAACCGGAGAGATGGTGGAAGAATTGCTGCTCTCCGGCGCAGACCTTGTTAAGGTCGGCATCGGGCCGGGTTCGGTTTGCACCACCCGTGTGAAGACGGGGGTCGGTTACCCGCAGCTCTCGGCCGTGATCGAGTGTGCCGATGCTGCTCATGGCCTGGGCGGACGGATCATCTCTGATGGTGGCTGTGTCTGTGCCGGGGATGTGGCCAAAGCTTTTGGCGGCGGCGCCGATTTCGTCATGCTCGGGGGGATGTTTGCAGGTCACGATGAAAGTGGTGGCCAGTTGGTTGAGCGTGGTGGCCAGCAATTTAAACTTTATTACGGTATGAGCTCTGACACGGCGATGAAGAAGCACGCCGGCATGGTTGCCAACTATCGTGCCTCCGAAGGTAAAACGGTTGAGGTGCCTTACCGCGGCCCTGTCGAGGAGACGATCAAGGACATCCTGGGCGGCATTCGCTCTACCTGTACCTATGTCGGCGCTTCTGCGTTGCGGGAGTTGTCCAAGAGAACGACTTTTATCCGTGTTATGGAACAGGAGAATCAGACGTTTGGGTGAAAAACAGCTATAAGCTGTAGAGTTATAAGTATCGGCATAACCAGAGACCCAGAGGATTGTATTCTCGACAGGATAGTTTTGTGCGAATAGTTGGTCTGATAACGGAGTACAATCCCTTTCATAATGGACACCTGCATCACCTGCAGGAGAGCTTGCGCGTGGCTGAAGCCGACGCCAGCGTTGCCGTTATGAGCGGTCACTTCCTGCAGCGGGGTGAACCGGCACTGGTTGATAAGTGGGTGCGAACTGAGATGGCCTTGGCTGCCGGTGTCGATCTGGTGCTGGAGCTGCCATTCCCCTTCGCTTGCAACAGTGCCCCGCATTTTGCCCTTGGTGCGGTGCAAAGCTTAAACGCTCTCGGTGTTGTTGACGCGCTCTGCTTTGGCAGCGAGGCGGGTGAGTTGGAACCTCTACAAAAAGTTGCGCAATCCCTGGTTGCTCATGCGGGCACAATTGAGGCAAGAACGCGCGAACTCCTGCGCTGCGGCGTCAGCTACCCGGCGGCGCGAGCTGAAGTTCTCTCCGAACGTTTTCCTGAGCTCCCATCTGAGACCATGTCATCTCCGAACAATATCCTTGGCATTGAATATCTGAAGGCTTTGCAGACGACCTCCAACCGGATACAGGCCTTCACAATTACGCGTCGCGGAGCTGGATATCACAGTACCGATGTGACGGGGCAGATTGCCAGCGCAACCGGGATTCGTAAACTTCTTGGTGAGGATGGTGAAATTGAGGATCTCATACCGGAAGATTGCTTCGAGATTCTCAGTGCGGCGCTGGACGAGGGGCGTTCGTTGCACTATGAGCGGCTCTTTACTTCCTTGCAGACTTTTTTGCTGCAAGAGCTTGAGGCTTTGTCCGGAATCTATCAGGTTGAAGACGGCTTGGGTCAGAGGTTGGTTGATGCGGCCATGACCTCGTCCACTTATATAGAATTGGCCGATGCTATCAAGTCGCGGCAGTGGACTCTGACCCGGATTCAGCGCATTCTGAGTTATGTCCTTTTGCAAGTTGCTGGCGACGAAATGAACCGTTTTTTAGAGAGCGGCCCGCTCTACTTGCGCACCTTGGGGGCGACGGAGAAAGGGCGGCAGGTGTTGGCGAACTCCCGCAAAAAGCGCTCTTTGCCAATGATCTTGGACCCGGCCAGAGCGCAGGCTGTCTTGCGGCGTTTTTATTCAGGCAGGAAGGAGCTTGGTTGTCTGGCAGAGAGAATGCTGGCTTGTGATTTGCGGGCGACCCGCCTTTACGGCTTGTTGCAGCAAAAGCCGCAGTTGGGACATCGGAATCAGGATTTCTTTAGGGATTGTTTAGGGGTAGGTAAGGACTAGGGGGCTGTCCCGGCTTCTAACGGGGCTGTCCTCGAATTTAACAGTCGTATTATGGAGGTTTAAACTTTAGGGTCAGGAATAACACCTAGAACCGGCGGCACACGGGAAAAGATAACCTTCTTTTATTACTCTTCATCACCTCTCTCCGCATTCTCAATCAAAGCCACCCCCACTTCAGCATCCTGCAAAGCCGAAGCAGGTAACTGCTTACGGCTTTTCACTCCCAGATCAATCAAGTTCTGCGCTCTGGAGATCAAATTACCTTTGCCGCTGGTCAGCTTGTTGTGGGCGGCGTCATAGGTCTTTCGGGTTGTGTCGAGCTGTGTCCCGACTTTCTCCAAATCCTCAACAAAGCCGACGAACTTGTCATAGAGATTGCCGGCTTTGTCAGCAATCTCAAGGGCGTTCTTGTTCTGGTGCTCGTAGCGCCAGATATTCTGGATCGTACGTAAGGTCACCAGCAGGGTGGAAGGGCTGACGATCATGATGCTCTGGTCAAAGGCCTTGCGGAAAATCTCACCGTCTTTGTCGATCGCCAGCATGAAGGCGCCTTCGATCGGTACGAACATGAGAACAAAGTCCAGGCTCTTCACGCCCGGCAGTTCATCATACTTTTTCGACTCCAGGCCTTTCAGGTGGCCATTGATAGAAATCAGGTGCTCTTTGACAGCCCGATCGCGACCCTCATCCGTTTCCGCACGCATATATTTTTCGTAGGCAACCAGAGACACCTTTGAGTCGATGATGATGTCCTTTTCTTCCGGAAGATGGACAATGACATCAGGTTTGAGCAGCTTGCCTTCGCCATCTCTGAAGCCGCCTTGTGTAGCATATTCAAGTCCTTTACGCAGGCCGGATTCCTCGAGGATACGTTCCAGAATAATCTCACCCCAGCTGCCCTGCGTCTTGGTGTTACCCCTGAGCGCTTTGGTCAGATTCTCGGCGTCTTCACCAATCTTCTGGTTCAACTCCTGAAGACGTTGTACTTCTTTGATCAGCGAGTGGCGTTCTTTGCCTTCCGTGGTGTAAATATCGGTGACTTTTTTCTCGAACTCAGCGATCTTTTCTTTGAACGGCGTCAGGATTGTGGCCAGGTTGGCTTTGCTCTGGTCGGCAAAGGTTTTCGTCTTCTCGGTAAAAATCTGGTTGGCCAGGTTCTCAAATTGGAGCTGCATCTCTTGTCTGGTGTCATTCAGGACTTTGAGACTCTCACCGGAGCGACGAATCTCTTCCTTGAGCTCCGTGTCGAGGCGTACCTTCTCCCTCTCCAGCAGGGTCTTCTCTTCCTGTAGCTTTTCCGCCTGATCGTTTTGCCTGGCTAATTCGATAACCTGCTGACGCAGCTGTTCCTCACGTCCGGTCAGGCGTTCTTCGAGGATAGCCAGCTCTGTAGAGAGTTCCTGTCGTCCCGACATCCTTGCCGCTTCGATACGAGTTTTCATCAGAATGATGGCCGGAAGAAGTCCGAAAATAAAGCCGACAATGAGGGCGGCCAGTAGCCAGATCAGATCAGGTGCAGCGGTCATGATGAACTCCGAAAAAGAGGTTGAACCTGCATCCGTGGCGTCAGGAAATGTGATTTCACCGGGGCAGGGTGAGTTCGACTAGCAAAGATAGCCTTCTGTGGGTAAGCCTGCAAGAGGAGTGTGACAGGATAATTCACAACACTTAAAGTGCCCTCAGTAAAACAATCTCAAGATAATTACTGCGCCTGTATGGGTTTGCAGAAGGTGTTAGGGTTTGTTCTGCAATGCACTGTTTAGAGTTCTTATGACAAGGTCGCCGGTTGCTTCTGCACCAGATCCGTAGGCCAGAATACCGTCTTGGTGCCCTCCCATAACCAGGAGAGAGGGGCGGGAATCTTCCCGCTCTTTTGCCAGGGCTTCGATTGCAGAGGCCATTTCCGGAGTGCCATAGGCGGCAGAAGGATCGGTGAAAGGAAGGCTTAAGGCTCTGTAATTATTGAAAATGTCCGGGCTGTGCAGATGCATGACCCAGTGGATTGCCGGATGGCTCTGGTAGAGAATGCCGTGAGAGAGGGCTTCAGATGACGGCTTGATCTGCCCTGTGGCCTGCAACTGGTTTTTCGCGGGGTTGCAGTGCAGGACGGTGGCGTAATGGTTCGCCCGTAACTCGTCCAGGTGGCCGGTCTGGGTACCGCTGATTAAAAAGGCATTCCCTCTCTGGCCGGGCAAGCGGCGGCTGAGATTGCCAAAACCATAGCCCTCGTAACGTTCGGGATCTTGACCGATCAGCCCAAGTTCAAGGAACCTGGTGCGCCAGGTATTTAACTCCAGAAGAAGACTCTCTCCTGGCGCGGGGCCTTCACAGAAATCAAGATGAAACTTGATGACGCCTTCGTGATTTTCCTGTGCCTTTGCGTTCAAGGTTTTAACTTAACCTTCGAAGTCGACAGCAACAGCGCCCGAGGTGATCGCTTTGACATGGGCGACGACTTTTTGATGCTCAGGATGCACCTGGTAACGTTGCAGGGCATCGAGGTCGTCAAAGCTCGAGATCAGGCCAAGATCGTAGGAGCGCTCAGAGTGAATGACGTCTTTGCCAAAACGGAACTCGCGAATCTCTTCGATCTTTTGCGGCAGACCTCCCAGCCCTTCGGCCAGCTGTTGAATCTCTGCTTCTGTAGTTTCCGCTTTGAACTTGAAAAGGACAAGGTGGGTAATCATATTTTGCTCCGTAATCTAGAAGAATTAAGCGTTAAGTTCAGAAAGTTGATCGTTGAGTGTCCAGTAATCGTAGATATAGCCAACGCCAAACAAGCCTCCGGTCGCCAGGTAGAGGATGCCTGTCAGCCATTTGCCCATATACATGCGATGTACACCGAACAGGCCGAGGAATGTCAGCAGAATCCATGCGGTGTTGTAGTCAGTGGGGCCCGAGGAAAAGCGCTGGTCTGCCTCCTTGTCCATGCCCGGGATAAGCACAAGATCAACCAGCCAACCGATTAAGAAGAGGCCCAGCGTAAAGAAGTAGATGGTTCCGGAGATGGGTCTTCCGTAGTAGAAGCGGTGGGCTCCGGTGAAGCCGAAAAGCCAAAGTAGATAGCCGATCAGAGGGGTGTGGGTGCTCTCTTGCATCTAGCCGTATCCTGTATCTAGCAACCTGTCGGACTAACCATGAACTGGCTGCAAATCTGCCTGTTTGGCCCATATCTCAGTCCCTTTTCGACCAATAGCTACGGCTATTACTCTCAAAAGAGCCAAAATCTGTTCTCAAACGGTCAAATTTTCGCTTCAGCCCAGATAGTCCGATAGGCTGCTAGGGTGTCGGGTTTAAGTTAAAGACATCAAGAATGGTCCGGGTTGCGGAGTTGAGTCGGATAATTCTATCGTCAATCTGAATAATTTCTGAGCCGGTCGGTTGCTGTGGCAGTCGCCGCAAGATTTCCTCAGGGAGGCTTAGCCCCTGACGATAAACCTGGTAATCAAGGCTCTCTCCCGGAGCGACTTTCTTTTGCCAACCGGGTGGTAGCTCTTTGCCGCGAGCGACCTTCTTCTGTAGCCCGGTTGGGAGGTTTTTTTGTGCTTTCTGCTTCTTGTTACGCTCTTCCTGCTGTACCTGCGCACGAATCATGTTGCGCTCAGCAGGGCTGAAGACTTCTTCATGATTTCTCTCCGCCTGCTTATGTTTGCTGATTTTCTCAGCTTTGTTGTGCTTCTCTTGCTTGTTGGATTTGGCATACGTTGGCAGGCTGACTGCCAGCGTAAGTAGAACCAATATTACAATACGCCACATGATGATCTCTCCATATCTGCGAGTTTAGACTGCCTCTGCACAGGGGCAGAAATAGAATCTTGGTAAGCACTGTCACTCTAATACATTTTTCTGACGCTGTCATCAGTCTCCCGAGGGAAGTCCGAAATGTGACAGTGTCGTGTTTATAGAGTATATTGACAACTCTTCATTGCAAGGATGTACTCTTTGCTCATTCCCGGGAGACGGCATGCAGGAATCGTTTGATCTTTCTGATTACGCATTGCAGGTTCGCAAGGTTTCCAAAGCGTTGATGAGCTCCGGGTGTAGCTCTGCCGAAGTCTCCGGGCGTATGCATCTGCTGGCCGTGGCTACGGAGAGAGATCTGACCCGCTTCGGTGATTCAGCAGAAAGGTCTCTGGTCGCCTGCGGCCCCGGGTGTGGGGCATGCTGTGTGTTGAATGTTACGGTTCTCTTCCCTGAAGCGATCACGATCACCTGGTTTTTAAAGCGGCGTTTCTCGGCCGAACAACTCGATAGCTTGCGTGCCAGGTTACAAGATCTTCTCACCCGAACGCGTTGGCTGGATGATGAAGAACGTCTTTTTGTACGCGTCCCCTGTGCCTTTCTGGATGCGCAGGGGAGTTGTATAATTCACTCGGTGCGACCACTCTTGTGCCGTTCAATAACCTCTATAGACCCTGCAGCTTGTCATGATGCCGTCGCCATGGCTCCCCTGGATGGTGCGCCGTGCGTGGAAATGAATCTCTTCCATAAACAATTTATCGATACGGTTTATACTGAATTGGCCGGTGCTCTTGAGGAGCTGGGGCTTGATCATCGCCCCAGGCGATTAAGTGCTGCGGTGCTGTCTTTGCTTGCCGAGCCGGGTATGGTGGAAACCTTCCTCTCTGGCGGGGCGGTTCCGATCAACTAGTGCCGCGTCAACGACAAACTGACGCGGCACTAATGGATTTCTTTAGAACCTTCGACCTTGATCTTATCGGGTCCTGTCTTCCGGTCGAAGGTTTTGGGTAAAAGGGTTGACTCTTTCAGGAACTCAGTCATCTCTTCCGCGTTCATGGCAGAGCCGAACAGCTTACCTTGAACCTCATCACAGCCTCTTTCACGCAAGAAATCCAACTGCTTCGGATCTTCAGCTCCGACGGCCGTCACCGACATGTTCAGGCTGGTCGCCATCAGTAAAATGGCTTCGGCAATCGCTGCGTAATCAGGGTTGTGAATGATGTCGTGAACAAACACCTTGGCAATTTTGATACGGTGAATCGGGAAGTGTTTGAGATGCAAAAGTGATGAGTAACCCGTACCAAAGTCATCAATCGCCAGGCTGATGCCGCGGATTTTGAGATCCGTCAGGGCCATGATGCTGTCGTTAACGTGGCCCATAACCGAGTTCTCGGCCATCTCTATCTCGAGGGTTTTGAATGCAATGCCGGTGTCGTTCACGATCTCCTCCACGCGATCAATGAAGTTCGCTTGGCGGATGTGATGTCCTGAGAGATTGACTGCCATGCGCAACTCTGGCAGACCGGCATCCTGCCACCTCTTGGCCTGAGCACAGGCCGTATGCAAAACCCACTCACCAAGAGGAAAAACCAGCCCGCTTTCTTCTGCAACACTGATGATCTCTCCCGGCGGAATCAGGTTGCCATTGAGATCGTACCAGCGCAGGAGGGCCTCGACGCCGCTCACCTTGCCCGTGGCCAGGTCAATCTGTGGCTGGTAGTGTTGCTGTAATTCGCCGCTGCTCAGTGCCTGGCGCAAGCGACTTTCGAGATCGGTCTTGGCGATCGCGGCTGTGTTCATGTCATCTGAAAAAAACTGGATGTTGTTACGGCCACGACTTTTGGCCACATACATGGCAGTGTCAGCACTTTTTAGCAGGGTTTGCGGATCATCGCCGTCAACCGGGTAGATCGCGACACCGATGCTGGCCGTCGTGAAAAACTCCCGGCTGTCGATCTGGAAGGGCAGCCCCAGAGTCTCCAGAATACGTCGGCCCATGGTGGTGAAGTTGGGGTCATGATTCGGGTCGGCTTGAATGATAACGAATTCATCCCCGCCGAGTCGGGCAAAGGTATCGCCCTCGCGAATAAATTTTTTCAGACGCTGGGCGACAGACCGTAGCACCATGTCACCGACAGCGTGACCCTGGGTGTCATTGATCAGTTTGAAGCGGTCAAGGTCGAAGAAGAAGACGCCCACCTGACGATTGTCACGACGCGCCAGGGCCACTGATTGCAGGATGCGATCGTTCATCAGAGCACGGTTGGGCAGGCCGGTCAGGGTGTCGTAGTAGGCTAGTTTTTCAACGCGCTCCTCGGCAGCGCGATGATTGGTCAGATCATTGAGGACCGCCAGGCTTTCGGTCAGTTGACCATCGGCATCCCGTTGAGCCACCTCGGAGATGGCGACTGCGATGCTCAATCCGTCCTTCTGGCGCAAGAGGTAGTTGCTGTCTCTGATCTCGCCCAGGGCCTTTAATTGGTCAAAATGTTCTGTGCGAAGTTTGTCAATATTGTCGTCGATGACAAACTCGAAGAAATCTTTACCGATGACGTCTTCGCGTTCGTAGCCGAGAGTGTCAAGCCATGATTGGCTGACGTAGAGGAGATAGCCTGCTCTGTCCATGGAATGAAGCATGGCCGGAGTCTTCTGGTAAAATTGGCGAAAGCGTTTTTCGCTGTTTTCGAGGCGATGGCTCATGACACGCATACGGCTGTCAGAACGACCAAAGAGGACGCCGATGATCCCGCCGAAGATAATCGGTAACCATAGCTGACCAAGCTCTGGCGGTAGATCGTGAAAGCTGCGTTCCAATGCTGTGACCGAAGCAACGATTATGGCTCCGGCAAAGAACCAGCAACACAAAAACAAGAGCGGTTTTTTTCTCAGTTTAGATTTGGGCATAAAAGGCCCTCAATAATGACTTAAATTGCCTGCAAGCAACATGACATCGGGCTGAAGAGTGGGGTCAGTCCAAAAAGTATTTATCGATTCATTCTATATATGTTCCAGTTTATGTCAAATCGGCTTGCGGGTGGCGATGACAGTTCCCGATTGCTTGTGCTACTATATAGAATATTTAAAGATACAGCTTATAAGCTCAAAAAAGGTTGTAAGTATTTAACGCGAAGATGCAAAGGGGGAGAGAAAGCCCGCAAAGAAAACCACTTCAAAAAGCGAGAATATCGGCCTTTGCGTCTTTCTTGGCTTTTTTGGCGTCTTTGCGTTGCGCTTTTGATTTCAGCTCTTACTGCTTTGGTGCAAAGACTGTATTTCCTTTGTTTGGGTTATAGACCCGTAAGAGTTGGTCTTGCTAAAATTTTGCCAGGGCCAGTCGACAGTTTTTCGAATTGTAGTGTGTTGAATAGATGCAGGTGAAAAGATGGCAAAGCCAACGGCTGAAAATCAGACCCGCTCAGAGGTGAAAAGTCGTGCCAGTATTAAGCGGCCACCGATGTTCACTGTTCTCATGCACAACGATGATTACACGTCCATGGAGTTCGTGGTCGAGGCCCTGATCGCTGTGTTTCACAAATCGCCAACCGAGGCGAACAGAATCATGTTGCATATCCATTTTAAGGGGGCGGGCGTGTGCGGCGTTTACCCTTTCGAAGTTGCTGAAACCAAGATGAGCAAGGTGCATGATATGGCCCGCAGGGAAGGCTTCCCTTTGCGTTGTTCTCTGGAGCAGGCTTAATTTCTGCTATCATGTAATAAAAGAAACGTTAATCGCAAATCAGGGTTGTCTTTACCTGGGTGGAGTGACAGAAATAGATGTTTAATCAAGATGTTCAAATAACCTTTTCGCTTGCTGTTCGTGAGGCTCAGCGTCGTCACCATGAATTTTTGACGACTGAACATATTCTCTACGCCATGCTTTTTGACGAGCATGGCCAGGAAATCCTGCAGGCCTGTGGTGGCGATGTTGAACTGCTGCGCACGGATCTGGAACTATATTTCGAACAGCATCTCGAATCGCTGGAACAACTTGACGAAGAAATGCCCGAGCAAACGATCGGCTTACAGAATGTTTTGCAGCGGACAGTGACCCATATGCAGGCGTCCGGCGGGGGCGAGATCGGTGTTGGTGATATCCTGGCAGCGCTCTTGGAACAGGAAGATTGTTTGGCTGCACAGATTCTCAAGGCTGAAGGCTTATCCCGGCTCGATGTCCTGAATTACGTCTCCCATGGCATCAGCAAGGTTCCCCTGCAAGACCTTGAACCTGAACAGCGTGAGTCTGAAGAACAACCACGCAAATCTCAAGAGAGCAAACCGGCCAAGAAGATCAACCCACTTGAAGCTTATACGGTCAACCTGCTTGAGCGGGCCGCCAAGGGTAAGATAGACCCCCTGGTTGGCAGGGCTGCAGAGTTGGAGCGTACGGTGCAGATCCTTTGCCGTCGTCGCAAAAACAACCCGGTTCTGGTCGGTGAGCCCGGAGTTGGCAAGACAGCCATAGCAGAAGGTTTGGCGCTGCGGATTCTTGAGCAGGAGGTGCCGGAGCTCTTGCACGATGCTGAACTCTTTGCGCTCGATATGGGTGCGCTGCTGGCGGGAACCAAGTACCGTGGTGATTTTGAAGAACGACTCAAATCCGTGGTGAAGGCCTTGTCAAAAAGGCCGCGAGCAATTCTGGTGGTTGATGAGATTCATACGATCGTCGGTGCCGGTGCGACCAGCGGCGGTTCTCTGGATGCAGCCAATATCCTCAAGCCGGGCCTGGGCTCAGGTGAACTACGCTGCATCGGTTCCACCACTTACGAAGAATACAAGAACCTCTTTGAGAAAGATCGGGCTTTGTCGCGGCGTTTCCAGAAGATCGACGTTCTGGAGCCGACTGTCGAAGAAACCGTTGAGATTCTGCAAGGCCTCAAAAATGCCTACGAAGAACACCATGGTGTAAAATATACGACGGCTGCCCTTGAAGCGGCAGCCAACCTTTCTGCAAGACACGTTAACTTCCGTCGCCTGCCGGATAAGGCCATCGATGTGATTGATGAGGCCGGGGCCCGCTTGCGGATCTATCCCCGCAAGCGGGCGACGATCGGTGTTCCCGATATCGAGGCCGTGATCGCCGGGATGGCTCGTATCCCGGCACGCAAACTGGCCCAGACGGACCGACGCAAACTGAAGGATCTGGACCGCTCTGTCAAACGCCAGGTTTTTGGCCAGGATGCGGCCATCACCCAGATCTGCCAGGCGATTCGTCGTGCCCGTGCCGGTCTCGGTCAACCGGAGAAGCCGACCGGTTCATTCCTCTTTACCGGGCCAACCGGCGTCGGCAAAACCGAAGTGGCCAGGCAGCTCGCAGCGCAGATGGGCATAGAGTTCCTGCGCTTCGATATGAGCGAATACATGGAGAAACACGCCGTGTCTCGTCTGATCGGTTCCCCTCCGGGGTATGTCGGCTTTGAACAGGGCGGTTTGCTGACCGATGCCGTGATTCGTAATCCCCATGCCGTGTTGCTGCTCGATGAGATCGAAAAGGCCCATGAAGACATCTACAATATCCTCTTGCAGGTGATGGATCACGGCGCTCTAACGGACAACAACGGTCGTCAGGCCAATTTTCATAATGTGATCCTGATTATGACCAGCAACGTCGGGGCTCGGGAAATGAGCAGCGCGCCCATCGGTTTTGGTGATCGTCTCCCCGGTGAGGCGCGTCAGGCGGTAGAGAAAACCTTCTCTCCAGAGTTCCGTAATCGTCTGGATGCGATTATCTCCTTCCGTTCTCTCGACGAAGAAGTGATGACCCGCGTTGTCGACAAATTCATCAATCAATTGCAGACTTCGCTGCAGGAACGAAAAGTGACCTTGAGCCTGACCGATGGTGCACGGCGTGATCTGGCGAAGCGAGGCTACGACCCGGTCTTCGGGGCGCGCCCCCTTGGACGTCTGATCGAGAGCGAAATCGGTAATATGCTGGCAGATGAAATTCTCTTCGGTCGCTTGACCGGTGGTGGCAAGGTGCGCATCTCCTGCAAGTCGGGTAAGCTTAATTTCAGCTATAGCTGAAATTCGGAACGCGAAAAGCATGAATCCTTTTTCTTTTGAACTTCTCGTTTCTCGTTCCGCGTCCCGCGTACCAGGCTTCTAATGCCTGTCTACCGACTCTCCAATGAATTAATCTTCCCCGATCCGAAAAGGGCGACTCGTGAAGGGCTGCTGGCTGTTGGTGGCGACCTCACCCCGGAGCGGCTGGTCTTGTCTTACCGGCTCGGCATCTTTCCCTGGTACGGTGAAGATGAACCGGTTTTGTGGTGGTCGCCTGATCCGCGTTGTGTACTGCTACCGAGTAATGTCTACATCTCCCGTCGACTCGAGAGGGTCATCAGGCAAGGTCGTTTTCAGCTGACCTGCAATCGTGCTTTTTCCCGTGTGGTCGCCGCTTGCGCTGACGTGCGGATCAAGGCTGGTGAGGAGACCTGGCTGATTGCTGAGATGCAGGCTGCTTACCAACGCTTGCATGAGCTCGGCTTTGCTCATTCCATAGAGGCGTGGTGTGATGATGAACTGGTCGGCGGCCTGTACGGAGTGGCTCTCGGCAAGTTCTTCTTTGGTGAGTCAATGTTTCACACCCAGACCAATGCTTCCAAGGTGGTTCTGGCACAGCTGGCGCGCTATTTGGATCGGGCAGGATTTGTGATGCTCGATTGCCAGGTTCCCAACCCTCATCTTTTCAGTATGGGGGCCTGTCAGATCTCTCGTACGGATTTTCTTGAGTGTTTAGTTGTAGGTGGGTTGGGTCCGGAGGGAGTTGCTGAGAAGGTTTTGTTCCCACAGGTTCTTTAGCTTTGATCTTGTCTTGATTTCCCTTCCCCTGTTGCCGCAGGCCTTGGGGCGCATTTTCTGCTTACTCTTTTTTGCATAAAAAAGAGTAAGGCGACGGCAGGGGGCGCAACCCCTGGGTTTATTGGTCGCTTATCTGCTAGAGATTGATCCATGAACCACTGTGATAGGGCCTGTCCCGGTTTCCTCACGGGGCTGTCCCCGGCTTTAGGGCGTTATGGTGCATGCGTGAAATACGGGACTGTCGCAGTGCCGGTCGTTAAGAAACAAATCGAAACAAAAAGGCCGAATCCTGTTAAGGATTCGGCCTTTTCTATAATCAACAAAACACGATGATTAGTCTTTGCGCATCATGCGCATTTTCTTACGCAGGCGTCGTTGGGCTTCTTTCTCTTTGCGCTTACGCTTAACACTCGGCTTTTCGTAGAATTTGCGCTGCTTCATTTCACGGAAAAGGCCTTCTTGCTGCAACTTGCGCTTGAGAACCCGTATGGCTTTCTCGACATTGTTGTCGACGACATGGATCTCCACCTGCAATCACCTCGCTTTCTTAGACAATTATTCTCCCCGGAGGAAGAAGAATGCGGACTATAGCTGACTTCTTAATTGAGTGCAAGCAAGAATATGCAAGCCTTTACGAGTCACTATTTGCCTGATTTGGTTGTAAAGAGTCCGACCTTAAGCCCGCCGTTGTCCAGGCTGGCAATTTGTTTAAGGGGCAGACCGGTTGCTTTGATGAGCGCCTGGCTGGGGCAGACCATTGCGATCTGTCGGTCTGGATAAGCCCTTTGCAACTGTTGACCGAGTTCGCTGTAGTAGCCCTCAGGGTTTTCTCCCAGGTCGAGGCGTTTACCGTAGGGAGGGTTGCAGATGACCAGACCCTGGCCTTCCTGGACTTTTTGCTCGGCAAGAGCACACTGCTCAATCTTGATCTGCTCGGCAAAGCCGTTTCTTTGGCAATTCTCTTTTGCTGCGGTAACAGCCCTGGTGCTTTCATCGCAGCCCCTGACTATCAATGGTACTTCTTTTACGGCTCGTTTGGCTTCACCGCAAAGCAGTGTCCATAAACCTTCCCGGAAGCCCGGCCAATTCATAAAGGCAAAAGAGCGATTTAGCCCCGGGGCATGATTCTGAGCGAGGAGCGCCCCTTCCAAAAGAAAACTGCCGGAACCGCACATCGGGTCTGTTAATGAAGAAGTGTCTTGCCAGCCAAGCAACATCAGGATCCCGGCCGCCAAAGTCTCACGCAATGGCGCGGCAGTTACCGATTGACGATAGCCTCGACGATGCAAAAGTTCACCGGAACTGTCGATCGAGATTGTGACCTTGTCATCGACAACCCTGACCATCACCATTTGCGGATCTTTGCCAACAGGGTTTGTCGAGCGTCCCAGCGCCTGATTGGCTGCTGATTCAAGTGTCTCTGCAATGCGCACCGTGTGGTTAAGTCGCGAAGTATGACAAGTGACGCGAAAGGCAATAGAGGCCTCCGGATGAATGAAGCGGCCCCATGGCAGGCGATGCGCGCGGTGAAAAAGATCAGGAAAATCGCGACTTTTAAACTCGGCGAAACGAACCAGAATTCGGCTGGCGGTTCTGAGCCACAGATTGGCCAGGTAGATATCGCGTAATTTCCCAGTAAAAACGACTCCGCCGGCAATGACTTCTTGAGGAATCAGGCCAAGGGCGGTCATTTCGTCTGCACACACGGCTTCGAGTCCGGGTGAAACGACTGCAAAAAGGTTCTCTGTACTGCGATGGTCCATTGTTTCCCTCTTTAAATCAAAAAATTGGTTTTATTCCCTGTAGCGTGTTGCGTTATTTAACTGCAGCGTTCTGCGTTATTTAACTCGAGTGCCGCGCCAGACGTTAGGTGCTTTGAGGTAATGTAAGGTCTATCAAAATCCATGCGGAGAAACAAAACCTAAGAAGACTTTTTTTAGGCGTACAGCTCTTCATTGATTAGGATAGCGGCCAAATAGGGTTTTTAACTTTTTGCCAGCAAAGAATGCAGGCTGTTGATACTGAGTCGCCTGATGCAGGGCCGTTCATTTCTCGGCTTGTCTGGAACAAGTTATGCAAGTGTTTCCCGTGTGGCGGTGTTAAATAAAAAAGTTGGCCGAACAGGTAAAATCAGTATAAAGTGCCCAAAATTGCTGATGGAGGAAGATTTATGACACGGCGTTGGATGATACTTGCAGTTCTTATTATGGTGGCTCTCCCTTCCGTTTTGTACGGTCGTTGGATCAAGGATGAAGTCTACCTGCAAACTGACTCTGTAGGCAAGGTCGAGTTTAGCCACTTTGCCCATATGGAGATGGAGTCTATCGGCAAGAATTGCCCGACCTGTCACAATGAAGCCTTTCACATTGTCACCAAGAAGAATCCTGCTTTCACCATGGCGGAGATGGAAAGCGGTCAGTCCTGCGGTTTTTGTCATAATGACAGCAAAGCTTTTGGCGTTGGTGGGGACTGTACCACCTGCCACGCCGGTGATGTGGAAATTAACTACGGTATTGCCGAGAAAGTCATGTTCAGTCACGACGTTCACGCTGACATGTTTGGCTGCGACGACTGTCACTCCGACCTTTTTGTGCCAGAGCGCAACAGTAACCAGGTTGGTATGAAAAAAATGGAAGAGGGCGAGTCCTGTGGCGCCTGCCATGATGGAGACAGCGCCTTTAGCGTCAAAAGTGACTGCAGTAATTGTCATACGAGTGCGGGGGCGATCGCCATGCAGAGTCTTGTCGGCGACATTCTCTTCAGTCATGATGTGCACACCGGTGCGTTTGATTGCGATGAGTGCCATTCGGATATCTTCAAAGCCAAGGCCAACAGCAATCAGGTCGGCATGAAGAAGATGGAAGACGGCGAGTCCTGCGGGGCCTGCCATGATGGCGACAGCGCCTTCAGCGTTACCGGCGACTGTGTGACCTGTCACAGCAATGCTGCTGATATGGACATTCTGGCAAAAGATGTCAACGCTGTGCCCTTCAGCCATACAATTCACACCGAAATGTTAGGTTGTGCAGATTGTCACCCGGATATTTTTGTCGCCAAAGCCAATAGCAACCAGGTGGGCATGCAGCGTATGGAGGCCGGCGAGTCGTGTGGCGCCTGTCACGATGGTGACACCGCTTTTGGTGTCGGCGAAGATTGCACCACCTGCCATCTGGGGGATTTCACCTACAGCAAAGATATGCCGATACAGAGTTCTGTGGGTGACATTGTCTTCAGCCATGTTGTCCACAGCGAAATGTTCGGTTGCGACGAATGTCATCCGCAAACCTTCAGGGCCAAAGCCAACAGTAACCAGGTTGGCATGCAGAAGATGGAAAGCGGAGAATCCTGCGGTGCCTGTCATGATGGTGATAGCGCCTTTAGTGTCAAAGGTGATTGTAGAAGTTGTCATCAGGGCGCAGAGGATATCCCTATCCAGAGTACGGTGGGAGCGATTGTTTTCAGCCACGATGCACATATCGAGATGTTCGGTTGTGACGAATGTCATCCGGACACTTTTAAGGCCAAAGCCAACAGCAATCAGGCCGGTATGAAAAAGATGGAAGCCGGAGAATCCTGCGGCACCTGCCATGATGGCGATACCGCGTTTGCTGTCGCAGGCGACTGTGTGACCTGTCACAGCAATGCCGCTGACGTTGCGATTCAGGCTCAAGATGTCGGCGCTGTTCCCTTCAGTCATGACGTCCACGTGGAGATGTTCGGCTGTGGAGAATGCCATCCGGATATTTTTGTCGCCCAGGCCAACAGCAACCAGGTTGGCATGACCAGGATGGAGGATGGCGAATCCTGCGGTGCCTGCCATGATGGCGACACGGCTTTCGGTGTTGGCGAGGCTTGCGCCACCTGTCATACCGGCTCGCTGACCTACACGAAGAATGTCGCTATCAAGAGCGGCGTCTGGACCATTCCCTTCAGCCATAAAAGCCATACCGAAAACTTCTCTTGTGGTGAATGCCACCCCGATGTGTTCAGGGCCAAAGCCAACAGTAACCAGGTCGGGATGGCTAAAATGGAAGCCGGCGCGTCCTGCGGAGCCTGTCACAACGGAGAAGATGCTTTCAGCGTCGCCGGAGATTGTGCCGAATGCCATGTCAGTTCCGTCGATGTGGCAATCCAGGCTAAAAGTGTCGGGACCGTCCCCTTCAGCCATGCGGAGCACGGTAGAATGTTCGCCTGTGACGAATGTCATCCGGACACCTTTAAGGCCCAGGCCAACAGTAACCAGGTCGGCATGAAGAAAATGGAGGCCGGTGCGTCCTGCGGGGCCTGTCATGACGGCAGGACAGCGTTTGGTGTCAAGGACGACTGCAGCAGCTGTCATAGCGGCGCGGTGGATGTCCCCATGCAAAGTACGGTGGGCGCGGTTGTCTTCAGCCACGGTGTGCATACCGACGACTTCGGCTGTGATGAATGCCACCCGGATATCTTCGAGGCCAAGGCCAACAGCACCCAGGTTGGTATGAAGAAGATGGAGAGTGGAGAGTCTTGCGGCTCATGTCATGATGGCAGTACGGCTTTCGGTGTTGCAGACGATTGTATTACTTGCCACGAAAATGCTGTTGATGTGGCGATACAAACGAAGAATGTTGGTGTCGCTCCTTTCAGCCATGCAGTTCACACGGAGATGTTCGACTGCAGTGACTGTCATCCCAATCTGTTCAGGGCTAAAGCGAATAGCAACCAGGTGGGAATGCAGGCGATGGAAGCCGGTGCCTCGTGCGGAGCCTGCCATAACGGGGGGGATGCTTTCAGCGTCAAAGAGGATTGCACCAGTTGTCATGCCGGCGATGTCGTTTACAAAGCCTTTGGCAAGACGATCTTTTCACACGCCGTCCATCTTGACAATTTTGGCTGTGACGAATGTCACCCTCGCCTGTTCCAGGCACGCCGTGGCGCGAACAAGGTGGCCACCATGGATGACATGGAAATTGGTCAATCCTGTGGCGCCTGCCACAACGGAGGGAAGGCCTTCGGGGTTGAAAGTTGCGATCCCTGTCACATTAAGTGATTCTTTGTAGAGGGTGCAGGCTAAACAGGGCGACAGGTTTTTGACCTGTCGCCCTTCAGTTTGCTGGCAAAGTTTAGGCTTGCTCTTATGGTCGGAAATAAATAGAGGGCAACAGATCGTTAACCTGTTGCCCTGAGACTACCGAAAAAAAACGGTCTATAAACCTTCTTCACCCTCCAGTAGTCGTTAAAACCAACTTCCCATGCTTTACCCCCTTGGTACCGATCAGCTCATCAGCCAGACGTTTAACCTGGGCGGCGGTCCCGCGCACGACAACAACTTCCAGACAATGGTGGGTGTCAAGATGAACATGCAGCGCCGAGATGATGGCATCGTGGTGTGAATGCTGATGCTCGGTCAATTTGTCGGAAAGGTCACGGGTATGATGATCGTAAACCAGGGTGACCGTGCCCACCGTTGGTGTGGTGTCGGCATTTTCCACCTGATCTTCAACCAGGGCACTGCGAATCATGTCGCGAATCGCCTCGGAGCGATTGACGTAACCCTTGGTGGTGATCAATTGGTCAAAGCTGTCGAGCAGATCTTGGTCTATGGATATTCCGAAACGGGCAAGTTCTGTCATCTGATCCTCGTGTGCGTATTTTCTGAATAGTCGTACACTAAATTATTGTCTTTGCTTCTGCACAGGGTGATACCTTTTGCGAATCTTTACATGGGAGTTTTGCAAGGGTCAAGAATCTTGCCTGTTTAGCGATTCTTATGAACTTCTCATCCACAGGCTGTCCACGGGTTTTTGCACAATATATAGTGCGTGGCTGGGATTTTTTTAACTATATCTAGTGTTTTTCCTCTTGCCATTTTCAAGCGGTGTGTTACTTTCCTAGAGATGTTTATTTTGCTTGGGGGAGGATAGTGTGTTGGAATTTATTCGTAAGAGAGACGGTCGGCTTGTAGCCTTTGAAGAACAAAACATTATCTCTGCCATTCAGAAGACGGTTAAGGCCGTTGGTGGCTCTGATATGCAACAGGTCTCCGACATCGGTCGTCAGGTTGTCGGTATCCTCGAAGTTATCTACAAGGATGGGCGGATTCCGACCGTTGAAAATGTTCAGGATCTGGTCGAAAAAATCCTCATCGAAAATGGTCACGCCAAGACCGCCAAAGCTTACATCCTCTATCGCCAACAACACGCTTCCCTGCGTGAAACCAAGGCCATTATCAAGGAATCGATCGAATCGATGGATTCCTATCTCACCCAGGAGGATTGGCGGGTCAATGAGAACGCCAATATGGGTTACTCTCTGCAGGGCCTGAACAACCATATCGCTTCCAGTGTGACCAGCAACTACTGGCTGAACAAGATTTACCCACACTATGTTGCCGACGCTCATCGCGACGGTGACTTCCATATCCACGATCTCGGCATGCTCTCGGTCTATTGCTGCGGTTGGGATCTTAAAGACCTCCTTCTCAAGGGCTTCAGCGGCGCTTACGGTAAGGTCCAGAGCGCACCTCCCAAGCACTTCCGTACCGCTCTCGGTCAGATCGTCAACTTCTTTTATACCTTGCAGGGCGAAGCTGCCGGTGCCCAGGCCTTTGCCAATTTTGACACACTGCTCGCACCCTTCATCCGTTACGACGGACTTTCGTATAAGGAAATCCGCCAGTCGATGCAGGAATTCATCTTTAATATGAATGTGCCGACCCGGGTCGGTTTCCAGACACCCTTTACCAATATTACCCTGGATCTTGCTCCTCCGCGTGACGTCGGCAAGGAAGCGGTTGTTATCGGCGGCCAGTTGATAGATGCGACTTACGGCGAGTTCCAGGAAGAGATGGACCTTTTCAATCGGGCCTTCTGCGAAGTGATGATGGAAGGCGACGCTTCCGGGCGCATCTTCTCCTTCCCGATCCCAACGGTTAACATTACCAAGGAGCTTGATTGGGACAGCCCACGCTTCGAGCCGGTGTGGGAAATGACGGCCAAGTACGGTATCCCTTATTTCAGCAACTTCATCAATTCCGACATGGACCCTGAAGATGCGCGCTCCATGTGCTGCCGGTTGCGACTCGATAACCGCGAACTGCGCAGACGGGGCGGCGGTCTGTTTGGATCCAATCCCCTGACCGGGTCGATCGGAGTGGTGACTCTTAACCTGCCCCGGGCGGCGTACCAGGCTGAGGACATCGATGGCTTCTTCGCCAGGATCTCCGATCTGATGCGCATCGCTTACGAATCTTTCGAGATCAAGCGCAAGCAGTTGGAGCGTTTGACAGAAGAAGGACTCTACCCCTACAGCCGTTTCTACCTGCAGGGCATTCGCGAGCGCAGTGGCCGTTTTTGGGACAATCACTTTTCCACCATTGGCCTGCTCGGCATGAATGAGGCAATGCTCAACCTGATCGGCAAGGGCATTGATTCAACGGAAGGCAAGAGCCTCTCCGTGCGTACCTTGCAGTTTATGCGCAGCCAGTTGGAAACCTATCAGGAAGAAACCGGTCATCTCTACAACCTTGAAGCGACTCCGGCAGAAGGAACCAGCTTCCGCCTGGCTCGCGCTGATAAGACGCGTTACCCCGATATCATTACTGCCGGAGATGCCGAGCCTTACTATACGAACTCGACACAGCTCCCGGTCGGTACCACGGATGATATCTTCCAGGCACTCACCCACCAGGATTCACTGCAGACTCTCTACACCGGCGGCACCGTGTTCCATGGTTTCCTCGGCGAAAGGCTCGATGACTGGCAGAGTGCCCGGCTCATGGTGCGGCGAATTGCCGAGAATTTTCACCTTCCCTATTTTACGATCAGCCCGACCTTTACCATCTGCCCGGAGCATGGTTACATCTCCGGTGAACACTTCGACTGTCCGCATGTGCATGAAGGGCAGGCAGCCTAGCTGTAAATGAAGTTACTTATAACCAAAACAAAGGCAGTACTGATTTAACGCAAAGGTGCGAAGAGGTAGAGAAAGGCCGCAAAGAAAACCACTTCAAAGCGAGAAAAATCACTCTTTGCGTCTTGCTTGGCTTTTCTTAGCGTCTTTGCGTTGGGCTTTTGATTGTCACCCGAGCGTAAAAAATCAAAGGAGAAAGACATGTCAACCAAGTGTGCAGCTAAAACCGAAGTTTACTCCCGTGTTTGCGGTTTCTTTCGCCCAGTCCAGCAGTGGAACAAGGGCAAGAAAGCCGAGTTTGAGGATCGTCAGGAGTATGTTGTTGAAGAAGATCGTCGCTAGTTTCTGTCCGGAAACCGCCTTTTCCGCAATCTCTGCGTCAATCTGCACATTTGATTGTGCGGCGTAAAGTACTACGCCTCCGCTCAAATGCTTGATTTCCTTGACCTAGCAGCCTGTCGGGCAATCAATAAACTGGCTGCAAATTCGTCTGTTTGGTCCATATTTCAGCTCCTTTTCGACCAATAGCTACGGCTATTGCTCTCAAATGAGCCAAAATCTGGCCTCAAACATTCAAGTTTTCGCTTCAGCCCTGATTGTCCGACAGGCTGCTAGCGAAAAATTGCTGGTTTCCAAATCAGAAACGGACACAACCGCTAGGGACTGTCCCGGCAGTTAACGGGACTGTCCCTTTTCTCTGTAAAGTGTAATAATTTATGGGTATCAAAGGTTTTCAAGGGACCAGTCTGCTCGATTTTCCGGGGAGAATTGCTTCTTTGGTCTTCTGGGGCGGGTGCAATTTGACCTGCCCTTTTTGTCATAATCCAGCCTTGGTGCTCGATCCGGAGACTTACCCGAGTCTGTGCCCTGATGATCTCCTGGCCGATCTGGCCGAACGAAAATCCTTTATCGATGGTGTTGTTGTCTCCGGTGGCGAGCCTACGCTGGGACAGGACCTGATCCCCTTTCTCGAGGCGGTCAAGGCGTTGAGCTTGTCTGTCAAACTTGATAGTAACGGCCTTGCCCCTACGGTGATCTCTGAATTGTTGCGCCAAGGGTTGGTTGACTACCTGGCTATAGACTTGAAAACTTTGCCACAGCGTTATCCGGAGTTGCATAGTGGGCCGGTTGCGTACGAGAAGCTGCATGAGACAGTTTCTCTCTGTCGCGAGGCGTCAGTAGAACTCGAGTATCGAACCACTTGTGTGCCGGGCTGGGTTGACGAGGATGTGATCACTACGCTGGGAGAGTTGATTGATGGCACCCCGCTCTGGGCCATACAGCAGTATCATCCTGAACACGCTCTTTGTGGAGACGCCCGGGAAACGGCAGCCTACTCGCCGGAAAAAATCCAGTCTTTTGCTGATATCGCCAGCCGTTATGCGAAGAGGGTGATTGTGAGGGGGGTGTGAGTTGTGAAGTGCATTGCGGGACGCGATTCACCGGTGTTGTTTCTGGCTTTCGTCTTTTAAAAAGCAAAGCAGTAAGATCTGAAACCAAAAGCGTAACGCAAAGACGCTAAGAAAAGCTAAGAAAGGCGCAAAGGGTGACTATTATCGCTTTTGCAGTGGTTTTCTTTGCGGCTTTTTTTGCCCCTTCGCGTTAAATCCTTACAACCGTTGTTTGGGTTATTAAGACCCAATTACATAGACAGAAAATAAAAAACCCGGCCAATTAGCCGGGTTTTGATGTTTGCTATGAAAGTGTCGGGTAATTAAAAGCGCAACCAGAGCAGGAAGGAGATACTGATTATCAGCATGGCGCTACCGGCCAGCAGGTATAGAAGTACATCCATCAGGTTGATCTGTGACCAGAATTTTCTGCTGTCCATCGTTTTAGGCATAATCAGCTCCGTCCTTGGGTCTTTATCTAATCCCTGCGGTTTTTTGTTGAGGATTAAATAGCTGAAGCAATGCATGTGCCAAGAAGGGTTAACTGCTGATCTTTTTATGTAACCTGCTGAAAAAACAGGGTAGGTTGTTGTTTTGATGTTTTAGCGCGGCGTCTCTTGGTAATAGGGGTTGTGTAAAATGACCAAATGACGGCGTTCTTTACCGAAATTTGACTATATGACCTGTTGCGTTATTCAGCTTTACCTGAAAGAGGCAGCGGCTGACTTGGATGTGGCTGCTAAGGATTTCCCATCTTGTGACAGAACAGGCACCGGGCTTTGGGAGGGTGGCCCTCAGGAAAAGCGACATTGTCATCGTTATGGCAGTCTTCACAAAACTTTTCAGCGGCTTTTTTGCCTTCGGCTTTAACCAGTTCGTGAAACTGACGATGGTCGTCATCGTAGGGAACGCGACTGGTGGATTCCGGTGGCGCTTGCCAGAGAAAAGCCAGGATCACGATAGCAACTCCGACCAGTATGTAATCACGTTTTTTAAGAGACAGAGCCATTAAAGACCTCGTTTTGTTTTAGATTGTTTCGGTGCAAAAGTGTCGATGAGCCAGATTGATATCAAAAGAACCGCATCAGGATAACATCACTCACCAAACACTGCAACCGGTGTGCAGACGCTCTCTAATCAAGATTTCTAATGGTCTCCTCGTTTTCTGGGGGAGGTACGTCCGAGTAATGTCGCTGTGGTTAATCGTTGCGAATAAATAGTAAATAGATTGAAAGAAAGATAATGAAGGCACCTCCGCCAATCAGGACCACGAGAGATTCAGTCGGCATGCCGTCTTTCATCGTAGTGTCTTGGGCGAGGGTATAGCCGAGCAGGTAAATGAACCCGGTGATAGACATGACCGTGACCAGCAGCAGGCGCCAACGCATGAAGTAGGCGATGACTGCCAGCACACCGATGCCGGCCAGGAAGTAGGGGTGCTCCATGACCGTTTTCACGTCCATGGTTTGCAGAAATTCCATGACCTTCGTGGTTTCAAACTGTTTCAGGAATTCGATGACTGCGGTAAAATCCATTTAAAGCCCCCGGCATTTGTTGCGACTTGAGCAAAGTTACATAAAACTATGTTAACATTTTTTGAAAAGTGGGCAAAGGCTAAAAAGCCTGCATAAATCTTGACTTTTGCGGGTGTGCTCACTAGAGTATCGGCCTGCTTTAAACCTAAGAAATGAGGGTTGAAACGGTGCCAGAAAGAGCGATTGGTGTCTTTGATTCAGGAGTGGGCGGGTTAACTGTTCTCAAGGAGCTGCGCCGCCAGGTTCCAGGTGAAAATCTCATTTACCTGGGGGATACGGCCCGTGTCCCTTATGGTACGAAGAGCGCGACCACAGTTTTGCGCTACGCCCATGAGGCGGCACGTTTCCTCCTTGAACAAAAAGTCAAACTTCTGGTCGTGGCATGTAATACGGCTTCAGCGGTGGCTCTTGATGGCCTGTCAGAGAGCTACCAGATCCCGGTGGTAGGCGTTATCGAGCCGGGCGCGCGGCGCGCGATTGAAGTCAGCGCCAATGGTCGGATAGGGGTGGTCGGCACGGAAGGGACGATCCGCAGTGGCGCTTACGAACGGGCTCTGCGTCGCGAACGTGCTGATGTTATCGTGCATACTGCCGCTTGTCCTCTCTTTGTGCCTCTGGCTGAAGAAGGATGGGCCGGACACGAGGTCACTCGCTTGGCTACTCGCGAATACCTTGCGCCGCTGCTCGCTGAGGGGATTGACACGCTGGTTCTCGGTTGTACACATTACCCTCTTCTCAAGCCGATGTTGCAGGAGGTCGTTGGCCCTCAGGTGCGACTCGTCGATTCAGCGCAGGAAACGGCCAAGGCCGTTGCGGCACAACTCTCAACACATCGATTGCAAGGGCAGGCACAGCCAGCGTCGTCCCCACGTTATTTTGTTACCGATATTCCTGACCGTTTTGAGCGGGTGGGCGGGGCCTTCCTGGGAGAACCTCTACAAGGTGTAACAACGGTTAGTCTTGATTAACGCCAGTTCCTTTATCTTGTGGGTCTATAACCCAAACAAAGGGAATACTGTCTTTACACCAAAACAGTTAAAAGCTGAAACCAAAAGCCCAACGCAAAGACGCTAAGAAAATCCAAGAAAGGCGCAAAGGGTGACTATTCTGGTTTTTTGAAGTGGTTTGCTGTGCGGGCTTTCTCTACCCCTTAGCGCCTTTGCGTTAAATCCTTACAACCTTTTTTGGGTTATAAGTCTGTTTTCTTTTGCTCAACAGCCTTCAGGTTTAACGATGCCAAAATCTAATTACGAACCAAACAATTTGAAAAAGCGACCATACCGTAAGTACCTCATCGTCTGGGGAGCCCTTGCTGTGCTGGTCTTTGCTGTCGGACTGCTGGTGGGTTATCTCAATACCGCAGTGGCTCCGCAACCCTCGCCGTCTGCGGTGGAGCCCTCAGCGGTTACGACCAGAGAAGTGATCCTTTATTTCGCTTCTGTTGACGGTCAGACCCTGGTTGCCGAAACACGTGATATTGCAGAATGCCAGCAGGATGAAGATTGTCTGCGAGACACGGTCAGGGCTTTGATTGCAGGTTCTCAAGGCGGGCTTGCTGCAATTTTGCCAGTTCAGGTTGCGCTCAACGATGCCTCGGTCGAGGGTAGCCTGGTGAAGGTCGATTTCAGCCAGGAGTTGATATCTGCACATCCCGGTGGAACCCAGAGCGAACTGCTGACGATCTACGGTTTGGCCGACACTCTCGCTGTTAATTTTCCACACCTTCGCCAGATGAGGGTCCTGGTCGACGGGGCGCCGGTGGCAACATTAAAGGGTCATGTTGATTTACGTCAACCGATCAATCCTGACTTTAGCCTGGTGGAAGAGGGGATGGCACCTGTCGGCATAATCCTCAGTTTACCTGCCGGAGGAGACGAATGAGAGATTTTAGAAAAGCACTTGCTGACCGGGTCTTGGTCCTCGATGGAGCCATGGGCACCCTCTTGCAGGAGCGTGGCCTACCGCCGGGAGGTTGTCCGGAAGAGATGAACCGGATCGCACCAGAGGCCGTGATCGGAGTTCATGCCGAGTATGCTGCGGCCGGGGCTGATATCCTGGTGGCCAACAGCTTTGGCGGTAATCGTGCCAAGCTGGGGCACTATGGTCTTGAATCGGCCGTTGCTGAGCTCAATTGCAAGGCTGTCGAACTGGCTCGCAAGGCGGGTGGTGAACTGGTTTTTGTAGGCGGCTCAGTCGGTCCAACCGGTCGCTTCCTCGAGCCGGTCGGTGACGCCGGCTTTGATGAGATGGTCGATATCTATGCCGAGCAGATTTCTGCCCTGGCCGCTGCCGGAGCCGACCTGATCACCTTCGAAACCTTTCTCGATATTCGTGAACTTCGTGCTGGGGTTATCGCCTGCCGCGACGTCTGTGATCTGCCGATTATCGCTCAAATGACTTTTGATGATGCTGGCCGAACAGTCCTTGGTACACCGCCGGAAGCTGCTGCAGTCACACTCGATGCTTTACAGGTTGATGTCATTGGCTCCAACTGCGGGCTCGGCATTGATGGCATTTATGATGTCCTCGCCCGCATGCGTCAAGTAACCAACAGGCCCTTGATTGCCCAGGCTAACGCCGGACTGCCGGTTCTCAAGGAAGGCCAGACCATCTTCCCGGGAACACCGGAGGAAATGACCGCCTACCATGAGCGCCTGATCGGTCTTGGGGTCAGGGTTGTCGGGGGTTGTTGTGGTACCACGCCAAAGCATGTTCGGGTGATGCGGGCTGCACTGGGAGACTACCCACAAGATTGGACAGCGCCGCCCCGGCGGGGATTCCTTTCCAGCCGGAGTGCCGTCGCTGAGTTCGGTGGTGACACGGCCTGCGCCCTGATCGGCGAACGCATCAATCCCACCGGCAAGAAAGCTTTTACCGCGGAACTGCTTGCCGGCAAAACGGCTTATATCCGCCGCGAAGCGACCGGACAGGTTGCGGCCGGAGCTCATCTCCTCGATGTTAACTGCGGCGCTCCCGGTGTAGATGAGGCGGCCTCTTTGGAGAGAGCCGTCTATGCCGTAACCGGAGCTTGTACTGCGCCACTGGTTATTGACACCTCAGATCTGGAGGCGCTGGAGCGGGGGCTCAAGGCCGCTGATGGCAAAGTCCTGATCAACTCGGTCAATGGTGAAGCGAAAAGCCTGGAAAAAGTTCTGCCTCTTGCCTGTCGCTATGGTGCCGCCGTGATTGGCCTCACTCTCGATGAAACGGGAATCCCTGAAACGGCTGAGGGGCGCGTTGAAATCGCCCGTCGCATTCTTGACGCCGCTTTGACCCTTGGTTTGCCTAAACAGGACCTGGTGATCGATTGCCTGACGCTGACCGTGTCTGCGGAGCAGAAGCGCGCCCTCGAAACCTTGCGCGCTTTACGCCAGGTGCGCGATGAACTGGGCCTGGCGACGGCCCTTGGCGTCAGCAATATTTCCTTCGGCCTGCCCTCACGTCCGGTTCTCTCCTCAGCCTTTTTTGCCATGGCGTTGGAGGCGGGTCTGAAAGTGGCGATCATCAACCCCAAAGATGAACGGATGATGGATGCCTACCGTTCTGCTCTGGTCCTGCTTTGCCAGGATGTACGGGCCGAAGCTTATATCGGTCACTATGCTGAACAAGCATCAGCAACCCCTGCTGTAGCGCCAGGTGATGCTCCTCTGGAGGTTCGTCAACGTCTTGCTGCAGCGATCGTCAGTGGCGACAGCGAAGGGATTGTTTCCCTGGTCAAGGACGCTATGCAGGAAGGGCTGGATGTTATGGCGGTCAGTAACGAGGGGTTGCTGCCGGGGCTCGAAGAGGTGGGACGCCGCTTTGCTGATAATCGAGTCTTTCTTCCACAGGTTATGCGCTCTGCCGAGACCATGCAGACAGCCTTTGCTTATATCAAGGAAAACTTTGCCGGTGAGAGTGGCCCTTCGCTGGGCCGTATCCTGATGGCTACGGTTGAAGGTGATATCCATGATATCGGTAAGAATATCGTTTGCACCTTGCTGGAAAACCACGGCTTCGAGGTGATCGATCTGGGTAAGAACGTATCTGCTGCGAAAATTCTCGAAGTCGCGCAGAAGGAAGAGGTCGATGCCGTAGGCCTCTCGGCATTGATGACGACAACACTGCAGCAGATGGATGTGACCTTGGATAAGTTAAGGTCCGCCGGGATTAAAGTTTTTACCATGGTTGGCGGAGCAGTGGTCACTCAAGAGTATGCTGATAGCATCGGTGCCGACATCTATGCCCGGGACGCGATCGAAGCCGTGGCCAAGGTGAAGCGGTTGCTGGGGGCTGGAGGCTAGGGGCTGGGCTTGCACTGGGTTTTCCCCTGTGCGACAATGCGGAGGTTAACCTTTTGTTTGATTCACAATACAAAAACGTTTAACGCAAAGACGCAAAGAGAGCAAAGAACGCAAAGAGAATCAAAAGCCCCTTGAAAAGGGTTTTTAACCAACATTTTTTGTGTTCTTCTTGGCGTCTTTCCTTTCGTTACCCTTAGCGTCTTTGCGTTGCGCTTTTTGTCTTTTTGTTTAAGTACGGAGAATTGCAGCAGATGGTCGTCGGTTTTAATCATAACTTTCGCTATAAGGGCGAGGTCTACCACATACAGACCGAAGATAGTGGGGTGAAGAGCCCTAATATCGTCACCCTTTTGTATCAGGGCGGAACGATCCTCGGCTCGAAGAAGACCTCCTATGCTGATATCGCCAAAGTCGACAACCTGGAACAGGTCGTCGAAGAGTTGATGAAGGAACAGCATAAGGGCATGCTGCGCAGCCTCAAGTCCGGCGAATACGATGAGATAATCGATCGTTTGCAGGCCGGCAAAAAGGTGATTCCTAAAGAGGAGAAAGCCGCAACTCCGCCTGTTGTCGCTCCACCGGCGTCGACCTCCCCTGAGCCTGTTTCGCCAGCAAAACCTTCTGCGGCAGCGCCCGCGCCGCCAAAACCAGCGCCAGTTGTAGTAAAGCCTGCTCCTGTAACACCCGCCACAGCGCCTGTTACGCCTGTGGCGGCACCCGCAGCTGCAGAAGTGAAAAAAGCGTCTCCAGTGGTTGAAGCCAGTCTGGATGAGGTTATCCTCTCTTACTTGATGGGGGATGATTGAACTCAAGCTGGAGGCTGGGACTTCGGGGATGTATGATCTTTAAATCTTCACAGGCGGGTCAGCGCGGCGCCATCCTGATCATGCTTTTGGTCATGGTTGTGATCCTCGGTCTTGCCGCCGGCATGGCTGGCCAAACCTGGCGCAGCACCGTACAGCGAGCCCGTGAGGCCGAACTGCTTTGGCGTGGCCAGCAGTATCAGCAGGCGATCGCCAGCTACACTTCTGTCAAGCACGGGTCGCAACAGATGCTGCCGGCCAAGCTTGATCATTTGCTGCGTGACCCGCGCTTTCCGGGTGTGGTCAGGCATCTGCGCAAGCTTTACGACGATCCGATGACCGGGGAAGAGTGGCTGTTGGTCACCGACCCGGCCGAGCGGATTATAGGGGTACGTAGCAGCAGCGATCTGGAACCCTTTCAGAAAGAGGGCTTTCCCAAGGCCTTGGCTAAATTGACAGGCAAGAACTCTTATGACGAATGGGAGTTCGTCTATACGCCGTCCACAAAAAACAGTAAAGCGACCAGCACGACCAAAACAACCGGGGTGTCTGGTAAACCTTCCGCAGAAACCGCGCAATCAGGCGCAGAATAGGAAACGGGGCACGATGTTTTTTAAGAGTCTGGTCGGCCGAATCATCGTCCTCTCATTTCTGCTCTTCTTGGTTGCTATTGGTAGTATCACCCTTTTCCATATACGTCGTGAACACGCACACATTACCAACGCAAGCCTGCGTACCGCAGATCTGATGATATCGGTCATTGAGCGGGCCATTAACAATTCGATGAGCAGCGGTAAGACCCGGGATGTTCAGGCTATCCTTGAGATGGTCGGCAGTGATGAGCGCCTGGCCGGCGTGCGTATTTTTCATCCTGATGGCCGCGTTCTTAAATCCTCTAATCCTAACGAAATAGGCCGTCGGGTTGATCCGCACAGCCTGACGACTTTCCTGAGCGGCAAGCGCCACGATGTTTTCCGTGGGGCAGACGGTGGTGATGTTGTAGGGGTCGTTAAGCCAATTTATACCGAACAACGCTGTACGCCTTGCCATGGCGAGGGTCGGCGGGTTGTTGGGGTTTTGAATCTGGATCTGTCTCTTGCAGAGATGGAGGCTCAATTGTTACAGGCTTCGCAACTTTTTGGCCTCAGTATGTTTACCGTCGTAATATTGATGACTTGGGGAATCTCTTTGATTTTCCATCGCTTCGTGCGGCAGCCCTTGCAGACAATGTCGAACAAGATGGCTCAGGTAGAAGAGGGCGACCTTTCTGTTAGGTTGGAACCGAAGGGTGACGATGAGGTCAGTCGTATGATGGTCAGTTTTAATTCCATGGTCGATCGACTTAACCTGGCAAATGACGAGTTGCAGCAGTTTCATTACCAGCAGATGGAAAGAGCCGATCGTCTCGCCTCTGTCGGAGAGATGTCTGCCGGGATTGCTCATGAAATAAAAAACCCACTCGCTGGAATCAAGGGCGCTATCACCGTCCTCGCTGATGATTTCGCCGCAGACGACCCGCGCCGTGAAGTCATTGATAAGGTTCTTGAGCAGATCTCCCGGCTCGATAAGGCAGCCACCGATCTGCTCTTTTTTGGTCGTCCCGGCAAGCCCAGTCCCGACTATGTCGATACCAATGACCTGCTTAAAAAGACGATGTTTTTTATCAGTCAGCATCCCGAAGCCAAAAATGTGCACCAAACCAAGGAATTTACCCGTAATTTGCCACCGGTTTGGGTTGACGGCAAGCAGCTGCAGCAGGTATTTTTTAATATCATTCTTAACGCCATTCAGGCGATGAAGGACGGTGGTGACTTGTTGCTGCAAACCGACTTGGTTGAAAAGCCGGGGAGCCAGTCCGTTCAGGTAATGATCAGCGATTCTGGCCCGGGTATAAAGCCAGAGACGTTTGAAAAGATCTTTACCCCATTCTTTACGACCAAAACTCAAGGGACTGGGCTCGGTTTGGCTATCTGTCGGCAACTTGTGGAGCAGCAGGGTGGAACCGTCGAAATCAGTAGCCAGGTTGGTAGAGGAACCCAGGTTGTAATAGTATTGCCGGTCAGCAATGAAGCTATGCCGGCTTTGAACGAGGAATAGCCAGTGCGTAATACGAGAATTTTAGTCGTCGACGACGAACATTTGATCCGTTGGTCGTTGGAGCAGTCCCTGAAAAAGCAGGGTTATGATGTCATTACTGCCGCTAGCGGCGAGGAAGCGCTCAGGCAGGTCCAGGAAGAATCGCCTGAACTCATGCTGCTTGATATCCAACTCCCTGGTATGGATGGGTTGCAGGTGCTGGAGAAGGTCAAGGAGATTGATGGCGAAGTCCTGGTCGTTATGGTTACGGCTCTTGGCGTGCTTGAAACTGCCGTCAAGGCAATGCGCCTTGGAGCGTATGACTACATCAACAAGCCTTTCAACCTGGATGAGTTGTCAATCATCATCAAGAAAGCTCTGGAAACCAAGCAGCTGCGCAAGGAGGTCGCTCAACTTCGCTCAGTCCAGGAGAGCAAATTCGGTATCGATAACATCATCGGTGACAGCCGCCATATGAAGCAGGTCCTCGATATGGTCCGCAAGGTCGCCAAGAGCGATGCCAGCACCGTGTTGATCCAGGGCGAGAGCGGTACCGGCAAGGAGTTGATCGCCCGCGCTATTCATATGGAGAGCGCGCGTAAGGATAAGCTGTTTATGGCGATTAACTGCGCCGCCGTGCCTGAGGCTTTGCTTGAGAGCGAGTTGATGGGCCATGAAAAAGGCGCTTTCACCGACGCCAAAAGTCAGAAGCAAGGTCTCTTTGAAATGACTGACGGCGGCACCCTGTTTCTCGATGAGATCGGTGATATGGAAGTGGGCATGCAGGCCAAACTGTTGCGCGTCCTTGAAGAACGGACCGTTCGCCGGGTCGGAGGCAACAAAGAGATTCCGGTTGATGTCCGTATCGTGTCCGCCACCAATCAGGAGCTGCTCAAGAAGATCGAGGATAAAACCTTTCGCAACGACCTCTACTATCGTTTGCAGGTCATTCCCATCTACTTGCCGCCGCTGCGCGAACGGCGCGATGACATTATGACGCTGGTCGATTTCTTTATCCGGCATTACAACCGCGAGTTCGGCAAGTCCGTTGCCGGGGTCTCCAAAATGGCGCGCAAATTCCTTGAAGAGTATGATTGGCCTGGCAACGTGCGAGAACTGCGTAACATTATTGAGCGTGCGATCATTCTGGAAAGCGAAGAAACGTTGATGCTGGAGCATCTCCCCCAGGAATTGATCTCGAAAGCCGGTGGTGTTGCTTCCGGGCCGATGAGTCTGCGTATCCCCCCGGAAGGGATTGACATCGAGGATGTCGAGCGGGAGTTGATTCGCCAATCGCTCGAAATCGCCGAGGGGAATCAGTCGAAAGCGGCGAAAAAACTGAATCTTGGTATTGATGCTTTTCGTTACCGGATGAAGAAATTCGGTTTTTTAAGTTAGTTTATTCCCTCTCTACCATAAGCCATAAGTAAGTCTTGCAGGGCGGTCTCTATTGGAGATCACCCTGCTTTTATGTGGAGGTTACTTTCCTCTCTTCGCAGGGCCTTGCAGGAGTTGGTATCAAGGTTGCAAGTAAAAGACTGAAAGCAACCTTTACAGACCGGCAATCTTCTCTCTTTGAGATGTGGTAAGTGTTTGTAACGATTAAGCATTACTAAGAACTCGTGGTGCCCGCAGGAGGCTCAACAATGAAACAATCTTACTCGTCATTCAGGCTTGTTACGGTGATATCGCTGTTGCTTGGTGTTATTTGGCTCAGTCCAGCACGAGCAGCAGTCGCTCCGGTTTTTGAGCCCCTGGGCCAGATCAGAGTGCCCGGCGTTATGTTCGTCGTTGGTGCGATGGACATGGATGAGGCGGGTAACCTGTATGTGGCTGATTCTCGAGCCGGTTCGGTGCATACGTTCGACCAGTATGGCGAATTTCTGCAAAGCATCGATTTGCAGGTGACGGGAGGCGGCCTTGCCGTAACGCCAGACGGATCAAAGCTTTATGCTGCACGAAGGCAGTCGGTCGTCATTTATAATCTGCTCGAAGGTGTGATTGCGGGTGAGTTGGGCAATGCCGCGATTGATGCCCCTGAGTTTTCTTCTGCTGGTGAGATTGACCTTGACGCTGCTGGTAACATCTACGTGGTTGATGGTATGTCGATTAAAGTCTATTCAGATTATGGGCAACTTCAGAGCCAATTTGGCGGTGGAGGAATTGGCGTCGGCCAGTTTATGCAGATAGGCGGGATGACGATCAGCCCTCCCCGAGCAGGCTTTCCGCTCGGCCAGGTTGTTGTTGGCGATTCCTCGCCCAAGAACGCCAAGATACATGTGTTTACTCTTAACCCCGATTTGAGTGTCGCCAATGTCGTCGCTTATCCGAATTCTAGCTTTGGCTCTCCCTTGATGCGGTTTCCTCGCGGTCTCACTTACGATGCACAAGGCCGGAGTTACATTCTCGATTTTATGACATCGCAGGTTCGTGTTGCCAATGAGGCCTTTGGATACTTAGGCGTCTATGCGCAGTCTGCGTCCGGTGTTGGCTACTTCGGCAACGTGAATGATGCAATTTTTGACAATATTAACAGCCGCTTGCTCGTTGGTTGCAGTTCGGGCCGGATTGCGGTGCTCGGCGTTGATGGTGGTCAGAACCCGGTAAATGCTAACACTGCGCCAACGGTCCCGGTGCCACAAAGCCCGGTCGGAAGTAGCGAAGTTAGCTCTGCCTCTCCTGTTTTGACTTTTGTGAATGCCGAGGATCCCGATGGCGACGATCTGACCTATCAGGTCACCATTAAGTTGAATGGCGATGTTGTCTATCAGAAAGAGTCTGCCGAGGATGTCGGAGCAACGACCAGTGTTGTCGCTGACGGCATTGAGTTGGCCGAGAATACCGCTTATTCGTGGACCGTCCAGGCCTTTGATGCGGATGTCTCTTCGGCTCCTAGTGTCGTTGCAGCTTTTGTTGTCAATGCCGTTGATGAGGCCCCTGGCTTTCCTGAATTGCTGGCTCCTGCTGATAACGCCAGCATTGCCGGGGTTGATCTTCTCTCCTGGACCGAACCAGCCGATCCTGACCCGAATGATTATGTTTCTGGTTACCAGATTGAGATTGCCGCTGATGAGACCTTTGTCGAAGTGCTTATGGCTCAATCCGTTGACGCCAATGACTTGGAGTTGAAAGCTCTTCAGGATTACTCTCTATTTGAGGATGGCGCTGTTTACTTCTGGAGAGTCACAGCCCAGGATAGTGATCTGCTTTCTTCCCCTGCCGGGCCCGCCAGACGATTTGTTTACGATACAACAACTCTCAGTGTTACTGCTAATATGCCCGATGCTGTGGTTTCCTTCTCAGGAAACCATGCGTATGCCGGCGAAGTGGCAGGAGTTGCACCTCTTGAACTCCGGGATTTTGCACCAGGAACTCTGTCGGTGGTTGTAACGCGCGACGGTTTTGAGCCATTTGTTGCAAATGTCACCTTAACAGAAACTGCCAATGTGGCTCTCTACGCAAAGCTGGTGCCAAGCATGGAAACTAAAAACCTGGCCACTAGCCGCAATGGCATCAACGGCCGATCGGGTCTCTCTGTGAGTGGTGCTGCGGCACCTTTCCTGGTTGATTTCGACAACGATGACGATCTCGATCTGTTGGTCGGAGATGGTTCCGGGCAGGTTTCACTCTTTTCAAACATGCAGATAGCGGGTCGAAATCGGTTGTACTTTGATCAAGGGGTTACGCTTGACCTGCCTGTCATGCCGGGCGCTGTACCTTTCGTCGCAGATTGGGATAATGATGGTCGTAAAGATCTGCTTGTTGGTCAGGCCGATGGCAAGGTGACGCTATTCGCTAATACTGGTACAGAAGTTGCGCCCTCTTTTGCGGCGGGCGAGGATCTTTCGGTGAATGGCGAAGCTCTTTCGGTTGGGGTTAGTGCTTCTCCTGTCGTTATTGACTATAACAGTGATGGGGCCAAAGACTTGTTGGTCGGCAATGCAGCCGGTCAGGTGGTTGTCTTTTATAACCAGGGCACGGATGCTGTTCCACAGCTAACTGATCCGGTCATTGTCCATCAGACAACTGGTGCCGTTGTGCCTTTACTGGTGGATTGGGATGCGGATGGACAGCAGGAGTTGATCTTGACGGCAGAGGGTATCGTTACGGTTTATGCTCAGGTTGAGGGCGAATTTCAAGCTGGTGTTCAATTCAGTGATCCCAAGGCTGATTTCGTAGCCGCCTTCCCCATCGATTTGGATGGCTCGGGTAAACAACTCTTGGTTGGACAGGCTGATGGTCAAGTGATATACCTGAGCGGCAACAGTACAAACCCGGTCGCCAGTTTTCTTGATGCTTTGCAGGACAAGGTTGCTCAACTGAGTGCTTTGATAACAGCTCTCGAGTCTCCAGACTTACTGATCGACCTTGCTCCTTTGAGTGCCATGATCAGTGTTGCTGATTATGCTGAGGCCTCCCTGCTGGTCAGCGCTTTAGCTATACGCCTGCCTGATGGCGCGGCGCAAGTGTCGGCCTTTGAGTTGGTCGACCTTTTAAACAGTCTTATCATTTAAAAATATTTTCCAAAATTATTAGGATGTACTTCATGAAACTCTTAGTGGTTGTCTTTTCCCTGATGCTTGTTACGTCTGGTTTGGCGTGGGGGGTAAGGGGACCGTCCAAGGTAAGTGTTGGATTTCATAACCTTTCTTCCACTGCTCCTGGTGGTTATTACGCAACAGATGAAGATTCCATCTGTGTGTTTTGTCATACGCCTCATGGTGGCACTCTGGATGGTCCTTTGTGGAACCGGGGTGACGCCACCTCGGCGGCGTGGAAACACTACAACAGTGCCACTCTGTCGACCAGTCTTAAGGGCTTAAGCGCAAGTCGTCCGCCGAATCCTGTGTCGATGCTTTGCCTTTCCTGTCACGATGGCAGTCTCGCTCTCAACCATGTGATCAATGAACCGAATGATCGTACGGCTCCAATTAAAGATTCATTCGGTGGCGCTGATATGAAAATGGTAGTTATGTTTGGACAAAACCCCAGTATAATTGGTTCTACAGCTTTAGACGAAGCAGCCACTGGTGACTTTACAGATGATCACCCCTTCTCCTTTAGTTATGACTCTGTCCTGGCCTCTACAGAATATCAGTCAGGTAACGCGAAGTATAATTCGCTTAAGCTCCCGGGAACAGCGGTAGGTCAGGGTGTTCGGTTCTTTGCCGGACCTACCGGAACTAATAATGTGGAGTGCTCTTCCTGTCACGATCCGCACGTAAATTACAATGATCTTTTGGGTGGTAACAGCGCGTATGCACCCTTTCTGATTACTCCTAACACCGGCAGTGCTCTCTGCTTGGCTTGCCATACAAAATAATTGAAAATCCATGGTTCCATTGCGCAGAATTAGTTGTAGGGCGATCTCTTTCAGGGGTCGCCCTTAACTTTTCCGTACTAATGGGGTGCTGAAGCTAAGACTTGTTAACCAGTACACAAAAAGCGTAACGCAAAGACGCAAAGAATAAGGGCAAGACGCAAAGGAAGGCTTTTTGGCTTTATGAAAAAATACAGTAAACGTCTCTAGCAGCCAGTTCATGGTTAGTTCGACAGGTTGCTAGTGTCTGACAAAACGAAATCCTTAATCCGGAAAAGCACACGATCGGATTCACGCGGAGACGCAGAGATCGCGGAGAAAGACCCGTCATGCCCTAGCTTTCTGGTTTTGTCTTACTCTGCGATCTCTGCGTCTCGAGAGAGCAAAGCGAATGGGCGTGAATGTTGTCTGTCTCGCAGCAAGCTACGAGGTATCAATAGCCTGTTACTTTTGTTGTCAACACAATCGAAATTTATTTTTAGCCGCTATCAGAATCTATAAGAGCAAAAAGCCATAAGCTTGTGCCTGGGTTTAACCATAGACCTTGATAGACCTTCATCGCGGCCAAACAAAGGTTGTCTCTTTAAAGTTAAACACAAGTGAACATTCCTATCGGCCCCAGCCACCCAAGGTTGGGGCATTTTCGTTTCCATAATTCTGCTTGCTGCGAGGTAGTTCATTAGAGGTTGGCATGAATCACTTCGCGACAAAACAGCTCGGCAATGCTGTCTTCATCTCGGAGACCATCGAGAACGATGAGGAACTTCTCTTCTGCGGAACACCTCTTACTGAGTTTTGTGCCGAATCTCCCGGACAGTCGCTTCTGAATCACTCTTCTTTGTCAAAACACACTCCTTGGTGGATTGAATTTTAACCAGGAGTGCCTCTTAATTTTTCCCTACAAGGTTTGACGGCCTAACTTGTTCTGTAGAAAGTTGAGAATAAGTTCTTTAAGTTTTAATTAATTAACAGCGCTAATTACTGGATTATAATTTGTGTTAATTAATTAGCTACACTAATTACGAGATTATAATTTGTAGAAAGTTGATTAAGCGACTGTTCTAAGCTTAAACGGTATCTTAGTTGCAATTAGGTGAATTAACAAAAACCTATTATAGGTTATGTGGGCACGTTTGTAAGCATCTAAACCCCTTGGATAATTGGCTTTTTAATCTTTCTTGGAAGGCTCCAATGGGAGCGGCTCTGTAACGGTTTTAGAGTGATTAATGTGGTTTCGCAGTTGCTTGCTGTTATATGGCCAAGCATTACTCTCATACTTGCCCCGTTGGTTTTTGTGTCCTGGCTCAGATTGGTTCAATGTGACTAGGTTCGGTTGGTAATCTGCCTGAGGTTAATCCTCATCGCAGAAGGATTTCCGAGATTAACAAGTAAAAATGTGCTGTTTTAGGAGTAGACCATGAAAGTTAAGTTGCTCGTTGCGCTAACCTTGGCGATAATTGTGTCCCTTCCGTCTTTGTCGATGGGCAATGAAAAATTACATTATTTTGATTGTGCTGAATGCCATCTATCTGGCGGGACGCTTGATACATTGATCACCGCGAACGTCTGCATCAGGTGCCATAGCGGTGATGGGTTTGAAACGACCCTGAATGCCGGCAGTCGGTACAATTCTGTTGGTACGCATCTTGTCACACCAGAGGTAACGTTCGATGCCGGCGACGCCAGTCATTTCTATGGTAATAATCCTCTTGCTCCTGCTCAGACTTCCCATCACTGGGCGATTTCGACTACGTACAATGCCGCTTCAGGTTCAAGTGAACCGAATCGCACTCTGTACCCTAATATGTACAGCAGATATAATGTTTCTACTGGCAAGCTAACCTGCACACGTTGTCATGACCCCCATGGTGATTATGCGACCAACCCTAAGTTGCTGCGCTTGTCTGCTGACAACTTAAATCCTATGACTGAGAACGAATTGTGCGAGGCCTGCCATAGTGATTTTGCCAACACTTTTGGTGCTGTTCCGGGCCTTGGCAATAAAGCCCTGATGACTCACCCGATCATGGATTCTGTAGAACTTAATGCAGCCATTTCTGGTAATCCAACAGCCTTCAATATGGCAGGAGTTCAAAACTACAATTCGGCGGCTCCCTACGCGAACAGCGCGGTTTTAATCGAGGGCGGCGTCAGTTGTTCGAGTTGCCACGGCCCGCATTTTACCGATTCAAATTCATCCACAGTTGATGGTCCTGCCCTGCCCTTGACGGGTGATGGCCTGCTGCTGCGCAGCGATGGGCCGACCAGCAATAGTGCAGTCATTTACAACGGTGTAACCAACCGCTATAATACGGCACAACTGCGTTCCAATCTTTGTCAGGATTGCCATACCTACAAGATGCATGGCGATCCTGCATATAATTCTACTCCTGGTTCGGAAAATCCTAACCACAACATCGGTTGTCTCGATTGCCATGGCGGCCATTCCTATAACGGAGGCACGCCGAGCCTCTATGTCCTTTCCGATAAGAGCCCCGATGACGTTCCGATCCGTTTCCAAAAGAACTTCGCTAGCTATAACTCGGTTACTTATCCGCTGTTCAACAGTGTTACGACCCGTACGGAATGGGCCGATAACGTCGTTGGTACAGCTACTGGCTTCTGTGAAGTGTGCCACGGTGATGTGAATGATCCTGCTGTCGGTGGCCTTGCTAACTCTGTAGATCAGCATAAAACCAGCGGCGGTGATGAATGCTCGAATTGTCACACCCATGGTGACACCGATTTTTCCTTTAAGCTTGACGCTTCGGCTGCGAGCTGCGGCGATTGTCACGGTTTCCCGCCTTACAAGGATATCCGTGGTGACCGTGCTGCCTGGTACGATGCCAGAGACGGTGGCTATGCCTATTACAATGCTCTAACCTACGGTTACAATGGAGCGACCTATTACAAGGACGAAACAAAAACCGCGCACAAGACTCACGCTGGGCGTGATCTGAAATCAGGTGCCAATACCGCTGTTCTGGGTGCAGACGGCTGGTATTTCGTCGGTAGCGCCGGTATCGACAACTGTACTCCTTGTCACGGCCCCGATGCCGGTAAGGATGTCGGAGGTCACAAGATTGACCCGGGCACTGACAGTGACACCTTCCGTAATATTGACTTTGCCACCAGTGCCATTGCCAACGGCTTTGGCAACGTTGCCGGCACACAATATAATGCAGACGCAGGGGATGACTGCAGCAACGTTTATTGTCACAGCTCAGGTGCACCGAGAACTGGCCCTACTGGCGTGGCTGGAGATCGTGACTGGACTGCCGGGCTAGGAACCACACCGGTATGGGTCGGAAACGGTGGAGCCGGTGGCGATGGTTTTGATTCGATCACCAACGTAGCCAATACCAGCCGTTGCCAGACCTGTCATGGTAATGATGTCGCGAGCATGACCACCAAGCAGAACACTTTTGCCTCGCATGGGGGTCATTTCAACTCTGCCCTCATGAATATCGGCACCAACTGTAATATCTGTCATGCCAATACAGCCATGGACAATGAGACCCTGACCGCCAACGCCACCGACCAGCGCCCGGCTTCGGGTGGTCAGCACGTCAACGGTGTCCAGGATGTCTCCTACAACGCAACCATTCTGTATAATGCCCTTGCTGGCGAGACGTATGATCCTCAGGGTGATGGTACCTGTTCGGTCTACTGCCACGATGTTCCCGATCCTGTCAACACAACGGGTAAAGGGCGCACCGCCGACTGGGACGTTGCTGGCTCTATGACCTGTAACTCCTGTCACGACGATCAGACCACGAACTTCACCGGTTCACATCAAGAGCATTCCGAAACAGTGGGTAATGGTCCACGAATGGCTTGCGCCGAATGTCACGGCGCCGGTTCTGACACCGGTGTCCATACTGGCCACCTTGATGGTGCGGTCACTTATATTGCTTTGACGGGTCCTGAAGAGGCTACCTGGGGCAGTGTTTACCCCCAGAATTTCTGTGACAAGTGCCACGGCTTTGATGCCGAAAATGGTGAAGTACAGCCTCTCTGGGGTGAAGACCTGACCTTGGAACCAGGCAAGTATTGCGCAACCTGCCATGCCGGACCCTCCTGTGGTGGAAGCTTTGATAACGGTTTGCCACAAAACCCACCGTCTCTTGACGCTGCACGTACGGGTGGTCACAACCGTCTTGCGGCCAGTGGTCCATATCCAGTCTCCGGCAACCCAGCCGCTGATCTCAATTGCGATGACTGTCACGTAACAGATAGTCCCAAACACTTTGATGGCGGCAATTATAAGGACACTGGCTTAGAGGCCGACTTGCTGCTGCGAACAGCTGGAGATGACAATTTCACTGCTTATTTTGGCGCAGAGGACGACTTCTGTAACAATTGTCATAGCGACGCACCTGGCTCTTCGAACCCTGGAACGGCGGGCTACACTCGCGGTATGGTAACGCATCGGGGTAAGCTGTGCGTGGCTTGTCACACTGTTCATGGCGATAGCGTGGGCAATAATATCCAGATGATCTGGTCGGATGATGCCGAGCAGAAGTTGCACGATGCAAGTCCTGGCACATACGATAATGTAAATGTCGTGTTCGTCTCCAATAATGTAGCCGTTTTAGGTGCTGGTGACACCCCTTTAGGTGAAGGCTCTTTTGATGAAGATGATGGTGCCGCTGGCGTAGCGGATGAGAATGCTGGAAATAATAACGATCTCTGTACCGTCTGTCACATCGCTGCGGGTATTGGCCATAACAGGCGAGATGGTGCTGACAACCAGGGTCCAACTGGCCACAACATCGAGTCGACCTGTACGAGTTCCTGTCATACCGCGCATAACGATGCGATTGAAGCTTTTGTTGTCGCTGCCGGAGACTCTTGTGACGACTGTCACGGTTATCCGCCATCTCTCGCCAAGTCAGCGCTGGATAAAGTCGGCGCTCATGGTGATGGCACCAACCTGCACGCAAGAAGGATTGACGCTGACGGCATTGACGTCGATAAAGATCTAGAGGACCGCACCGATTGCGCCTATTGCCATACCGGTGCCGACCTATACACTTACTCTCTCACCGACGATGCGGCTGCCGGTGGCGCTCGAGCCAACCATGGCGCTGGGGACGTCACCCAACTCGCCGTTCTGGTCAACTCTGTTGGCTTTAACAGTGGCGATGGCTCCTGCTCCACCGCCTGTCACAATTCAGATGCCGCAGACGGTTTCTGGACCGATACCGCTTTCGCAGGCAACGGCGGCGATGGTCTCGATTGCAACGCCTGTCACTACTACGAAGATCCGGCGAGTGCCAGCGGGAATGCCCTTGCAGGAGCCAAAGCTGTAAGTACGACCCACGATGAGCACTTCGAAGCGAACAAGGGATGTGCCGAATGTCATAACGTCGAAATCTACAACTCGGCCACCTTCAGCCTGAGTCATATCAACGGCTTCGATTTCGGCAACGGTGCCGATGCGAATGATGGTCTGGCCCTCGAAGACATGGCAACGGCTTCTCTGGATGAAGCTGAAATTGTCCGCGGTGCCATGGTCTACTCTGCCGGTATCGCCGATGGCTCCGGTAGCAATAATACCTGTTCCAACGGTGGCTTTGCCGCAGGTTGCCATGCTTCTGGCGGTGAGGCCGGCAATCCCAGCCCGCCTGACTGGGATGTCGCCATCCCGGCAACAGGTGCTGGCTGCGAGCAGTGCCATACCAACACCACCACCGCTACCTACAACCCGACCTCGGGTCTGCATGACAATACCCAAATACTGACTGTCACCGGCAACGCCCATGATGGTAATTTCGATGATGGCAGCGCAGGTACAGCTGACTGTGTCACCTGTCACACAGCGTTGCCCTCCAGTGCTCATGCTGACGGCAACCTTAACAGCGCGACGGTGACCATTAACTCAGCTATTATTGCGACCTATAACGCGACCAACCTGACCTGTGCCACCAGTTGTCACAGCGTCGGCACGACCTGGACCTACAACTGGTCGACAACGGTTTATAACTCAACGGGTGCTGAATGCGCCAACTGTCACGGCGATTTTGCCAGCGGCTGGAATGCTGGAGTAACGCCGCACATTGAGGTTCCGACCAAAGGTGACGTTCACAGTGCAGCCGGGTCTGAGACCTACCCTTGTACTGATTGTCACGCGATCGGTTCAGCTTCGGGCTACACCTATAACTCTGTGAGCGCCGACTGGAACGCCAATGCCGGTGAGACCAGTAATCATGGTGACAACTGGCTCACCATGAACCAACCGGTTAACAGCGCCATCACCTTTGATACCGGCCGTGTGGGATGTACAAACAGCGCTGCCGGGTGCCACAACGCGGGTGGGATCAGTGGCGATAACGCTCATAGCTTCCCCGAAACCACGACGGGTGTTTCTACCCAAACGGTTGCCGGCGATACCCCGGTTGTTGAGTGCTTCAGCTGCCATGGTGGTTATTTCATCGGCGGCACCGACAAAAGTGGTTATTGGCCGAACGGCTCTGTTGACAACAGTGATGAAAAACTTGCCGGTAAGCACCTTGTGCACATAACGGCATTGGCCAATTCCGTTTACAACGGAGCCACCCTGACTGATCTGCTCACAAACGACGGCAACGGTTTTTCCCACGACAAGCAGATTGCGCTTTGCGAGTTCTGTCACGATACCCCTGGCGGTGCTAATCACAAAAACGGCCTGCCTGCTAATGTCAACAGTATGTATGGGCTATGGGATAAAACAAAAACCACTCTGGACAATGGAGTCTACTCAAGCCTCGAAGCAGCCGGCAATGACACCTGTGCCACTGTTGATTGCCACTTTAACAAGACCACCCCAGAAACGCCGACCGACTTTGGCTGGTACGGCGGTGCGACAAGCGAATGTATCATGTGTCACACCGATATTACCGATGGTGGCACACCTTCTACAACCGGCTTTACCCACGTTGCGCACAAGAACTCCGCCACCCTCTATGGCCGTGGTGCAGTCTGCGCTGACTGCCATGATTCTGCAACGGATTGGGCACTCAATAACCCGCCGAATGACGGCAATCACCTCAGTGGCGGACTCATCGAAGTGGTCAGCGGAACCGTGATCGACGGCTCAACGGCCATCTATAACCCCGCAACAGGTTGTGGTGCCAACGCCTGTCATAACGACGGAACAGGTGCAGTGCCGGTCGATAACACCTACCAATGGACGGACAGCCTGTCGAACTGCAATTTCTGTCATCTTGATCCTCCGGCAACCGGTGCTCATACCGAACACATGGGCAGTACCACCTACGTCGACTGTATCGATTGTCACACGCCTGGCGATGATGTGACTAATCACATCCGCGGGTCCGTGACCTATAACACGACGACGATAACTGAATATCCAACTGCCAGCGGTGCCGGTTCCTGTACCAACAGCTGTCACATCGCTGGCGATGCTGGCGACTGGACCGGTGGTTTTACAGGTCTTGCCTGTGCCGACTGCCACAACACCAGTGCTTTCCTTAATGATGGTGGCCCATATCTACCGACCTCCGGTCTGCACGTGACCTACAATATTGTGACGTCTCCGACCCACAATGGCGCCTTGCTGGGTGGTAATTGCATCAACTGCCACGACGGGAACGCTCCGGTTTCAACTACCGAACATGGCAATGGCGTCTTCAATGATGCGGCGACCATCACTTATAATTTCAACAGCGCTAACGTTGCGTCCTATGATAGCGCCAACGGTTGTATGGCTACCGACGCCAATGGCTGTCACACGGATAACGCCGACTGGCGGCGCCAATGGAACGGTTTTGTTGATGAGGAAATGACCGGGGCGAGTGCCCCGGGAAATCCAGTCTGCGGCAACTGCCATGGTGCACCGACGACCTTTGATGATCCGGGCCAGTGGAACTGGGACGAGGCCAACGCAACAACAATGGATCACACTGATCCTGTAGTGAGTGCTTCTAACTCGATGGACGAACACTCCGTGTGTAAAACTTGCCACGGTTGGACTGATCCTAATTATGATATCGCTACGTATCATCGGGACGGGTTTATTACCATGAACGGGCCCGAAAGCAGCGCTACCGGAGCACAATATAACAGCGCGACAGGACTTTGTGGTGCGGCTTGTCACACAGGCTCAGAATTCAATATCCCTGGCAATGCCAACAGCGGCTGGACTGAAAACTATGATGATTTCGGGGCAGGCGGGTCTTGTGACGCTTGTCATGGTGCCGGTACCGGCAACTTCTGGCCTCAGGGCATTAACGGCCACCCCGATGATGATTCGGGTATGCATGGTGTGCATATGAACGCCATGAGTCTCAAGGGAATAGGTGGCCAGGTTGCATGTGGTTACTGTCATGTTGATCCCTATGGTGCCAATCATGCTGATGGTAAGACCGATATGGCCAATGTCGCACCCTACACTGACTGGAATTATAAGCGCATTATCGGCGGCGGTGACGACAAAGACGGTGTTTTCTACAACAGTGCTGGCGTGGGCCAGTACACCTGTTCAACTATCGATTGCCATTTTAATAACTCGAATACGCCGCACTGGTATGGCGATACAACCATCCAGACTTTTCCTTCTGGCAATGTCAAGCCGAACCCGATTGCTCCGACACGGGCCTTGCTTGTTGAGCCAGGACCGAACCCGGGGTCGCTCAAGGTGACTTATAACTCGCCGGGCATGGACATCAACCTGCCTAACACCACCGCATACGCTTACGATATGCGTATTGCACCGAGCGGTACTGATATTTCGACCCTTGGACCATTTCTCCTTGCGACCAGGGTTGGTGGCATGCCTTCGACCTACAGCTACAACGAACTCACGGAAGTCCAGATCGAAAGCCTCAATCCAGGCTTGAGCTACAACGTCGCGCTGCGTACTCGCGATACTGAGGGCCTATGGTCTGATATCGTGATGTATGGTTCTGCCGTTTCGCCGACAGTCGACGCTCAGGCGCCCATGTTCTTTGGCGCAGACAAGGCGACTGCCGGTGACGAAGGCGCATCTGTCAATCTGTGGTGGACAGCGGCTGAAGACCATTCCATGTACAACGTGGGCACTCTCGAACAGTTGCCGATTAAGTACAATATCTACCTGAAATCCGTCGCGGATGGCATTCTCGACATGGCTGACGGTACGGGCCTCAACTCTGCTATTTTGTGGAAAGGGGCCGAAACGGACTTTACCGGCACCGCGATTGAACTGAATGGGACTTACACACACTCAGATTCAGGCGAGACAACCATCGAGGACAATGTTACCTATCAACTCGGTGTGCGTGCCTGTGACAATGTCAAGCCGACACGGAACTGTGATGACAACACTCGGATTGTCAACGTAACCCCGTCAGAGATTAAAGCTGTTCAAAAGACGATTAGCCCCTATACCAGTAGCACTAATAATGTATTAAATAAAAACGGTACCCCGGCAGGCGGAGACCAGACATTTATCCTGACGAATACTAATAGCCTCGACTTTGTCGGCTCAACAGAAACCTATCCCATGACTTACTGGATAGATAACTTTGTCGTGGCATTTGTTAATGACGACAGAACTGCCAATACTATTACCGCGCAGCTTGGCGAATGGGATGGTTCTACTTGCAATCTAATTGCTTTAGCAACGGCCCAGGCTAATCCGGCACTGACCAAGGGGGGGGTGCAATCCCTTTCAACGTTTAAATTTGGCGCTGTTACCAAGATTGACGCGCCCATTATCAACACAGACAGCTTCTGCATCCAGCTGTCGCAAACAGGCGATCCTATAGATGTCTTTTGGGGCTCTGCCACGTCTCGTGGCGATGCTTCGGTTATAGAGCAGATTACGAATGAAGCGCCTGCTGCGATCACACCGGTTTCAATCATTTATAACTCCGCCAACGGCCTCGTCGAGATGAACTGGACTCATCCCTTAACTGATGGCGATGGTTTGCTCGACGTTGACGGCGGCGACCCATCTAAAGATTATGACCCTGTCCACTATGATATCTATGGTGACGACGGTTCAAATACTTTTGATTTCGTGATTGCCGAAGAGGTTGATGGTTCGGTCAACTATTATGAGTGGGATCCCCAGGCCAGCGGTATTACCTCCGGTAATCTTGGTGTGCGTATCAGACCCGGTGACGGTTTTAGTCATACTTCTGGCACGACAGATGTAGATTTTACAGGACTCCACGCGATGACGGCCTTTGACAACGTTGCCCCTGCTCAGATTACCGACCTGCAGGTCCTGACGCGACCCAAGAAAGGAACGGTCGAGCTGGTGTGGACCTGCCCGGGCGACGACGGCCTTAACAACGGCCGTGCGTTGAAATTTGATATCCGCTATTCGACCTCTGCGATTACCGAGGGTAACTTTGATGCTATTCCACAAAGTGATGCTGATCCGCTCTCGGGACAAGTTCAAGCTCCGCCGTATCCTGATTTTGGTGACCACACCATGGAGTTTGAAGTGACCGGCTTGACCGAAGGGCAAAACTACTACTTCGCGGTTAAGACGCTCGATGAGCAGCTCAATGCTTCAGAGCTCTCACTCGCTAAGTACGTTAACTCAGACCAGGCCGAAGGCGGTCCTCGCTGCGGTATGTGCCATGCAACCGGTCCGAACATACTCGAGTCGCAAGGCAACCACAAGCTGCACGGCTATACCCTCAATGATTGCAACAAGTGCCACACCGTAGATCCTGGCGGTGCGGGCGAGATCAAGGTGTCCGATTACGCTCTCAGTCACCAGGATGGTTACGTCAGGATGGGTTACGGCCCAGAAGGCGCCGTGGAAGGTGTGGTGACCGGTAGCGGCAATAGCACGACCATCACCTATACAGATACAGTCGCCGGTTTTGATATGTATGTAGACACCAATGGTTTTGGTGGCTTCGGTCAGCAAAGCGATCAGTACAATACGGCGATTGGCTTTGGCAAGGATGACGGCAGCTGCTTCAACTTCGGCGCCATGGGCGTTGGCGGCTGCCACGGCCCGGCGGGTTCTGACCCTGACGATGCAGGCACTGAGTATCCGCTGTTCGAAACGCCAAATTGGAGCGCATCAGCGAACCTGGATTGTGGTCGCTGCCACGGTAACCCCAACCGTGATGACAATGTCAGTACTTATCCAATAACCGGTTATAAACTGGACCCCTATGGGCGTGATTATGACGGCACGCTATTTAACCCCGATGGCGCAGGCATCGTGCCCGACCAGATCCTCGGTTCACCCGGGGCGGATAACCGCGGTGGCTATGATGCTGCTGATCCTGATGTCGATAAACGTGCTCTCATTGGCCAGCACGAGAAGCATCTCAACTACAGTTACCGCTTCACGGGTGACAGCTGTAGCCTCTGTCATAAAGGTCATTATGATGACATTAATAACCTGGACGGCCGCCACGGAAATGGCATTGTTGATATCGAACTTGACACTGCTGCCGCCGGTACCGATGCGCATTACAACTCGGGCACAGCAGGCGTGATTGCAGGCCAATGCTTCAGCATGGATCCGTACAGCTGTCATCCGAATAATGCGACTCCTGAATGGGATTCGAATAAAAGCTTCGATTGCATTGGCTGTCATACCATGCAAGGAGACATCGACAAGATTGGCCACTACACCGATGAGGCTGCAGGCATTGACAATAACACTATTGCACCGGATGGCGATCCAACCAATACTCTCGACGGCGGCCCGATGCTGGGTAACTGCACATGGTGTCACTTCGCCGGACACCCAACCGATAACGTTAGCAACACCGCGTTGATCCTGCCGAACAACCCGCAGGTCGGTATTAACTACAAGTCGGGTGGTATTCATCTACGCAAGCAACCCGGCGGTACGGGCCCCATTTACCAAACCCAGGCCGAGCTCTGCTGGGGTTGTCACGATACCCAGTCCTCACCTGCGGTCTCTGAGTGGGGTGCCGATGATGGTGTCAATAATGCTGCTGAAACCAAGCAGACCGGTCGTCCCGATTATGATTACGGTATGTTGACCGGTGGCGCAACTAACTGGATCGGTGCCGAGTGGAACAGTGCCCAGTCGACAGCGGCCGGTGGCAGCGGAATGTTTGATTACAAGATGGGCAAGCTCCAGTCTTACCACACCACCAACCTGTTGGATGGTTCTAGTGAAATTACTTACAACACAACGAGAAACCAGTACGAAGAAACGGTCAACGTTGATACAGTTGACGAGATCCAGTGTCATAACTGTCACGACGTGCACAATATGAACTTCGCCAAAAACGATCAAATGAATGGTCAGCCCTATTTGCGTGGTTCCTGGTTGAGCAACCCTTATCCGGAAGACGGCGCTCCGCGGCCATCATCGCTTTATACCAGTGAGAATCTCTACGGCAACGTGCCGCGTGGAGGGGTCGCGTATAACAATATGGGTGGTTTCCAGATTGACCAGAACAATCTTTTAAACGGGAATCCGCCCACCAAAGGCTTCGGCCTTGGCAACTCGGCCGGGCTGTGCACCCTGTGCCACGGCGCAGATGTTGACAATATGGATAACCTGGCAACGAACGGGGAAAACTTGTGGCTCGGCGCTAATGGCCACTCGAACGCGGCCCTCGGCGGCACTGCTAAGACTTCACAGGTTAAAGATATTTTGAGCTACAATATTCGCAACTACTCCGATCCAGTCGACTATACCGGTCAGTACGGTAGCGCTACTGCAGGTGATATTCTGCCTGCAGGTCCTGGTAATCCGAATATGGGCTATGACATAGTCAATGCCTCCTCGGCGACCGAATATGCTGGTGGTTTCCGCTCGGCCCGCTCGAATGGCTGGCAAGATTGGTTCATCGGCGGTGCAACCCTCAACGGGGTGAAGAGTATCTCTAACCCAGACTTGCAAACTGGCGCTATCAATGCCTTCGTCGATTTTGATTGGGGCGTCTCTCAAGATAGTGGTGGAATCATCAATAAAGGGTATCATGCTTTCAGTTGCTCCAAGTGCCACACCCCGCATGCCTCGCGACTGCCGAAGCTATTGATTACCAATTGCCTCGATACCAAGCAAAATACTTGGGATGATAGTTTCGATGACACGACTGGGGATACCCCCGGTTGGAATCTCCCTGCTGCTTCTGTTCTGAGTAATGAATCACGAGTGCTCAGTCAGGACAACGCGTTGAAGACACCCTCTAACTTCACCTCGGCGCAAAACTGTCATCGACTTTCAGATCCGGGTCAGGCTGGCGTCGCACCTCCCGCTGCTGGGTCGTGGAATGGACCAGGGGGAAGCACCCAATACGGTGGCTGGAACAAGGTCACCCCGTGGACCGCTCCACTTCCTTAGTCATCGGAGTGGAAATGGTCTGAGGGTTCACAGGGAACCGCAGTCCAACCTATTGTAATCTGTTGTTATGAAGTCGAAGGCCGGGTATATCCCGGCCTTCTTTTATTTGGGCTGCGCTAAATTCGGATCTGTTTTGCGTTTCGTTTGATCGGGTCAACGCAGAGAGGTTCAGCTAAACTTAAGAAGAGGCAATGGGATTGGAGTCCTTTCAAGACGTTTAGTTGCTGTTGTCTGAAACCAAGACATAATCAAATTGTCAAACTCTCTTGGCCAGCACATTTTCGCTGATCTTTTCGAAACAGTATAATCAGAGGGGTCATCGATTTCTCTACCTCACATTCAAACGGGGACACACAAATTGTGTGTCCCCGTTTGGTGTCAGTGTAACCTGAGAAGACATAAATGAACCTGCGATAGCTACGCACGCGGGTTCGTTTTTGCGTGGAGTTAGATGAATCAGAGCTTCTTTAAGGGCGTGCCTCAGCAAGCAGCTGTTCCAGGAAGGATGGCATGTTGAGGTAGTAGCTCTTTGACCAGTTCAAGGCCAGAAGATTTTCCAGTAGAGGAACAGCAGTTTCGGTTTGACCTGCAGCGATGAGGGCGCGGACCAGCGCCAGAGTCATTAAGGGATTGTCGGGGTTGGCCTTACTTGCTAGAAAAAGTACGCGCAGGGCTTCATCAGGAAAACCCTTTTCGCGAGCGATTGGGGCCAACGAAAGATATTCGTAGGCATACACCGGGTCACGCTGCACAGCATCGGCCAGGTGCCTGAGTGCCACCCCGAGGCTCGCGCTGGTTTCGCGGCTGACCATGTAGAGTGCGTAATGGAGTGACGCATCGTCTGGTTGTGCATCAGCCATCTGCAGCAGAAGCTTGCGTGCCTCATCGAACATCATCATGTTTGGCAGATAGAGAGCGTTGGCACGTTTTATCCATGGTCCGGGCATTTTCGCATCGAGAAGTTGTGGTTGTGCAAAGAGCTGTTCAAAAACATCGCCAAGGAAGCGCGAGCCGAGTGCGACCTCACGGATGATCTGCGAATAAGAAAAGCTGGCCGCCACGGTTTCGATCTGCTGGTCACGCAGGTGTTTGAGCGTCTGGTAAACCAGCGGGAAAATAGGAGTTTTTATCTCTCCCTTGTAGAGCGCACTCAAATAGCTCAGGTCGAAATGCAGAACGACCGGCCCGCTGACCTTGACATCCGCCTGCGGATGCACGGCATGGAAAGGGACACCGCGCACCGTGCCGGAAAAGATCCCGTTGCGCAAGGTCAAGCTTCGCGCCTCGTCGGCGCTCAAGGTATTACTCTGCAGCATCTGCGATCGGAAAATCTCGACAGACAGTTCTTCGATATCTCCGGGCGTCGGCATGATCCAGTAGACCGCAGAGAAAAAGCGGGCTTTAAGGGCAGCATCCAGGGTCATTTTGGGAATAATCAGCGGGTTAGCTATGTTCGCGCGTAGAGCCTTCCGGTCTTGCTCGGCAAGTCGCGCCAGAAGTTCTTTCGGTTTCAAGGTCTGCGTTGACAGCAGCAAGGGATCTTTCGAATAAAGCACCAGGGAAGGGCGAGTCTCGCGCACTGCATACCATTGCAGCAGGGCCTCTGAAGAAACCTCGTAACGTTGCAGTGTAATCGAGTTTTGCAGCAGCCCGTTCTTCTGCGCGCCGGAAATATCTTCTTTCACGTCTTCTGCTGTGACTGTTGTCGTAGCGGCTGGCGTGGTTGCGGTTTCAACTGTGACGGTCTTTGTCTGTGTTTCGCTGCTCTCGCAGCCTCCACAGAACAGCATCAAAGTGCAACAAATCAGGGTTATGTAACGTATCATCATGCCTCCAATCCGTGCACTAAACACATGCGGCAATGGTTTAATAACCCAGATTATATTCAAAACAGAGTGGATAAATCGGATTAAGTTAATTGAAGATCAACGGAAAAAAACATCAAAAATTCATAGAGCTCAACTTTCCGTATCCTCAGCGTGAAACCTTTGAAAGTGAAATTCACATTTTTATTGGCTCCCTAAAAGGGTAGCAGGGATAATAAAAAGTTCATGTTATCAGAAATGCTTTCACGGCGGAAGTCGACAAAGATTGTGAGCAGGCAGTAAAAGCCTAAAACACGGACCGGAGCGAAAAAGCGTGAGACAGTTCCGATCGTTTGCCTGTTGACCTTCTCCTGGCGCCACTGGGAAAGGAAAATTACATTACCAAGCACGAAGCTATAAACAAAATAGGTGTGAAAGGCGATCATGGCTTGAAAAAAGCCAAGCTCGACCACGTACCAGATGTCACGCATGAAGTGTAATAAGAAATTACCGAAAAAAGCTGCAGCCATGGTCGCTGTGTACATGCGCAGCAGCGGTCGCTTCTTGAAGTAGCGAAAGAACACCGGGTAAAAGAAAAACTCGACCAGCAGTTCCTTGAAATAGTAGAAGAAACGATTCCAGAATTCAGCAATTGTTCTCGAGGCCAGTGGTCGGTAGGTGTTGCGCAGGGCTTTGAAGCCACACATGCGGATGATGGCAATAATGATATGAGTGGTAAAAGCAAAGTAAAGAAGAAAGTAAAGAAAATCGGCAACGAGAATGAACCAGTTGAAGTGCCATGGCAGCGGGCTGCCATTCGCTGCCAGGTTAAAGGCGATTTCGTAGCGGGGAAGAAGCCCGGAAAAAGGCAGGGTGAACAGATTGCGCAGGTAGTTACCATCGAAAAACATCTGAACCATGCCGAGTTCACGTTTGAATTGCAGTCGCCCGAGCAGAAACTCTCCGTGGCCGTAGAGCGTGATGTTTATGGCGACGGCAAACAGCTTCAACCACAGCGCCCACAAGAGCAGCTTGAGGCCTTTGATCTGACAGATAGCGAAATCCTCGGATGTCTTTGCTTCGATCCTCATCAGGTTGCCTGAGCCCTTTGGAAAAGGAATAACGCTAGGTGCCCAAAAAGGGATGTATTGGCCGAATTGCTGGGTTATGGAAGCCGGATTCGGCGTCCGACATTCTTTCAGGGAGTAGCAGGTGAACCAAAAAAACTGCCCAAAAATCACAAGAAAGGCCCACAAAAAAGCGCGCACGGCTGGTAGCAATGGTGCATAGGATGCAATCATCATCAGGCCGAGGTAAAGGCAGATCAAGACCAGAACCGGTCGTTTGAGGTGCCTGGTCAGTACGCTTTTGCGCGCCAGTCGCACAAGCAGCGCAATGCTAAAGATGGCCGAAAGAATCAGCGGTAGCCCTTCCACTGTGGTGTCAATTTGCCACTGGATGCCCGCTTCGGAGAACAATGTGTTGATGCGCTCCCACTCGAAAGTGGTGGGGAGAACCATGAGGAAACTCCAGGTGGCAGCAAACAGAATCTTCCATCGGTGACGGGGCCACAGGCTGAAGATGAGCAGGTAGAGAGAGATGAGCCACCAAAGAAAGACATCGTGTAAAAAGAGCAGACCGGTAAACGATGAGACCAAGCAAAGTTTGCCGGGGAGGGTCTGGGCAAAAGCGACCCAGCGGGGGGAGAGGTCGAGTTGCGGAACGAGGCGAACCGAGGACAGTTTCATGGCTTACCGATCCGAGAGGCTGTGATTTGACGTCTGAGAGCATTGCGGTCAAGCTTGCCGCTGGCATTACGTGGTAATTCGTCGCAGACTACAATTTTTTTCGGCACCATGTAGGACGGAAGACGTCTGCTAAGCAGTTTGCGGAGTTCTCCCGTGTCGAGCGTGTCAGGCAAAACGACACCGACGATTTCTTGTGCGCAAATCTGCTCTTGGTCAATAAAAATTGCTACGGCATTTTCACAGCCGCTGACCTCGCGTAGATGATGCTCTATCTCGTCGAGTTCAATCCGGTGACCTCTCAGTTTGACTTGATTGTCGATACGGCCCATGAAATGGAAGCATTCCGCCTCGTCTCGATAGGCAAGATCTCCGGTGAGGTACCAGCGGCTTTGTCCAAGCAGTGGATGCTTGAGGGACGGGAAACGTTGCGCGGACAGTTCGTTGTTGCATAAATATCCGCCGGTCACCTGAGGGCCGTGGATCGCCAGTTCGCCAATTTCTCCCGTTGGGAGAAAATTTCCCTCTGCATCGAGGACGGCAGCGGTGAGGCCCTCAAACGGCTGTCCGATCGCAATGATGCCGCGACCGGGGGTTGTCGAATCGGGCAGAGAGCAATCCTGAAGCATGCAGGCGACCGTCGCTTCTGTCGGCCCGTAAAGATTCTCGATGCGACTATTCGGTGCGGCACGTTGCCAACAGGTGGCACTTTCCGTTGGCAGCGCCTCGCCGCAGAACAGTGACAAGCGTAATGACGGGAAGGCGTTGTTTGGCAGTTGGCTCATCTGCTTGAGCATTCCGATCAACGATGGAACCGAGAACCATGATGTCAATTTGTGTTGCTGAATAAAGCGTGCTGGCACCGGCAGTTGGTGGCTAGGAACAACATGTAAAGAAGACCCGCTGCGAAAGGCCATGAAGATGTCGAAGACTGACAGGTCGAAGGTCAGTTCGAAGGCCTGAGACAATCGATCTCTGGAATTGTAAAGGTAGCGATTTTGCAAAGTTGTCAGCAGATGGAGAATATTTTCGAGGCTGACTTCGATGCCCTTCGGTTTCCCCGTGGTCCCGGAGGTAAACATTACGTAGGCAACGGATGATAGAACTATTTGGGCCGGTTCCGAACTTGGAATGTCCCTGAGCTCAGTACCGAAAGCGAGTTTCGCAAGCGGAGCGACCTGCGGAACAAACACCGGCGACAAGACAGCCTCAGGAAGATGCTTCAGATGACCGGCTTCGATAATGGCGAGTCCGGTTTCGTCGACAATAAGTGCATCTATTTGCGCCGCATGAAGGATTTCGTTCAGGTAGTCAGCTGGAGTGTTAACATTCAGTGGCACATAGGCTGCTCCCGACCAGGTCGCGGCAAGAATCCCAATGTAAGCAGAGAGGCTGCGACTGGTGAGAATGCCAATTTGTGGGTTTGGTTGATCGCATACGGTTCTGATCCAACCGGCCACCGGAATGATAAGATCGGCAAGCTCTCGGTAGGAAAATTCTTCTCCTTCAACCGATAATGCCAGGTCTTTTGGGTTTGTTTGCACATTATCGGCAAACTGGTTTAACAAATTGGTCATTGCTCTTGATCCTGAAGCCATTGGTTGAGTGCCTTGCGGTCGATTTTGTGATTGATGTTTCGCGGCAGGCTGGGTAATGAATGCAGAGTTTTCGGAATCATGAAGGACGGCAGTCGGTCATGCAAAAGAGTTCGAATGGTGCTGATCTCAACCGACGTATGTCCGATAAAAGCGACCAGGCCCTCCACCAGGTCATGAGAGACCGGCCAGGGGATGACTGCCACCTCATCTGTCGCAATGAGCTGGCGAAGGTAATGCTCAACTTCATCGAGTTCGACCCTTAAGCCGCGAATTTGAACCTGGTTATCTTTCCTGCCGAGAAAATGGAAGATATCGTTTTCCGTTTTGTAGCCCAGATCACCAGTCAGGTACCAAAGTGCAGTTGACTCAGGCAGTTTGACAAATTTCTCTGCGGTCAGTTGCGGGTCTTTCCAGTAACCTGGAGCAACAACCGGCCCGGAAATAACGATTTCTCCTTGTTGGTTGTCTTCGGCAAAATTTCTATCCTCGTCTATAATTGCGACTTTCGCGCAACTGTAGGTTTTGCCGATGGCCACGAAATCGCGTTCCGGGGTCAGGCATTCGGGTGACTCGCTGTATGGTTGTCCGAGGCAGACGACAGTTGTCTCAGTCGGACCGTAGACGTTTTCCACAAGGCTGTTAGGGGCAGCATTCTGCCAAGCCGCAGCCGCCTCGGCCAGCAACGGCTCACCGACAAAAAGTGAAAGACGAAGAGAGGGGAGAGAGCCTTCTTTGAGCTGTTTCATGCGGTTGAGTAGGTTGATCTGCACCGGCCCGGAATACCATATGGTTAACTGGTGGCGGCGAATGAAGTGCGCCGGCGCAAAGAGTTGCCGATCAGGTACGACGTAGGTTGCCGCACCGACCTTCCAGGCGCTGAACAGGTCGAAGACGGAAGGGTCCCAGGGTAGATCATTGAATTGTGAAAACCTGTCGTCACTCGACAGACGATAACGCTCTTGGGTCGCGTCGAGAAAATGAGCAACATTGGTGACGGTCGGGGCGATGCCCTTGGGGATTCCGGTACTGCCCGAGGTGAAGACAATATAAGCAGTGTGGTCCGGTGCCACCGCGACCGGCTCTGTTAACGGCAGAGTTTCGGAAATGTCATTCGGGGAGACAGCATCAAGCTCATTGCAGTCGTCAATCGTGTCGCAGGGCGTTATCCACTCAACAACGTCGACGGCGTGGGGGCAAAGCTTTGAGGCGGTTGTGTATGCGTTTCTGTCGATGACGACGGCGCTCAGTTCTGCACGAGCAATAATTTTAGCCAGGTAACTCGTTGGCAGTTTGTTGTTCAGGGGGACATAGACATTCCCCGACCAGAGAGCCGCCAGCACGCCGACATAGGCCTCGACCGTGCGGTTTGCCAGTATTCCGATCCTTGCGCCACCTTCCGGGTGTCTGGACTTAAACCATCCGGCGAGTGCGGAAACCGGCCTGCGCAGTTCGGCATAGCTCCATGCCCGCTCATCAACCCATAAAGCTTCGCGGTCTGGAGCGTCTCGTGTCCAGCGAAAAAAATCGTGCGCTAGGTTATTCTCTCTCGTTCTCTTTCCCATTCATAGTTCACTTTAGGTTTGAGCAAGAAAAATTATCTTTCCTGGCTGTTTTGATCAATAAACTCAAGTATTTGATTGACGGAGTCAAAGCTTGTCTGGTCGAAGTAGACCTCCGCAAAGTCGATATCGAAGGTTTCTTCAAGAAAAACAACAATATGCACAACTGCAAGAGAGTCGAGTAGGCCACTCAGGATAAGGGAGTCATCATCATCGATGCTCTGAGTGTAACCATGTTCGGAGAGCAGGTGGTGAACAAATTCGGATACAGATTGACGATTGGGCGACATGCACAGCTCCTGATGCTTTCAATATCAATTGAATGCAGATTATATGTTAACCAATGAGGACATTCCAGAGAATTCAGGAGGATGTGGCAAGCGAAGAGCAAATGGGGACACACGAATTGTGTGTCCCCATTTGACTGGCTCTGTTGCTGTCTTCCTGTGGATATGTAAAAATGAATCACAATGAGGGTTTTAAAGTTTGCAAATTACCTTTTTTCTGCTTTTATCTTTTGTGATCCAATGCTCACAATTGTTTAATTACAGAGGATTCCAAATGAAAAAGCTGCTGCTTTTGTTAATTGCTCTGTTTGTTCATGGTTGCGCAAGCACCGCACCAGAAAATAATGATCTAAACAGCAATGCACTACGCCACGAAACTTCTGAGAGCGCTTTGCTCACAGAGGCAGAGTTTATGGATCGTGTCTCGCAGTCCGCAGATATAATTTACGAAGGTCTGCGTGCTATTGATGATGCCGCCCAACAATATTTTATTGACAACAAAGGTAGCCTGCCTCGTACTGGCAATCAATTGCGAGACCTGCTGTTGGCTCGTGGTTATCTAGAGGAATGGCCGGAAATTCCTCCTTTCGCATTTACCGAGCCAAGAGTTCAAGACGTTTTCAAGTATTTTCGTGGATTCGCTAACGTGGACGGTGTTGGCCCGCTGGAAGACGTAATTGATATCATAGATTTAAAAAATGAGGTTTGCCAGGAGTTTATTCGCCGTTATGCCAGCCCTGGTTTCGGTGACACTATCTATGATTTTGAAGCGGCGGGGAATAAGTATCCAACTGAGACGATCGGCGAGCACATAAAGATCTATGCTGTTAATTGGGAAACGGCTGAGTTGGATCGTTGCGATATCTTGTGGGTTATGGAATATACTGGTTTTACTGACAAGATCCTCCCTTTTCCGGTGCCACAATAGTACTGTCACCGGAATTACGGTTTGGCTAATATTGTCTGCGATTTCCTGTGCCTCTCTCGCTGAGACGATAAAGGGGGGCCGTATCTATCACGGTCTGGATCTCTGCATCATGCTGATCTGTGTCGATCGCCAGAACGTGCTCCTCTTTCTTGAATGAGGGGTTCATGTCGAATGCGGGAGAGAGCATCCACCCGGCAAAAGGGTGTCGACTACAAGCAAGCGTGGCGCTATCCTAGCGACCGCCTGCATGACGCCTACGGCGGAGACGTATAAAACCATCCGAAACACAATTTTTGCCTTTTAAGCCTAAATAAAACTATCTGGTTATCTACTTCGCTCCACTAATTCTTTAACAAGGAGCTATTGGTCAGAGCAAACTCTTCCTCACGCCCGTTCGCTTCACTCTCTTGAGAACGCAGAGGTCGCAGAGAAAACCTTGAGAATAACGCTTATGACCTTTTTAACCCGAAAGCTATGCCCTTGAACTTCTCTGCGTCCCCTGCGCTCTCTGCGTGAGACGCCTTTGATCTATCAGACGTGATCAGATTGTATCAGCGGCCAATTAAAGTCTTTAGCCTGTTTACTGTTCAATCAATCATCCTGTCTATCCTGCATGCAAACAGGGACACACAAATTGTGTGTCCCCATTTGATTCTGAAAAGCTATGCCCTTATAATGCAATCTGTTTCTATTGTAATGATATCTATTTGTTGGAGGGGATTATGGCAAGACTTGCTTGTGTGGTGGTTCCTGGCTGCCCACATCATGTGGCCCAACACGGCAATCGCCGCCAACCAACTTTTTTTGACAACAACGATTACCGTCTTTACCTGCCTTGACTCTATACACCAGTCATGACAATTTTTGTACATAAACACGTACAACTGTGGAGGTGTAAAATGTCCAGAGTAACCGCAACAGATGCCCGTCGCGACTTTTTTGAAATCGTAAAAGGGGCAATAGAAAAACACGAAGTTTACCGCATCCAGCACCGAAATGGTTCTGTCGTGATTCTTTCCGAAAATGATTACGATAACCTCATAGAATCACTCGATCTTCTCTCTATTCCAGGGCTCCGGAAAAGTCTAAAAAAATCGGTCAAACAGGTCGGACGTGGTGAAACGGTCTCCCTCGAAGATGCCTTCGGAGACGACTAATGCCAGAGTATGAGATCCGGTTGACCATAGAAGCACTGAAAGACCTGAAAAAACACCCTCCTCGTCTAAAAATAAAACTTAAAGAAATCCTGCAAAATCGTGTCGCGATCGATCCATATTCAGGGAAAAAACTTGTCGGAGACCTCAGTGACTTCTATTCCGTCCGCTTAAGCTATCAAGACAGGATCCTCTATTCAATTGATGACGCAGAAGCTATTGTCTATATCCACCGGGTCAAAACGCATTACGGAGATTAAACAGACATTATAGCTTTTGACTCTGGCTTCTCTGCTGTCTCTGCGAGAGAAAGTCTATAACAATTTCTTTACGATTGGTTAACCGCCTGGCTCAGTGCTTCTGCAACGAAACGATTCAGGCTCATGCCATGTTGAGAGGCAGCAATAGCAACCTGCTTATGCAAATCTGGAGCAATCCGCAAACGGGGACACACAAATTGTGTGTCCCCGTTTGCTGGGATGTGCTCATTTTTCCGTATTCCTGACCCTAGCAGCCTGTCGGACTATCTGGGCTGAAGCGAAAATTTGACTGTTTGAGAACAGATTTTGGCTCTTTTGAGAGTAATAGCCGTAGCTATTGGTCGAAAAGGAGCTGAGATATGGACCAAACAGGCGGATTTGCAGCCAGTTCATGGTTAGTCCGACAGGTTGCTAGCGATAATAAGTAACTTCATTAACACCCGTTTCCTTGATGGCTAGAGCAACAGTTTTCCCCTACCCAACAAAGATGTCGACTTCACGAAGCTTGCTGACAATTTCTTCTGGACGCTAACGTTTCTTTGACATGATTTTCCTCCCTAAAAGCGGTCACACAGTTTAACGCGTGATTGGAGTCACTTTTTGGGGTCAAGTCATGGAGACGCGTTGGTATCAAGTCCTCAACCCATGATATTTATTCCGGTGACACAATGGTATTGTGTCACCGGAATTAAGGGTCAATTCAATAAACTAGGATTTAAGAGAATACTCTGTTGGTGGATAGAATAGATTTGAAATAAAAAGACGAGCAAGCTCGTGCTAACTTAGCGTCTATCAGCTTTCTATTATGTAGCTGGGCTCGTCCTGGCCGTCGACCCAGGCCGTCAGTAAATAACATACGTCGCGCTCATCAACACAGTAACGAACATGTAGTCGTCTATAGGCGATATCCTTTATAGCAAGATGGAATTCCTGCTCAACTCCCCCCAGCATTTTTCTCCTAATAGGCCAAGCCCTGGGATGTTCATCCATAACGTCCAATATGGCTGTTATCGCTGACGGTAAAGCAAGGTATGCGGCTGGACTTTTCCTCTGCAAGTTTTCTCTGATATCAGAAAAAGCGGCAAGGAAAGTCGTTGTACGGAGAATCCGGTTATGTTTTTTGGACATCATTAGTTCTTCTTGTTCGAGCGCTCAGCGCTCCTAACCATTTGCTCTCCGACTCGCCTGTCCTCATCGATCATTTGAAGTAGATCGTCAATTGGGGCGAAGTGGCCATTCTTGATATCCTCCAATGATTGCAAGGTCATAAGATCTGCATTTCGCTCAAGATGATCATCGTTGATTAGCTTTTTCCCGCCAGCTTTATAAAATGCCTGGGGTGTCATATTGTGAACACGACAATATTCGCTGACATTATGCATCTCTGTATCGTCAAGGGTGATGTTTATCTGATTACGTTTTGACATAAAACCTCCCGTCTAGTTTTTCTAGGAATGCTAGCATGGGCATTGGAAAATTTCAAGATTAATTGGCCGACAGACTGCTAGCGCAGACAATGGATACTAAAATACCTTGCTTTGAGATGAGCCGGTAGCGCCTCTCGGTTGCCTGTATATTCATAAGCCTTTGCGAGGGGGAGCAACTTTCCTTTCGTTATGTCGCTCTTCAAACGGGGACACACAATTTGTGTGTCCCCGTTTTGTATGTCCATGACTTTCCTCCCTAAAGGCGGTCCTATAGTTTAACGCGTGATTGCAGTCACTTTTTGGAGCCAGATCATGGGGTTGAGTTGGTGTTAAGAATGCAATGAAATATTCTTAATTAGTAAGTATTGGTATTAAGGTTGCAATGAAATATGATTAATTAACGCCTTAAAGTTAACGGATTTTATTAATGAGAAGATTAAGTAGCTGTAATAGTAGGCTTTATTTGAGCCACTTCGTATGCTCAGGAGATGCTGCATTGAAACAATCTTACCTTCTTTTCCGCCTTATCACGGCGATGTCGCTGCCTCTGGGTGTTATATGGCTCAACTCATTTCTTGTGGCAAATCCCTCGGTCTTTGAGTTCCTGGTCGTGAGTGGCTTGAGTGCTGTGCTGGTTGTCGGTTCGGTGGGGCTCGATAGGGCCGGTAACTTGGCTATCTTTGATTCTCGTAGCGGTTTGATGGACAAGCTTAATCAATATGGACGTACTGTTCTTGGGAGTAGCTCATGAAGGTTAAATTGATCGTAGCGCTTGTATTGGCGATAGTTGTGTCCCTCCCGTCTTTGTCGATGGGCGGTGAAAAAAAACACTATTTTGATTGTACGGAATGCCATTGGGCTGGTGCGAAGGTCGATGACTTGGGTGTCGATAACGTCTGCACCAGGTGCCATACGGGCACAGTTTCCACGACCTTTAACGCCGGCAGTCGGTACAATCCCGCCGGTACGTATAATACCGCTTCAACGGGAACCTTTGATAAAGGTGACGCCAGCGATGCATTTGGCAACGGTGATGTTCCTGACTCTGAGACTTCGCATCACTGGGTGGTTTCAACTACTTTAAATGCCGCCGCTGGTTCAGCGGAACCGAATCGCACTCTGTACCCTAATATGTACAGCAGGTATAATGTTTCTACTGGCAAGGTGACCTGCTCGCGTTGTCATGATCCTCATGGTGATTTTGAGACTAACCCTAAGCTGCTGCGTTTGTCTGCTGACAACCTCACCCCCATGACTGAGAACGAATTGTGTGAGGCCTGCCATAGTAGTTTTTCCGGAGGTTTTGCTGATCCGATCAATAATGGTCTGATTACTCACCCGATATTGAATGCAACACTACTTAATTCAACCATTCTTGATAATCCCGCCTACAGTATGGCGGGGATTCAAAACTATAATTCGGCATCTCCATACACCAATAGCGTGGTTTTGGTCGCTGGTGGTGTCAGTTGTTCGAGCTGCCACGGCCCGCACTTTACTGATTCTAAAGCATTGACGTCTGATGGTCCTGGTAAGGCCTTGACGGGTGATGGCCTGCTGCTGCGTAGTGATGGCCCAACCAGCCTAGGTGGCGACCGCAACGCGACCGCCCAGCTACGTTCCAACCTCTGTCAGTCTTGCCACACCTACAAGCTGCATGGCAAAACGGCCTCTACCAATAGAGTAGGCTGTCTCGATTGCCATGGCGGCCATTCTTATAATGATAACACGCCGAGCCTCTATGTCCTGAACGGTGGTCAGAGTCTCGATGCCGTGCCGACTCGTGCCAACCGGGTCTTCAACACGGTGAAGCTGGTCGATTTTCCGCCTTTTACAGTCACAGGTAACACCGGTATTACTTGGTCAGACAGGTTTGACGGAGAGGCTAACGGCTTCTGCGAAGCCTGCCACGGTGATGTTCAAGGTGGTGTCTTAGCCAATGTTTCCGCCCAACACCGAGATATCGCGACTTCCCAATGTACTGATTGTCATGACCATGCCGATGGCAACATGAGCTTCACGGCGCCAGAATCACAAACGGCCTGCGGCGAATGCCACGGTTTCCCGCCCTATAAAAATACGCGTGGTGACCGTGTCGCAGAATATGATGCCAGAGACGGTGGCTATGCCTACTACAATGCGCTCAATTACAACTACGAGACTGGCCCTAATAGCCCTGACTATAAGCCTGAAGCTTCGACTCCTCATAAGGCCCACGCCGGTCGCGATCTGAAATCCGATGCCGTGACACCGCTGCCTGGTTCAGACGGTTGGTATTTTTTCGAAGGGGCTTTAGGGGGCGGTGATAGTCCCTGTGACCCCTGCCACGGCCCCAATTCCGGCGATGATTTGTTAAGCAATCACAAAAAGAACAATGCCGGCACCTTTAATGATGTAATCTTCGATAAGATTGCCACCTACAATGGCGTCATCGCGAGTACATACACCCCGGGTGCTGATGGCAGCTGCTCCAACATCTATTGTCACTCCGCCGGAGCCCCTCGTACCGGCGATTCGACACGTAACACCGACGCCGGTCTGGGTGCGATCCCGAACTGGAATGGTGGAAACAGCGCGATTCTTGGCAAGACTCCCACTCTTCGTTGCCAGACTTGCCATGGTAATGATACCGCCTCCATGAATCCTGCAGGAACCATAAACGACAACACCTGGGAGGTCCATGACGCACATATCAACCCGACCCTCATGGCCGCCCCGATTGCCTGCGGCACATGTCACGTCAACACCGCTATCGACGGGATCACCTTGTCCGCTAACGCCACCGACCATCGTGCAGGCGGTCAGCACGTCAACGGTGTCGCGGATGTTGCCTATGATACAACCGTTTATAACTCCGCGCTTTCAGGCGCAGGCTACGATTCCGAGGGTGCCGGTACCGGTACCTGCTCAATGTACTGCCACGACGTGCCTGATGCTGTGAACACTGGCGGCACCGGTCGCTTTGAAGATTGGGACAACACCGGCATCGGCACCCTGGCCTGCGATAGCTGTCACGGCGGTCTTGCCTCCGATGGTACACCGATCGAAACGGGTTCACACGCACGCCACATAAAGACCGGCATCAACGGTCCGACCCTATCCTGTGACGAATGTCACGGCACCGGTTCGGAATTTGGAACTCACGCTGGTCATGTCAACGGCGTGATCGATTACATTACACTTTCGGTTGGGGACAGGGCCACCTTTGGCAACACCTACCCGCAGAATATCTGCGACCGTTGTCACGGCTATGCTAGCTCTGATACTGAAGTCGCGTTTGAAATACGGCCTGAGTGGGGTGTGCCTTCAACCACGGATTGCGCCACCTGTCATGCCGGCAGCATCTGTGGTGCCACTTTTAATAATGGTCAACCTCAGGATCCGGAAATTTTTAGTGCGGCACGTACCGGCGGCCATAACCGCCCGCTTGCCAGCAGCAACTACAACTCCGGCAATGTCGCGGCAAATCTCGGCTGCGATGATTGTCACATAACCGACAGTCCCAATCACTTTGATGGTGACACCGGCCTTGAGGCCGACCTGCTGCTGCGTACCGATCAGGACGGCTACAACAGCTCTTACCTCGGCGGTCTGGAAAATAATTACTGCCTCAACTGCCACGGTGACTCACCCGCGCACCCGACCGGTGCTGCCTCTGGTTATAATAGCCTGTCTATCCAGACACACAGCGCCAAGAAGTGCGTGGCTTGCCACAACGTCCATGGTGATGATGCCAACAACAACATCCAGATGGTCTGGTCTAGTAGATTGGCACAGAACCAGCACGACGATACCTTTGGACAGTACCGCGGCTCGAATGTTTTCTTCACCAACAACAGCGACTTTACCGGCATCGGTGCGGCCTCTTACGATGAGGACGACGGCGATGACGGTGCTGCCACAGAGAACAACGCCGATGATATTTGTGCGGTCTGTCACAGTGATGGCACGGTAGACGCCAACTTCCTGGGCAACCCCGTCGACCATAACAACATCGAGGGCACCGGTGACCACAGTCAGGACGTTGTTGGCACCGATTGCTTCGATTCCTGTCATTCCGTGCATAATGATCCCGGTGGTGCTTTCCTGCCGTCGGGTGGTACCTCCTGCAGTGGCTGCCACGACTATCCGCCGGACACGGCCGCTCATAACCTGCACGCTGTCGAAATGGCCTCCAGGACGGCCATTGATACAGATGACCAGACTGATTGTGAAAACTGTCACACCGGCGCCAGCAACTACACCTACAACACCAATGATGACCAGGGCAACTTGCTCAACCATGCCGATAAGGCAGGACGCCGCACCATCCTGAATACAGCTGTTGGCTTCGGTAAGGTTACCGGTGACAAATGGACCTGTACCAAGGCTTGCCACAACACCGACAGTACCGATGGTTACTGGTACACCTGGGATAATGTCAACAGCGCGACCCTGGATATTGCCTTGCGCCTGCCGATCGATACTGATGGCCTGAATTGCGACAAGTGTCACTACTACGCCGATGCCGGCAGTGAGAATGCTAATAACAACACCAACCATGGCCTTGTAGGCAACGGTCGCGCCGAAAAAATCAGCGAAATTAGCCACAACGACCACTTCCTAAAAAGCAAGAGCTGCGGTGCGTGTCACGACATCGGCGGTGTCGATTATGCTAACGGTTCTTCCCTTTTCGGTCCGCTGGCTCATATCGATGACAGGACCGGCGGCAACAGGGGCGAGATTTATAACGGCGCGGCTATGGCCCTGAAGGATGAGGCCGGCTCCGACGTGCTCCCCGCACTGACCTACAACAGCGCCAACACCTGTGCGACCGCTGGCGGCGTTGGCTGCCACGCCGGCAGCACCGACGCGAACTGGGATACCCCGTTTGATGGCACTACGAACAGCGGCTGCCTCGAATGTCACACAGTCAATGGCAACCCAGATTATGACCCGTTCTCGGGTCTCCACAACAACACCACAGATCCGACCGTCACCGGCAACAGCCATGACGATGACTTCCTTGATGGCAGCGGCGGCAGCGCCAATTGCGTCACCTGTCATACCGCTTCACCGTCAACCAACCATATTGACGGCTTTCTCGATGCTGGTGTTGATCAAATCACCGTCTACGCCAACGCCGGCTACAACAGTACAACCAACACCTGCGCCACAGTGGCCGGTTGCCACACCTCTACGGAGGCAGGCACCAGCTGGGAGTACAAGTGGAGCACGACGGTCTATAACACCACCGGCGCACAATGCGATAACTGTCACGGTGGTTGGGGCGATTGGCGCACCGGTGTCACGCACCGTATGGATGCCCCGGTTCAGGGCAAGCACGCTAATGGCACAAATTACCTGTGTAATGACTGCCACGGTCTGGAAGCGGTTTCGGGCAATTACACCTATAACACCGTAAACGCTGACTGGAACGAGACCGTTGGTGAAACCAGTGACCATGGTGACGGCTTTATTACCATGAACCTGTACAACACCGCATTCGGTCGTAACGGCAGTGACCTGAGCGGTTGTGCCAAATGTCACGCCGCATACGACGGCACTGCAACCGGGCAATATTCATTCGACACCACGAACTGGGTCAACTCCTCGGTGCTGGGTGACCAGATCCTGGCCCTTTGTTCCGACTGTCATGGCGGTTTTGATTATTCTCAAGATGAAAAGAACTTCTGGCCGGATGATACCGTGTCCGCTCCAAGTGATGCCACCGGCGAAGAGAATAACGGTGGGGCCCACAAAAAGCATATCGTCGCACTGGCCGAGATGGTCTACCCGCTTGATAAAGGGGGAAACGATACAGAGACCATCAACAACCTTCTTAAAAATACTTCTTTCTATGCGCTGACCTCAAAGGAAAGACAGATCGAACTCTGTGCCTACTGTCACCAGGACCACCAAGGTGACGGCTCGGGTCATACCGACAGCGTCCTGCCAGCCGAGACCCTGGCGGATGCCAACGATAGCAACACCGCAGGGCAGGGCTTCTTCCCGTTGTGGGACAATGGCCGTGTCGGCAGCCGCGACAGCGCTGATTACGACACCACCGGTGCGGGCAGCTGTTATGTGAGTTCCTGCCACTTCAACCGCGCGACCGACGCCAACGCCACCAACTACGGCTGGTACGCCGGCAACAGCACCTCCTGTGAGATCTGTCATGTCCCGGACAATGTTGCTACCAACCTCAATGCCGGCGGGCGGACTCACCAGGAGCACCTTAACTCGGCGAGTCTCACCGGCCGCGATATTACTTGTAACGACTGCCACCAGACGGCGACCGAAGACGTCTCCTGGTCTCCGGGTGTTGCACCGAGTGGTAACCACATCAACAATGTTTACATGGATGCACTTTCCGGCTCGGTCATCTACACCTATAACCTGGGCACAGACAAGTCCTGTAATACCAACGATTGTCATAACCTTGGCGACGGCACCACGCCGAAAGTGGACAGTTATCCGTGGGACGGCCCTCCGCTGGCCGATTGCTCGATCTGTCACCTCGATCCACCTGATACGGATACGCATCCCGTGCACATGGCCAGCACCTCCTACGTGGTCTGCCTGGATTGCCACAAACCAGCAACTGATCCGACGCACATGGATACGTTTGTGAACTATAACGAGCTTAAGATAACTGAATATCCAGCTGCCGGCGGTCCCGGCTCCTGTACCAACACCTGCCATGACGCTGGCGGTGCTCTTGACTGGCAAGGGAGCTTTACCACGCTTGCCTGCGCCGACTGCCACAACGCCAGCGCCTCGATCGCCGACCTTCCGACCTCCGGTCTGCACGTCACGTATAACGTAACGATCCATGACGGCACCCTGGGAACTCCTGATGGCAACTGCGTCAACTGTCACGACGCAGCCGCTCCGGTTTCGGCCGCGAATCATGGTGACGGCTCTCTCGATGACGCCGCCACAATCAGCTATACTTTCAACAGTGCCACCGTGGTCGGTTACAACCCGACCACCGGCTGTATGGCCGCTCTCGGCTGTCATACGGACGATGGCCAATGGCGACGCAAGTGGAACGGTTTTGTCGATGAGGTTCCGACCGGATCGCATTCGATTGACCACAACGTTTGCGACAACTGTCATGGAGCATCATCTTCATTTGACAACCCGGCGGATTGGAACTGGGACGAGGCCAGCAACAGTGATCATACTGATCCCTATGCTAGTAATCCTGGTGGCAGCAAAATGGGTGTGCACACCGAATGTGAAGCTTGCCACGGTTGGGGCGATGCCGACTACGATCAAGAGTGGGGTGCGCCGGGTGTCAATAACGGCCACGGTGACGGCAGCATCACTATGAGTGGTCCTCCTGGTACCGGTTCCGGATATAACACAGCGACGCGCAGTTGTGACTCCACTTGTCATAGTCCGACGGATAATCCGGATTACAATTTGCAGAACGCCAGCGGCTTCACAATCAATTACGGTAATTTTGGCGGTGGCGCTTCCGGGCCATGTGATTCTTGCCATGGTGCAGAAGGTTATTACGCTCCTGACGGAAGCCGTGGCGGATTGTTCCCCAACCGGCCAGGCCTGCACCTCGAGCATATAACGGCAATGGAGGTGAAAGGTATCGGGCACACTGCGACTTGTACTTATTGTCACGGTGATGATCCCGGAACTGCAAGCTGGCATTTTGATGGCACCGGGACTCTCCCCCAGCATAACGCGGCTATTCTTGGTTACAGGCGCATTATTGGCGGTGCTATCGATGCCGACGGTTTCTTCCATTTCTCCGGAGTTGAAAAGAGTACTTGCAGCAACATCGATTGCCACTTCGACAATGCGTATACGCCGCACTGGTACGACAGTGACAATGTCGCTCCGGGCGCTGTGACCAACCTGGCGAATGTGGCGATCCTTGAGCCCAACGCGATCAAGGTCACTTACAACTCGCCGGGTGCTGACGCCGGGCTGGATAACACCACGAGTTACCGCTATGAAGCCCGTGTCAGTACGGGTGCGATCGGCAGCGACGTTGGTCTATTTAATGCTGCTACACTGGTTGGCGGTCTGCCGGCTTCCTACCTGCGCGACGAGTTGACCGAGGTCACCGTTTCAAACCTCAACAATACGAACAGCTATTATTTCGCGGTCCGCGCCCAGGATACGGAAGGCTTGTGGGGCCCAGTCTCGTCGATAGGCCCGATTGCACCGTTGGCGGACACCACGGGTCCAATGTTCTACGGTGCCGACAAGGCGCTTGCGGGCGATGAAGGTGGCTCGGTCAACCTCTACTGGACGCAAGCCGAAGACCACTCCATGTACGTCATGGATCTCTCGCCGACAAATCGAATACAAAAGCCGATCCGTTACGAAATCTGGCTCAAGTCGGAAGTGCGCGGCGACCTCGACATGAATGACAACACCGGCTACAACTCGCCCATCCTCTGGGACGAGGTGCAGACCTTCTATACCGGTAAAGCCATCGAGCTGGAAGGCTTGTATAATCACAGCAATGGTGGCGTATCAACGACAATTCAAGATGACATTACCTACCAGATGGGCGTCCGTGCCTGCGACTATCTTGATAATTGTGAAACCAACACGACGGTTGTCTCTGCTACACCTGCTGCGTCTCGTACGGTGGCCAAAAGTGTTCATGACTATGTGAGCGGCGGAGGGACTCTTTTGACGCGAGGGGGTCTCCCGGGGACGGTAGCGGGAAGCCATGCCCTGAGCGATGGCAACCCTATAACTTTCTACGGAACTTCGCAGGGTTGGGCTGTCGACTACTATGTTGACAACTTCGTCATCCAGTATACCGAAGACAGAACCGCCTCAACAGTGACAGCAGAGTTGGGGAAATGGACTGGTACTTGTGGTGGTTTCGTCGCCTCGAGTACGATCTTTACCGCGTCAAAGGCGACTGGCGCGATGGCAACATTCAAGTTCGGTGCAGTGACTCCCGTATTCGCATCAACCGGCGAAAGTTTCTGTATTCAGTTGTCGACTACTAATGCTGTCACTCTTGCTTATGGGACTGCGGCCACCGGTGGTAGCGGGGTTGTTGTTGAACAGAAATCCAATACCCCCCCGAACCCGATTACGGGAGAAATCATTTCGCTCAACGGCGCCATCGTCACGGCGAGCTGGAATCAGCCTGCCGATGATGAAGACGGCCTGACCACGGAAGAGACACTCCACTACGATATTTATGGCTCCAATCAAAACGGGGCTGCCGGTTCCTGGGATTATGTCCTTGCCGAAAACCAGGCCTGGGATGACACCGACGTTGTGTGGGACACCCAGGCCGACGGTATTACGTCCGGGTCACTGGCGATCAAGATCCGCCCCGGTGACGGTTTCTCTCATACCGCAGAGGGGTCCTCGACATTCCTTGTTCCCGGTACAGTGGATGCCATTGACAAAATTCCACCGGATCCGGTCGAAGACCTGAAGGCTTTGCCACGGCCGAAGCAGGGCACGGTGGAGCTGCGCTGGACCTGTCCGGGTGATGATTATATGAATAACGGTCGTGCCAGTTATTATGAAGTTCGTTATTCAACGCTAACGCCAATCACTGACTTCAACACGGCGACTCTTGTCGATAATGCTCCGCCTTATCCTGAATTTGGTAAGCACTTGGTGACGTTCGAAGTGACCGGTTTGCCACAGGAAACACCACTCTACTTTGCGCTTAAGACCTTTGACGAGCAAAACCTTGGCTCTCCAATGTCAAATGTCTTCGGTCCCGTCAACAGTGGCCCGAACTGCGGCATGTGCCACACCACTGGGCCGAGTGTTGTGGAGTCGGAGGGCAACCATAAGCTCCACGGCTTTACCCTGAGCGATTGCGACAAGTGCCATGATGACGGCCTCAATCCTGTGTCCAGCTTTGGCCTTGATCACCAGGACGGTGTTCTGGTAATGGGTTACGGTCCGGGGGGGGCTAAGCCTCCGGCCGAGATCGACAAGCCCACAAACACGATCATTTACACCAACAACGGCTCTCCAATGGATGTTGCTGGTGACTTTGTGATGTACCAGGACACCGACGGCTGGGGTGGTTTTGGCACCGGAGACTTCGACCACACGGTTGGCGACAACGAAGACGATGGCAGCTGCTATAACTTTGGCGCCATGGGTGTGGGCGGCTGTCACGGACCGGCCGGTTCCGATCCTGATAGCAATAGTGGCCTATCGGAGTACCCGCTGTTCGAAACACCAGACTGGACATCGGAAGCCAACCTCGATTGCGGTCGCTGCCACGGCAACCCGAATCGGGCAGAGACCGCCACCGGCTGGACCGACGGCACGTATAAGAAAGACCCCTACGGCCGTGATTACGACGGCACGCTCTATAATAGCCCGACAAAACCAGCTGGCGTAGTACCTGACCAGATCCTTGGTTCGCCGGGTGCCGACAACCGCGGTGGCTGGGATCCCTCGGGGGCGGGCACGGTCGATGAGCGTAAGTATATCGGTCAGCATGAGAAACATCTGAACTACAGCTTCCGTTTCAGCAAGGGCGACAGCTGCAGCCTCTGCCACTATGGTCATTACGACGACATCAACAACCTTGATGGCAAACACGGTGACGGCTTTATCGACGTCCAGTTGGATAAGACGGCTAGCGGTCCGCTTGCTCATTATAATTCGGCCGGCTCGGGTGTCGCCGGACAATGCTTCAGCATGGATCCGTACAACTGTCACCCGACCACTGAAGCCCCGTTCTGGGATACCACTGAGAACTTCGCCTGTATCGGTTGCCACACCATGGGCGGTGAAGCCAATATCGCTAATATCGGCCACCTCTCGGATGATGCTGGAGGTATCGATAGAAACTACGACTTGGGCAACGGCTACGAGGGCAACCCGGGCAACTGCACCTGGTGCCACTTCCCCGGTCACCCGACCGATGATGTAGACGGTACGGCACTGATTCTGCCGAACAACCCACAGGTCGGCGTTTCCTACAAGTCGGGTGGTATTCACCTGCGCAAGGATCCAGGCAATAAGGGCGTAAACGCTGGCGCCGGTTATGCCACCCAGGCGGAACTCTGCTGGGGCTGCCATGACTTGCCCGGCAACGACATCTCCGAGTGGGGGGTCGACGATGCCCCGTTTAGAGACCTGTCGATCCAGCCTGCGAACGGCAATAACTACGACTTCGGTGAGCTGTCGGGATCCGACTGGACCACGGCGACCTGGTCAAGTGCCTATTCCTCTGCGGGCAATCAGTCCGCTACGCCCTATTTCGAGTACAAGACCGGTCCGATCATGTCAACGCACTCCACCAACATCACTTACGGCAATAGTGCGGTCTTGTTGAGCGGTGGAGAGTATGTCGAATCACCAGACGATGTTGCTGATCTGCAGTGTCACAATTGCCACGACGTGCACAACATGAACTTCGCCAATGGCGACGAGATGAGTGGCCCTCCCTACCTGCGCGGCAGCTGGCTGAGCAACCCCTACAAGGAGGACGGTGCGCCGCGACAACCTGGTGAAGGAAACACGACCTTCGCACCTACGACAGATTACGGACCTGTGCCGCGTGGCGGTAGCGCGTACAACGAGATGGGCGGCTTCCAGATTGACCAGAACAACGGTCACGCCTCCGGTCCTCCCACCAAGGGCTGGGTTGCATCGACCGCCGGTGGGCTTTGCCTGCTCTGCCATGGCGCCAACGGGGTCGACGGTATGGATCAGGTGACGGGTGAAGACTTGTGGATTATTGCGGGTCGCAACGGTCACTCCAACTCGGCTCTTGGCGGCACTGCTGACGAGTTGGAGATCGCCGATATCTTCAGCTTTGCTGATCGCAACCCCACTCTTGCCCCGCAAGAGTATACTGCCAATGACGGGCCCGCCGATAAAGCAGGCAATCCTGCGATGGGATATGTCAATGCTACAGGCTTGAGTTCAGCAGGAACAGCCACCGATTACTGGGGTGATGGCTTCCGCTCAAACAGGGGGGTAGGCTGGTCGACTCTTTATGCCAGCCCGGATGTGACTCCTCTTATTGACTTCCCCTATGTCGGTAACTTTGACTGGGGGGTCACCCAGGACACCGGCACCAAAAATAAGGGTTATCATGCTTTCAGTTGCTCCAAGTGCCATAACCCGCATGCGTCGCGTCTGCCGAAGTTGATGATTACCAACTGCCTCGACACCAAGCAGAACACCTGGGATGATCAGTGGGCGGTTCTGACTGGAATCAGTACCCAAGGGGGCTCTACGTTGTCTGATGAAAATGCTGGCAAGAGGTTGTCCAACACGACCTCGGCGCAGAACTGTCACCGCCTTGGTGACCCGTTACAGAGTGGTACTGGCGCTGGCTGGAACCTGGTGACTCCACGGAAGGCGACCTTGTACTAAATGATCTGTTTACAATGCACATAATGTAATAAAAAGGCCGGGATTGTCCCGGCCTTTTTTATTACTCAAGAGACGTACGCATAGGTCTCACAAAGTTGATGATTAATTTTAAATCGAGTAGTGTGTAAGGGGCCGGTGTTTAAAAGGGGCGCTTTTTTAGCGATGGATCTCCCTGTGAACCTTTAACGCCAAGGTTGAAAGAGGTCTCAGAGATAACAAAGAAGGGCAGAACAATTAAAACCTTCTTGCTTTTGTGTGCCTATAAGGTTGAAGGAAAGCATTAGACAATGAACAACCTTAAACGCAAGCTCTTAAGTCTTGATTCATGTTTTATTTTAATCCTGATTGCCTGCACTTTCCTGGTTTACTTTGGCGTGTTTGATAACGATTTTCTTCTGAATTGGGATGATGATCTGTATGTCACGGCCAATCCGGATATCCAGTCTTTCAATTTCAGCAATCTGAGAAAAATATTTACGAACTTTTATGTAGGTATGTATGCGCCTCTCCAGATGCTGAGTTATATGTTTGACTTTGCAATCTGGGGCCTCGAACCGTTCGGTTTTCTTCTGCACAATCTCTGTTTGCACACTTTAAACGGCGGCTTGTTGTATCTCCTGTTGCGTTCCTTGCAGGCGTCCCCTCCCGCGGCTTTGCTCGGCGCCCTGTTGTTCCTGGTTCATCCCGTTCAGGTCGAAAGCGTCGCCTGGGTCTCACAGCGCAAGAACGTGCTGGCCATGTTTTTCTTCTTGAGCTCTTTGAATGCTTACCATCGTTACGTTGTCAACAAGGCGTTGCAAAAGACCTTTTTCTGGATTGCCGGTATAACCTTCCTGTGCGCTTTGCTGTCCAAGTCGATTGCCGTTGTGTTGCCTGTCGTTCTGATCGCCTACGATGTTCTGCTGCGGCCGCATGATCGCCGTTGGATCCGTTGCGCTGTCGAAAAAATCCCGTTTCTTTTACTCGCCGCACTCTTTGCCTGGATCGCCATGGAGAGCCAGTCATCGACGCTGGAGGGGCCGGGAGGGATCGCCACTGAGTATCATGGCGGGTCAGCTTATGCGACCTTCCTCACCATGCTGACTGTCTACCAGAAATACTTGAGCAATCTGGTCTGGCCGTCCGGCTTGAGTGCAGTCTATAGCCCGGACATCCTGGCTGCGGCAGACGCCAGGATTCTGTTGCCGGTTCTGCTGCTTTTGATGACGGTCTGTTCTCCCCTGTTTTTTAAAAACAGCAATCGCAAGCAAGCTTGTTTCTGGGTGTCGGTTTTTGTTGTTGGTTTTCTGCCAGTGATGCAAATCGTGCCCCTGATTACGCTGATGAATGATCGTTATTTATATTTCCCCATGCTCGGACTCTGTGGATTTTTAGCCCTTGTGATCGATAAACGGCCCTTGCCGTCAGCAAAGATTGCTGTCTTTGTTGCTGGTTTATTTCTTGTCACGATGAGTTGTTTTACAATTGAGAGAATCACGGTCTGGAATATTCCCGCAGCATTGTGGAAAGACGCAACAATCAAAGAAAAACAGTCTAAACTGGCGTGGTACGGGTTGGGTCTTGCCCACTACAATGAGGGCAATTACCAAGCAGCGATCAAATCTTACCAGGAAGCCCTGCGGATTGAACCGTCATATCCTGATGCCTCTTATAATCTTGCTATTGCGTTGATTCTGCAGGGGTCTTTCCATGAGGCCGAACGTATCCTCCTGCAATTCAGGCGAGAGAAGCCTAACAGTTATAGCGTGACTCTTTTGTTGGCGAACACCTATTACTTCCAAGATGATTTCCAGATGGCCGGCATCCTCTACGAGGTTCTCAAGCGGATGAATCCGAAAAATTCCGATGCGTGGAACCTGTTAAGCCTGGCTGAGCTGCGCGCCGGCAACTCTTCCTTGAGTTCTCGATATTGGCAGCAAGCGCTCGCCCTGGGTGGACGTGAGGGGGAACTGTTATTAAATCGTGCCCGGCTGGAGAGTTTGAAAAGAGACCCGGTTGCTTCGTTGGCGTTTCTGGAAAAGGCCATCAGCGCCGGATTCAGGGATGTTGATCTTTTATATTCGGATCGCGACCTGGGATTTGTTCGCTCGCAAAGTGGCTTCAATGACTTGATTCGCCCCTTGGTTGCCCCTGCAAAATAAAACGGACTTATAACAAAATAAAGACTGTTAGGATTTAACGCAAAGGCGCAAAGAGGTAAAGAAAGTCCGCAAAGAAAACCACTTCAAAAAGCGAGAATAGTCACCCTTTGCGTCTTTCCTGGCTTCTCTTCGCGTCTTTGCGTTGGTCTTTTGATTTAAGCTCTTGCTGTTCCCGGTCCGATCCCTCACTCCTCGCGAGCTTCAGCGAGTAATTGCTCCAGCATCCCGGGCATCACCGAATAGAAGGTTTCAGACCAGGTTTTGTCCAGCAGCGATTGCAGCAGGGGAACCGCCTGCTCCCTTTGGTCTTCTGCGATTAAGCCCCGGGCCAGTTCAAGGATGATAAACGGGTTGTCGGGGAGCGCCTCGTGTGCAAGGCGTAACATCCGCAGGGCTTCATCCGAGCGCTTCTCTTTGAGGGCCAGGGGCACCAGGGAAAGATATTCGAAGGCATAGATCGGATCTCTTTTGACCGCCTCGCCAAGATGAAAAAGAGCTGCCTTGTGAGTTGATTGGGATGCCCGGCTGAGTTCAAACAAAGCGTAGTGCAGCGACGGGTCTTCTGGGTCGTTTTTAACCATCTGCGTATAGATCTTGAGACCGCCGGAAACAAGGAACATGTTGGGCAGATACAGGGCGTCGGCACGCTGTCGCCAATCTTCTGGCGGCGGTTGGTCGAGAAGCTGCGGTTGCTCTAACATTTTTTTGAAAACAGGGCCGATAAAGCGTGAGCCGAGCGCGACCTCGCGGGTCTCTTGCGAGTAGGAGAAGCTGGCGGCAAGCGTCTCGATGTTTTGGTCGCGGAGATGTTTCAGCGTCTCGTAGATCATTGCAAACACCTGCGTTTTGATCTCTCCCTCGTAGAGCGCAGCAAGATAACTCAAGTCAAAATGAAACACAGTCGGCCCGGAGATGCTGAAAGCCACGTCAGGGTGGACGGCATGGAAGGGTACACCACGAACGCTACCGGAGAAAACACCATCACGCAGGGTTAAACTCTGAGCCTCTTCGAAACTTAATGCGTTAGTTACCTTCATCTGTTTTCGAAAAACTTCGATCGATAGATCGGTGATCTCCGCCTTGGAAGGCATGATCCAGTAAACCGCAGAAAACAGGCCAGCTTCAAGAGCTGCATGAAGGGTCATTCCCGGCATCACTGCCGGGTTGGATATACCGTAACGCAGCGGATCCGGATTGGCGTCGGCAAGGGGTTGGAGCAGATCTTTGATCTTAAAAAACGGTGTAGTTGACAGCATAGGGTTGTTGGCATAAATCAGCAGAGCCGGTTGAACATTTCGAACCTCATACCATTGGAGCAGGGCTTGGGAAGGGACTTCGTAAATCGATAAAGGGACAGGTTCCTGCAGAAGGAGCTTCGGCTCTGGCAACTTAACAGTTTTGGGCTCTGCCGTGTCTTTCGAAACGGACTCGGCCTTGTCAACTCTGTGCGTGTTAGCGGCTTCCGTTGACTCTTCGCTATGATCGCAACCTTGCAGCAATAAACAGGTGATGACGAGAAGAATGATAATTTGCGGTACGAGGAACTTGAGTCTCGGATACATTAAACGCTCCAGTGAAGGCTGATAGTGGCCTTTGAAGAAGGAAAAAGCTGTCTCGTCAGAAGGGTCACAATGACTGTAAAAAGGCAATGCTATCAGAAATACTTTCGCAGCGAAAGTCGACAAATATCATGATTATGCAAGTCTGGAGTTAACTTTGCAATCTCCTTGATAAATCTGTATTAATTTTGTAGAGTTAAGCCTGTTTTCTGGTGATTTCTATGGGGACGTTCCCGCTGATGCTTCCACTGCGCAGACGACCAGCCCGGACATGGTAACGTTATGCTTGACGGCAAGAAAATCGTGGTGGTTCTGCCAGCCTATAACGCGGCGAAAACTCTCGAGTGGACCTACAAAGAGATTCCTTTTGCTATCGTTGATGATGTCATCCTGGTCGATGATGCGAGTAGCGACGCAACGGCGGCTTTAGCCCAGCAGTTAGCCATCCATACTATTATCCATCCTCAAAACAAGGGTTATGGTGGCAACCAGAAGACCTGCTATCGGGCCGCTCTCGACCTTGGCGCTGATATCGTTGTTATGCTGCACCCTGATTATCAGTATCCACCAAAACTGATCGTCGCGATGGCAGCGATGATTTCCTGCGGCGAATTTGACGCAGTATTGGCGTCGCGGATTCTTGGTGTTGGCGCCATCCAGGGTGGGATGCCCCGATACAAATTCTACGCTAATCGTTTTCTGACCTTCGTTGAAAACCTGCTCCTAGGCCACAAGCTATCAGAATACCATAGCGGTTATCGCGCCTTCTCGCGAGAGTCATTGGAAAAGCTGCCGCTAGATCAGAATTCCAACGATTTCCTTTTTGATAACCAGATGCTTGCCCAACTCATCTGGCACGGCTACAGGATTGGCGAAGTTTCGTGCCCAACCAGGTATCTTGCCGAATCCTCTTCGATTAACTTTGGCCGTAGCGTGATTTACGGATGTGGTGTGCTTTGGACAGCCTTGACCTTCCGGTTGGCAAGGATGGGGTGGTGCCAGCCAGTCATATTTTCTGATCGGTCTGCGAGCAAGAGGGACCCCTCATGAATTCCGATACTGTTGGTTTCAAGCAGGGCTCGTTGCCGATTGTTCTCGTGACCCTGTTGTTTTGGAAGCTGATGCTGCGATGAAACTTATCATTCAGATCCCTTGTTACAATGAAGCAGAAACTTTACCGGTGACTCTGCAGGCTTTGCCACGTGATGTGGCAGGCTTCGACACGTTGGAGTGGCTGGTCATCGATGACGGCAGCACCGACAAGACAGTGCAGGTTGCCCGCAATCATGGTGTTGACCATATCATCTCTTCTCCCGGAAACCAGGGGTTGGCCAAAAGCTTTGTCGCGGGCCTGGAGGCCTCTGTCCGGTTGGGCGCCGATGTTATTGTCAATACCGATGCCGATAACCAATACTCGGCTGACGATATCCCCGCCCTTGTCGCGCCGGTTCTTGCTGGTAAGGCAGAGATTGTCGTTGGTGCCAGACCCATCGAGGTGATCGAGTCTTTCTCCTGGGCAAAAAAGCTATTGCAGAAGATCGGTAGTGGTGTCGTGCGCCTGTTCAGTAATACGGATATCCCCGATGCGCCAAGCGGTTTCCGGGCCATCAGCCGCGATGCGGCTCTGCGCCTCAACGTGTTCAGCGACTATACCTATACGCTGGAGACGATTATCCAGGCCGGGCAGAAGAATATGGCGATCACTTCGGTCCCGGTGCATGTCAATGACGAGCTGCGACCCTCGCGCCTGATCAAAAGCCTCTCTTCGTATGTGCTGAAGTCGATGGTGACGATCGCCAGAATCTTTGTCCTCTACAAACCGTTCCGTTTCTTTATGGCCGTTGGGCTCGCTGTTTTCAGCGCAGGCTTCCTTCTCGGCCTGCGATTTCTCTTTTACTACGTGATCGGTGATGGTGATGGGCACATCCAGTCTTTGATTCTCTCCTCGATACTTCTTGGCGTCGGCTTTCAAACCATTATAGCGGCATTCCTTGCCGACATCCTGGCGGTGAATCGTCGGCTTATGGAAGATGTTCAGTATCGGTTGAAGAAGCGGGAATGCGATGAGAATGAGTACAGTGAAGACGCTCGCTAGTGTCCCTTGCGGTTAGTTCGCCGCACAAATTGCGAGTGATTTTGGTAACTGGCAAGGCGCGGTGACAAAGGCCTAGCGCGGCTTAAGCCGAGGCGCCGTAACGCAGCTAGGGGCCAAAAGCACCGGAATTTGAAGAAAAGAATTAATCGCACGGGACACTAACTCTGTCGTTGAAGCCATTTCGGATATCTTGTCCCCATGAATATTCAGATCATTACCAGCTCCTATCCTGCCTATCCAGAGGACCCCTCCGGGGCCGCCGGACTATTCGTAAGGGCTTTTACGTTGGAGTTGCAAAAACAGGGGCATCAGGTTGTCATCCAACCTGTCGCCCGCAAGCACGAGTATACGCCGGATGATGGCATGGTTATCGAGCCCTTGCCGTGGCAAGGTGGTGATCGTGAACTTGCGTCGTTGAATCTTTATTCCCCTTTCAATTGGTTCACCGTGCTGATTTTCTTTTTGAAAGCACGGCAAAAGGTCATCCAGGCGCATAAACAATACAAAATCGATCGAACGCTCTGTATGTGGGCTGTACCCTCGGGCCTTTTGGGATACTTTATGAGCAAGAGTCTCAACAAGCCTTACGACGTGTGGGCTTTGGGCTCGGATATTTGGCGGATCAGGAAGATCCCTTTGCTGGGCCGTTTTCTGCTCAAGAAAATCATCGGTCGCGCTGATCGGGTGCTTGCCGATGGCCTCGGGCTCTGTCGGGAAGTGCAGGAAATTTCCGGGCGGCAGTGCGAATTCCTGCCTTCGTCGCGAGTGTTGCCGTCGCCGCATGGCACTGATAAGCCTGCCTGTAACATGGGATACACCAATCTCTTGTTTGTCGGTCGCTACCACCCGAACAAGGGGCCGGATCTTCTCTTGCAGGCGATTCAGCGGTTGCCGCAACCAATTCAGGCGAAGCTCCACCTCAAGATGTACGGCCTTGGCACGATGAAATCAACCCTGGTTGATTTCATCAATGCACACCAGCTAGACCACTGCGTTACCATTGATGACGGGATTTGTGCGAATGCCTTAGCCGATGAATTGTCTCGGGCAGACTTTTTGATCATTCCCTCCCGGATTGAAAGCATTCCCGTGATTTTTTCTGACGCTTTGAAGATGGGTACACCGGTTATTGCGACCCCGGTGGGGGATTTGCAGCCGTTAATCGCTGAACACCAGTGCGGAGTCCTGGCCGATGATTGCACCTCAGAATCCTTGGCCAAGGCCATTGAAAAAGCTTGTTCCTGTGTCAAAGAAGATTTTGTTGAGGGAACGAAGAAGCTGTCCAAGCGATTTCAGGTCTCTGAAACTGTTAATAAATGGCTTGGGTCATGATTGTTACGATTACTTTGAACCACTTTGCTAAGCGTAGGCTCTGATGAGTTGATTGCATTTTTTTGATTCAGACAAACACCGCCAACTGATAGATAAAAGTAAAATCTGCCTCACGCCCGTTCGCTATGCTCACTTGAGACGCAGAGATCACAGAGTAAGATAAAAGCTAGGAAGCTTGGGTATGGCTGGTCTTCCTCTGCAATCTCAGCGCCTCTGCGTGAGTCCGGTCGTGTGCTTTTCAGATTTAAGGTTTTCGTTTAGTCCTTCACCAGAAACGGACGTGGAGCAAGTCACAAGGGACATCTCAGATCATGTGCGCAATCTATGTCGCCGAACATCACGACCAGTTACTTGAACTCTGGCGGGAGCAGGAGGCCCGGTCACTGCAACTCCTTCACCTCGACTTCCACTGTGATATGCGAGGCCTGCTTATTGACCGGAAAGCCGGCCAGGCTTTCCGCCTCCCCGATTTTTTCAGCCAGGAAGCAGAGGAGGGCAATTTTCTGACCCATGCCGTTCTCGAAGGGCGCGTTAAAAGTATTCGTTGGATACATGACGAGCCGGGTGGCAGGCGAGACGATGTTGGTACGGTAAAATATGAATCAGATTTGACTTCCCTGCCATTTCGCCTGTTTAATTTTGTGACTGGCAGGGAGGGGTTGTCACTTGGTTATAATGAAGTGCCATACAAGAAGTGGAGTGGACTGCATAATGGCGAAGTCTTGAGTATAGACTGGGACTTTTTTGCATCCAGGAAATATCCGGTCGATTCAATTCTCAGGCGTGTTGAAGCCTTTCTGGGTCTAGAATTTCAAACTGTTCCAGAGCTGGTCTTTGTTTGTTATTCGCCGGAACATTGTCACCCTTCCAGGGAACAGTTCAGAGGTTTTGTCAGCGCTTTGGGTCACCTTTTTCAGGCTGAAATTGTCGAACTGAAGGCCGTTCCGGTGTCGGTAAAGGAAAGGCCATTGCTGAGAAAATACATGCCTGCTCTTTGCCTGAGGTGGTTCAGGTTCCTATATTATGGTGTCGTATCGTCGTTAAGGAAAGTTGGGATTTATTAAAGCCCTCCTGCCAAGGATAAATGAAAGTCATTCTATTCACAGAGAACCCGCCGTCGCATTGGAGTGAGTTGTGCTCGCAGAACGGGGACATTTTTAACGCCCCGGAATGGCATGCTGTGCTATCCAGGGGCTTTGGCAGCAAGACTCTGTACGGTTGGGATGAAAGCACGTCCACAGGGCTTACGGTTACAATATTCAAGGCGGGCCCATTTCGTATCGGCTATCTCGCTTTCCCGGTTGGAGGTTGTCTGCCTGCTGAAGCGGTTTCACCGCACACAATAGAGTCAATCAGGACCTCAGCTCTAAACAAAAGCATCCACTTGCTGCGTATGCCGGCAAGCGCTTTTGTCCAGAAAGAGGTGCTGCCCTGCCCTGCACAGACAACCCTGGAGACGGTTGTTGAAAACCTTCAGGAGTGGGAGTTGACAGGTCTTAGCCATAATCTTCAAAAAGCCGTAAAAAGGGCAGGTCGCTCTCCCCTTAAAATTGTCGATGCTGTGAACCCATCACAAGGAAGTGTTCTCTTCCAGCTCTACAAAAACACCGTTAAAAGGCACGGTGGAAATATGAGGTATACGCAAAAGTATTTTCAGGCACTGATTGAACTATCAATGACTCATGATGGTCTGCGATGTGTTCTGGCCCTCTCGGGTGGTGAAATTGCGGGATTTCTCGCTGTTGGCTTACACCAAAAGACCGCGTATGACCTGCACTGCTGTATGAATATGCACTTCAGGAAATATAAACCTACGGACTTATTGACATCTTTTTCGATCTCCTGGGCAAAGGGGGAAGGCATGAAACGCTACAACCTTGGCTCATCACCTTTGCAGCAAGCTTCACTTGTCGCATACAAGGAGAAGTGGGGTGGTGCGACAAGGGAGCAGAAGACTTATGAACTGGCCTTGCGGCCTGTTCAGACGGCGATTTTCAATGTCTCGGCCAGACTCTACGAAAAAGTCGGAAAAACGTTGCGGTTTGGGTGAGGGATAAAACTGGTTTTCATCATGATCATAAGCCATAAACACAAATACCTTTTTATTGCAGTCCCCAGAACAGGTTCCACGGCTATCCGCGAGGAGTTGTGTGAAATGTATGAGGGGGAATCTATTTTGGCCTACCACTCGAATTATTCTGATTTTGCACGACAGTGTTCAGACGAAGAACGAAGCTACTTTGTTTTCTGTGGCGTGAGAAATCCGCTGGACAATGCCGCAAGCCTCTATGTGAAATTTCTAAACGACCAAAATAAAGCGTATAGTGAGGAAAGGTGGCGCCTTGAGAAGGCGGGGGATGTGTCCAAGCGAAGGGTTGCGCTATATAAATATTTGAAGAATGTTGACAGCTCCTTTGACGCCTTCCTATGCAAGTTCTATGATTTCAGGAACTTTCCATATACCTCCAACAGTGACATCAATGCCAGGTTCTGCAATGACATAATCAGGTTTGAGAGTATGGAAGATGACTTTGAAAAAATATTGAATCAACTCGGAATCACGAAAAAGCGCCCGTTGCCGAGGAGGAATCCTACCGGTTCAAAGGAATACTTCCTCAAATATTACGAGAACAAACAGACTCGAAAGATGGCGGTCAGGATATTCGGCCCGGCGATGGAGGAGTGGGGCTATTCCTTTCCTGATGTTTGGAATGCCGGCAAATGCGATATGATTGCCCAGACAAGATATTCTGCGATGAAAAAGTTCAGATACCTTTATGCAAGGCATTTTATGGCCGGTGCTTTTCGTCACGCGTATTTACTGCGAAACTTGCTCGAGTAAATAGTTTTAACCAACAAGCTCTAAATTCATGAGTCATCGGTCGTGAATGAACCCCACCCTGAACATGAAGGTTCCAGGCAGAGAGTGCTCCTTCTTACAAGATCCTTCTTTTTTCATCGATGACACTGTCGAGCATTTCTTCTTTTGGCTTCCCAAGCAATAACCTCAGGCCGAAGGTTAATCCGAAGATTAGCATCACACATATGGAGACCACCCTCACCAATCCAGCAGCAAAGAGTCCTTCGCTGAAACCGACGCCAAGTATTTGCGAGCTTAAAGCAACGCTCCCTTCGTAAATACCAAGATTTGCAGGGAGGACCTTTATTATCTCTGAAAAAATGGAGATGGTGTCTATCAGAATCACCTCTACCAGGGAGACATCTATCGAAAAGGCACTATAGCTCAACGCGAGTTCTGATATGCTCAGTATGAAATTAACAAACAATAGAAAACTTATTTTTATCACCAACGTCGTATCTTTCCGAATCAGGTCCAATCCTTTGGCAATAGCCGATAATCTGTCAAATAGTTTCCAACGGCAAGTCCTCACCGTCCCTGGTGAAAACAGCAAAAAACAAAACAGCAGATTTACGGCGACAAAAAAAGCAAGCAAGACCGCCAGCAACGAATGGCTGCTGTAACCGATCAACAGGATGGCGATGACACCCGTAAAGGCTGCAAGGTTCAAGTTGATCAGAGCGACCGCGGATGTTGCGGCAATGAACGTCATGTAGGGAAAGGTGTATTTTTTTTTCAGGTAGACCGCTTTTCCTATGGTTCCGCCCCTCAGGGCGGTTAAGAAATTGCCGATTCCGGCCAGAGAGGAAATCGACAGGCATTCTTTTACTGACAAATTGAGTTGAAAGGACTCAAGAAGAATCTTCAGGATCATGGCATTCGATAAGAGAAAAAGGGAATCTGCCACAGCCATTAAATAAATATATTCAGAATTTACTTCCCCAAGAACTCTCCACAGCTCTTTCTGAAGTGGAAAATAATATCCCAAACCACCTAAAAAAAACAGTAGCGCTGCAAATCTGAAGAAATTAACTCTAACAGATGCTCTCACCCTCGTTCCCCTTCACAGATCAGTTTTTTCAGATTAGCTTGCCGCAGTTTTTCTGCCACTGCCATTCGCAACCGCAGCCTGACAGTTCCATCAGCACACCGCAAAGCTCATCAAGCAATGCTGAAGACACGTTGAAACTTCTTATATCGCTCCAGCGGCTTTAATCGTAAATCAAAACCGAATCCTCAATCAGACGGTTTCTCTGCCACAAAAACCGTATCTGCATAATCAAAAAGAGGCCGACTAAAGCATCTTCCGAAAAACACCTCGATTTTGCCTATATACGGGAAAAATGGCGGAGGGATGAGCCCGTACCGAATTGGATAAATCAAAAGGAAGTGCCCCCTTCGGATAATCTGATGACTTTTGTTGACGAGCCCCGCCTCTGCAAGCGTCTGCAAGATCTCGGTTGCCGGCCTTTGTAACTTCATCTTGTTTTGCTGATATTTTCTTGTGCGCCTGGTTTGCTCAACTGCGACCAAACGCCCCCCCGGTTTCAATACACGAGAAACGTCCTTCAGCAGCTGAAGAAGTAAGTCCGCATCATTCAGGTAACACAAGACCCCGGAGATGACACATGCATCAAAGCTATTTGCAGAAAAGGGTAAACATTTGCCATCATATTGGGCAAAGAGGCTTGGCTGCGTGAACTTTTGGTGTTGCGTATATTTTAATATTTTTAAGGATATATCTACGCCTGAAACGCAAAACCCCTGGTTGTCAAGGGTTTTGGATAAATTGCCGCTACCGCACCCTAAATCAAGAATTCTGGAAGATGCGGCGATATCGCTCAGTTCATTAAGTACGGCCCTGTCTCTCAACCGTGTGATATATTTTATTTTGCTCCCCTTTTTGTCATTCTGGTCTATCACGGACCTGTCGGGCCCAAGTTCTGCTTCACTGTCCCAATATTGCCGAATATCTTTAATACTTTTCAACCCCTTTGCCATATCACCCTGCCTGTACTTTAATATAATGACGCTGCAAGCTTGAAGGTTTTTTGCTGGAACTGGTTGTAAAACCAATTCGCAGGTATTGTCCTGTCGTGCAACACTACTTCATTTTTCTTTTTTCCTGAACAGCGCCAGAATACAGAGCCGATCATCATTAAACAAGGAATTGTTGATCAAATCAAAGAGCTGGAAGTTATGTGCTACTTTGTGTTCCCCTGCTGTTAATGGGTGAAATCGTGGCGATGCAACTTGTGTGCTTGATGTCGACTTGTCACTCCCATGCTCAAGTAATGAGAGAACAAATAAAGAACGGTATTCTTTACCTGGGCGCCATCTGGATGTGAATTGTCTGCCTGCCTCTAATATGGTATCTTTCACATCTTGTCTCAATGATGTCTTGAGCCGTGAGCTGGGTTAAGTAACTGTTCTTCTCTTGGCCGGTTACGATAACGACGCTCGTTGTTTCTACGTGATCAGGCTGTCATAGATCCAGGAACAGTGGAGAAACCCTTAATGATAGCTTTACGTGGGTCGCAAAATCTACGCGACAAAAAGTTCCCGTCTTACCGGACGCTGACATGGGGTCTGGTGTTTTTATGCCTCTATTTCAGCTCGCGCCTGCTGTTTTTCGCGTTCTTTATTTCTCCCTATATACCGCCCGATGAAGCAACTCACCTTGGAAAGGCCAAAGTCTTTTCCAAGGTGCTGCTGCTGCCAGAGAATTCCGCAGAAACTTATCAGTATGGCCTGGTGACCAACATCTCGTGGCTCTATTACTGGGTCATGGGCAAGCTGCTGCCTCTCAATGTCTTCGGCATGTCGGATCTGCTCTTTTTGCGTCTTTTTAATATTTTGTTCGCCCTTGGAACGGTCTATTTTTCTTGGCGCTTGCTTCGTCTCTTGACCGATGACCGGCTGACTCAGCTGCTTCTGGTTGTGGTCATGACCAATACCCTGATGTTCTCGTTCCTCTCAGCCTCGGTTTCATATGACAACCTGGTGAACCTTCTTGCTGTTATGGCGATCTACTATCTGTTCGCTTTTTTTAAGGAAAGGTCCGTTGATTGTCTGGTGATTTCGCTTCTTTGCCAGCTGGCCGGATGCCTGACCAAATTATCTTTCCTCCCATTGTCATTGATTCTTGTTGCTTTGTGGGTCTTGCATGAGGTCAAGGGGGTTCGTAGCCTCCCTGTTGCTGTAAAGAGATCTTACCGGGAAAAGGGATGGCGTGCCTATGTCCTGTCGTTCGTGATTCTTGCTGGTCTGTTAATGAATATCCAGCTCTATGGCGGTAATTATCTGCAATACGGAGACCTTCGCCCCGCGATGTCCGAAGTTCTTTCCTCTGACATTGCGCTGGAACATCGTCTTGCTGCCCGAGATACGATCGTTGAAGATTTTAAGGATGGTCGTCTCAGCTATCAGCAGGCCATGCGGATGACTCGGTTTGTCAACCACGAGGGGGATAGGGCTGATACTGCTTACCTGATTCAGAGACTGGCTGATCACAAGGTCAACGGTTATGAAGCGTTGGGGCCCGTGGCATATATTGTCCCATGGGGGAAACACATCCCTGCAACTGTGTTCGGTATAAAGGCCCATCTTTCTATGCTCAATGAGGGGCTGACCATTATTCCTGTGGCAGTTTTGATGTTGTTGGCGCTGTTAGGTTTCGTCATGCATTGGCGGCGAGGAAGTCAGGTTGGAATAGCGGCATATCTGTTGATTCTATGTGGGTTTTACGCGATATTTGTTATGTATGTTCACAACTATCAAGTCTATCTCTATTACGAGAATTTCTCCATGGGTCTCCAGGGACGCTACCTCTTCCCGGTGCTTGGCGCTTTCTATGTGTGCTTTTCGTATTCTCTGATGCGCCTTTTCCGAAGCGAGAGTCTTCGCCTGGGGCTTGTGGGCACTGCGATATTTGTGTTTATCGCTTCAGATTTCCCATTCTTTCTTTATCACGCAACGCGTAACTGGTTTGCTATAATGCCGCCGTTTTTCTAGGCTGTCCGACAATAAAAGCCCGGTTGCAAACCCAGCATTTTGGCCCATATTTCAGTTCCTTGTTGCCCCATAGCTACGGCTATTAACCTGTAAGCGAGCTAAAAGCTGTTCTCAAACGTCCAGATTTTGCTTCGGGCCTCTATTGTCGGACAGCCTCCTGAGCAGCAAGGAAACCTAAAATAAGAATGCAGACAGCTTTGTGTTGTCCCCACCTTCACGACCATCGTCAAGAAGTCGCCTCCTTGGAGTGGCCCAAATGCGGCAGCGAGATGTTTCATCGATGTGCAATGGCTGATTCAGCATATCCTTAAATATTTCAATTTAAGACGGGAAATGATCCCGAAAGGTTTGCCAACACCTGTAGACAGCATAGCTGAAACGATTGTCTGTAAGGGATATGGCGACGGTTGGGTCTTTGGCGACGCAGACGTTGTCTGTTGCATTTAAAGTGTCGTGTATGTGAGAATGACTCTTATATCGTTGATTTTTTACTCGGTTGCTTAGTGAATCGATCATAGAAAAGAACACCATGAAAATCCTGCTTTATCTTTTATTCAGTGTGCTGGCTTACGGTTGTGCTGCAAAAGCACCAAACTCGACTTCGCTTCTTCATGAAAGTGCTGAAAGTGCGTTGCTCACTGAAGAGGAGTTTATGGCCAGGGCCTCGCGCTCGGCGACGATTATTTACGAGGGGTTGAAGGCCGTAGACGATGCGATCAATCAGTATGTGTTCGATCATGATGGAGAGTTTCCCTCGGGACACTCCGGGCAGGTCAAGGCCCTCTTGCTTGAACAGGGGTACCTTGAAGAATGGCCTGTCGTGCCTGCTTTCGCACATGCTGCTCCGGTTCAATGGGCTCCCCGTTACTACAACAATCACGAAGACGCCGACGCCAACGGTCTCGAAGACAGAATTATCTTTGTGCAAAAATTGAAATTAGAGGTGTGCGAAGAATTTGTGCGGCGCTATGCCAGTCCCGGTTTTGGCGACACTGTCTATGATTTTCAAGCAGCCGGCAAAAGATACCCGGGACAGGTGATTGGCAAGCATATTAAGATCTACGCTATAGATTGGTCTTCAGGAGATTTTTCTGAAGACTGTGATATCTATTGGGTGGTGCAGTACAGGGAACGGGTTTCCCAGCCCCGACGAAAATAGATTTGAATTCGGTGACAGTATACTTATCTCAAAGTATGTGAAGCTAGTAGGTCTACTGTCGCCGAGAACCTGGATGTACTCAAGCGGGGGGGCTCGAATTGTCTAACCCCGTCGAATTAATAGGTTCAATGACATTTCTCAATCGATTGTGATGTATGTAATAACGGGTGGGAAAAAACACTGAGCTTAAAATGTATTGAAATCTACCTCTGCTGATCACTTAAATGTAGTCTTCTATGAAACCTAAAAACCCCCTGGGATTTTCATCCCCTATACTTCATTGTGTTTTTCTTCTGATTCTGACCTACGTTCTTTACTGTCAGACTTTTTATAATGAATGGACTCTCGATGACCTGGGAATTCGGTGACAGTATACTTATTAACTGGAACATGGCTAAGTTAAGTATACTGTCACCGAATTAATCCTAATAAACCTCATCATGGCTGCCAACATTTACCAGGATAATCTTGCCGTCTTCAATAAGAAATTCGAGTGTAATGCGATAGCTGATATTGATTGAGATTGAATGCAGGTCAGACAGAGAACCACTCAGGCGATGCAGTCTTAAAGAGGGGTGAAACGGATTTAGTTCCAACAGTTTTAGTGCTTTTTCATACTGGATCAAGAGGTCCGGGTGGCGCTTTGCAAACTTGGTTGCACGTTTCAGGTAACTTTTTGTATAGATTATTCGGAAACTCATTTTGCCGTTTTCCGGACACGAGCAATGTGCTCCTCAACACTCTCTTCGATGAATTCTCCCTCTGTAATCTGCTGACGCGTTTCATAAAGAGCTGCTTCCAGTTCACAGACGCGTAAACGATTGTACTCGTCTTTGTCCATAACCACATAACGCTCTTGGCCACGCACAGAGATCAGTGCCTCCACATTGTTTTCAAGTGCCTTCTCAATTGACGACACCCCCCTGATTTTTAATTCGTTTGCAGCAATTGTTTTCATGGCACACCTCTTTAAACTTATTGATGGTGCTGTTAACAGTACTGTTTGGAGTGTGATATGTCAAGGCGGGTTGGCAGAAAAGTAAACAGTTCGGTGACAGTATACTTAATTCACGGCACATGGCTGACTTAAGTATACTGTCACCGAATTGTCACCGAATTAATCGATGGTTGGGATGTAGAGTTCTGCGAGTTTTCTGCGCAGGGCCTGTTGTGCGTCGGGTTCGCCGTGGACAAGGCGCACATGTTTTGGGCGTTTGCGCATGCGCTTGATGAAGTTGACCAGGTTTTTCTGGTCGGCGTGGGCTGAATAGCCGGAGATGCTGTGGATACGGGCGCGGATATCGTAACGTTTGCTGTCAAGAGTAACATATCCTCCCTGCGGTCCATATTTCTGAATGGCGCGTCCCGGAGTGCCAACGGCCTGGTAGCCGCTGAAGAGGATGTCGGTGCGTGGGTCGCTGATTGTGGCTTTCAGGTAGTTGACGATGCGGCCGCCACTACACATACCGGATGCAGCTATGACGATACAGGGGCGAGCTTTGCGTTTCAGATAATCGACGGAGTACAGATGATCCTGATGACTGTCGATAGTGGTCATCTGTTCGAAAGCGAGAGGTTTGCGGCCGCGTTTGAGCTTGCCGTGTGCTTCGGCGTCCCAGTAGGGTTGCAATTGCCGATAGAGTGTTGTAAATCGACTGGCGAGGGGGGAGTCGAGAATGATTTCCAGCTCTTGCCAGGGCAGGCCGCGTGCTGCGAAACTTCGCTGATTGCGGTGAATTAGATCTTCTATTTCATAGAGAAGTTCTTGGGTTCGGCCAATGCTGAAGGCTGGAATAAGGAGGACGCCGCGATCCTGTAGCGCAATTTCTATGGCCCTCTTTAGCTTTTCTTTGCGGAGTTTGCGGCCTTCGTGAAGACGATCCCCGTAGGTACTTTCAAGGACTACCAGGTCGGCTCCGTAGGGAGGCTTCGGTGCAGGAAGGAGAGGGGCATAAGGGGCACCGAGGTCGCCGGAGAAGATGATGCTCTCTTGTAGGCCGTGATTCTTTTTGAGGCGACATTCCAGATAGGCGGAGCCGATGATATGGCCTGCAGGTTGCAGTCGAAGGCTCAGGCTGTGTCTTGTTGATGTTTCAACCTGATGCCAGCTGTTGTACGCGATGGGATGCAGTTGCTTCTCGATGATTTGCAAAAAATGCTCGATTTGCCGTTTATCACGGGTGAAGCTGATTTTCAGGGCGTCCTCGAGAACGGTTGGCAGGAGTAGGGCGGAGGCTCGACTGCAGAAAATCGGCCCTTTGAAGCCTGCGGCAATCAGGTAGGGCAGGCGGCCGACGTGATCAATGTGAACGTGGGTAATGACCAGACCACGGAGATGTTTGACGGCAAAGGTGATCTCCAACTCTCTGTCTGTTTCTTTGCCTTGAAAGATCCCGCAATCGATCAGAAGGCCGCACTCTTCGGAGATACGCAGTTCGTGGCAGGATCCGGTTACACTGTGGTGAGCGCCATGGTGAATGAGTTGATAGCCAGGGGTTGTGAACATGTGGTGTCCTCCGCAGGAGGCAGATGGCTAGCAACCTGTTGATGAGATGGTGTTGCTTGTTAGTGTCTGTTATGTTTTTATACTCGAGGATAGATATTAGACGAAACTTATAAAGTTTTCCACGAATTATGTGTGGCTAAGGTCGTGAGTCTGTTCCTTCCGGGTAAAGCAGGTGCCTTTTTGTGACTGTCTGATTTTGTCTTGTGCTTTTAGGCTCATGTTTTGCAAGCATAATTTATGAACATAAAGCTCGTTACGTTGCTGAAGACACGGAAATCTCGGCGAGTATTGTTGGCTCGGGTTGATTTAATGCTATATTTCGCTATATTAGAAGAACTTTTCAGAAGCGCTCCTCTGCTCGAAGTGCGTGCAGAATCGATTCTGATATATGATTTACAATCGTAATGTCGGTGAAAAGGAGAAAGCCATGAGTAAGAAAGCAGGTATTTGGCTGATAAGCGTTGCGCTACTTGCCCTGGCGGCTGGTCCGGCCATTGGGCAGGAGTTTGTTGACGTTTCCAAGCAGGCGGGTGTCGCTGATGACGGTCTGGGTAAGGGCGTTGCCTTTGCCGATGTCAACAACGATGGTTTCGTCGACTTGTATGTGTCGAATAAGGGAGGCAGCAACAAGCTTTTCCTCAATAAAGGTGACGGCAGCTTCAAGGATGTGACTGCCACTGCCGGAGCCGGCATCGACTCCCCTGGGTTTACCATGGGTAGCGTGTTCGGTGATTATGACAATGATGGTGACGTCGATCTCTACCTGGCTACAGGTGGTCAGTACGAAATCGAAGCCAACCGTCTCTTCGCCAATAATGGCGATGGCACTTTCACTGATGTGACTGCCGCTGCCGGCGTTGGCCTTAAAGAGTTTACTTACTCAGCAAGCTTTGCCGATTACGACAACGATGGCGACCTTGACCTCTACTGCGCCAATTATGGTGTCGGTGCCAAGAACGTGCTTTTCGCTAATAACGGCGACGGCACCTTCACTGATGTGACCGATTCTGCCGGCGTGGGCGATAAGTCCTGGAGCTGGATGGGCGTTTGGTCCGATATCGACAACGATGGTGATGTTGACCTCTATGTTGTCAATGGCCGTTACCCGGCCGGTGAGCCGAACAAGCTCTTTGTTAATAATGGTAACGGAACTTTTGCTGAAGGTTCTGCTGCTGCGGGTGTCAACGACGCCAACTGGGGTCTCGGCGGTAGTTTTGCCGATGTCGACAACGATGGTGATCAGGATCTGTTCGTTTCTAATTACATCGGCGGCAACAACCTGTACCTGAACGATGGCGCTGGTGTCTTTACCAAGGCAAGCCACAAGATCGCCGGCGAAGAAGGCTGGGGCAAGGGTCCGACCTTTGGTGACGTTGATAATGACGGCGACCTCGACCTCTACGAGGGTGATTGCAAGCTGGCCAACCAGATGTACATGAACGATGGTGAAGGCAACTTCGTTAACGTGGCCGCTGATCAGCCTCAGTTGCAGTGTGCAACCGTTCGTACCAAGGGCACAGCTTTCGCTGATATCGACAACGATGGCGACCTTGATCTTTATGTCATTAACTGGGGAGCCGAGAACAAGCTTTACAAGAACAACCAGAACGACGGGAACTTTGTTAAGATCGCCGGTCTGGGCTTTGGTACCAAGGTTGCTCTCTACGATGGTGAGCAGTTGGTCGCCACTCGTGAAGTCAAGTCAGCCACCGGTTTTTGTGCCCAGGAGCCTGCGGTCGTGCATTTCGGTGCTGAAGCTGGCAAGGAGTACGTGGCAAAGATTTCCACACCTGGTAATGAAGCGGTAAGTCTGGCTGTTAAGGCGGGTCAAACCGTCAACGTTAAATAAGACATTTGTAAAGATAACCATAAAACCGTGGGCTGGTTCTCAGATGGGCGGCCCTCACAGAGGAGGATGTTATGAAGAAGTACATGAAGCCAAGAGTTGTAGGGAGCAGTAACGTACATCCCTGCTAAAGAAAAAAGAAAGAGCCGGCGCTAAGCCGGCTCTTTCTTTTTGTGCTACTACGTACTCAAGAAATGTTGGTGCAAACCTCTGCTTGTCTATTCTTGTTTCTCATCTTTTACTTCAGCAACGGCAATATCATCAAACAGCACGTTGTTGCGATCGTGGGCGCCTTCTCGGAAGAGAACGACGTGAATCATGTGAGTCTCTGGACCAGTGGTGACGGTGAACGTGTGCTCGTCAGCGGTTGTCCCGGTAACGCGTATTCCTTCGTGGATGCCTCGGTAATGCTTTTGGAATAGCTCTTCCGTGTACTGAACTGGAATCCAGAGGAACTCATTAAATTCGAGAATGCCGATTCCGGCTGACGCTTCTTCGGGCAGTTCCGTGCTAAGTTTAAAAGAGATTTGGTATGTAGACTGTGGTTCGACTGCAAGTGGCGAGAAAAAACCGACGGAATCAATGGTCTTGATACTTCGAAAAGCCCAACTGCGGTTGCCTGTGGGTTGGTCTTCTGCCACGCCTGTGACCTTGATCAGGTGTTCGATGAAAGTATTCCAGTAGGGGAGGCGATCACTGCCGTCCTCTGGACGAAAGTCGCCGGCCCGTGGGAAGAGCGTGAGTTGGGGGGCTCCCTGGAAATCCTCAAAGATCGGTGGTTTGGGTGGCTCTTGCTTCGCTTGCTCAGCCCGAGCAGGTTCTCCTTCGATGATCGCATTTTGCTCTGAGGCTGTGACGATCTCTTTGGCCTCTTCCTGGTTGTCTTGCCTTGTCTGTTGTTGGTTTTTAATGGGTTGCTGAACGTCTTCCTGACAGCCGGTGGCAACGAACAGCGTGAGGCAAAGGCTTGCAAATATCAGTGTGCGCATGAGAGTTCCTCTTCGTTGGTAAAGTTTTCTCATTATAGGCGAGAAAACAATGCGAATCCAGTTTATCTGTTTAACTGTAGACTCTCTTCTGCTCTGATTGATGCTTGCGAATATCAGGGGTGTTGACCGATTGTGCGTATCAGGGCTACTATTCGATATCAGGTCATCTTCTCCATCTTGAGGACGTATTTATGATTAACTTATCGCGGGTCTTTTTGCTTTTGGTGGTTGCCAGTCTAATGCTGACAATCACAGCCCATGCCGCCCTCATCAAAGGGAAAGCAACGGTTAGCTCCGGTGCTGCTGCCGGTGTTGTCGTTGTTGCTTATCCGGCTGAAACCCTGACTTTTGACGGCCCGGCTCCGCACTCTTCCAAGGCGACGGCAGACGACGGCCTCTTCACGCTAGAGTTGTCCGGGGGGCGCTATTACCTGTTCGCCGGGGGCGCGCAGCTGTCTGCTTATTATGGCCGTAATCCGATAACCGTACCGGAGGAGGGCTCGTCAGATGTCAACCTTCTACTGACTCCCAATAATCTTCCTGGCCCAGTGGAACCAACAACGCTGGAAACCGGCGTTGTTGGTACTGTGAGCCTCGATGGACAGGTGGTGCAAGGGGCCATAGTGACTGTTTATCCGGATCTTTCCAGCCAGTTGAAGGGGATGGGTTTGGGAATGGCGGCGCCGACCGACGAGCAGGGTTATTTTGAACTTCCTCTTGCCGCCGGCACCTACTACCTGGTGGTTAGAGTTCGGCACAGCGGTCAGATGGCAGGACCTCTGAAGGCTGGTGATCTGTTCGGCTATATGGCTGGAAACCCCTTGGTCATAAAGGCAGGCGCTCCGCCCCGCGTGCATATTCCCTTGATAGAGGTGCCTGAAAAAGTTTCTCGACATGCTGCTAACCTGTTTGGTAATACCTCGATTTCCGGTTTGGTTCTTGATCAAAAGGGAGAGCCTGTGGCCGGGTTGCAGGTCTTGCTCTACGAAGACTCGACGATGCTCAACCGGCCGCTCTACGTCTCGCAAAAAACAAATACGGATGGTCGTTACCAGTTGTCTTTCCCCAAGGGCGGGCATTATTACCTCGCTGCCCGCAATGAGTTGGGTGGGACTCCTGCTCCGGGAGAGTTCTATGGCCGCTACCAGGGAACGCCGGATCATTCGATCAAGATCGAGACGGGCAAAGCCCTCGTAGATATTGAGATTGTCGTTGATGAAGTTTATTAGTCTGCAATACGAAGGGGTAATCGCGATCGTGAGCGGAGGGGGACAGCCACCATGCGTGCGCTGTCCCTCTCTGGTTTACGGAGAAACTTATGCTGAAATATGACGAACGGGGCCAGGGACTTCCTGTGGTGCTGCTCCACGGTTTTCCGCTCTGCCGGCAGATGTGGGTGCCGCAAATGACTGCTCTGGCTGCTGCCGGATACCGGGTGATCTGCCCCGATTTACCCGGCTTCGGCGAGAGTCCTTCCTTGGCAGGGCATGCCAGCATGTCGAACTATGCTGATACAATCATCGGCCTGCTCGATGAACTCACTATCGACCAGGCCGTGATTGGAGGCATGTCGATGGGGGGCTACGTACTCCTGGATCTCGTTGAACGTTATCCTCAACGTTTGCTGGGCGCGATGTTCCTGGTCACGCGGGCGGCGGCAGACGATGCCGCAGGTAAACAAAAACGCACGATGATGGCGGAACAGGTCGAGGGTGGCAATCTCCTGACGATTCCGGAAACTTTTGTACCGGTTCTCTTTGCCGAAGAAACCGTCCGGGAAAATCCCCAGTTAATTTCTAAGGTTCGACAATGGGTGGAATCTTCTCCTGCCTCAGGACTTATCGAGGGGCTTTTGGCTATGCGCGAGCGTGATGATGCCGTGGATAAGTTGCCTGCCTTTGCTCTGCCTGCCCTGGTGGTTGGTGCCGAACAGGACCTGGCCGTGCCCCTTGAGCACTCTCGGCTGCTTGCAGAAGGCTTGCCTAACGCCAAGTTGAAAATTATTCCCGGGGCAGGGCACATGGCAAACCTTGAACAGCCGGAGTTGTTTAACGCGGCATTGCTCGATTTCCTTGCTAGCAGCCTGTCGGACTAACCATGAACTGGCTGCAAATCCGCCTGTTTGGCCCATATTTCAGCTCCTTTTCGACCAATAGCTACGGCTATTACTCTCAAATGAGCCAAAATCTGTTCTCAAACGGTCAAATTTTCGCTTCAGCCCAGATAGTCCGACAGGCTGCTAGCCTGCCTTGATTAGTCCTTTCTTGCACCTCCTCGCTACATTCTTCGCCAAAGCTGTTGCTTTTTTGTTATTATTCCAGCCATGCAATGGCTTCTCCTTACACTCTACCTGCTGGTCCTCGCCTGCCGCCTCTGGCTGCGTCATCTGAATCTGCATCAGCTGGAAGCACATGGTCACGAGGTCCCTGCTGGTTTTGAAGCAACTGTTGACCGGGAGCTGCTTGTCAAGACCTCGGCTTATACCCTGGCGACCAGTCGCGTCGGCTTGATCGAATCGTTGTTCTCGAGCCTGTTACTGCTCCTCTTTCTGTTTGCTGGCTTGTTGGAATGGTACGATGACTTGATTCTCAGTATGACAGCTTCCTTTGTTGGCCAGGGTTGCCTGTTTGTCCTCGGCCTTCTCTTGGCGCAAACGCTGCTCGATATTCCGTTCAGTCTTTATCGCACTTTCGTGATTGAAGAACGCTTTCAGTTTAATACCTCGACTCCAAAGCTGTGGCTCACGGACCTGCTCAAGTCTTTAGCCATCGGTATGGTTCTTATCTCATTACTCACCGCAGGTTCCCTGGCCCTCGTGCAAGCCAGCCCGAATCTGTGGTGGTTGTGGGTTTGGGAACTCTTTGCCTGCATCACCTTGCTTCTGATGTATCTCTCTCCGGTTTTGATCGAACCACTCTTTTTCAAGTTTCAGCCATTACAAGATCAAGCGCTGGCCGAACGGGTCAAGGACGTTATGAAGCAGGCCGGATTGCAGGTTGAGCGAGTCCAACAGGTCGATGCTTCGCGGCGGAGCAAGCACTCAAACGCCTACTTCACCGGTATCGGTCGGGTTAAACGCATCGTCCTCTTTGATACTCTTCTGGAACAGATGTCCGATGATGAAATCCTCGGTGTTCTTGCCCATGAAGCAGGGCACTGGAAGCTCGGACATATCTGGAAACGCCTGTTGAGCATGGAGTTGGTTTCCCTTGTTGTCTGCTGGCTGTTCTGGCTGGTGCTGTCCTGGGATGGTTTGGCTGGCTGGTTTGGTCTTGCTGAGCTTTCTTTTCTCGCCGAGGTTCTGCTGGTTGGCTTTCTGGCCAGCCTGGTGAGTTTTCCTTTGACGCCAATCTCCAGCTTGAGATCGAGACGTCACGAATGGCAAGCAGATCAGTTTGCACGTAATCTGACCGGTGAACCCGAGTCTTTGGCCAGTGCCCTGGTGAAGCTCTGTAAGGAGAATCTGAGCAACCTGCATCCTCATCCCTTTTACGCCTGGTTCTATTACTCTCATCCGCCCGTTGTTGAGCGGATTGCCAGACTGACAGATACAAAGGGCCCTCTCTAAGCGCTATGGCTGCCATTCTCTTTACCACTATTCTCGCTCTTTCCGCCCTTTACGTGCCACAGCCATTATTGCCTGTCCTTTCCGCTGAGTTTGGCGTTAGTCGAGAGACCGCGGCGCTCCTGACGACGATTGCATTCATCCCTTTAAGCCTGGCCCCTCTTTTTTATGGTGCCTTGCTGGAATCGGTTTCAGCGCGAAAGATGTTGCGCTGGGCGGTTCTGCTTCTGGCCATAACCGAGGGCTTGATGTTCCTGGTTCAACCTTTCGCCTGGTTGATGGCTTTGCGGCTGGTACAGGGACTCCTGATTCCGGCAATGCTGACGTCCTTGATGACCTACGTCTCGCAAGTGTCTGCGAAAAGCGACATGGCGCGGGCGATGTCCTGGTATATCGCTGCAACGATCATGGGCGGTTTTGCCGGTCGTGCAATCTCCGGCCTGATTGCGAGCCTGTTTCATTGGCGGTTCAGCTTTCTGCTGCTCGGTGTCGGCCTGTTGGTCGCCTGGGTCTGGCTCGGTCGCATTGCCGATACTGACGCGGTTAAATTGGCACGACCAAGCCTGAAAGCTATTGGCGGGATTCTTTCTGACCCTGTCGTACGTACCACTTACGCCATGGTCTTTTGTTTCTTTCTGGTCTTTGCTGCCATGATGAATTTCCTGCCTTTCCGTTTGACGGAGTTGAGTAGTAACGCCGATGAATTTCGTATTGGCCTGGCTTATTCCGGCTACCTGATGGGGATAGCTGCCTCTCTAAATGCTGTGCGCATTCATCGTCTCAGTGGTGGCCCCGAGAGGGTTATGGTTGGTGCTCTTGCCTTTTTTATAATCGCTTTACTGGTGATGCTGGTACCCCAGGTCTGGGCTCTGGTCGGTGGTATGTTTATTCTTTGTGGTGCGTGCTTTCTGACTCACGCAACGGCAACCGGTTGCCTGAATCGACATCTTACACAGTCCAAAGGTGTGATTAATGGCCTGTATGTCGCCTTTTATTACGGCGGCGGCGCCATCGGCTCTTACCTCCCCGGTTATGTGTATCGAGACTTCGGCTGGAATGGTTTTATCCTTTTGCTGTGTTCGGTTCTCTTGATTGCTTTGTTTCTTGCTGTTCACCTGTCACGTTTGACTCTTCTGTCCTCAACTCATGATGTCTCCGCATGGTGACCTGATTTGAGTTAAAGCAGGCTGTTAATCTCATGGTTTGTGTTGACACTGAGCAAACCCATGGTTATTTTATTGCTTCGTTTGTTAAATTCATCCAAAACTATTCCAAGAGAGGGTTGTGTATGTATTTCAGATTATTTGTTCTCATGTTTGTTCTGCTGTTTGCCGTAGGTTGTTCTGCCGAAGAGGCCAAAGTTGCACCCGAATTGAAACTGGAGACACCGAAGGATCGTATCAGTTACACCATCGGCGTGAATATTGGTCAGGACTTCAAGGGCCAGGAAATCGACGTTGATACCGATATTCTACTGATGGGCCTTAAGGAGAGTCTCGAAGGTAAGGAACTCAAACTGACCGACGAAGAGATGGTCGCCGAGATCCAGGCCTTCCAACAAAAAATGCAAGCCAAGATGGCTGCCGAGATGGAGGCCTCTGCAGGGGAAAATCAGGCGGCTGGCGAAGCTTTCCTTGCTGAGAACGCAAACAAGGAAGGTGTCGTGGTGACCGAGAGTGGTTTGCAGTACAAAGTCCTTGAAGCCGGTGAAGGTGACTCTCCAGGCGTGGCGGATGTAGCAACAGTGCATTATAAAGGCACACTGATCGACGGAACTCAGTTTGACAGCTCTTACGATCGTGGCCAGCCAGCGACCTTCCCGGTGGGTGGCGTCATTGCTGGTTGGACCGAGGCTCTGCAGCTCATGCAGCCTGGTGCAAAGTGGCAGCTGTTTATCCCTTCTGCTCTTGCCTATGGTGAGCGTGGTGCCGGTCAGGACATCGGGCCCAACGCGGCTCTGCTTTTTGAAGTGGAATTGATCAGCGTGGAAAAAGGGAGCAACTGATGTCTGCCCCGAATGAACGCGCTGTTGCAGCAGGCGACCAGATCAAGGTCAATTATGTTGGTCGCTTTGATAACGGTGAGGTCTTCGACTCTTCTGAAGGGCGTGAACCTCTTGAGTTTACGGTCGGAGGTGAGCAGGTTATCGCTGGGTTCGATCGGGCTGTTGTCGGTTTGAAACCGGGAGAGAGCTGCAAGGTTGTGGTGGCTCCGGCAGATGGCTACGGTGAACATGTCCCCGAGATGGTCGTTACAATTGAGCGCCAGCAGATTCCTGATAACGACAAGCTGATGCTGGGCAGTATGCTTGAGGTTAGTATGGAAGATGGCCAATCATTGGAAGTGCAGGTTGTCGAGCTCTCCGACGAAGCGGTCGTACTTGATGGTAATCACCCTCTGGCGGGTAAAGAGTTGCACTTCGAGATAGAATTCCTCGTTTTTGTCTGAATGTCCGGCTGAATGACAGGGGCCGTCACTTTGTGGCGGCCTTTTTTCGTGGCCGTGAATGTGTGGAGGCTCTCTCCCCGTGGCTCCTTGCCGTTTTCTCTGGACTTCGACTGCTTTCGGCTCTATGCGTTTATGGCTTGAAGCTGGCGGCACGAACTCTGCAAGTCGTTAGATCATAACTATTTTCTAGCCCAGGGAGTTTGAACGATGCCCACTAAAAAGATAGTCCTCTCCAATGACTCTTTCCTGCTGACGATTCTGCGTAACTCTTTTTTTCAACGAGAAGGCTTTGGTATGGTTCTGGTGCAGGATGGCCAGACCGGCTTTCAGGCGATTGAAGCCGAAGAGCCCACCCTCGCACTTTTTGATCTTCTGCATCTTGGTGAGCAGGCTTTGGAGTGTTGCCGGGCCGTTAAACGTGACCCATTGCTTGCGGTAACACCGGTCTTGCTTCTGCTTCCGGAAGACGCCGAGGAAGATCTTGCTGATGATTGCTGGGCTGCCGGCTGTGACGCGGTTATCCATCGCCCTTTAGCGCCAGAACGTTTCCTTGATGCTGCGTGTGGATTGCTCGGCATTTCGAGGCGGTTGGCTCGACGCTTTCCGGTCAGCTTTCCGTTGTCTTTTCTCGACAGCAAACAGAAAAAGCACCTCGGTAGTTGTGTTAATCTCAACCTCGGGGGCATGTTCCTGGAGACAGAAGCTCTCTTTCCTGTTGGTACGGAGCTGGCCGTGGAATTTGTTCTGCCCGGGTTTCAGGCGGCTTTGCATATCTCTGTGCGGGTTGCGTGGGTCAATCATCCGGAGTGGCGCAAAAAGAACTCCATGCCCTGTGGTGTCGGTTTGGAATTCGTAAGCGTTAGTCCGACATTTGTGGCTGCCTTGCAGGAATTTCTTGAGAGTGTCAAAATCGACGGCTGAACTTTTCTTACTCTTATTCTTTTACGATCGAATCCGGGTTCAACTCTGTTCCGCAATATTTGCAGTGGATAGCATCGTAGCTGTGTTTCTCTCCGCCGCAGGCAGGGCAGGCTTGAGTTGAAACCTTACCTGTGATCGGTGCGACAAGTTCCGCTGTGACAATCCCCGTCGGTACCGCAATCACTCCGTATCCCATGATCATGATAACGCTGGCAACCGCCCGCCCGAGGGGCGACTGCGGCGACAGGTCGCCGTAACCTACCGTCGTCAAGGTGGTGATCGCCCAGTAGCAGGAAACGCCGATCGAGGTGAAGCCGCCTTCGTCGCCTTCGATGATGTACATCAGCGAGCCGAAGATCAGGACAAGGGTCAGTATGGCAAACAGGAAAACCGATATTTTGCGAGCACTTGCGCGCATTGCTTTGAGAAGAATTTCAGCTTCGTTGAGGTACTGGGCAAGCTTCAGAATTCTAAAAATCCTCAACAACCGCAGCACTCTGATCACCATCAGGTATTGTGAGCCGGGGAGCAACAGACTGATGTATGTGGGTAAAACTGCAACAAGGTCGACGATTCCGTAAAAGCTGCGGATGTACTTCCGCGGTTGCCCGAGGGAGATGATCCTTAAGACATACTCAATACTGAAAAGAATGGTAAAAACCCATTCAATAATATAGAGCGCCCGACCATGTTCATCGTGGATCTCGGCAACGCTGTCAAACATGACGGCTATGATACTTAAGATGATGGCGAGGATCAGGGCGACGTCGAAGTACTTGCCGCCCGGGGTGTCGGCTTCGAAGATAACCTCATGCAGCAGCAGTCGCCAACTTGCCGGTTGCTGCTCGCCTTTAGGCTGGGGTTTTTGAAATCGGTTTGACGGGACGGTCGCGTTCAAGCAGGGATCTCCGTGGGTAAGATATTCCGACATATTGCCAGTTGCAGGTCGAACGGTCAATAACTCCATCCCTTGGTCGTTGCTTGGGTTGGCCATTAAACAAAAGGCCCTCGCTGACGAGGGCCTTTATTAAGCCGTTACTTCTTTGCTGCCCAGAGACCATGCAGATTGCAGTATTCTCGAGCGGTTACCTGCTGAGCAATGACCGGGAAGGTCGCTTCGGGGGCCTCTCCTGGATTCAGGTTCTGGCGGTAAACCTTGCCGTCAGCGATCAGCTCGATCCACTCGATGGAGTGCTCATCCAGCATGGGGTGTGCAACGCTGCCAACCTTTACGGTAATGCTGTCTGCCGTAATTTCGATGACAGGCACATGCTTCTCTTGCGCTGCATCTGTGGTGTTCTCAGTAAGGTGTACCATCTTCTGATTGCAGCAGGACAGGGCGCCTGGGCCACCGTGCACGAGTTCAACAATGTTGCCACACATTTCACACTTGTAGACTTCATTCATTTGAGGCATTTTCTTTCTCCTTGTTGGTTAGTAGTTGGTCGGGGTTATTTCGAAGTGGGCCTGTGCATGGTTGCAGGCAGGGCATAGGTCGGGAGCTGAGGTCCCTTCGTGTTGATATCCACAATTACGGCAGTTCCATGTGGTTAGCTGTTTGCGATCGAAGACCTGTTTGTCTCTGATGTTGTTGAGTAACTTCAGGTAGCGTGCTTCGTGGTATTTCTCGGCAACAGCGATCGACATGAAGACCTCTGCTATCTCCGCAAAACCTTCTTCGCGAGCTGTTGCTGCAAATTCCGGGTACATGATTGTGTGCTCGTAGTTCTCTCCGCCTGCTGCTTCTTCGAGGTTCTCGGCCGTTGTGCCGACGACCCCGGCAGGAAACGTCGCATTGATTTCAACTTCGCCGCCTTCAAGCATCTTGAAAAGACGCTTGGCATGTTCGCGCTCCTGGTTTGCGGTCTCTTCAAAGATTGCCGAGATCTGGATAAACCCTTCCTTCTTGGCTTGAGCAGAGAAATAGGTGTAGCGGTTTCGTGCCTGGCTTTCACCACAGAAGGCCGTCAGTATGTTTTTTTCAGTTTGGGAGCCTTTCAGGGACATGACATCCTCCTTACGTTGAACGAGCTTAACCCGATTAATAAAAAGAATTCAGATGTTGGGTGAGAACTGTTGCCGAGTCGCGATTATAGCATAATGTAGACGACCTGCAATTTGTGACTGATTTAGTCTTTTAGCCATGTGTTTTTAACTAGATAGCCTTACGACTTTTTTGGGAGCTTTGCGTCTTTGGCTGATGGTGTATCTAAGGTGCGACAGGTTCATAATTTAATAATTTTAAGGACCTATAACAAAAACAAATGCAAGGTAAACTCAAGCTGCTTATTAACGCAGGCGCTAAGAAAACAACTAATGTCAAAGCAATTTAACCGGGATGAAGGGGATGAAGGGGATGTAAGTCTTCAAACAAAAGTCAGTCCAATAATTTAACGCAGAGACTCGGAGACGCTGAGAAGATTGACCAAGGTGTCCGGCCTTTTACCCTCAAAGCTTTTTGCTCTGCGTCCTCTGCGTCTCCGCGTTAAAATTTCTTTTGGGTAATAGACCCGAAAAAAAAGACCAAAGCTTTGCCTGATTTTACCCTGTCCCCTTAATCCCCTTCATTCCTGTGAATAAGGTCTTCTTGATTGTACAGATTTTTATAGATTCTGATCGCGGCTAAAAGTAGATTCCGAATGTATTGACAATAAACTTACAGGCTGTTGCTACCTCGTAGCTTGCTGCGAGGTAGCTCATTGTTTTTGGGTGTTATGGAACTCTTGTTTTATAGCAAGACACACAAAAGCCCCCCGTACTGGGAGGCTTTTGTGTTTTGCTTTGGGTGGGAACTATTTCTTGTGGCAATCGTTACACTTGGTAGGGCCGCTTTCTTTTTTGTGGCAACCTTTACAAGAGTCACCGTGGGCAGCCTTCTTGTCGATCTCGATTTTGGCAGGAGTGCCTTCGTGGCAGGCAGTACATTCCATCTTCTCGCCGTGAGTTTTGTGGTCAAAGGTGACAGTCCCTTTTTTGTTCTCATAGGTGACCATGTCAGCAGCATAAACTGCGGTGAAAGCGAACGCGACCAGCATGATGGCAATAGTCAGTTTTTTCATGTCTCTCTCCTTGTGGTTAGATTAATAAAATAAGTTTGTGTTAACTTATGGAATTAGTGGTTTCAGGTCAAGATTTTTTTATAGGTTAAGGACTATTATGCTTCTTTCAATTGTTGATGAGGATGTTATAATCTCTCGGCATTGTAAGAATTTTGGTGCGACTTATGTCTGGTAACTTTAACCTGTTGGGAGTTTGAGCTGATGATGCGTTGGATTGTGATTGGTTTGATGGTGCTGTTTGCGATGGGTTGTGCTTCCCGGTGGGAGCATTCGACAAAGCGGCAAGCGGAGTTCTATGCTGACGACAGACTCTGCCAGGGGGAGACCGGTGGCCCTTCTCAGGGGATAGAGAAGAACCAGGAGAGGACGAGCTACGAGAGTTGCATGTGGCAGAAGGGCTGGCACAAGAAGCAAAAGATCTGGTTCTTTGACCCTTCCAGTAAGTAATGTTGTTTGAAGACGATCCTTTGACGGGTAGGTCGGCTCTCTTGCCGGTCTGCCCTTTTTTGCCGGTTCTGTAACCGAAGAAAAGGTTTAACGCACCAAAAGTAGGCGCTTTAGGCGAAGGCGCGAAGGGGTAGAGAAAGCCCGCAAAGAAAACCACTTAAAAAACGAGAATAGTCACCCTTTACGTCTTTCTTGGTTTTCTTAGCGTCTTTGCGTTGGTCTTTTGACTTCAGCTCTTACTGTTTTGGTGTAAAGACATATTCCCTTTGTTTGGATTATAGACCCATTAGTTATTGCGCTGACGCTAGCGGGAGATCGAGTCGAGGTGGTAACGGTCGCGTATGATGCGCATCAGGCGGTTGACTCCACGTAGAGCTTCTCGGAGTTGCCCCTGTTGTCTTTCCGGGAGCCTCTGTGGGTCAATGGCGTTGCTGGGCGTATTGCCCGCAGCGAGATCGCTCAGTTGCCTTCTTAGCCGAAAGTGGACCAGTTGAGAAAACGCATCACTGATTGTTTCGCTGCATTTTTGGGACAGGATTCCTGCTTGTCCCAATTTTTCAAGTTTGTCCCAGGTGGTTCCCTCGTCGAGATTGTTTTCCAGTGCCAGTAGACTGGCTCCTTCTGTAATGGCAAAAATGCCGGCTTTCTTTAGATCCACCTTTCCTCTGTTCTTACCCTTCCGGTCGACCTTGATTCGCCCGAACATCCCCAGTGGTGCAGGAAAACGGACAATGTTTTTGGCGACATGTGGGAAGAAAATCATGTTTGCCTGAGTGGTCTTATGGATGAAGTTGTGTAACGTCTTCTCCAGGGACACGTCACCGTGAATCGTCCGAAAATCCTGAAACATGCCGAAGCTGACCATGTGCTCGCCCTTGGGGACGGAGATCCATTGTTCGATAAGGTTCTGCCACTCGCTGAGGCTATGGCGCCACTGCGGGTTAGTGGCCATGGTGTTGCCCGGACAGCGGGGGATGCCGACAAACTCCAGAGCATCGACCAGTCTTGAGGCGAAGCGGGCGCATAGCTCCAGATCCTGATCTGAAATATCATCGGCGTAGACCATGGCGCTATCCTGGTCGGTGCGTAGGGTCTGTTCGCCGCGGCCTTCGCTGCCGAGTGCAAGGTAGGCTGCTTTCGCTGGTAAAGTGATTCCTTCCTGGTTCTCCATGAGGGCAATGATGCGCTGTGTGAAGCCATCGTTGAAATGGGCGATCAGGTGCACCAGACTTCTGGTGTCAGCTCCAGCGCTCATAGCCCTTGTCACCATCTCGAGTATGCGGCTGTTGATTTCGCGAAGGTCGTCAAGAGACTCAGCCTCTTCCATTTCCTGGGTCAGATAGAGGGGGCTGCGCGTTTGCATGCTGAGCAGGTCGGTCGCGTTGATCACACCAATCAGTTTCTGCTCTTCGTTAACAACCGCCAGACGATGGATGTTGTTTTTAGCCATTTTGAAGATGGCCTCAAACACATAGGCCTTATGGCGAACGGTCACAACTCCGACATGCATGATGTCACGCACACAATGTGAGGTGAGATCTTCGCCAGCGGTCGCTATGATGTCTCGTAAATCTCTGACCGAAAGGATACCGGTCGGGGTCTCCCCCTCAACCACAACAAGTCCGGCGATATTGTGCTCGTGCATTAATCGAGCAGCGTCAATGACGCTCATATCGGGAGGGCAGGTGACCGCAGGCGTCCGGCAGACACTATCGATGTGCAGGAAAAAAAAGCTCTCTTCGGAAAAGTTGTTGTTTGGCATGGCCTCTCCAGAAATAAAACAGGGGAATTGCAGCTATTGTCTATGCTTTTGGTCTCGGATGCAACCGTTCGTTACTGAGCATAGAGGGACTAAAAACTGCGGTGTGACAAGCAAAACAGCACGTTTACTACCAAACTTGTGTTTTGCTGCTATACTTGTGATGTGTAGGGAGCAACCTTTTGGAAGTTATGGTTTTTACGTGTTTTAACAGGACTGTTTCGCAAAAACGAAACAACGTTATATTTTTTTATTGACTCAGTTATGAGACTCAAGCTATCTTCTCGTTAAACCTCCTTATTTAAGAGGTTTTTGCTGATTACGCAAAGAGAACGATGGTTAAAATCCTGATTATTAGTTCTTTTAAAGGTTGGTTTTAAAGATTTAAACGGTCGTTCCACAAGGTATTTATCAAACGTTGTAACCAGAAATTAAAACTACGTCTCGCAATAGGTCAGGGTCACTGACCTGGGAGGCACTAACGGCATCGGAGTGATCCCCATTATTATCCGGGCAGAGCTATAAGGAGGTGGTTAGGGAGTTCGCGTTCGGCACTTAAAAGAGTTAAGAGTTTTTTTAACTAACCTGAAGGAGGTTATTATGGACAAATCTGGTGAAGCATATTGGAAAGCAGTACTGACGTTGATCGCACAGGTTTTGGCTGTTTGGTTCTTCGTCTCGTTTGGTTGTGGCATCTTGTTCGCTGATGCACTCAACAGCATGAGCATTGGTGGGTATCCGTTGGGTTTCTGGTTTGCACAGCAAGGCTCAATGTATGTCTTTGTCATTCTGATCTTCGTCTATGGGAAGCTCATGAATAACCTTGACGTAAAATTTGACGTTCACGAAGAATAAAGGAGCTAATTAATGTCTCTACAAACTATGACCTATCTTGTTGTTGGCGTTACCTTTGCTCTTTATATTGGTATCGCTATTTGGGCCCGCGCAGGCAGCACCAGTGAATTCTATGTTGCCGGTGGTGGCGTTCCTCCCGTTCTGAACGGTATGGCGACTGGCGCTGACTGGATGTCGGCGGCCTCTTTTATCTCGATGGCCGGCTTGATCGCCAATATGGGCTATGGCGGCGGTCTCTTCCTTATGGGTTGGACCGGTGGTTACGTTCTCCTCGCGATGCTGCTGGCACCTTACCTGCGTAAGTTCGGTAAGTTTACTGTGCCCCAGTTCGTTGGTGACCGTTACTACTCCAAGGCTGCCAGCTGCGTGGCGGTTATGTGTCTGTTGGCCGCTTCGCTCACCTACATCATCGGTCAGATGACCGGCGTTGGTGTTGCTTTCTCCCGTTTCCTGGGCGTTTCCAACTCCACAGGCGTTTTCATCGGTATGGGTATTGTCTTCATGTACGCCGTTTTCGGTGGTATGAAAGGCATCACCTACACTCAGGTCGCTCAGTATTGCGTTCTGATCCTTGCTTACACGATTCCTGCAATCTTCATCTCCATGGCTCTGACTGGCAATCCTTTGCCGCAGCTCGGCCTCGGTGGTGACTTTGTTGGTACCGACATGTCTCTGTTGGGCAAGCTTGACCAGGTTGTAATGGACCTCGGTTTCCCACAGTACACCACGATGACTCGTATCAGCACGCTGAACATGTTCGTCTACACCATGTCACTGATGATCGGTACTGCCGGTCTGCCGCACGTTATCATGCGTTTCTTCACGGTACCTTCGGTTAAGGCTGCTCGTTCCTCCGCCGGTTGGGCGTTGGTTTTCATCGCGATCCTCTACACCACGGCTCCTGCCGTTGCTGCTATGGCTCGCCTGAACCTGCATGCTTCTGTAAACACAGCTGTTAAATCTGGTGGCGATCTCTTCGCAGAATCTTCCAGCATTAAGTACGATGAGCGTCCTGACTGGATGAAGCGTTGGGAAGTTACCGGCCTGCTCAAGTTCGAAGACAAGAATGGCGACGGTCGCATCCAGTACTACAATGACAAGAACGCTCCTGCTGGCGCGGTTGCTGCTGGCTGGAAAGGTAGCGAGCTGTCTGTTAACCGCGATATCATGGTTCTCGCCAATCCGGAAATCGCCAAACTACCTAACTGGGTTATCGCACTGGTTGCTGCCGGTGGTCTGGCTGCTGCTCTTTCGACAGCTGCTGGTCTGTTACTGGCGATTTCTTCGGCGATTTCTCATGACCTTTTCAAGAACATCTTTATGCCTGACATGAGTGAGAAGAATGAGCTGATGACCGGTAAGATTGCAATGGCCTGCTCGATTATGGTCGCTGGTTATCTCGGTCTCAATCCTCCTGACTTCGCGGCTGGTACCGTTGCTATTGCTTTCGGTCTCGCTGCAAGTTCAATCTTCCCGGCTCTGATGATGGGTATCTTCAACAAGAAGATGAACAAAGAAGGCGCGATGGCAGGGATGCTAGCTGGTCTCGGTATTACCATGCTCTACGTTTTCGCCCACAAAGGTATCTTCTTCATCAAAGGCACCTCGTTTCTCGGTCTCTTTGGTGGCAAGGCTAACTTCTTCTTGGGCATTGAGCCTAACGCCTTTGGCGCTATTGGTGCACTGGTTAACTTTGGTGTTGCCTACGTGGTCAGCAAGGTTACTCCGGAGTGCCCTGAGCATATCCAGCACATGGTCGAAAACGTGCGTACACCTCGCGGTTCCAAAGAAGTTGACGGTTCTCACGCTCACTAAATTTCAGTGTAAATCTGATTTGGCTTTTGCCTGATCTCTTGACCCCGCCAGCCAGTCTGGCGGGGTTTTTTTGCAAAATTTGATTGCTTAGCCCAACATCCTCGGGTACAAGAGATAACAAGTTTATTTATGGCTCTGCTTCGGCAGGACCGCGGGAGTATTGAATGGTTTTTGACATAAGTATTGCTATCACATGGATGTTGTTCCTCGCCCTCTTCCCCATGGCCTTTTTCTGGCTGCGAAGAGCCTGGCGGATATTTATTAAGCACGACTATTCCGAGGTGGCTTTAAAGGGTGGTGAAACTCCACTGAACCCAAAGAAGTGGGCCCCTGCCACGGGCATTGTCAATCTGGCTGCAGGTGGAACGGCCCTGGTGACGATTGTCTGTGTTGTCCTGGCACTCTTTCCTTACAAGACCTGGAGCTCTATCGCTGGTGTGACACTCTGGATGAAAATCTTTGCTGACTTTATTGTCAGCCGTCAGGCTCATCCTTTTGAACTGGGCAGAAAAAAAGAGAAGGAGTGACCATGTCATATAAAATGATTCATTCTTGTATTCGCGTTATGGACCTTGAAAAGTCTGAAAGGTTTTACCAGGAGGCCCTTGGCTTTACTGTGGCAAGACGTAAGGATTATTCTGAATATAAGTTCACTCTCAGTTATTTACGTTCATCCGGGAGTGATTTTGAGTTGGAGCTGACATGTAACCATGATCAGCAAGAGCCTTATGAGCTGGGCAATGGGTACTCTCACCTGGCTGTGTCTGTTGTCGATCTTGAGGCGTCTCATAAAAAGCATGAAGAGATGGGGCTGGAGCCAAAACCATTGAAGGGGTTGCCTGGGCAGGGCGCAAGGTTCTATTTTCTTGCCGACCCTGATGGTTACCTGGTTGAGGTTGTAAAGGCCTGAAACTATAAAAATAATACGGAATAAAAAAGCAGGTCTTGTCATTTGACAAGACCTGCTTTTTTATGGAGCCGTTAATCCGAATCGAACGGACGACCTGCTCATTACGAGTGAGCTGCTCTACCGACTGAGCTATAACGGCAAACTTTGTTAAGGCACCGATATTTAGCACAAACTCAGTTGTCTTTCAATTAAATTTCACGGCCTCAGTTATGTCTCACCCGCCTGATCTTACAGTGCTTTAGGTTGAATGATTGCTTTTAAGTGAGGCCTGTCTCCAGATCCTCCCAGAGATCGTCAATATCTTCAAGTCCGACAGAAATGCGTAACAGGTTTTTGGATATCCCTTGCTGCAGCTTGTCCTGTGCAGGGATGGCGGCGTGGGACATCGACCAGCAGTGGGTGAGTATGGTTTCAACGCCGCCCAGACTCGGTGCAATAATTGGTAGTTTGATATTCTCAAGAAGCTTTTTGACCTGGCCTTCGTCTTTAACTTCAAAAGAGAGAATGGCTCCGGCTCCTGTTGCCTGGGAAAAGTGCAAGTCGCGACCAGGAAAATTTGTGAGCCCCGGGAACCAGACGCGGGCAACCGAAGGCTGGCTCATGATTCTTTCTGCGAGTTCTTGTGCGCTCTTTTGAGCTGCTTCAAGTCGAACCTTAAGGGTCTTGATACCACGTGAAAGTAAGAATGAATCAAAGGGAGCGAGGACGGCACCAAAGGCGTTCTGAAAATATTTCAGGCGCTTGGCCAGTTCTGGATTAGACGTTGTCACCAACCCTGCGAGTATATCGCTGTGGCCACCGAGAAACTTGGTGGCACTGTGAATAGTGATATCAATACCGAGGTCGAGAGGACGTTGCATCAGCGGGGTCATGAAGGTGTTGTCGAGCATGGTGATCAACTGATTGTCTTTGGCGATCTCTACCATGGCTCTCAGATCGGTGATCTTGAAGAGAGGATTGGAGGGTGTTTCAAGAAACAGAGCCCGGGTTTGCGGCGTGATAGCTTGCTTTACGGCATTGATGTCGGTTGTGTCTACCAGGCTGACCGAAACTCCTTGTTGCGGCAAGACTCCGGTGATGAAACGCCAGGAGCCACCATAGAGATCGGTGGATGCGATTAAATGGTCACCGCTTTTGAGGAGCGCCAGACTGCTGCCGATAGCTGTCATCCCTGAAGCATAGGCAAAACCGCGTACGCCACCTTCGAGCAGTGCAATTGCATCTTCGACCTGTTCACGACTCGGGTTGCCGCTACGGGCATAATCATAATCACCGGAAACTCCGCCCTCGTGATGATAGGTGGACGCCTGGTAAATAGGCACCGTTGAAGCACCGGTCGCCGGGTCTCGGTCTTTCCCTTGATGAACCAATAATGTTGCTGGACGATATTTTGTGTGTGACATCTTTTGGTGCTCCTGAAAGGGGTAAGCTTTTGTAGTTGGTGAATCTAATTCTTCAAGCGAAACGCAAAGGCGCCAAGTGAAAGAAAGACGCAAAGAAGATCTCTAGGGTTTGAATCCCTGAAGTTTTTCTCTTTGCGGCTTGCCTCACCTCTTTGCGCCTTTGCGTTTCGCGTTTGCCTTGAGCTTGTTTTTAAAGCTAATTCACCTTAAGCCAAAGCCTGCTCAAGGTCGGCAATAATATCCTCAACGGACTCGGTGCCGACGGAAAGTCGTAGCAGTCGTTCACAGATACCGAGGCGTTCGCGCTCTGCTTCCGGGATGTCGGCGTGAGTTTGTATTGCCGGGAGGGTCATCAAAGATTCTACGCCGCCAAGGCTCTCGGCAAAGGAGATCAGTTTTAAACCTTTAAGGACCGCTCTGGCATGTTCAGCAGTGCAGACTCTGAATGAAAGCATACCGCCAAAGCCCTTAGCCTGGTTGTTTGCGAGTTCATGGCCGGGATGTTGTTTCAGCCCCGGGTAATAGATTTCAGTGACTTTGGGATGTTGTTCGAGCCATTTTGCTACGACCATGGCATTTTTGCAGTGCTGGTCAATTCGCAGGGACAGAGTTTTCAGGCTGCGCAACAGAAGCCAGCAGTCAAAAGGAGGCAGAATAGCGCCGGTCGAGTTCTGCAGGAAGTAAAGTTTTTCACCAAGCTCTTCGTCTTGAGCGATGAGAACGCCGGCACAGAGATCGTTATGACCGCCTAGATATTTGGTGGCGCTATAGATAACGACGTCGGCGCCGAACTGCAGAGGTCTTTGCAGGATCGGGCTGAGAAAGGTGTTGTCTACGGCGAAGAGGATTTCGTGTTGCTGACAGAGTTTTCCTAAAGCAGCAAGGTCTGAAATGCCAAGCAGGGGATTGCCTGGCGTCTCAACCAGGAGAGCTCTGGTCTGGTTGGTGATCGCTGCTGCAACAGCTTCTGTGTCTGTCGTGTTGACGTAAGAGACAGTTAGGCCGAAGTTGGCAAATATCTGGTCAAGAACGCGATAGGTGCCGCCATAAAGGTCTTCACTGACGATGAGATGATCGCCCTGGGAAAAGTGCAGGAAAAAGGTTGTGAGCGCAGCCATTCCCGATGAGAAGACGAGCCCGCGTGAGCCTCCTTCCAACTCAGCCAGGCCATTCTCGAGGACCTGCCTGGTCGGGTTCCCTGAACGGGTGTAATCGTAGCCGGTTGATTCTCCTACTCCTGGATGCCGATAGGTTGCGCTCAGGTAAATGGGAGCGCTGATTGCGCCGGTTTTGTCATCGAAGCCGACACCCAACTGGATCAGATTGGTTTCTTTTGTAAAATGATCTGCTTTTTTCATCTTTCCTCCTCGGTGGGTGAGAGGGGAACGAAAAAGCCCCTTCTCGGATTTTGAGAAGGGGCTTGAAAAGACAATACGCATGCCCTCTAAACTCCGTCCCCATCTTCCCCCGATATTACGGGGCAGGAATTAGCACCTGGCACTCCCCGTCACGTAAAGCTCCGAGTCATCGGTTGCTGTGGCTTCAAAGGGCCTGTCCCTCCACCACTCTTGATAAAGACGCTGCTGTTAAGCAACTATTTAAGCACAGAGATAAAGAAATATGCCGTTAATGTCAACTAAAAGGGTCATGATTGACTGTCGGTCATATCCTTTCCTCGGTGGAAATACCTCAGACTATTCCTTCGAAGAGAACGCTGGTGAGATAACGCTCACCGGAGTCAGGCAGGATGACAACGATCGTTTTACCCTTGAACTCGGGCAGGGCCGCCAGCCTGGCAGCGACTGCCCCTGCAGCGCCACACGAGATCCCCGACAGGAGGCCTTCTTCGCGGGCCAGCCTGCGGGTGAACTCAATCGCCTCGTCGTTACTGACCAGCTCAACGCGGTCAATCAGGTCAAGATCAAGGATCTCGGGAATAAACCCGGCCCCGATACCTTGAATCTTGTGCGGGCCCGGCTGTAGCATCTCGCCGGCCAGTTGCTGGCTGATCACCGGGCTATCTTCTGGCTCCACCGCGACAGAAATTATCTGCTTGCCTCGAACTTCTTTGAAATACCTTGAAAGGCCGGTGATTGTACCGCCGGTCCCGACTCCGGAAACGATGACGTCAACATTGCCATCGGTGTCATCCCAGATTTCCGGGCCGGTGGTTTTGACATGGATTTCAGGATTGGCCGGATTTTTAAATTGATGTAGTAAGACGTAGCGGTCGGGGTCGCTCGCTGCCAACTCCTCTGCGGCAGCAATCGCACCACTCATGCCTTTTGCGCCAGGTGTTAGGGTCAGGTTAGCTCCGAACGCCTTAAGGACCTTGCGACGCTCCAGACTCATTGTCTCCGGCATTGTCAGCGTAATCGGAATCCCGCGCGCTGCCGCAACAAAAGCCAGGGCGATACCCGTATTGCCACTGGTCGGCTCGACAAGTTCCTTGCCGGGTCCCAGTAGACCTTTTTCCTCAGCATCCCATATCATTGACGCGCCAATACGGCATTTAACCGAGTAGGCCGGGTTACGCCCTTCGATTTTGGCAAGGATGGTCGCCCCTCCTTCCGGTCCTACACGATTCAGGCGCACAAGAGGAGTGCGTCCGATCGAGAGAGAGTTGTCTGTATATACCTGGCTCATGGCAAACTCCTTAAATCTTTGAAAGTGTGTATTTATCAGTTTAATCTATCTTAAGAGATCTGCATCTTGTTCAGAAAGTAAATTTATACGTTTAGCGACAGCATGTTGATAAAATGGATACTTGATTGCTAATGAGAAGCCGCTTTCATCACTGTATCGGACACGTTTAAATAATACGAATTAGCACTAAAGCAGTCAAGTACAAAATAAAGATAAAGTACTGTTGTGTGCCGTAGAAATAATCAATACACAGAAGTTTAGATGGCGAGAATTAAGTTTTCAGAACGTACCGAGAATAAAAAATGACTTTTGCGCTTTGGCAAAAGTCATTTTTCTTGGCACTCTTTAGTGACGGGTGTGACATTTAGCGCAAGGGAACGTGTCGATATCCTGACTGTTGAAGTTGCAATCTTCGCATGACATTTCCAGGTCTCCCCAGACCGGTTTGGTGAAGTTCGGGGTTTCTTTGGAGAGTTTTTCCTTGCTCAACTTCTTGCTGGGATTCTTCTGCATGATTCACTCCTTTTGACAAAACTGCATTGCAAGGACTAAATGTTAGCCGAAGTATTCAAAACATCAAGCTTTTTGTGGTTTTTGTAGTTGATTCAGGTGGGGTGGAAATTGTCACGCGAAAAGCTTCAGAAATACAACCTTGCTAAAAACGCGACTGTATTCCAGAAATGTATAGATTCTATTAGCGTTTAGGAGGGGGCCTTGATTGAGTCGGCAATCAGCCGCCCAAGTAGGCCTTTTTGACTTCTGGATTGCCGAGCAACTCTTCGCTGGTCCCCTCGGCAACAATATTGCCAGTATCAAGAACATAACCTCGGTGGGCTAAGTGGAGGGCCAGATTTGCATTTTGCTCAACGAGAAGAATGGTCATCCCTTCTTCATTCAACTGTTTGAGCTTTCGGAACAACTCGTACTTTAGCACTGGCGCCAGGCCCATCGAGGGCTCATCGAGGAGCAAAAAGGTACAGCCGGTCATCAGGGCGCGGCCAACGGCTAGCATCTGCTGCTCACCTCCAGAAAGAGATTCGCTGCGCTGCTTGCGACGCTCATGCAGACGTGGAAAAAGATCAAAAATTCGCTCATATTCTGCATCCAGATCGGCATCCTTCTCGCGGGCATAAGTCGCTATCTTTAAATTTTCCATAACCGTCAGGTTACCGAAAATCCGCCGCCCTTCAGGAGAGAGGGCCAGGTGATGTTCTTTGACCACATCGCTTGGCTTGGTCTTGAGGATCGACTCACCCTGAAACTTGATATCCCCGGCAATAACACGCGGCGCTTCAGGCGGAGGCAAGCGGGTAATGGTGTGAAGACTGGTGGTCTTTCCGGCACCGTTGGCACCGATCAGGGTCACGATTTCGCCTTCATTCACATGAAAGCTGATCCCGTGCAAAGCCTGGATATTACCGTATTTAACTTCGAGATTCTCAACTTGCAGAAGCATCAGATATTATCATCTCCCAGGTAAGCGGTGATGACCGCGGGGTGGTTGCGGATATGTTCCGGGTTGCCATCGGCTATGGTCTCACCGAAGTCGATGACCTTGATCTGCGTGGCGAGTTCCATCATAACGTCCATGTGGTGCTCGATCATCCAAATGGTCACGTCAAAGGTATCGTGGATCCAGCGTATTAGTCGAATCAGATCTTTTGCGTCGTTGGAGTTGAGACCGGCGGCTGGCTCATCGAGAAGCAAGAGTTGCGGATGAACTGACAGGGCGCGGGCGATCTCCAGCTTACGTTGGGTTCCGTACGGCAGATTTTTCGGGAAATCAGAAGCGAAATCCTTGAGATCAAACACCTCGAGAAGTTCGAAGGCTTCCTGTTCAATCTCCGCTTCGCGCTTCATATAAGTTTTGCTGCGGGCGACGCTATGGAAGAAGCCGTAGCCGAGTTGCGAGTGCTGGGCGACCTTGATGTTGTCCAGTACGGTCATGTCGTTCCAAAGCCGGATGTTCTGGAAGGTTCGGGCGACACCGAGAGCGGTGACTTTGTGCGGCTTGAGTCGGGCGGTTTTGACACCACAGATCAGGATTTCGCCTTCGGTCGGCTGATAGAAGCCACTGACCAGGTTAAAGACCGTCGTTTTGCCAGCGCCGTTGGGACCGATCAGTCCGGAGAGCTCTCCCGGCATCAGTTTGACGTTGAAGTCGTTGACCGCTTTCAGACCGCCGAAGCGCTGGGTCAAGCCGCGGACCTCAAGGACTGGCGTCGATTCTGTTTGTATTTGTGTCTGTGCCATCATTTAAACCTGTAAAATTTCTTCAGTTTGGGGAAGACATCTCCCAATTCCCGATTGCCCATGATTCCTTCGGAGCGGAACTGCATCACAATAACCAGTAGCAGCGGGATCATAACCCACTTGATGACGCCTGCTGAGGGTTCCCAGTCGGGAAACATAAAGGTAATCGGTGAGAGCAGGCCATCGACGATCGCTTGGGAGCGGAGCACTTCCAACAGCCCGGTGAAGAGAATCGCGGAAATGACAGCGCCGGACAAAGAGCCCATGCCGCCGAGATAAACCATGACCAGGGCCTCAGTCGATTTGAGGATATTGAAGGACTGCGGGTTGACGTAGCCGATGATGTGGGCGTAAAGACCGCCCGCGCACCCCGCCAAACCGGCGGCGACCATGAAGTTGATGATCTTGATCTTGTTGGTGTTGACGCTCATGATCTCGGCCGCCACCTCGTCCTGGCAGATGGCGTTGACGCCCTGGCCATAGGTGGAGGAGATGAAGCGTCGGATGACCCAGACTGTAAAGACGGTGAAGTTGATGACCCAGAAAAGCATCCAGGGGCCATCAAAGAGATCGACCATTGCCCAGACAGTATCCTTCATCCCCTGAAAACCGCGCGAGCCGCCGACGAAGTCCATGTTCTCTATGGCCGAGATGATCATGTAGTTGACGGCGATGGAAATGATCGCCAGATAGTCGTCACGGGTTTTGAAGGATGGAATTGATACCAGCAGCGAGGAGACGGCCGCAAAAGCCCCGCCGATCAGAACGATGATGGGGAAAACAATCACCACTGAGGCAGCGGGCAGCAGCGGCTCGCCAAACTTGGTACCGAAACAGAAAACTGAGAGGAGTGACGAGATATAGGCACCCACGCACATGAAGGCCGCGTGGCCACAGGTGAATTCGCCCATGTTGCCGTTGACCAGGTTCAAGCTGGTGGACATCATGATGTTGATGCCGATGGTCATGAAGACAATCTGGATATAACCGTCGATGATGCGGAAATGAGCGGCGAAGAGCAGGCCGATAGCGAAGACGACCAGCAGCATGTTGAGAGAGTATTGTTTCATGTCTTTATCTCCCAACCTATATCTTGGTCGACTGAGGAATGCCGAACAGCCCGGAGGGCTTCATCCACAGAATCAGCAACAGGATGGTGAAGGCAAACAGGTCTCGGTAGGTCGAGGGGAAGACCGTGACCACGCCCACCTCAATGAAGCCGAGCAGGAAACCGCCGACAAACGCCCCTTTGATGTCACCGATGCCGCCAACCACTGCGGCGATAAAAGCCTTCCAGCCGATCAGCATGCCCATAAACGGCTCCAGGACTGGATAGCTCATGGCGAACAGCAGCCCGGCCAGTCCGGCAAACCCTGAGCCGAGGACAAAGGTGACGACGATGATGTTGTCGATGGGGATACCCATCAGCGGGATGGCGAATTTATCATAAGAGATGGCCCGCATCGCCATCCCGACCCGCGTACGGGTCACCACCCACTGCAGAAACAGGAAGACCAGAATGGCGGTCACGATAACCATGACCTTCAGGTTGGTCAGGGTGACGCCGCCCAGGTGCCAGATCTGTTTTTCAATTAACTCCGGGAACTTCAAGCGACTGGCGCCGAGCAAGGCCAGGTTCGAGTACTCGAGGACCAGGCCGCACATCAGCGCAGTGATGACCACGTAGAGCCGGTGTGCGCCTTTGCGCCGCAGGGGTCGGTAGGCGATCCGCTCCAGGGTCACGCCGACGAGCGAGGTCAGAACCATGGTCAGGGGCACAGTGATAGCGAAGGCCACCGCCGTCGAGAGCCCGACAATCGGGCCGATAAGGAAAGTGGCCACGAAAAAGGAGATGTAGGCCCCAACCATGAAGATATCGCCATGGGCGAAGTTGATCAGGCGCAACACCCCGTAGACCAGGGTGTAACCCAGGGCGATGAGAGCATAAAAGCTCCCCCACTGCAGCGCGTTCAAAACATTTTGAATAATGAAGTCCACTAGACACTACTTCCTTAAAATAATTATTGTGGGTGTTAAAAAGCCGTGCAGTTAGATTTGTTCGGCGCACTACTTTAAGCTTTTTTTGTGAATGCATCAATCGTTGATTTTCTGGTCTTTGATTATCAACGCGGGATTGGACAAAAAAGGACGGGGATCAGTGGATCCCCGTCCTTTTTCCTGCTTAATGTGTTTTGCTTGTTATGGGCAAACTGATTCCTCGAAGACAAAGGTTCCTTCGTCGGAGATTTTAACTATAACAGCGCACTTGATCGGGTCGCCCTGTTCATTAAACTTGGACGAACCGGTGACGCCGTCAAAGGATTTGATGGCTGCCAGACCGTCACGGATGGCTTGGCGCATCTTGCGCGGGTTGGAGTCGACCATACCGGCGTTCTTGATGCCTTCGACCATCAGGCCGATGGAATCCCAAGTCAGGGCAGCGTAGTCAGCCGGCTCTGCGCCGTATTTTGCCGTGTAACGGTCGATGAAGACCTTGGTCGCACCCTTGGCACCGGCTGCAGCATAATGGGTTGAGAAGTACTGACCGTTGCACTGCTCGCCACAGAGTTTGACCAGGTCCGGGGTGCCCCAGGCATCGGAACCCATGAACGGTCCTTTGTAACCGAGGTCACGCGCCTGCGGGATGATCAGGGCGACCTGGTTGTAGTTTTCCGGCACAAAGATGAAGTCAGGTTTGGCGGCGATGATGGTGGTCAGCTGGGCGGAGAAATCCTGGTCCTTGGTGCCATTTGACTCGTAGGCGACGACCGGGCCGAGCCCCTTGGCTTCCCATGCAGATTTAAAAACTTCTGCCAAACCGACCGAATAATCGTTAGCGACGTCGAAGAGCACAGCTGCGGTCTTGGCTCCGAACTTTTTGGCTGCAAAGTCAGCTACGACTGGCCCCTGGAAGGGGTCGAGGAAGGCAGCGCGGAAAACCCAAGGACGGTCCAGGGTGGTATTGGGATTGGTTGACCAGGGACTGATCATCGGCACGCGGTTTTCGTTAGCGGTGCCGCCGCCAGGAACGGCCTGCTTGGAGGAGTTGGGGCCGATAATCGCCACGACCTCTTCCTGCTCGATCAGTTTGAGGGCCGCGTTGACTGCCGAGTCGGCTTTAGACTCGTTGTCCATGTAGATGAACTCAAGCATGTACTTCTTGCCGCCGACCTCAAGGCCGCCGGCACCGTTGATATCTGCGAGGTACATTTCAGCGGCGTTTTTGGAACCTTCCCCAACTTCCGGAATGTCTCCGGTCATCGGGATGTTGAAGCCGATTTTGATGGTATCGGCTGCAAAAGCGGGGGTCGCGAGCAGGGCAACCAGGGACAATACGACAAGTAGCTTCAGCTTTTTCATCTGTCTCCTCCACGAGTAAAAATGAACAACAAATGTCATGTCCCACGGGATGTGGAACATCTACGGTAATTAATATCATTTGTCTTGTAAAACCAGACGTTTAAGTACACCAGTACAAGACCGTTTTGTCAAGCTTCTTTAGGCTTCTTTACGTATTTTACTCAGGTATTTTATCGCTGCTGCCTGCTTCGAGAATAGTTTCGGGTTCAATACTTGATCTTGGCAAAAGGCGATTGACTGGAAGCTACCAGTGCGTCTTCGAGAGTATGAATCCCTTGAGCTTTCAGTAGGGGGATGAGTTTTAGAAGAATTTCTGCGGTGACCAGGGCATCGCCAAGCGCTGTATGACGGCCAACAATGGTGAGGTTAAAACGTTCGGCAATCGCATCCAGGGAATGTCCCTCCTGGTTCGGATGAACGATCGATGACAGAAGCAGGGTGTCCAGGACGGGGTTGTCGAAATGCAGGCCGATAGCCTCTTCCTTGAGTTGCAGAAAACGCATATCAAAGGCAGCGTTGTGTGCAACCAACACGGAATCTATAGCAAAGGTGTGGAAGTCGGGAAGAACCTCGGTGATGATCGGCTGTGCCGTCAGCAGGTCCGGGTCGATGCCGTGAATTTCGACAGAAGATTTGGGCACCGGGCGTTGCGGGTTGACCAACTGGTCAATACATTCATCGTGCAGCAGCCGGCCGTTGACAATACGCACGGCTCCAATCTGGATGATTTCATCACCCGTCGAAGGGTTCAGTCCGGTTGTTTCGGTGTCAAATGCGACGAAGGCAAGTTTGCGTAAAGAAATCTTGCCGAGAGCCTCCTGACCAGGTTGGTGAAAGAGGTCGAATTCGTAAGAGACCGGACGGGGCGACACTGAAGACTGCAGGTTGGCAGGTTCCTCGGCCATCGTAGTGGGTAGCGTTACCTTGATGCCGGTGCAGAAAATCTTGCCACTTTGGATAATGGAGATCTCTCCTTGGTGTGCGGAGATGATTGTTTGCGGAGAATCTGCGGCGCCGTCGCTGTCCATAAAGAGTGGTGCTGTCTGCCAGTCATGGATCGCTTGAATGGGAACCGTCTGGTCCTGCCATTGTAATGTAAGGTTTGCCAGTGAACCTTGCTCTTCATCGATTTGCAACTTGATTGTGCTCACTGCATATGCAGCATTCAGAAGACCCGCAAGAGTGGTAAAGGCCTGAACCATGGCGTAACTGTCGAGCTTCATCCAGAGGCTCTGGTTGACCTGCGTCTCAGTCTGAATGGCAAAACGTTCGTAGAGGTTTTTTGCGATCAACTTCAGCAGGGTGTCGGCAATCACATTCTCTCGATTGCCATAGGCAAGGCGATGTTCACCGTAAAGCTTTCGGGCCAAAGCCAGGTGCTCTTCCAGATCGTTGGTGACCTGGTTGATTGCCTCCCGGTGACGATTGCAGGTGTCCTCACCCGTTCCAGGCATCGCGCAGATGCTGTTGATCCCTTTGTGCAACTTGCCGAGTGAATTCTGTACCGCATCGACCATCCCTTGCAGAAGTTGGTCACGTTCACTGTCAGCATCGATTTCTCCAGTAATGTCTTCCAGAGAGAGCACAAACCCGGAGAGTTGACGGCCTGATTCGCCATCATCGGTCACCGGTGCCATGTTGACACGAATGAAACGATTTCCACAGAGCTTGGTCATCAGGCCGAGTGCAGGCTTTACCTGGTCTAAGGCAAACGCGTGGTTCATGACTTCCAGGGCATGGACTAGCGGATCTCGCTCAAGGCTGCTGAAGATCGATCTGCCAAGGCCGATGGCTCCGCCTTGCTGATTGCTCTCGACTGCTTGCAGCATCTCCTGTGCCCGGCGGTTGTAAAGCAGAATCTTGCCATCCCTGTTACAGACAACGACACCGTAAGGTAACTCTGACATCAGGGCTGCAAGGCGATTGCGTTCTCTTTTGAGTGCGCGATTGGAATGACTGATCTTGCTGTCAACCTCACTCTGCAGCTTTTGAAAGGCGTCGGCCGATTCGTTGATGATCTTTGCCAGCATGATCATCTCGCGAGCGCCTTCAACGGAGATGCGGAAGTCGGGGTTGGCTGCAGTGATCAGGCGGGTCTGTTCGGCCATGCGCAGCACCGGTATGACGTAGTAGCGAAAGAGCAGGCTGACCATGGAGCAGATGAAGGCCACCAGGACGATCGAGCCGACAAAGGGGAAGGGGAGCAGTTTTTCAAAAAGGCTTTCAGCAACGACTTGTTCTTGCGGAGTCAGATTGAGATAAGCCGCCACAATGCTGCCGAAGATCACGGTGAAAATCACGGTGACGATGCCGATCAAGAAGATCCAGTATTTGACTGCGGGGGATAAATTTTCGCCGAAATGTTTCCGCAAATGGATCTCCTTCGAAATTGAAGTCTCAGTAGCTCGCGTTAATAGTATGCGATATAGGGGTGCGGGTTCAACTGGTGATGTCTTTTTTGTCTCTTGCCTTTGTCACAAAAGACATCCCTTGAACCGGATAGTTTTTGCTACTTTCCACTCGGAACTGCTTGTTGAAGGAACTTCAGCAGGGCTAAAGCCTCATTGTCCGGGTCGTAACGACCTGGCTCTGGAGAGGATAGTTGTTGACGTCTTTTGCCGTTGAGCAGCTGTATGCCGTAATCAATGAACTCCTCCTGGCTGGTATAGAGCAGCCCGTTGGTTTCGTGTTTTACGACCGCGATATTGCCAGGGATCTTGTGTGCCAGGATCGGAATACCTAGCGTTGCGGCTTCCAAAAGGCTATTTGCGAGGCCTTCGGTTTGAGAGTTGTTGACAACGACATCGGCCTCGCGCATGGCGTTAGCCATTGCTTGTGTTGGAATGGCTCCAAGGTAGCGAGCCCATGGTCGTTCCTTCAGGGCTGACAGAAAACGTTGGCTGTACTCCTCTTCGATTATTGGCCCGCAGAAGACAAGTAGGACGTCTGAATTGTGCGTGATGACCTGATCAAACATTTCAAGTAGCTGCAAAGGCCTTTTCACAGAGCGCAGTCCAGCCGGGCAAAGGAAAAGTGTTGCCTCTTTTGCCAGTTGGTGTCTTTCTCGCAGGTGATATTCCTCCGTGCCCAATTTGATCCCTGGTGGCAGCTCTCTCAAATTTACGCTGAGCTCCGGGTGGCTTGAAGAGAGAGCCTTTGCAAGTAATGGGTTCTGTAGCAGGACGCGTTCCGCTTGACGCAGAATCCTGCTGATAACGTCTTTCTGCTGAGGGTTCTCAAGGCCGTGATTAATGTCTGTGCCGGTGAGTAATACAACCGTTGGCAGCCTGCGGCCGGCTGTCGCCTTCAGCCACGGTTTTCCTGAGCGGTAGGCATGTAGCAGGATGGTGACGTCGGGGGCAAAGGCCTGAATGCGTTCCAGAAAGCGCGGCTCCGGTTGCAGGCCGGTTTCCTCCACGATAACCTGCTGGCCGTGAGCGCTCAACCCATGCTGAAAACGCATGGCGGTAACCCAGTTGCCGCTAATATGATCCTGTTCTGGTACAACGATCAGGATGCGCATGATAAATCTCCAAAATGGCACAGCCTGATATTGCGACGTGCAATGATCTGTTTCGCTTCCGGCGAGATTAGCGCCAGAAGTTCAACTTCGCGTTGAGGGCCATCAAACAGATTGTCCGAGTCACAGGTGTAGCCAGGGTGAACCATGAGTTCCCAGAATCCTTCAGTGACATTTTCAAGAAAATTACAGAGGCTGGTCTTGTCGAGTCGATTGAGCAAAGGCATGCCCATAAGGCCGTCCGGTGTCAGCAAACTCGCAGTCATTATGGTCTCCTTGGCTCTGTGGCCAAGCTGACGATAGAGGGACAACTCCTTGCCCAGGGCATTGCTTGGGCCTTTACGGCTGATGTCTGCTGGCAGGGCTGAGCGCATGGCGGGGATACTGTATTCGCGAGCGAGCTCCGTGACCATTGATGTCAGGCAGGGAAACAGCTGGCAGTGCTGGTGACCATCGAGGTGGTCGGGTTGTACACCTGCTTCGAGAATACGCTGAATCTGGGTCGTCAACTCTTTGCGGATCTCTTCAGTATCAAAATCGTTGGCAGTAAGCTTTCGCCGCAGTTCCTTTTTCCCTGGCAAGTTGCCGGAAATATCTGTGAGCCCTTTGATCGGACCGGTTAGAGCTCTGCCATCGGCGAGGTTGAGGTGGACTCCAACCGGAAGTTTAGAACCCTTAACCTGTTTTATTGCCATGTTGAAAGATGATCCATTGGCCAGTATTGAAGCGCTGGTCACTATCCCCTGTTGGTACGCTTCCAGGATGCCACGGTCGCGGAATGCATTGCAGCCAAGGTCGTCAGCATTGATAATCAAAGAAATCATGCTGTGAATATTAGTCCAGCTTGGCCTCTCGAGCAATTATCTTGCTTCATATTACAAGGAAAGTTTTGTTAAGACGATAGGCTTGCCATCACTTTCAGTCGGTTGATGCGACAAAGTGGAGTCGAAACCTTGTGGGAGGTGATTTGCAAAAAAAGAGGGGCTTTATGTCCAATCAAAGCCCCGGAGGCAACCTATTAGGAGGTTAGGAGGTTTTTTCTATGTTTTCTCTCTCAGAGTGGTAGTGCCGCTTGACCGGTCCAAATTCCTGATCAAGGGCTCTAAGAGTTGCAGCGTTGACTCGTACTTTAAAGGAGTGGGTGTGACAGGAATGTTGAAAAAATGTGAAAAAAACGTGAAAAGTTATTTTTTAAGGGAAACGGTGAAGCAGGAGCCGGTCGGCTGATTGTCACTTATCGAAATATCCCAACCTTCACGTTGGCAGATACGCTGAACAAGCGACAAACCGAGTCCGAGGCCTTTTCTACTGTGTGATTCGCCACGGTAAAAGGGCTTGAATACAGCTTTCTTCTCGGACTCCAAAATGCCGGACCCGGTATCGCTGACTGAAAACCCTTGCGCCTGAACTGTCAGGGTGACGCCCCCTTCTTGGGTGTGATGAATTGCATTGAATATCAGGTTGTTAAGAACTGTCCTCAACAGGGGGGCAGGAAACAATCCGTCCAGACTTTCTTGACCTAGCCCACTATCTTCCAAGGTGAATGTGAGCCCTTTCTCTCCTGCTTGCTTTTGCCACTCGAGCAAAGTCCTGTGAATGACATTTGTCAGTGAGGTCGATTCCTGCTCGGTGTCTTTGCCCCGGGCCAGGGTTAGAAAAGCATCGACCAATTCCTGAATCTCTCTGGTTGCCTTGTTGATCGTTTCGATACGTTGACGGGTATAGTCATCAAGCTGATCTTTTGCAATCAGCAGTTCACAGGAACTTTTTATGACCATCAAGGGGGTGCGGAGTTCGTGGCTTACATCGCTGGTAAAGAGGCTCTCCCGCAGGAGAGATTCCTGTAACATGCCGATGGTTCTGTCGAAAGCTTGCGCCAGTCTGCCAACCTCATCGTTTGTGTATCCCGAAGAAAGGGGCGGTGCATCAAGCAGGAGTTTCTCACGGTTATGCACCTGGTCGGTCAGCCTTTTGACCGGGGCGATGATTCTCCTGATCATCATGATGCCGAGTATTAACGAGGCTATGACACTGAGGAAGAAGCCTGCAACGACAGTGATTTGCAAAAAGTTCTCATGTTGTCCCGAATTCGTCTGCTCTTGGACAAGGTAAAAAGGCCTCTCTTTCTCCTTCAGCATCATGACATGAAAAGAACTCTGCTCGCTTTTCACCTCGTTGAAGCCCGGCTCCAGGTCGCGCAGGTAATAGGGCAGGCCTTCCGTGCCGCTGTAGAACTGGGTTCCCAGGTCCAGCTTCGGTGTCTGCCCACGTTCGTAGTCAACCAGAATGTCCGGGAACTTTCGATTGAATTCAGCGGTGACGAGGTCTTCCTTAACGAGGTTGATCGCGGCCATAATGCCGAAGCTGAAGAGGCCGCTGACCACTGTTGTCAGGAGAATGAAGGAAATCAAAATCCTTTGAGAAAGGGGCGACTTAAATTCCATCTGATTGGGCTTTCAGGCAATAGCCGATGCCATGCACTGTGTGCAGCAGAGGCGAGGCAAAGGGTTTGTCGATAGTCTGGCGAAGGGTGTGGACGTGGCTGCGTAAGCTGTCGCTGCCCGGCAGATCTTCTCCCCAAAGGAGCTCTTCAAGTGCCTCCCTCTTGACCACGTGAGGGCTTTTTTTCATTAATATTTCCAGTATCTTAAGGCCGATCGGGCTGAGCTTCAGGCTTGTCCCCTGGCGGGTCACTTCCAGGCTGTTCATGTCGTAGCTCAGGTCACCGATCGTTAACAGGTTCCTTTGGCTGGTCTGGCCACGACGTAAAATAGCTTCGACCCTGGCATGTAGCTCTGGCAACGAAAAAGGCTTGACCAGGTAATCGTCCGCGCCGGCCTGAAAACCTGAGAGCTTGTCATCGACGCTGTCTCTAGCCGTGAGCATAATGATCGGTGTGTCAACCCGAGCGTCCTGGCGCAGTTTCTGACAGAGGGTGATGCCATCCATGCCGGGAAGCATAAGGTCGAGAATGATCAAATCAAAGGATTGCGTAACCGCCAGGTGCATGCCACCCAGACCGTCGTAGGCGCAGTCAACAAAGAAGCCCTTCAGTTCAAGGAAATCGGCGATGTTCTGCAGAATTTCTGGTTGATCCTCTATGATCAGTATACGCATGCGGCTTTGTCCTCAATGTACTCTTGCTTTTGATGTTTTTATCCACCTTACCAGAAAGTTCCTGAAGCATCGTAAATCGAAGCGATTATAAGCTGTTTTGAAAGTGAATGGCAAAAAATCCTTTTTGTTTTAAGGGGATTCTCCAGTCACTTTTGTTGCGACACCGTGAAAAGAAACAGTTTTGTTGCTTGAGCGTAATTTGTGAGTCGTTATTAAGCGGTTGTCCTTCATGCAACAACTCGTAATTGTTTAGCTTTGAAGAGTCGTTTTAAGAGCTCTTTACAGCCTGCACGGATTCGGCTAGACTGCTTTTTCACTCAAATGCAATGGAGGAGATTCTATGTCAGTCAACAAGGCAATTCTGGTAGGTAACCTCGGGAAAGACCCTGAACTGCGCTATACGCCCTCGGGAACAGCGGTTTGTACCTTCTCAATAGCGACAACTGATCGTTTTAAGAACAAACAAGGTGAGCAGCAGGAGCGCACCGAGTGGCACAATATCGTGGTGTGGGCAGGCTTGGCCGAGATCTGTGGTAAGTATCTGACCAAAGGTAAGCAGGTCTATATCGAGGGGCGCATCCAAAACCGTTCCTACGATGACCGTGATGGTAACAAGCGCTACATCACCGAGGTTGTGGCAAACGAAATGCAGATGCTTAGTCGCGCCGGTGACCAGGGTGGTGGTAGTGGCGGAGGAGGCGCTCGTCCGACCACTCCGACGGAGAACTTTTCCTCTGCTCCGCAGGAACCACCTTTCAATCCCGATGACGATATTCCATTTTAAAATACGTATAGTTGTAGGGTATCAATCCTTCGGGCAGGACTTTTTTATGTTCTGCCCGTTTACGTTTCTGGTTGTTTTCATGTTTGCGCCTCCAGTAAGTTTCTGGTAACTTTAAGTTTCTTAATTTTACCTGTGGGGATTTTTATGTCACTCGAGCAAAGACGTAACCTGCTCATTGAACTTCTGAATGATTCAGAGGAAGACGTTCGCGTTGCTGCGGCCACCGCACTTGAACGCCTTGAATCACTCCAGGATCTGCAGCAGATTATTCAGGAGCTCAAATCAGACAAGCGTGGCCAACGGGTCAAGGCGATTTTTGCCATGGAGAAGGTTAAGTCGATGGACATTTTCCCGCATCTGATCGGCTTGTTGAAAGACCCTGATGCCGATATTCGGGGAGCAGCAATCCAGGTGCTCGGTGTAAAAGCCCACCCTAAATCGCTCAGCAGTCTGGTCAAACACCTCAAAGACCGGTCTCCTTCAGTTCGCGTTCATACTGCAGAAGCTCTTGGCCACTTTGATGATGTGCGCCTCGCTCCTTATCTTGTCTCCTTGTTGGCAGAGGAGGATGAACAGTTAGTGGCGAGTGCCGCCAGGTCTCTTGGCTCGATCGGTTCCCCTGATAGCGTTGAGCCACTGATGAAGTTGACCAAAGATGGTCGCGCGACAGTGCGCGTTGCTGCTGTTGAGGCGTTAAGTGAGTTGCCGCTGAAAGGCTAAACCCCGGGGCTGGAGGCTGGTTTGTGGGGGCGGGTTGAATAATTAATAGAGGGCCGGAAGATGATTCTTCCGGCCCTTATCAGTTTTATGAGTCCAGATCGAAGAAGTCTGTTACGTCAATGCCTTTTGTGTGTGGATCGACTTCAGCAACAATACTTCTTGGCTGGCTCGGTCGTAATTGTATCCGGAGCGGTTCTTCGAGGAGTGTGCCCGCGGTGTTGAAGATGACTTTGATGTCGACCAGGCTGGTGTCCTGGGTGTCAACCTTGGTAACCAGGCCGATTTCGTTGTTGTCGAGACGAACCAGGCTACCCACGGGATAGGGCCCGAGCGATTCGACGAAGTTTGCGACAAAATCCGGGTGCAGAAAAGAACCGGCAATCTCCTTTAACCTGGTGATTGCTCTTCGTGGAGTAAATGGGCGCTGGTATGAGCGCAGGGTGGTCATGGCATCGTATGCGTCAGCGATAGCAGTCATTTCCACCAGCGGCGAATCGATGTTGCCGACCGCGACTGTCGGGTAACCTGAACGGTCATAACGCAGATGATGACCGAGGACAATCTGCATCACTTCCGGGGTGACGTCCTCCATCTCCTTGATGATCTCGGCGCCGAAGCCGGGGTGCTCTTTGATTGCGTCAAATTCGGCATCGGTCAGGCGTCCGGGCTTGGTGATGATGTCGACATCAATCCGCAGTTTTCCGAGGTCGTGCAATAGGCCGCCAAGTCCCAGGGTCTTCAGTTGCTCCTCGGTGAGGTTGCAGGCTCTGCCGACTGCGAGGGCCAGCACCGAGACATTAACTGAATGGGTAAAGGTGTAGTTGTCGTAATCTTTGAGCATCGACAAGGCCATCATGGCATGAGGTTCTGTCATGGTCAGCTGGGCCATGCTCTTGACGACGTTGATTGCTTCGTCTGAAGAGGGGATCTCGCCCATGCGTACATCACGGAAAATCTGGTCAACGACCTTTAACGCCTTACGATAGACCTTGCGAGGTTTCTGGTCGTCATCATCATCTTCCGCGGCAACGGCACGAATCTTTTTGACCCCTTGAGAGGCCAGGGCGTCAGCGAAGTCCTGACCTTTGCCTCCTCCGGAATGAATCAGGTTCAATAATGCCTGGATCTCAACGGCCGAGAGGCCTGCCATGAATTCAAAGCCAATCAGCTCGCGAGATTCAAGAAGCGTTGCAAGCTCAGTGGCCGCCGGAAATTCATCCATGAAGAGGTGGTCCTCGACAAAAAGAGTCCCTTCCACAAGTCCCATCTTGATTAACTTTTTGTGTTGCAATAAACCGAACAGGCCATTTTGCAGCGATTCGACCTGCTTGGCTGTGGCGGGATGGTTGACAGCGTAGAGGCGTAGACCTTTAATGGCAGCCGCCAGAACCTGTACGACCTGTTTTATTTCATCAACGTTCATGTGTTTGCCTTGTCCAGCTGCATGAGGGCCTGAGCTGCTGCCCGGGCGACAGTCGTGGCCTTGTCATTCGTCGCTTTTTCTAGAGCATAGCGCGTAGTCTCTTCTGCTATGTCACCGAGCGCTGCCGTCGCTGCAACACGTAATTCATCGTTTAGCTGCCTGTGTAGCCAGTTCTTTTTTTGGATGATCTTTAATAACTCTGGTATGGCTTCGGGATCACGAATCTCACCGAGAGCGTGGATGGTGTCTTTTTTGAGGTCAATACCCCTCTGACTCCAACCCTTTTGTTTTAGAATCGCCATGAGGGTTGGCACAGCCGCTGCTGCACGCAGGGCTCCGAGGGAAAGGATGGCCTGGCGCCGGAGTTCCTGATCGTCTGAGGCCGCGGTCTGTAGCAGGATGTTAATGGCGCGTTTGCCGCCAATCCTGGTCAGGGCGCGAATGGTCTCCCTGCGTATGCGGATTTCATCATGTTGCAACAGCAGGGTGAGCTCCGCCAACGATTCCTGACTGCGAATGTCACCGAGGAGAGCGACTGCGTTACGCACCACGAACCAGCGATCATCGCTGAGATACTTATTGACGATAGGTAGAGAGGCCGGGCCACTGCGCACCAAGACCTCGTGTAGCAGCTTGCGCTTTGCTGCGGAGTTCTCGCTAGCCAGGAGCTCCATCAGACGGTTGGTGATTTTGCTGCCCATAAAGGCCAGTATCTGAATGAGGGTGTTGCGGGTTTTTTGTTCGGTCTCTTCTTCGACCAGGTATGCAACCAGGAAATCTGTTGTTGTGTCGGTGGCTAGTTGGCTGAGCCCCAGTCGGGCATTTTGTTTGCGATCCTCGGAATACTGTTTGCCTGTAGCGCACCGGCAGAAGAGGAGGAAAGCCCGCATGACCAGTGGCCGCTGCTCATCTTTCAGTTGTAAACGTAGCAGAGGGATCAGCTCCTGTATGGCCTCCTGAAAGCGAGCGTCATTGTTCTCCTGCTCCATCCTGGCTAGAAGTGTCTCAAGGTTTAGGGCGTCAGTCCGGGCTTGGCCTTCATCCACGTCCTCTTTGCCAGCGAGTACTGCGGAAGGATCGAACTCCGGGTCTTCCGGGAGCGCCTCAATCTCTTCCCGACGCTCCAGAATATCATCCAGGTCGCGGATGTTGGTCCAGATCGTAGTCAGCCGGGCCTTTTCCAGGATCGCCTGGATTCCTCCCTGCTTTTGGAGCTCTTGAGGGTCGAGCCGCAGGTAGTGGACAAAGTGGTGCAGGTCGTTACTGTTGAGGTCGGCCAAAAACGTCAGGTGCTGGATTCTTCGGGCGAAGCAGAATGTTGCAAGTTGAGTTAATACCTGGTTGCCTTTGGCGACCGGGCTGTCATCAAAAAGAAAGCCCTCTTTGCGGATTGTCACGGAAAGGTGGCTGCCACCACCAAGGATCGGTTCAAAGCTGCGCAGGCTTTCCTTTGCCGCGGCTTGCAAGGCCGGGTGCTTCGCAGGATAGTACCTGACGGCTTTGATCTGTTTGATCACACCGGTGAGGGCGGTTGCGATCAGGTTGTGGAGTTCGCTGGCCTTTTCCATGTTCAAGGTTCCGGTATTTATCATAGAAGCTGGTTTGGTGAGGGTCACGAAACCTCAGTGCATTCTAAATGATTTTAATCGTTTTGACCAGTCCCGAGGCTCTTGTTGCCGACACTTTCTTCTTCTGATGTTTCACCAATGGGCCTTATTGATTTTTTTTGCAAAGTCCTGTCGAGAAATGTCATGATATCTTGTCTCTACTCAAGAATGATTATTGCCTACAGCTTTGAGGAAAGGTCGCATCATGATTCTCGGTCTTACCGGTGGGATTGCTTCGGGGAAAAGCTTCGTTGCTGATTCGTTTGTTGAGTGCGGCGCTAGCCTGGTGAGTGCTGATCTCCTCGCCAGGGAAGTTGTCAATCAAGGCAGCCCGACGTTGGCCCAGTTGGTGGATGCCTTTGGGCTGGAGATCCTGACCGCAGGGGGCAGTCTGAACCGTGAGGTGATGGCGCAAAAAGTTTTTTCCGATCCTTTAGCCAGGCATCGACTTGAGCTAATTACTCATCCCGCAATTGCCCATCTTGCTGAATGTCGCTTGACGGAGTTGAAAAAATCACCCCATGATCTGATCGTCTACGAAGCTCCGCTTTTGTTTGAAGCCGGCGCCGAGAGCCGGGTTGACCAGGTTCTGGTTGTGGTGATTGATCCTGTTTTACAGGTGGAACGGCTCATGGCAAGGGATAAAATAAACCAAGCGGAGGCCAGGCAGAGGCTTGCTGCCCAATGGCCACAGGCAGATAAGGTTCAGAAAGCAGACTTCGTGATAGACAACTCAGGCTCGTTAGAACAAACGCGTCATGTGGTGACTTCTCTGTATCACTATCTTGTCGAGACGGTGGGCTCCGAATCTTCGAGGCCCTGAATAAAGCCGATTGTTTGGCTAAACATCTCTACGCGATATGGATTTTCCTCACGGGTTAACACATGCGGCACGTCAGTGCCGTAACGTCGGTATTCTTTAATCTCACTCGCCATCCTGTCTATCAATTCACGACCACTTTCAATGTCGACCGTTTCATCCCCTTCACCGTTGAACGCCAGTACCGGGCAGGTTATGTGCGGCAGTTGGCTACATACGTTTTTGATCAGCCGGTTGATCTGGTGGATTCCGGCGACTGGTCTGCGCCGATAGTAGTGTCTCTGGGAATTGTCTGCGTCTGGTTTTTCTTGATAAGGCCGAAACCATTTCAACCATCCGGCATATGGCGCCAGCCAGTGTAGGACTCGCAGGTAGGGAGAGAAGAGAATCAGGCCCTTCATCGGGGCTGTTCTTGTTGCCGCCAAGAGTAATAAGCAGCCTGTACTCATGCCTACACCGTAAATTGATGAATAGTCTTTGCGGAGGATGTTGTAGCCCTCCTGAACGGCATGGTGCCACTCTTGCCAACGTCTTGCGGCAAGGTCTTCCGGCGAGGTGCCGTGGCCTGGCAAGCGAACGGCAAGGCTGGCAATGCCGGCATTGGCAAGCTCTTCACCAATCAGGCGCATTTCCCAAGGCGTTCCTGTAAAACCATGAACCAGTAGTGCTGCACTTGTCGCTGCAGGCGGCCGAAGCATAAAGGGGAGAGCCCTCGGCTCAGACACCCCATCATCTTGCGCGAGTTGACGCAGGGTCTGACAGTCATGATTCGTCTCTGAGTGATCGAAAGGGTCTGTTGCCACTGCCACTTTATCCCTTTTAAGTGTCTTGATTTATTGGTTAAAGTCCTTTCTCATCATAGCATTTAAGGCTTGCGTGTCAACGTTGCGTTCTGTTTGCTTGGTGTGGGTCACACGGATGGATGCCTTGTACAGAAAAAGCCCTGCATTTATCAAATGCAGGGCTTTTAATATTGAGCTTTGAGGACTTTTTATTTGTGATAGCCGAGCCGGGTCGAAAGCTCTTCGGAAGCCTCCAGAACCAGTGGTACCAACTCTTTCTTGATGCGCTCTTCGCCGAGGCGCATGTTTGGTCCGGAGATGCTGATCGAGCCGACGATCCGCCGGGTGTAGTCGCGAATTGGTGCAGCAACACAGTGCACGCCGAGGTCGAGTTCTTCATTGTCGATAGCGTAGCCCTGCTCAGCAACCTGAACCAGTTCTTCTTTGAGTTGCGTGCGGCTCTTGATGGTTGTGTCGGTGTAGACTTGAAAGTCTTCCGTTGGCAGGATCTCGTTGATCTCATCATCGGACATGTGGGCCAGGTAGACTTTGCCTGCTGCGGTACAGTAGGCCGGCAGGCGCGAACCGACACGGGAGACGACGCGAACCGTCATGTCTGTTTCAACCATGTCGAGATAGACGACATGGCCTTCTTTGAAAATAGCGACGTAACAGGTTTCGTTACACTCGGACACCATTTTCTCAAGGATCGGTTTAGCCTGACGCAACAGGCCCATCTGCTTGATGAACGTTTGCCCGAGTTCCAGAGCCTTGAGCCCGAGGCGGTAGTTCTCGGTAGCCTTGTTCTGCTCGATGTAACCACGCGACTCAAGTGTGGCCAAGAGGCGGAAAACATTATTCTTGTGCAGCTTTAGACGTTTGCTGAGCTCGGTAACGCCAAGTTCATCGACTTCGTCATGGAACTGCTCGAGCAGGTCCAGAGCATGAGAAACTGCCTGGATGATATATTCGGACTTTTCTTTCCTGGCCATTGTTTGAAAATCCTTGATTGGTAACGAGTAAGGTGCTGTAAGATTTATGCAAACTTATTTTCTAACGAAACAGCCTTAAGCTGTCAAGGTAGAATGGAAGATTTTGTGATAAATGGTTGAGATAAAAGCAATTAAAGTTCCATGTTTTTTGTCTCTAGATTGATTTTAAAATAGTGTTTTACAGAAGTCAAACAGATAAGTCTTTTTTGTCAATTCTGTGTGACGGTTGACACAATATAGGCCGACAGGTAGATTCAGCTTAATGAAATCCTGGGAGGGCTCGACATGTTGAAGCTCAGCAAGAAAATTATCGTTGCAATTGATGGTTCCCCGCAGTCGGACAAGGCCGCTGAAGAAGCTGTGAGGCTGGCTTCGATCTCGGGGGCAAAAATTAAAAGCAATTTGTATGCTGTGATGGTTCTGCCGAACATGAAAACACCATCATTCACCGATTTTTTCCCTGATAAACCCGCAACCGAAATGCCCGGCTGGCAGGAAAAACGCGACCGTCTCTTCTATGTTGTCGAAAAGGTGGCGGCAGAAGCAGGTGTCGACCTTGAATCGATGGTTATGTATGGAGACCCCGCCGAAGAGTTGATGCTGCTGGCCGAGGAGAAGAACTGCGATGTGATTGTGGTGGGCTCTTCCGGCAAAGGCCGCATGAAACGGACCCTTCTCGGTAGTGTTTCAACGAAAATATCACTTCACGCACACTGTTCTGTGTATATCGTTCGCTGAACTGACGACTGGCAGAATATGGGGCGTTCAGTTTGATCCTGCCATATCCTCCGACCTGGAGGAGTGCTTGGTTTCCTGACACAAATATTCAAATACTTCAATCAGGGTTTCCTTGATGAGCTCAAGTTCTTTCGGGAACTCGTGAGGGGAGAGCTCCAACACCAGCGCGTGATCGTAGCGGGTTTCTCTCAAATGATTGAGGAAACGGGTTAAGGGCAGGGCTCCGTGCCCTGGTATAAGGTGCTCACGACCATTGCCGTAGTCAGAGAAATGTATGTTGCGCATACGACCAGAATCATAGAACTGGTGGAAATCGCCGAGAAAGTCTGCATGCATTGAACCGCAGTGGGCCGTGTCAAATGTCAGGTACAGGTTCCTGTCTTCCATGAAACGGACCATGCCCTCTATCTTTGAAAGCAGGTAGGGGTTGATCTTGAATTGTGGTAGGCAGGGCATGTTTTCTATGGTTACCAGAACACCATCCTGGCCGATCTCAGACTGAAAATCCTTGATCTTTTTCAGCCATCTCCAGAATTTAAATTCGAAAAACAGCCAGTTGGGCGGGTGAAAGTTGATCAGGGGAACCCCGGCGTTCAAGGCCAGATCCGCGCAAATTTTTAACTGGTCAATCTTGTTACCCCAGCCGTCAATTTCAAAGAAAGGGGCATGGATGGAAAGGACGGGAAAAATACTTTGTAGTTCACGCAGGTGATCGAGATGCTTCGAGCCCGAGAAATCGTGATTTATGATGACTTCCATACCATCAAAACCGACATCCCTGGCCATTTCAAAGACCTGGGTCGGTGGTAAAGTGTAGAGGCTTCCTGCGGATAAGATCAACTTCATTTTATAGAATCGTCGGCGTCACAATAAAACGACATTTTAGTTTTTCGGCACATTACAGCAAGCTTGCTGCTGAGGTCAATGCTGCACCATGTTGTTGCAGGGAGCCCTTCTAGGGGCTGTGAACCTTTTCTACCAAGAACCGTCTCAAATGTTCAGGTGGTGGCGGCGTCAGGCGTGAGACGATAATCATCGTCAGGATAACGACCGGAGCACCAATGAGAGCCGAGGAGGTTGGTGGCAGAATTGTGCGGAGCATCGGTATCATGTTGCCGAGCAGAATCGGTGCAAAGGTGATGATCGTGCCGACCGTCATGCCGGCGATGGCTCCGTGCTTGTTGGCTCTGTCCCACCAGATGCCAAGCAGGAAAACCGGAAAGAGGGTGTTGCCGGCCAGTGCGAAAGCTACGGCGGTAATCTGGGCGATCAAACCGGGAGGATTGACGGCAATTACCAGTACCAGGAGGGCAAGAACAAGGGTTGCTCCCTTGGCGACGATCAGTAGATGGCTCTCTGTGGCTTTGGGGTTGATCAGTCGATAATAGATATCGTAAGCGATTGCGCCGGCGCCGGTAACCAGCAGCCCGGTTATGGTGCTGATGGCTGCAAGGACACCACCGATTGCCAATATGCTGATGAAAATTTCATTCAGGCCGACCCACTCTGCGGTCTTGATGACAATAATGTCGGCAAGAGCCTGAGCTTCGGCTGGAGTCAGAACCGTCCCTGAGTTGGTCAACCAGGTGTGCGCAAAGGCGCCAAATGCGGGTGCGCTCCAGTAGAGAAGGCCGATAAAAAAGAGCCCCCACACGACACCCCAGCGAGCGTCACGGTTGTTCGGTACTGTGTAAAACCGAGAGAGAACATGCGGCAATCCTGCTGTGCCAACCATCAGCGTGAAGCAGAGGGCAATCCATTCATAAGGAGAGCCGAAGGTCCAGGGGAACAGGTAGGCGTTGGAAACCTGTTCCGGCAGCTCGCGCAGGGCTCTACCGTAACTGAATTGCGGAACCAGCCAGTTGTAACCAAGTTTTTTAGCAATCAACATCAGGGGGACGACGAAGGCGATAATGATCACCAAATAGTGCATTTGCGGATTTCGTGCGGCCTTCAGGCCTCCAGCCACCATCAGGTAGGCAAAGGTTATAAGGACGCCGAAAACCAGCGCCTGGGTATAGTCAATACCGAACATCCAGGCGAAAACCATGCCGATTCCCTTGTATTGGGCAACGCAGTATATCAGGGAAATGACGATGGCGATGACTGCAGAAAAGACCCGGGCCACTGAAGAATCATAACGGGCCTCAACAAAGTCAGGTGCAGTATATTTGCCGAAGCGACGAATCTGGCTGCCCATCAGAACCAGCAGCAATACGTAGCCGCCGGTCCAGCCCAGGATGTAGGCGAAGGCAAAATAGCCATTGAGGAAAAAAACGCCCGCAATACCGAGGAAAGAGGCGGCACTCATCCAGTTTGAGGCGATGGCGGCACCGATGCTGGCATGGCCGATTGATCTCACCTGTACGCCGTAGCCACCCCTGTCATGGCGGCGGCTCAAAAGGCCCACGATAAGAGAGACGATGAGTACCCCGCAAAGCATGAAGAAGGGCGTATATCTAATCGATTGTTCCATAATCGCCATCTCCCTAACGCCGTCTACGGTAGCTTGAACTCAGCCAGTCAATCAGAACATTGAAGATAAAACAGAGGAAGATAAACCAGAGGATCAGAAATTGGCCGCTGAACCAGAAGTACGCGGGGATGCCGAAAATATAGGGAGCCTCGGCAAGGGTACGGGTTGGGTCACTGTGAGTGAGCGCCAGGTGAATCGGCATGCCGAAGGTCATAACGGCCCAGGCGGTCAGGGTGATCCAGATAATCGTAACCTCTTTACGCATGAAGCCGGGGCGAGGGCGAAAAAAGTTGATGCGAAGATCTTTCCTGCTGGGGGAGTCCTGCTCGTTCGTTTGTGACATGCCTCGAGCTCCTCTACAATATTAAGCAGCAAATGAGCCACTGCAACGAAAAACCCAAGTGTTGTTTAAACTGTTTTTAATGCAAAGGGTCTGCCAATTCAAGGCAAAAACTCATGTTTTCATGATCTCACTGAGGACGGTCGTCGCGAAGCTGCCTTTCGGTAATGAAAAGCTAACCAGTAGCGAATCTTTTTCCCGAATACACTCCGGAGCCTGAATCGGTACCCGCAACGGCCGCCGTTCCCCTTCCATTGCCAGTCCACCCGATAGGCGGAACGCCTCAAGGTTGAGCTTCTCTTTATCGAGCAGACCTTGCTCGAGCAGGCCGGCCTGGCCTTTGGCAAGCTTGCTCTTGTAGCCGAACAGGGGGGCTGTGGGGCTGATTTCGAAGCTGTCTGCGCGCGGTTGTTCTACCTCAGGGGCGGTGACCAGAAAACAGGCGCCGTTAACATGTTTGTAGGCCAGATCTCCGGGCCAGATGCGCTCCAGGGAAGCCATGCGCATGTCGACCAAGCGATCAAAGAGGCATGATTGGTACGCAGAAAGGTAGAGACGGAGCAGCTTTCTTGGCATAGCGAGGACCGCCTTGCGAGGACTCTTGCCTTCCTGAACCATCTCCAGCAGCCGACGCTCCGGTCTGCAATGGCGAGGTAATTTCTCTACGGCAGTTTTCAGATCACCTGCATGATAGGCTTCAGCCGCCAGCTTCCAACTCTCATGGTTAATCTCTTTCGGGTCGCCGATGATTTCTCGAATAGCGGTTTTAAAGTCGTTGCGCAGGATGGCCTTGCCGATTCGGTGGGAATTGCCAAGGGAGCCATAGCGTTGTTCGCCAAAGCGATTTGGGACGCCGATATTCTGCAGAACGCCAAGAATCGTCTCCGCGCGCGACAAACCTTCCTGGTCGGGTTGGTGAATGCGGATCTGGAAGCGATTCCCCGCCAGGTGGCCGGGACGCAGCTTGTTGCCATGCAGTCGCGCTGAGAGAATCGTTACACCTGGAATCTCCAGTCCTTTGACGTCTTCCGGTTTGCGTAATGGCACGGAGACTGTTTGCCGGGTAATCGCCCTGGCATCTTTGAGACCGGCATAGCCGAGATCGCGTTCATTGCACTTAAGGGCGGTCGAAAGCTCCCGGAGCAAATCGTAGGTGGTCAATCCGCACTTCTCTACACTGATGAAAAGATGGTCACCTTCTCCACAGGGTTCGTAAAGGGGGATCTCTTCAACCTGGAAATCTTCAGGTTGTTGGCGGATGATCCCTCCCGTCCCCGGCAGTTGAGTCGTAAGATACTCAGTCATTTCCGACCTTTTGCCAGTCGAAACGAAAACCTCGCCGCACCGGAGGGGATGGCAGGAGATGGCGTGGCACGCCTGCATCACGTTTGTAGTGCATGTAGTAGATTTGTTGGCCTTTATCGAGAAACCTCTGCATGTATTTTGAGATCGGGTAGTCGGCCAAGTCGTGAGTCCACTCGTCTTGCAGCATATTGTAATAGCCGTTCAGGTCACGAATCTGCTCCGCGACGCTTTCGGCATAGTTGTCGAAATCGGTGCTGAAAAAGAAATCTCCTCCCGGTTCAAGATGCTGAGCCAGGTTGAGGAGGAACTCGCGATTGACCAGCCGTCTGCTCCAGTGGCGTTTTTTGGGCCAGGGGTCCGGGCAGTTAATATAGACCGCAGAGAGGCTCTCTGGTTGCAGCCCTTTGTCCAACAGCCAGCGGGCTTCAACGCGCATGACGCGAACGTTCTGCACGCCGGATTCATCAATCTTCTTACAGGTTTTAAGACAGCCTTTATTGTAGATATCGATAGCAAGGAAGTTTGTCTCTGGCTGTTTGCGAGCACGCTCAAGCACGAAATGGCCTGTGCCGCAGCCTATCTCCAGTGCCAGGGGTTGGTTGTTGCCGAACATGGACGGCAAGTCCAGTGGCCGGTCGGGGGTTCTGCCGACAATAAAGTTTGCTGATGTGATCGGGATGGTACGTTGCGTCATTTATCTTTTCCAGTTATGCGAAAGGTTGATCGCCTTACATCGTTAAGGCTTTGCTTGTATGAAGTTGACGAGAACGTCAATCTCAGTTTCTGAGAGGTGACTGAAATCCGGAATCTTGCCATTGCTGTGTTTTCGTTCCGGGTTTACAAGTTGGGAGCGTATTTGAGCACGCGTTAGTTTATCGCGCATTGCTTCGAAGCTACCTGCTATGACACCGCCATTGCCGTCCAGCGTATGACAGGCCATGCAGCCCTGGGAATTGATCAGTTTACGAGCCTCTGTCTGGCTATCTGCGTAGGCAAAAGGGGCCGTTGTAGCGTTCAGAATGATTGCGATTGCGATAATCAAGAGCTTAGGGGGCATGATGACCTCCTGAATTTCGTCTAACATAATATAAAAGGCTGCGGGTGGGCATGAGTGCCCTCGGACAGCATAGCGAAAATTGTGTGCTGCGCCAAGCGGTGATAACACAGGAGGGAAAAACTTGAAATCCTTATCGCGGAAATAGCTATTATCTGGCGCGTTGAGTCTTTGACAGTATTGGGCCTAGGATTTGTCAAGACACTGAGGTGCAGCTACTCGAAGTAATCTTAGGTTCCATGATCTCCTTGAACCATAAGATCAGGTCCAGAATGGCAAAGGTCGTCATCTGCACCGTGTACCTGGTGGGGGCGTACAAGGGGGGCTTGCTCGGAACGTGGGTCCCGTGATCGCTGCCAATGGAGTGAACCAGTCCCGAAGCAACCTCAATGATCTTGCCATGCTCGATCAGGTGCATGACTTTGAAGTGGCGGATAACATGTTTAAACAGTGACCCGCCTCCGATTCCAGCGCCGGGAGGAATATAGCTTGGATCCTTTCGGTATAGGGCCAGGTAGATCGCTTCCTGCAACCTCCGCAGTCGGGCCAGGTTGTCTGCAATAACCACGGGATCAGAGCTATCCATGAGCTTCAGGCAGGCAATCAACTCCTGCTCTTCACTGTTGCTCAGGAATTGCTTTTCGAAAACCTCAAAAACTTCCGGGTACTGAGAAGCCATACGGACAGTCTCAAGTTTTTCGCTCTCCTTGCAGAAAAAAGCAAACATCCGGTCCTGATCCTTGCCACCTTTGAGATAGACCGAAAGAGTTCCTTCGTAGAGAGGTTTCAGCGTCTTGAAGTGTCCTGGCTCTGCAGTCAGGATAGCTTTAGGCAGACTCGGGGTTTTCCGGTCAAAGACCTCTTTAGCCCTGGTAAGAAAACTTTCATCTGGAACCTTCTGCTCCTTCTTCTTCAGACAGATGACGTCGAGAATGATTCCGGCAAAAGCTTTTTCGCCCCTTTCATCCATAATCTCGATTGCTTCTTCCAGACTCATGGCATGATCCAGGATGATGCGATAAGGGTTTGCATCTCGCTGTAACTCCTCGACGAAGCTCTTATCATCATCGATAATCAGAACCCTCAAAGGTCTGGGAAGTTTCTTGTTCAATGCACGCCTCCTTTTGGCAGGATGATCCGGAAGTGAACGTTGTAATCAGGATTGTCGAGAATCTCAAACGTTCCGTGATGGGCCTTGATCATTTTCCCAACATAGGCCATGCCAAGCCCTCCGCCGGGGCTTTCTACACTTTTTACCCCATATGAAAGCAGGTTGTTCTGGCTCATCTCCTCTGGCAAAGGATCACCATTGTTTAAATAGTCGACAATGATCCCGCCTCTTTTTTTTCTGATGACAAACTTGATGATATGCCGAAAGCTCGGGTTGGTAAAGCCGTGTACCAGCGCATTGCGGATCAGGTTGTTCATTGACTCGACAAAGGAGTGTTTGTGGAGGACTGCTTTACATGTGGATCCCGCCTCTAACTCGATATGAAGGTTTTCTTTTTCATTGGCGAAAAGGGGGATGATCTGCTCACGAAAAAGCTCCTCAAGATCAACTTTCTGGAAGTCCTCTGTATTGATCTCTTCAGTAATGAGATCTCTGATGTTGATGATCTCTTCGTTGACCTGATTTAAAGCGCCTTGGGCTTTCTGGATAGCCTCTGTCACAGTTTCGTCAGTCTGTCCCTCGTAGAACTGTTTCTGTAGCGGCGCCTTCTCGAGATTTTCCTTGTGAATAAAATCCTTAAGATGACTCAGTACCGATTGGGCGGAGCTGAGCTTGGGCTTTATATTATGTGCCATGTGGCTGACAACTTGAAATTCGGCATCCTTTTTTTCGGTTTCTAATTTGAGAATGCTCTTGCGCTCTGTGCAATAAAGATCGATGACGCTTGCAACGAAAAACGGGATGCCGAAAGCGATCAGATAGTGAACCAGTCGTAATGCAAAAAGAAGAGACTTGTCATTGATCTCAGCGCCTTGATCCACTGTGACCAAGGAGCGAAACCACTTGGAAACGAACAGGGATGTATCGAGTGCGTTTTCGGTGAAATACCGGGCAGAAATATTTATGAACAGGATGAGGAAGAAGTAAAAGATAATCTTTGGCGAAGGGATTCTGAGCAGGCTGATCCCCCTGATCTCACCGATCGCCATGACCATGAGCAGTTGCACAAAGCCAAGGACAATCATTTGGTAAGTGCCCAGTGTCTCCTGAAAACCAACCACTGAAAAAAACAGACAGAAAAGCAAGGTGACAATCAGGACCTTGCTGTCCTCGTCGAAATTTCTTCTGCGGCGGCTTCTGTTCCGTTTGATTAATGACATGGTGCTTGGATTGAAGAGTCAATCCCCCCGAGACTGAACAGTGAATCAATAAAAAGACAAAACTGTCTAATTTGACTATATATTACCCTATTCCTGGCAGCATTCAACAATCGTCCTGGGCTCTTTGTGCTCAAACTGGCCAGGAATAGGCAGTCTGTCATACTCTTGATTATCTCCGCCAGTCTTATAGACTCCGTTGTGCACCAGGCCATTGCCGAATCATTGACGGTGAATAAGCTGAACGTCCCTCTTTGGAAACAAAAGGAAAGAGCTTGAAATCCTGATCTTAGCAAAGTACCCTGCGCTGTAGCGTTAATCGGCTTTGCCGTGTTTATTCCTCCAAACGTTTAAGGAGTTTTTCTCATGTTGATCGTCATGCATCATTCTGCCACCGATGAACAGGTCCGGGCTGTTACGGACGCTGTTGTCGCTATGGGCCTGACCGCGGAACCAATTCCCGGCAGCCTGCGTACCGCTATCGGTGTCCTTGGCAACCAGGGTTATGTGGATGATACGACGATTCGTGAACTCCCCGGTGTCCGCGAAGTTATTCACGTCAGTAAACCCTATAAACTGGTCTCCCGAGATTTTCATCCAAAAGCCTCCATTGTTGAAGCCGGCGGCGTCAAGTTCGGAGATAATCAGCCACCGGTAATCATCGCTGGCCCCTGTTCGGTGGAGAGCGAGGAGCAGATGCTCGCTGCCGCCAGGTTGGTCAAAGAACATGGCGCTCATATGCTGCGTGGTGGTGCGTACAAGCCGCGTACCGGCCCTCACAGCTTCCAAGGCCTGGGTGTTGAAGGATTGAAGTACCTGCGCCAGGCAGGTGATGCTGAAGGTCTGCCGGTGATTACCGAGGTCATGCGCATTGAGCAGCTTGAAAACATCTGCCGCTATTCTGATGTCCTGCAGATCGGCGCTCGTAATATGCAGAATTTTGATCTGCTTAAGGAAGCGGGCAAGACCGGTCACCCGATCCTCCTTAAAAGAGGGATGAGTGCGACCATCGAGGAGTTTCTCTCCGCTGCCGAGTATATCCTCTCCGAAGGCAATCCGAACGTTATCCTTTGCGAGCGAGGTATTCGGACTTTTGAAAAAACCACACGCAATACGCTCGACTTAAGTGTCGTTCCTTTGATCCGAGAGATGAGCCATCTGCCGATCGTGGTCGATCCCAGCCATGCGACCGGACGACGTTCTCTGGTCGGCCCGATGGCTAAAGCCGCAATCGTGGTCGGGGCTCACGGTATTATGGTCGAAGTTCATCCCGATCCGGACAAGGCTCTCTGTGATGGCGCCCAGAGCCTCGATGGTGACGGCTTTGGCGAATTGGTCGCAGAGCTCAACCGTCTGATACCTCTCCTGGAAGAGCTGTAGGTTTTATCCTCTTATGGCCACTTCAGACACGCAACTATCTAACTACAAGCTGACCCTCGCCTACGACGGCCGTGCTTTCTTCGGCTGGCAGAGGCATGGTGACAAGCCGACCGTGCAGTTTGCCCTTGAACAGGCGGTGACGAAGGCCTTTGGTGTTCGTGTCGCGGCGCAGGGTTCCGGTCGTACCGACCGCGGTACTCATGCTCACGGTCAGGTGGCGAGTCTCCCGCTTCCCGAAGACCTGCCGCCTGCACTTGTTCAGGAGAAGCTCAACCAGCTTTTACCGCCGGACGTTCGTATCCTTGATGTCCGTTGTGCTGCAAAAGATTTTCACGCCTGTGATTCAGCTGTCGCCAAGCGCTATCGATATCTCATCTGGAATGATGGCAAACTGCCTTCCGAACATGATGGCAGGGTCTGGCATGTTAAAGAGCCCCTTGATGTGCAGGCAATGGTTGACGCCTGTTCTGTCTTTATCGGTGAACAGGACTTTGCCTCGTTCGCGACGCGGACGAACTTCAAGCAGAAGTCGACGCAGCGCACAGTTTTCGAGGCGGTGCTCAGCCACGATCTGCCAATGATCACTTTCGATATCCGCGCCGATGGTTTTTTGTACAAGATGGTGCGCAACATTGTCCGTGCTCTCGTCAAGGTTGGTGAGGGACGCTATACGCGTGATGACCTTTGTCGGATTCTTGAGGCGAGGGATCGCCAGGCCGCTCCCGGGACAGCTCCCGCCTCCGGCCTCTATCTGGAACAAGTATTTTACTCGCAGGAAGAATTATCTGAAAACACCAGTAAAAGAGTGCCTCTATGAACCAATTCGAACATCTGCGTCATAAGGAGGGCTCTGCTCTTAGCCGTCCTCGCGAACTGATCGTCGCCTGTGCCCCCATGCGCAGCAACGTCAACATCTCGAGCGTTGCCAGAACGGCAAGCGCCTGCGCCGTGGAGCGACTTGTCCTGACCGGCAATGCCAGCCTGATCTCAAAGATCGCCCGCGACGGCGCCGAAGAACTCGAGGTCTCGATTCATAGAAGCCTGGCTCCTGTGCTGCAAAAATTGCGCAGCGACGGGTACTGCCTGGTGGGCCTTGAACAGACCACCAACTCAACGAGCATTCATAACTATAACTTTTCGAGGCGTACTGTTCTGGTGGTTGGTAACGAGCGTACCGGGTTAACGCCGGAGATCCTGGAACTTCTGGATGATGTTGTCGAGATCCCGGTCTATGGCCTGCCTCACAGTTTTAATGCTGCCACCGCTGCCAGCATGGCTCTCTATGAGTACTGTCGTCAGTATCCCTCCGGATGATTTTCCTCGTTGCAACGCTGCCTGGAAGTTACCGGGTCTGAATCGAAACCTTAACCGGTTAATTCAAAAAGCCCGATCTCCGGACGGCAGAAAAATCTTATCGGCAGGACGCTGGTGCCAACGCCGCGACTGACGTAGAGCGGTATGCGGTGCTGGCTGACCTGGTAGAATCCGGCGACGAAACGGCCGGCGTAGCGTGGCAGGTAGAATGGTGGTAGATAAGGCAGGCGAACCTGACCGCCGTGAGTGTGACCACTCAGGATCAGGTTGATCTCCTTGTTGAGCTGTTCGTGGGCAAAGGCCGGCACATGGGATAGGAGTAGATTAAAGCGTTTCGGGTCGACTTCTTTCTGGAGTTGTTCCAGGTGATCCGTGGAAGACGGGTAGTCGAGGCCGAAGACTGACAGGGCATGGCTATTGATCTCCAGATCCGCCCGTTCATTGATCAATAATTTCACGCCGACCCCGGCAAAGTGCCTGCGCAGGTTCTCTCCCTCCAACCGCGACCAGTATTCCCAGTTCCCTTGCACTGCGTAAATGCCGTGAGTTGCCTTCAGCCTTTTCATAAAACTGAGGACACCCCTTATGTTGCGCTGTTCTTCAAGATAGTCTCCGGTAAGCAAAATCAGATCAGGCTTTAGCTCCGCTACTTGTCTGGTGACTTCTTCAAAGTAGCTGTTGAAGTCGCTCAGGTGCAGATCGCTGATCTGGACGATGCGAACTTTCCCACCCTGAGAAGCAGCCTGCAGCTTGTGCCGTTCAATTTTCAGGGCTTGCGGCTCATACCAGAGGGAATCTGCCAGTAAAGCACCGCTAGCTCCGGCGAGCCCGAGGGAGAGGAACCGCCGCCTGCTCACTCCTTTTCGTTGGCGGGAAGAAAAGCTCATAAGAACCTGCCAGAAGTGGTCGGGCTATGGTTGCCAGAATAGCGCAGTTGTATTATCTTTAGATTTCGCATTAATCAACATATACCTATGATGGGTTCAGTTAATAATAAGGGATCATTTTTTAAAAAGAAAGGTGATAGACGTTATGGAACATTATCAAGAGGTCACCAACAATGTTTTCTGGGTTGGTGTCAGACATGCAGAGCTACAGATTTTTGATGAGCTTTTCCCGACGCACAATGGCACCACCTACAATTCTTATGTTGTAAAAGGGAACGAGAAAATCGCCTTGATCGATACCGTCAAGGCCCCTTTTACTGAAGAATTTTTTGCCAAGATCGAAGAGTGTGTTGGCCTCGATAATATCGACCTGGTGGTTGTCAACCACACAGAGCCCGATCATTCCGGTGCCTTGATCAAGCTGCTTGAAAAGCGTCCGGATCTACCGGTTTACTGCTCGCGTCCGGCGCAGAACTTCTTGTCCCAGTTGTTGAACGGGCCGTTCAACGCCCAGGTCGTTAGTGATGGTGATGAAGTCGACCTTGGTGGGCGTACCCTGCGTTTTGTTCTGGCTCCTAATCTGCATTGGCCGGATACCATGTTCACCTACCTGGTTGAGGACGCCGTCCTCTTCCCATGTGATGCTTTCGGAGCTCATTACTGCGCCAGCAAACTCTTTGATGATGAGATCCCGGACTTCTCCCAGGACTTTCATTTCTATTTCGACTGCATTATGCGTCCTTTCAAAGACAAAGTTCGGGCTGCCGTCAGCAAAGTCGACAAGCTGGAACTGAAATTGATCTGTCCCTCTCACGGGCCGATTCGCCGGACCGACCCGGCTGCTGTGGTCAATGCTTATCGGCGCTGGTCAGCTTTGCCGCCGGAGCAGCCAAATCCTCGCGCCCTGATGTTGACCATGTCTGCGCACGGCAATACTCACCGCATGGCGACAGAAATTCGTGAGCAGCTTGAGAAACAAAACTTCCAAGTTGTTGTGCTGCGTATGTGCGAGTTGCGCGATAGTGACTTACGTGACGAACTGGAGTTGGCTGATCTGGTTCTGGTGGGGACTTCGACAATCAATCGCGATGCGCCACCACAGGCCTGGCACGCCATGTCACTCTTCTCCCTGGTGACGCCCAAAGCAAAGATTGCTGCAGCTTTTGGCTCTTTCGGTTGGAGTGGTGAAGCGGTCAAACTGGTCGAAGAACGCTTGAAGGGGCTGCGTTTCAAGATGCCGGTGCCCGGGCTGACGCTACGTTTCTCCCCGACCGACGACAATCTTCGCGAATGCCGCGAGTTTGCTGACCAGGTTGCCGCCCAGATTGTGGGTACAGAGTAGGAACTTGTAACGCGCTTTAGATTGATGGGCAGGGTCGGATGGCCCTGCCCGCTGTTTTTTGCCTTTGGATATCCAGGCTTTTCGTGACTTCTATAACAGCACCGGCACGAGCCGCAGAAATAGCAGTTGTTGCGCCTCTTGATAAAATTCTCAACTATACAATCCCTGCCCGTTTGGCCGATAAGGTTTGTATCGGTAGTCGTGTTCGGGTTCCTCTTGGCCGCCGTCAAGTGGTTGGCTATATCATGAACTGGACAGAGCCCGGTGACGCAAAGCTGAAAGATATTCTCGAAGTCATCGATCCCCATCCTCTGTTCCACCAGAATCACGCTGCTTTCTACCTGCGTGCGGCACGTTATTATGTTTATCCCCCCGGCCAGGCGGTAAGGACGGCTCTGCCGGCCGGTCTCTCGGCTCTGGATAGCAAACCGTCCGTTTTGAGCGACAAGCTTTACCGGGCAATGGAACGGGAGGAACAACCGCAAGGTGCGCGACAGCGGGAAATCCTCGACTATATCCGCTCGAAGAACGAGTGTACGTTAAGCCAGCTGCGACAAACTTTTCCTGCCCCTCATGCTGCTTTGCAGCGTTTGGTTGAGCTGAAATTCCTGCAGTTCGAAGAGGTTGAACGTTGCCGGGATCCGTTTGCTGAAATCGGAGTTGTAGAGCACTTCCCTGTTGAACTGAATGCTGCTCAGCAGGTTGCGGTTACAGCAGTCGAAGACGCCCTTGATGGCCCGTCGACGTTTACCCCGTTTCTTCTTCACGGCGTCACCGGCAGCGGCAAAACCGAGGTTTATCTGAGGTCGATAGCCAAAGTCCTTGAAGAAGGGCGACAGGCGTTGGTCCTGGTTCCTGAAATTGCCCTGACGCCGCAACTGGTGACGCGCTTTCGCAGCTGGTTTCAGAATCACGGAGTGCGCCTGGCAGTGCTCCACTCCGGCCTGTCCGATGGTGAACGCTATGATGCCTGGAGGCAGGTTGCAAGAGGTGATGTCGATGTTGTGATCGGCGCTCGTTCTGCGGTCTTTGCACCGCTGCCTGAGCTGGGGCTGATCGTGGTCGATGAAGAACATGATGGCAGCTACAAACAGTCGGAAGGCTTTCGTTACAATGCCCGAGACCTGGCCTTAATGCGCGGCCAGATGGATGAGGCCGTCGTTATCCTGGGCAGCGCCACGCCTGTTCTGACCTCCTATCAGCGCTCTCTGAGCGGGCATCTGACACACCTTGAGCTGCCCGAGAGGACTGCTGAAAGGCCCTTGCCGGAAGTCCACCTGGTCGATCTTGCGCAACATGAAGGAGAAAGCCAGCTGAGTGAGCCGCTGCAGATCGCTATGGCGGAAGCTCTGGCCGCCGGCGAGCAGGCACTGCTGCTGTTGAATCGTCGCGGCTATGCTCCCTTTCTGTTGTGCCATGACTGCGGTGCAGCCCTGCGATGCCCTAACTGTGATATCACCTTGACCTATTCACAGGTGCAGAGCTCTCTGCGTTGTCACTACTGTGATTTCCACATGAGCCCGCCGGAGAGCTGTGATCGGTGCAGCGGTGTCCGCTTGCTCCCCGAAGGAATGGGTACAGAGCGCCTCGAAGAGGAGATCCGGGAACTTTTCCCCGAGGCGAGGGTGGCGCGCATGGATCGCGACACCACGACCCGAAAGGGTTCTCATCATCTGTTGATAGAACAGATGTCGGCGGGCGAGATTGACGTTTTAATCGGTACGCAGATGATCGCCAAGGGCCATGATTTCCCGGCGGTCACACTGGTCGGTGTCCTCAACGCCGACACAGCACTGAACCTGCCTGATTTTCGCAGCGCTGAAAGGGTTTTCTCGCTCCTCAGCCAGGTTGCCGGACGAGCCGGGCGTGGAGACCGCCTTGGGCGTGTCATGATCCAGACCTATGACGTAGATAATTACGCCCTTGATTTCGTTGCCCGCCACGACTACCAGGGCTTTGCTGCTCTTGAGTTGTCGCAACGTCAGGTCCTGGCGTATCCACCCTTCGGATACCTGGTGAACCTGGTCTTGAGTGGCAATGATGAAACCAAGGTGAACCGTGCAGCTGAGCAGATTTCTGTTAACCTGACATCTGATACGATTGATGCAGAAGTCCTTGGCCCGGCCCCCTGTCTGTTGCCGCGTTTACGCAACAAGCATCGGGTTCAAATTCTGCTCAAGGCAAAAGAGCGTGAGCCCTTGCGTCGTCAGATTGAGCAGTTGCAGCGACTCAGAACACAACTCCCCGCCGGGGTTGTGTTGACTGTTGATGTCGATCCGGTCGATATGTTCTGATCAGAAAAAACACATCAAGCTGTAAGCTGTAGGGCTGTAAGTAAAATCCGGTAGTCTCACTTTATTTCATCTGAGAAATTTGGAAGTGGTCATGTTGAGAGAACATATTTTATGAATAAACTATCTTTGCTGATATTTGTTGGCGTGCTGCTTCTTTCTTCCTGTGCGAAGCCACCGGAGCCTCCTCCGGTTGTCGAGGAGCCGGTTGAAGAAGTGCCAGTTGTTGATAAAGGTGTAGCCACTCTGCTGCTTGTCGACTGGACGGATGTTGCTGGCTGGCAGGAGGACAACCCGGGTCTCGCTCTTGGCGCTTTGCTAAAAAGTTGTTCGGCGCTGCGCTGGCGGCCACAATGGCAGCCGGCCTGTGAGCAGGCCGCGGCCATGAAGCAAGCGTCCGAAACAGAGGTCCGTGCCTTCTTTGAACGTAATTTTGAGCCTCATCAGGTTAGTAAACCGGACGGCACCACGGAAGGATTGCTAACCGGCTACTACGTTCCGGATCTGAAGGGGAGTCGGGTGGCTTCAGACGCTTACCCTTATCCGCTTTATCAACGTCCGAACGATTTGCTGACCATCGACTTGAGTGATGTCTACCCGGATTTAAGCAATTATCGCTTACGTGGTCGTCTTGACGGGCACAGGGTTGTCCCTTACTGGGATCGAAGCGAGATCGAAAACCAGAAACGACCTCTGGTTGGTCAGGAACTCTTCTGGGTGGCTGACCCGGTCGAACTCTTCTTTCTGCAAATCCAGGGTTCAGGTCGGATTCTGTTTGATGATGGCGAACAGGTTATGGTCAACTATTCAGACCAGAACGGCCACCCTTACAGGTCAATCGGTAAATACCTGATCGATCGTGGTGCCATGCCTCGTAGCAAGATGTCGATGCAGAATATCAGGTTATGGGCAAGCAACAATCCGAGCGAAGTCGATGACCTCCTCAACCAGAACCCTAGCTATGTGTTCTTCAGAGCTTTGCCTGCTGATGTGAAGAGCCCGCCGGGGGCGCTTGGTGTGCCGCTGACCCCTGGCCGGAGCCTTGCTGTTGATCGTCGACACATACCTCTGGGCGCGCCGGTTTTCGTTGACACCTTCTGGCCGAACAGTGATAAGCCGCTGCGACGCCTGATGATGGCGCAGGATACCGGGGGGGCTATTAAGGGCCAAGTTCGCGGAGATTTTTTCTGGGGAATGGGCTCACAGGCCGGATCTCAGGCAGGTCGCATGAAACAAAGCGTACGCTTCTGGGTTCTCTTGCCTCGAGAGGCGTCGGTTGAGTAATACTTCAATTTATAGAGGACAATGCCATCGTGCTTAATAAAGGAAGGGCTTCAATGCTTTTGAAAAGAGTCTCTCTTCGTTGTTGTTGCTTGACCCTCCTTGTTCTTCTGTCAGTGACCAGTGTCCTGCATGCGAGCACTCCCGAGAAGGGGATGTTCCTGGTCGCAGATGAACAACTGAAGGACCCGCGTTTTCGTAACGGGGTCATTCTCCTGATTCAGCACAGTGAGCAAGGTAGCGCAGGATTAGTCGTCAATAGGAATAGTCGCTTGTCTCTGTCGGCGATCCTTCCAAAAGATTCGAGCTTGACCGGAGATGGGGGCACACTCTCTTATGGAGGCCCGGTTGACCCGAACACCCTGCTTGCTTTGGTCAAGGTTCGCAATCATCCACCAGAGCCTGCCGATGAAGTTGTTGCAGGTCTTTATGTGACAGGGGTTGGAGTGCTTGATGAATGGACGGATTTTTCTACCGAGGTTGTCAGCTACCGGGCTTTTGTCGGTTACAGCGGTTGGGCGGCGGGGCAGTTGGGTGCTGAAATTCAACGTGGTGACTGGTCTGTTCTGCAAGCCGATGCGGAGAGCGTTCTAACAGGTGATCAGGGGGAGCTCTGGAAACGTTTGCGAGAATCTCTGCCGAAGTAAAGACAGGTTTCAGCTCTCACCCTCTTCGCCGGTTTTGCCGAGTCGTTCCAGCAGCGCTTTTACCACCACATCAATGCGTGCCTGATCTTCTTCCAGAACATTTAAAAAACGCAGGCCAATCTGTTGCATATCGTTGGTATCGACATCGCAGATCCAAACTGCTTCGGCCAAAGCGCAGATGATCCCCTTCTTGTCACCGATGGAGAGGTAGACCAGAACCAGATCTGATTGTTCGACAGGAGCCTTGAGGGGGAGCCTGATGCCGCCTCCGGCCAGGTTGATCAGGTTCTTTTTAAACTCGGTCAACTCTGCAGCAGAGACCCCGTCCTTGATTTTCTTGAGATTCTCTTCCCAGAGGGAACGCATGTCTGCCAGATTGCCCGTATTCCGATGAATGCCTACCCAGGCATTCACGTCCACGCGACGATAGATGCGTCTGGAAATGAATTCCAGGTTGCCTTCAAACTGCAGACGGATATCCTGACCGCTGATGCGTTCAACAAAAGAGGAGACCAGGCGCAACCCCATGCCCATGTGGTCGGTTAGAATTTCAAACTGCATACCCGGCTCAAAAGGGTAGGAATCTGCGGCATCACAGCCGTAGGGAAGCGCCAGGTCAAGCTGCATCGGTTTGCTGTGCATGGCGTAGCCGGTGATGGTGTCCAGGGCGACTTGTTCTCCATCAGTGAAGATCCGTTTGATGAAGACTTTCTGCCCTTTATTAAAGTATTTTCCGTAAGACATAATTTAAATTCTTGTCCCTGGTTTCTCTATTCGTCTGTGCCGTCGCACACAGATTTCTCGATCTCAGCCGCGACCGCCTCTACCGTCATCCCGTCGCCGTGGATCGTCACCTCAGCGAACTTCTGGTAAAGAGGCAGGCGTTCCTTATAAAGGTTCTCATAGGTTTCGTTTGGGCCGATGACCAACCCCCGGTTGTCCATGTCGTTGACCCTGCCGAGCAATTCTTCCAGGGGAATGTCGATAAAAACCAGTTGACCGAGCTTTTTTAGCCGGGCCATCGCCCGCTCACTGTACACCGCAGAACCGCCGGTAGCAACCACGCTGTGCGTTGTTGTGAGCTCAATCAGAGCCTGCTCTTCGATAGCTTTAAAATTCTCCAGGCCTTCCCTGGCGATGATCTGCTGCAGGCGACATTGCTGCTGGCTCTGGAGCAGCAGGTCGGTGTCGACGAAGTTGTAGCCGAGCCGCTTGGCCAGCAGTACGCCTACGGTACTCTTGCCGGCTCCCGGCATACCGATCAGGATAATGTTCAGTGCGCAATCAATTCGCATGCAACAAAAATTGCCTGATTATTGACTCTGGGTCAACTGTAGAATGTTTGCTTGTTACTGAATTGGCTTGTTTAATGCGCTATGAGTCTTCACTCGCAAAAACCAAGAGGCTGAAATAATCTGGAGTGAAGCTCAAGTCGAAGAGTCGTTTGAGTGCTGTGATCAAGATCCAGGTTTTTAAAAACAAAAGCGCCGCGCCCTGTTCAGGGTTGCGGCGCTTTGTGTCAGTTTGGTTCTGATCTTGTCGTCTTCAGACGTTAGTCTTCTGCGATCTTCAGCACGATTTTGCCGAAATGTTTATCTTCTTCCATCATCCGGTGCGCTTCTACGACCTCATCGATGGTAAATACTTTTTCAATAATCGGCACGATGGTGCGGTCGGCGAATTTGGGCAGTGCGCGACGTGTGAATTCGGCGACAATCTCGGCTTTCTCAGGGACTGGGCGGGAGCGCAGCACCGAGCCGATGATCTGTTGGCGCTTGACCATCATCAAGGCGAGGTTGAGTTCAGCCTTGATGCCGCTGATCACACCGATGCTGACCATTTTACCCTTGTAGCCGAGGGACTTCATGTTCGGGCCAAGGTATTTGGCGCCGACGTGATCGAGAACCAGATCAACACCTTTCTTCTGGGTGTAATCCTTGACGATTCCTGTGAAGTCTGGATTCTCCAGGTAGTTGATAACCAGGTCTGCGCCGAGATCACTGACCCGATCCATTTTCGACGGATGGGCTGTGACAATCAACTTGCTGTTCGGAGTGAGGGCCTTGCTGAGCTGAATGGCCGCGGTGTTGACGCCACCGCCGCCGCCGTGGAGGATGGCGGTCTGGCCGTCCTGGAAGTCGCCGATCATAAAGACATTGAGGAACGCCGTGATGTAGGATTCACAGACACAGGCGGCCTCTTCAAAGCTCATGCTTTCAGGGATGCGCATCAGATGACTGGCGTAGGCCACAGCGTATTCCGCATAGCCGCCACCGCCTACCAGGCTGATAACCCGCTCGCCCACTTTCCAACCCTCTACGCCAGGGCCAATCTCTTCGATGGTACCGGATACTTCAAGGCCAAGAATTTCTGAATCGCCGGCAGGGGGTGGGTAGTTCCCCGCACGTTGCACCAGGTCGGGGCGGTTGATCGATGTGGCAATCACCTTGACCAGAACTTCGCCTTCTTTAGGCGAAGGCTTCGCGGTTTCACCAACTTTGAGAACTTCAAGACCACCGAATTCATCCATCAAAACTGCTTTCATATAGTTTCTCCTCAAATTGAAGGTTTTTGCTTGATTGTTGGTTATGTCAGAAACAAAGCAGAACTTTAACGCAAAGACGCAAAGGGTTCAAGCAGGACGCAAAGGGAAAACCTAACACGACATGGAGGGTCAACCCACATCAGGGTTAAGCTTTAGCGCTTAAGTCTTTCTTTGCGTCTCGATATTGTTCTTTGCGACTTTGCGTTAAAAAATTACCCCTGCTCAGGTTTTCGCTCAAACCGATAGCCTCGCCCGCGCACCGTCAGAAAATGTTTCGGACTGGCCGGATCTTCTTCGAAGTACTTGCGGATGCGGACAATGAAGTTGTCGAGCGTACGGGTTTCCGTGTCTTCCGCCATTCCCCAGACTGATTTTAACAATGTCGCCCGGGTCAGGGTTTCACCTTCATGGCTGAAAAATATAGCCAACATCCGACCTTCGAGCTCGGTAATCCTGATCTTGCCTTTGGTGGTTTCCGCCGCCAGGTTGTTCAGGTCGATGAGGTTGCTGCCGAACTGGTAGCCTTCTGCTTTTATCTGCGAGGGCTGATACCACGCTGAACGGCGTAACATGCCATGAATGCGCAACAGGAATTCATCGAGGCTGAACGGCTTGGTGAGGTAGTCGTCGGCCCCTTCTTTCAGTCCGTTGATTCGATCCTGTTCTTCACCCAGTGCTGTAAGCATGAGGATCGGCAGTTGTGGCTGAGCTTTGCGCATCTCTCTGCAGAGGTCAAAACCATGACTGTCCGGAAGCATCAGGTCAAGAACTACCAGGTCGAAAGACTGGCGACCGAAGGCGTCCATTGCAGCCGCGCCCGTTTCGGCATGAGTGATCAGAAAACCTTCATGCTCGAGGTTGAAGATGATGCCCTGGGCGATGTGCTTTTCGTCTTCGACGAGGAGGATGTGTGGTTTCTTCATGAGGCCTCTGTTGTTGATGTTGATCTTGTGAGGGGGAGGGTGATCCTGAAGGTTGTCCCATGGCCCTGGCCTTGACTTTCAACTTTAACCTTGCCGTGATGGCGCAGGATATTGGCATGTACGATGAACAGGCCGAGGCCGGTGCCGCGGATATTTTCGTTCTTGCGACGCACGCGATAGAAGATGTTGAAGATTTTCTTCTGGTCTTTAAGCTCGATGCCGCGGCCGTGGTCGGTAAAGACAAGATAACAGTGATTCTGGTCGCTGCTCAAAGAGATCATGATCTCCGGAGACTGGTCGGAATAGAGGACCGCGTTTTCCAGCAGGTTGCGTAAAACGGTTTCCATAGCGTCCTGGTCGATTGCGGCGAAAATTTCGGGCTTGATGTCGAGTGATAACTTGCCGGCCTTAGGCAGGGTAAATTGACGATCCCGGAAATACTTTTCGACAAAGGCGCTGAAATCGATTGATTGGAGTTCGAGCCGCCAATGCTTCTGACCCACCCGGTTAGCCGACAGCAAGTTGTCGATCAGGCCATTGAGTCGGTTTGCATCGCTCAGCATGGTCTCCACAAAGGGTGCTAGCTGTTCCGGTGAGGGCTGGTGGCGACGCACTGTTTCCAGATGCAGTTGCAGCGAGGCCAGCGGTGACTTGAGCTCGTGGGTTACCTGGGAGATAAACTGGCGTTGTTCGCGAACCAGGGAGGATTGTTTGCGCCAATACAGGAAGATGACGTAAACGCCGACAAGGATAGAGACAAGCAGCAGCAACCCCTCTGTCAGAATCAACCAGTCTGGGCCTCCAACGAGTAACTCCGGACTGTATTTTTCGGCCAGCGCTCTCAGCTTGCGATGATTGCCGAGAAACCAGTTGAGCCAGACAATCACCGCGAGCACCCAGGCGACCTGGATGCCGATGAAAGCCATGAGCGGGTTAAATATACGTTTCAGCCAATTCATAGGCTCATCTTTACCATTACAGACGCTGTCCGACAAGTGGAAGTGAAGAATGTTTTTACAGAATTATTACAAAGGGACCGATGAACCTTTGTTAAATTGGGCAGTGATTATGGCACTTTTTATGGAGCAATATTTAAGGAGCGAATATGCGCATCGGTAAACATGAAGTCACTTATCCCCTGATTCAAGGCGGCATGGCCGTGCGTGTTTCAGGACACCGCCTGGCCGGTCACGTTGCCCGTTGTGGTGGTGTCGGTCTTGTGGCCTCTGCCGGTATCGCCCTGAACGATCCCCAGTACACCGGTGATAATTATTTCGCCATAGAGCCTCAGTCTCTCAAGGATGAGCTGGCAAAGGCATACGAGATTGCCCCTGATGGTGTGATCGGCACCAACTGCATGGTCGCTGTGACCGACTATGCTGCACTGGTCAAAGCTTCTTGCGAAGGTGGTGCCAAGCTGATCGTCAGCGGTGCCGGGCTGCCGATGAACCTGCCGGAGTTAACCGCTGAATGGCCGGATGTTGCTTTGGTGCCGATTGTTTCTTCAATCAAGGCCGCCGAACTGATCGCCCGCAAATGGCACAAAGCTTACGGTCGCCTCCCCGATGCCGTGGTCGTAGAAGATCCCGATACAGCCGGTGGGCACCTCGGTGAAAAGCTGGAAAAAATTGGTACCGGTGAGTACGATCAGTATGCGACAGTTCGTGGGGTTAAAGAGTATTTCCGCAACAAGTGGAACCTTGAAATTCCGGTTATTGCTGCCGGCGGTATCTGGGATCACGAAGATTTCCAGCATGCCATGGAGCAAGGCGCCGATGGCGTTCAGATGGGCACCCGTTTTGTCTGCACCGAAGAATGTGACGCCGATGATGCGTTCAAACAGGCGTACCTGGATTGCAGCAAGGAAGATATCGGCCTGCTCATGAGTCCGGCAGGCTTGCCGGGAAGAGCCCTGATCCGTAATGTCGAAGCGATTCGCGAACGTGACCTGGTGATGACGCCTACCTGTCCGACCGGCTGCCTGCGTAAGTGCGCATACAAGTCTTCAGGGGAGCGCTTCTGTATCGTGCATGCTCTTGATCGCGCCCAGCGCGGGGACACAGAAACCGGGCTGGTCTTTTGTGGCACCAACGCCTGGAAGGCAACAAAGATCGAAACCGTTGCCGGAATCTTTGCTGAGTTTTTTCACGGCGAGGCGACACAGGCGGCGAGTCATTAAGTATTGTCCCTATAATCATTTCAGCGAGGCAGCCTTCGGGCTGCCTTTTTGGTTTGTCTTCGGTTGTCTGTCTTAAAGGCTAAAAAGTCCTTAATCACTTGTCATCGCGGTTTGTCTTGTTGTAAAATGTGAACTTGTGGTTCGGGGTAGCCCCGAACCGCATTCTTTTCTCTGAAAACAACAGTATCTTTAAGGAGTTGCCGATATGGCACCAAAAGAAGAGTATATCCCTAAATGGATCGCCTGGGAGTCGACCCAGCGTTGCAATTTAAACTGTGTACACTGCCGCTGTTCCTCCGATATGGATGCGGCTGTTGGCGATTTTAATACCGAAGAGGCCTTCAAGCTGATTGACGACATCTGTGAGGTCAGCCAGCCGGTCATGGTCCTCTCTGGCGGAGAGCCTTTGCTGCGTAAGGATATCTTTGAAATTGCCCGTTATGGTACCAGCAAAGGCCTGCGAATGTGCATGGCCACCAACGGCACCCTGATCACGGATGAAGTCTGCCAGCAGATGCTTGAAGCCGACATCAAGATGGTCTCCTTGTCTCTCGATGGCTCAACAGCAGAGATCCACGATGACTTCCGTGCCTGCCCTGGAGCCTTTGACGGTGTGGTGCGAGCTGCAGAAACCCTTAATCGAAACGGCATCAAGTTCCTGATCAACTCTTCGTTTACCAAGCGTAATCAGAAAGACATCGGTGCCACTTTCAAGGTGGCTAAAGAGCTTGGTGCAACAGCCTGGTATATGTTCATGATTGTACCGACCGGTCGTGGCGAAGACATTATGAACGAACTGGTTTCCAAGGAAGACTACGAGGAGATTCTGACCTGGCACTATCAACAGGAGAAGGGCGAGGATGAGATCCTGATGCGCCCGACCTGCGCTCCGCATTACTATCGCGTTGTGCCGCAGATGGCCAAAGCCGAAGGTGTTGATTTCAAGCGCCGCAGCCTGACATTCTCCACCGGTGGCGGCAAAGGTTGTATTGCTGCCCAGACTATCTGCCTGATCGATTGCTTCGGTAATCTCAAGCCCTGTTCCTACTTCCATTCCTCGGTCGGCAATGTTAAACAGGTGCCGTTCAAGGATCTCTGGTTCAACAGCAAGACTTTCAACGACCTGCGCAATTTTAAAGAGTACAAGGGCAAGTGCGGGGAGTGCGAGTTCATCAACGTCTGTGGTGGTTGCCGCGCCCGTGCCGATGCTGTCTACGGTGATTACATGGCAGAAGAACCTTTCTGCAATTACGTTCCACCACGTACGCAAAAGCGCATGGAGAAAGAGGCGGCCGAAAATGCTGCAAAAGAAAAATCTTAAGAGGCCAAAACGTACAACGTGAAAAGTGACTGGTTGTAACCTTTCACGTTTCACCTTTCACTTTTCACGATAATTTCAGGAGGAGTTTCATGTCTCAAGAATACACGTTCATCAAGGCTTGCTGGGGCCAACCGACAGACTATGTTCCCGTATGGCTGATGCGTCAGGCCGGCCGTTACCTGCAGTGCTACAAGGATGTCCGCGCCAAGGGCGGCGGCACCTTCCTCGATCTCTGCAAGGATCCCGCCCGCGCCGCGGAGGTTACCATCCAGCCGATCGATATCCTCGATGCTGATGCGGCGATCCTCTTCTCCGATATCCTGACACCGATTGAGCCGATGGGGATGAAACTTGATTTCGTTCCGGGCCCTGTCTTCGAAGACCCGATCCGTACCGCTGCTGATGTCGATGCCCTGGTGGTGCCTGAGGATATGAGCCAAGCGGTCTCTTATGTGCCGGCCATTATCAAGCGCTTGCGGGTTGCCTTTGAAGGCCGTGTGCCACTGATCGGTTTTGGTGGCGCGCCCTTTACTCTCGCCTGCTACATGGTTGAAGGTAAGGGCAGCAAGGATTTCGCTTCTCTCAAGCAGATGATGTACTCGGATTTCCCGCTTTATGACGCGCTGATGAAGAAGATCACCGAGATGGATCGCCGTTACCTCAACATGCAGATTGAAGCCGGTGCTCAGGCCATCCAGATTTTTGACACATGGGGTGGCCTGCTGGCGCCTCTCGATTATGAACGCTATATCCTCCCTTACGTCAAGGAACTGATCAACGGCCTTAATCGCGACGGTATCCCGGTCATTTATTTTGTCAAAAATGGCGGCACAATGCTCGAACTGGTGAAGGAGTCCGGAGCCGATGTGCTCGGTCTCGACTGGCATGTCAACCTTGGCAAGGCCCGTGACATTCTCGGTGATGATATCGCCGTTCAGGGTAATCTCGACCCGACCGTACTCTATGCTCCGAAGGATCACATCGAGCGTGAGGTGCAGCGCATTCTCGATGAGAACGCTGGTCGTCCGGGCTTCATCTTTAACCTTGGCCATGGTATTTTGCCCACCGTGCCACCGGAGAACGCCATCCACATGGTTGAATGTGTGCACAGGCTCAGCGGCAAATAACCTGTGAGGTGTGAGGTGTCAGGAGTGAGGCGGAAAGGCTCCTTTTGATTTGATTCTCCTCACCCCTCACCCTCACGCTTCACCCCTCACGGTTTTTTATGAATCTCGACAAACCTACCGGACTGGTACTGTTAAATATGGGCGGACCTGACTCGTTAAGAGCGGTCCGCCCGTTTCTCTATAATCTCTTTTCTGATCGCGACCTGATCCAGTTGCCGGCCGGCGCACTGCTGCAGAAGCCCTTTGCCTTCATGATCAGCACACTGCGTGCACCGAAGGTGAAGGTCAACTATGCCTCAATCGGTGGCAAATCCCCGCTTCTGGAATGGACTGAAAAACAGGCCGCGGGTGTCGCCCGTGAACTTGGTGGTCAGGTCAAGCCGTTCGTTGCCATGCGCTATTGGCAACCGCGTGCCGAGGAGTGCCTGCAGCGCATGAAGCAGGATGGCATTACGCAGGCCGTCGTGCTCTCCATGTACCCGCACTACACCAGCGCCACCACTGGTAGCAGTATTAAGGATTTTGAAGCCGCCGCCTCACGGGTTTACCCGGAACTTGAATATACGATCATCAGTGAATGGTACGATTGGCCCGCTTATCTTGATGCCCTGGCTAACCGGATACGAGAAGGGCTGGAAAAGTTCCACGAACTGTCTCGTGATGAAATCCCCATTCTTTTCTCTGCCCATGCCTTGCCGCAGAAGTTTATTGATGAAGGCGATCCCTACCTCGATCATGTAACCTCTACGGTGCGAGGGGTGATGGAGCGTTTCCCCGGTCACCCCTGGAGGCTCGGCTTTCAGAGTCGCAGCGGGCCGGTGCAGTGGATGGAGCCCGACACCCTGGAAGTGCTCGACCAACTCGGTGCAGAACAAGCTCCCGGCGCGTTGATCGTGCCGATCTCTTTCGTGTCGGACCATATCGAAACCCTGCAGGAGATTGATTTCGAATTTCGTATGCACGCAGAGGAGGTTGGTTTGCCGCGTTTTGAAAGAACCCCTTCACTCAATGATAACCAGGACTTTATCCATTCCCTGGCGGCATTGGTGCGCAATCACCTGGAGCAAAGATGATGGCTACCTGTCGGCACTGCGGCACAGAGTTTGACCCCGACAACCTGCCAGGCGAAGCGTCGGTTCAGGCGGGCCTGATCCTGGCTGAAGAGCAATACGGTGATGCAGGCGAAGTCTGCGCAAACTGTTTGTCCAGCCGTGGGCGATTGTCGATGATGTACGATCCGAGTTGTCATTAAGAACCGCAACGCGTTGCGAGTAGCGTAGGCGAAACAAAAACTAACGGCCTGGGCATTTCTGCCCGGGCCGCTTTCTTTAATTTTGTTTTCCTCACCACACGCTGCTCGTTACTTGGGTTTTTAGACCCCTTCATCTCGAAGTTTCTCTATTAACACCTTCTGCTCCTCACTCAGCAACTGTGGTACATCAATTTCGATGATAGCATAGAGGTCACCGTTCGGGTTGCCTGCGCGGGCCGGGACACCGAAACCTTTGAGCCTGATCTTGCTGCCATTCTGTGTGCCTGGCTTCACTTTGATGCGTTTGCTATCCTCAAGAGTTTCCACGGTGACCGTGGTGCCGAGACATGCCCCGGTGAAAGGAATCTTGACGGTCGTGATCAGGTTCTTGTCTTCACGGCGAAAACGGGAGTCTTTGCTGACGTTGATCTCCAACATCAGGTCGCCGTTAGGCCCGCCGTTCGGGCTGGCCGCACCTTTGCCGGAGATACGCAGCTTCTGTCCTGGTTCTACTCCGCTTGGAATACGCACCTGCAACTGCTCGTTCTGACCGTTGCGTTCGAGATCGACCCGTCTTTCTCCGCCGAGGATTGCCTGGCGAAACGGGATTGTGATTCGCATCAGGTAGTCCTGGCCCTTTCTGGGCCGGGGGCGGTGATGCCCACCTCTGCCACCGAACATCTGGCTGAAGACGTCTTCTCCCCCACCACCGAAGCCGAACTCACGAAAGATGTCTCCGAAGTCTGCATTGCGGAAAATATCTTCTTGAGAAAAACGTTGATGGAAGACCGCGTCGCCATACTGGTCGTATTGCTGTTTCTTCTCTGTATCGGAGAGAACGGCATAAGCTTCGGAAATTTCCTTGAAGCGCTCCTCCGCCTTCTTGTTGTCCGGGTTTTTGTCGGGATGATATTTCAGTGCCAGTTTACGGTAGGCTTTTTTGATCTGGTCGGCAGTTGAATTTTTCTCGATACCGAGAACAGCATAGTAATCTGAGGCCATGATTTTTCCTTAGTGAATGGTTTTGGCTGGTCAATATAGTGACGGCTAGGCGGGACGTCAAGAGCGAAGCAAGGGGACTGGCTCCGGTTGGTGCCTGTCCCCGATTTTAAATGTCAGCAGATCAGTAGCATTTGCGCTTAATCCTCTGTTCGCCATCTCTTGAGATGGCTTTGAATGAAGTCAACAATTCGCTGCTGCTGCTCTTGCCCTTTACCGGTAATCTCCATCGCTTCACCAAAGGCAAAGTGAATCGTTCGGGAAGGAATGATCGGCCCGAAATCCTTGATAACTTTACCCGCCGACCAGGCCCAGGTCAGAAGAGCGACGGGTATTACGAGGGCCCCGGTTCTTTGAGCAAGCTTGACGCCGATGCTGTTAAATTTCTTCGGGTCGAAGTCAACCGTGCGTGTGTGTTGGGGAAATATGATCAGATTGCGGCCCTGCTCCAGGTGTTTGGCCCCTTCTTCCATGACGACCTTCAGGTCATCGCGAGGATTGACCCGGTCAACGACGACTGGATGTCTGGCTTTTACAATATTGCCGAAGATCGGATATTCAACCAGGCTGCGCTTGATAACATAGTCGAGATCACGGCTCTGCGGCATGATCAGCGACGGTAGCACAAAGGTTTCGAGAGTGCTCATGTGGTTGCCGATAAAAATGATGGGGCGATCGATGCCCTGGATATGTTCAATACCGGTCACTTCAAAGTGGCAGCCGGTTTTCTCCAGAGCTTCGACGGTGGCTGCGCTGCTGTTATGCCAGTCAACAGAGTCGTAATTGCCCCGTTTGGCGGCTGAACTTGCCTTGTATACGATCGAAATCGCCCTGATGTAGAAAGTGAGCGTTGGCAACAATTTGCTCAGAAAGCCTATCTTACGTTGAGGGGAGCGATATTCTGTCCCTTCGTAAAATCCCTTGATCTTGTCCATAAATGTCTTTTCTTTCAGCTGGTAGAGTCTGACTTGTGAAATCGAAAAATGACCAGTGCCGCCGTCATGCTTAATCCCGCACAGACAAAGAGAGCATTGAGTCCAAACCAGTCGCCAATATAGCCCAAGATCAATGATCCTGCAAAGATTCCCGTGTCGATGCCGCCGGTAAAGATACCAGTGGCTTTACCCCTGATCGAAGCCACCTCGTCGCGAACCGCCATGGTGTTCAAGAGTGGGAAAAGCAGCCCGTGGCCGATTCCGGACAGGATGCCTGCCATGCAGAGCATTGCTTGGTTGTATGTGAAGGGGAGCAATAAGAGTCCTGCTATGTACAATACAATACTCAACGGAAGAATACGATTTTCACCAAACCGTCCAGAGAGCCAGCCGTTTACGAAGCGTATCGTAATCGCGCCTCCCGAATAGCAGAAAAAGTAGACTGAAATAAAACCGAGGCCGCGCTCTTCCGCCAGCGGTGCAACGAATCCACCTGATCCTGCCAGGCCAAAGCCGAACAACAGGGAGAGGAGGGCTACGACGATAAATTTCTCCCGCTTAAGTAGGCCAAAGAAAGTTATTTGATGACTTTCCTGAGCTTGTGCAGGGATACTCTCATTTAGGGGTTGGTGGATGAGCAAGGCAATACCCGCCAGAATCCCGGCCACTATGAAAAGACCGGCAAAACCGAAATGTTCAAGGGTGATCTCTGCGAGTATAGGGCCTATGGCAATACCGACCAGGCCCGAGATGCCGAACATGCCGATTCCTTCGTTGAGTCGGTCTCGAGGGAGGATGTCTGCCATAAAGGTAAACACGGCCGTAAAGCAGATCGCCAGGCCGACACCGTGTAAGGCTCTCAGTAATAGAAAAGGTATGTAGGCTGAACCGAGTGGATCGTGAATGCCGAGGTAGAGAAAGGGCGAAACAACCATGATGATGCTACCCAAGGTGTAGCTGCGTTTGCGACCGATACGGTCAATCATCTCTGCAACCCAGGGCCGACTGGCGGCTGAAGCTAGGGCAAAAATACCCATGACCACGCCAATGTCGCCCTGGTTGCCACCGTACTCGAGAATGTAGAGCGGTAAGAGAAAGAAAGCACTGAAGCTGGCTGTATGGCAGAGGTTGGCCAGTGCCATGGTCCAGAATGCGGGAGTGTAAAGCATCGTAATTTATTCGTTTCCTGTTGGTTTGGCGGTTATTCTGACTTGCAGTCTTAGAAGAGTCAAGGGCAATCAAGGTTGAGGCTGTTGTCTTCTTTCCTCTTGTTGATAGATACTGAAAACACGCTAGGATTATTGATGATCAAAAGCATGATCAATTGTAAATTTTAGGAGTTACTATGAAAGAGGCATTGCAAAAGGGCCTGACCTGCACCCACAGTTATAAGATTCCTGACGACAAAACCGTACCCTACGTCTTTCAGGAATCAGATCTTTTTCAGGCCATGCCGCCGGTTTTCGCGACCGCGTTCATGGTCGGCCTTATGGAGTGGGCGTGTATGGAAGCATTGCGACCCTTCATGAATGAAGGCGAGATCAGCCTTGGCACAAATATTTGTGTGACTCATACTGCAGCAACACCACCCGGCATGGAGGTCAAAGTCGAAGTAACCTTGTTGGAGGTAAATGGTGCAAGGACCAAGTGGTCTATTACTGCCAGGGATGAGCAAGACCTGATCGGGGAGGGGACGCATGAGAGGTTCTCTATCGATGGGGAGAAGTTTGGGGGGATTGTAGCAAAAAAGGCTTCTGGTTCTGGGTGAGAGAGGGAGCTTTTGTTGATATAAGAAAAATCTCGGAACCTGTGGGATGCGATCCGCGGTTCCGAGGTTTTGGTTGTTGTTCTCAATGAGTGAGTCGAAGAGCGGTCGTTATCTATGACGATGGCAAAAGTCTTTATGCGCAAGGGCCAACGGGAACATTCCCAACCAGAAATTCCTTACCAACAACTTCTTTCAGATAGTTCTTCTGATCGATGATCCTGGTCACTACATTCCCTTCACCAAGAACAATCAGCGATCTCTTAAACCCTTGGCCCCAGTTGCTGTCAGCGAGGTCAGGCTCGAAGCAGACAATTGTACTGATCCCTGCTTGTACGATGGCTTTGGCACATTCGATACAGGGATACCAGGGGATGTAGAGGCTACAGTTCTTGGTTGAGACACCGAGCATCGCCGCGTTGTAAATAGCATTGCGCTCCGCATGGGAGACCCACAGATACTTCTCGCCGTTGACGGCTTCATGACGTTCTTCAACATCGTCGTTTACGCCGCGGGGGATTCCGTTGTAGCCGGTTGAACGAATCTCATTGTCGGGACCGACAATGACTGCGCCCACCTTGCGACCCCGGTCTTTGCTCCAGGTGGCGATGAATTGAGCCAGAGCCATCCAGCGAACGTCCCAGTTAGAACTTGTCATGATCTTCTCCTCAAGCTAAAGACAAAGACCTTATCTCAACGCAGAGACGCGGAGGCGCAGAGAATTGAAGGTTTTTCTCTGCGCCCTTTGCTTGTTTGCGCTAAAACATTTTTTGGCTCAGGCCTTTGCTTTTAACCACACTTGGAGTCGCCGCAGTTCAGGCATGTCAGGCAGCCGTCCATGATGATGACCGCCTTGGTGAAACATTTGGCGCACAGCTTGGAGTCTGCAGGAAAGTCGCCGTTATCTTCACTTGTTACCTGCACTTTGAGGGTCTCGTACTCTGCGCGCTTGGCGAGGATCATCTCTCTCCGGGCCGCGGGCATTTCCTCTTCCTTAATCAGTCCGATCATCTTCATGTGGCTTTCCAGGGCGTGACCAATCTCTGCCACGATCGACGGCATGAAGCCACCGCCGCCCGGCTTGAAGTAGCCGCCTTGAGGGTCGAAGACTGCTTTCATCTCGTCGACCAGGAAGGTGACGTCACCGCCTTTGCGAAAGACCGCTGAAATAACCCGGGTCAGGGCAACCACCCACTGGAAATGATCCATGTTTTTCGAGTTGATGAAAATCTCGAAAGGCTGGCGAATTTCGTGTTTCGTGCCATGATTTAATACCATGTCATTGATGGTGACATAGAGGGCATGCTCACTTTGCGGCGTCTTTATCTTGTAAGTAGCCCCCACCAGCATTTCAGGACGTTTAACGTTCTCGTGCATGTCCTCAATCTGGTTTTTCTCATCCTGGGCGGCCTTCTTGCGCTGCTCGTCGAGGTTAACAACTTCGTAGCCAACAATCTTCTTTTCTATTTTTTTAGCCATCTTATTTCTTCCTTAAAATCTACAGCTTACCGTAATAGCCTTCTTTGAGAGCATCGTACAGGTTCGCAGCTGAATGGGTCTCATTGTCGTATTCGATATTTTCATTGCCACGGACTTCGAGCATTGTGCCGTCGTCCAGAGTGAACTGGTAGATGGTGTCTGCCAGGTCCTTATCTTTGACTAATACGCCCTGGAATGCTTCCGGATTGTAGCGGAAAGTTGTGCAACCCTTCAAGCCCTGTTCGTAAGCATACATGTAGATGTTCTGAAAATCCTCGTAGGGATAATCACTGGGGACATTGGCGGTCTTGGAGATGGAAGAGTCAATCCATTTCTGGGCTGCGGCCTGAATGTCGACGTGCTGCTTCGGCGTAACATCTTCCGAGGTAATGAAGTTGTCCGGCAGGCGCTCTTCCGGCTTTTTGCTGTCAGGCATCGCATTGGGGTTGATTAATTCACGATAAGCCAGCAGCTCATAGGAAAAGACATCGATCTTCTCCTTACTCTTCTTGCCCTGACGGATCAGGTTGCGCGAATAGTGATGGGCGAAGCTGGGTTCAATGCCGTTGGAGGCATTGTTGGCAATTGACAGGGAGATCGTGCCGGTTGGTGCAATGGAGCTGTGGTGGGTGAAGCGTGCGCCGACTTCAGCCAGTTCGTCGACCAGTTCTGGGGCTTCTTTAGCGAGCTGCTGCATGTAACGGCTGTAGCGGGTGTGTAAAATTCGCCCTGGCACACGTTGACCAAGTTTGATGCCGTCAGCTGCCATTTCGGGGCGCTTACGCAGCATCTCGGCCGTGACTTCGTACTCTTCCTCGAGGGCCGGTGCTGTGCCTTTCTCTTTTGCCAGGTCAATCGCCTGTTGCCAGCCGGCCAGGGCCATCTGCAGGGTGACCTTTTCGGTGAAGGCTACGGCGTCGGCATCACCATACTTCATGCCGAGCAGGGTGATTGCTGAGCCGAGGCCCAGGTAACCGAGCCCGTGGCGACGCTTGCCAAAGATCTCGTCCTGCTGTTGTTGTAGTGGCAGGCCGTTGATCTCGACGACGTTGTCCAGCATGCGGGTGAAGACAGCGACAACCTCGCGGAAGTGCTCCCAGTTGAAGCTCGCTTCAGGAGTAAAGGGCTGGTCAATAAAACGGGTCAGGTTAATCGAACCAAGCAGGCACGAGCCGTAGGGAGGCAAAGGCTGTTCACCGCAAGGGTTGGTGGCGCGGATCTCTTCGCAGAACCAGTTGTTGTTCATCTCATTGACCTTGTCGATGAGGATGAAACCGGGTTCGGCGAAATCGTAAGTAGACGCCATGATTACGTTCCATAGCTGTTTGGCGCGGATGAATCGATAAATCTTGCATGCGACCTGTCCTACGTCGTTCTGCACGTAGTCATCTTTGACCGGCCAGTCCTTCCAGAGTACCTGCTGCGGGTCATTAATGTCCAGCCCGTCACGTTCCAGTTCCTTGGCGGTCAGCGGGAAACAGAGCGGCCATTCCTGGTCTTTTTTAACGGCTTCTATAAATTCGTTGGTAATCAGCAGGGAAAGATTGAACTGGCGCAGACGGCCATCTTCACGCTTGGCCTTGATAAAATCTACAACATCCGGATGTGAGATGTCGAAGGTCGCCATCTGTGCACCGCGGCGACCACCGGCCGAAGCGACGGTACGACACATGCTGTCGTAGATGTCCATGAAAGACAGCGGCCCCGAGGTGTTGGCCCCTGCGCCGCTGACAAAGGCGTTGCGTGGACGCAGGGTTGAGAAATCGTAGCCGATGCCGCAGCCTGCCTTAAGCGTTAGACCGGCTTCGTGAACCTTGCCCAGAATCTGATCCATCGAGTCCTCAACTGTTGCCGAAACAGTACAGTTGATGGTCGATGTGGCAGGTTTGTGTTCCAGAGCTCCTGCGTTGGACGTGATCCGGCCGGCCGGGATGGCACCGTTTTCTAGTGCCCACAGAAAGCGCTCGTACCAGTAACTTTGTTTTTTTTCGTCTTCCTCAACGAGAGACAATGCTTTGGCGACACGCACGAAGGTTGCGTGCAAATCCGCATCGACAGGTTTACCCGTTGCATCCTTGAGTCGATATTTGCTGTCCCATATGTCCAGCGAAGCTTCCTGCCAAGGGATTTCTGTTGTTTCAACTGGTTTCTTAATCACATTGCCTGCCATTTCTCGTTCCCTCTTTTATCCCCGTCGCCCGTTCAGGTCGGCTGGAAGCCCATGTCAAAGCAGTTTGGACGATAGTCCTGCACTGCAGAAAAGCACTATATGTTGTAGCGGGAGACATTCTACTCTACTACATAATGTTTAGCAAACTGAATTTGATTAGAATTTGAGAAAGCTTTTGCGCAGGCCTTCGCTTGAAATTTGTGTGAGCCTTGCCAAGAGAGGCAGGTGCTTTTTGTCTTCTTTTTAAGTGTAAGAAATTGTTAGAAAAAGTGTGTCACAGCGCAGCCTTTGGTCCGCTTGGAAGGCGTTTTCACCAGGGTCAGCATAGCAGTTTTTTATAATCTAATGGGGTATGAAGGGCCCTGTTTTTCATTAACTTCAAAATCTCCCGGTAGTAATCAGACGTCTTTGCCAGTAAGGGGTCTTCATGCTGGCTTAGCTGACACCTTTTCCTGAAGAGGGTGAGTGGCTGAAACGGTTTTGACCTGCGTAAATACCGATGTGGGAAATCTTGTTTGCTGAAATGGCAAAAAAGGCTGGTGTCGTGTCAATAATGAAATGACGTAAATACAAAGCCGTAATTTTTTCTGCCAGCAAGGCATGTCTTGAGTCACATCGTTGTAACGACGTGGCTTAAGACATAACGAAGCAGGCGCGGAAAAGAACAAGTTGGATGCGTCAGCTTGTCGTTGACGAGGCCCTCGGTCGTCGGGTTCTATCTTTTTAGGTCAACCCTCTGACTGCTACGAAAAATCTCTCCGCAGGTGCGTGGCAGTTCTGTCCAGATATTGCTGAACGAAGTATTGTACCAGGCCACTGCAGGCTTTGAAGCAAGCATTGTTCCAAGATAATGCACTGTCGCTGTATTTTCAGGGGATTGGCCTTTACCAGAAGCCGGAAGTTGCGGTATCTTCAGAAGATAAAATTGAAAGAAAGAAAAGGCCTTATTAATGGAATCAGAACTGCAAACAATTTATCTTAAAGATTATCAGCCGCCCAAATACCTGGTTGAAACGGTCGATCTTCATGTTGACCTTTCACCAAGCCAAACCAAAGTTCGAGCCACACTTCAGTTTGCTGCCAATCCGGAGTGCACAGAAGAACGGGCTGAGCTTTCTCTTCATGGTAGACAGCTTGAGTTGTTGTCCCTGACACTCGATGGTCGGGAGCTGGCTGCCGATGAGTACCAGGTTGATAGTGAAGGTCTGACGATTCCGGTTGTGCCGCAACGGTTTGTCCTGGAGACAATGGTCGAGATTAACCCCGAAGGCAATACCGCGTTGGAAGGGCTGTATCGTGCCAGCGAGATTTTCTGTACCCAGTGTGAGGCCCAGGGCTTTCGAAAAATCACCTTCTATCCGGACCGTCCCGATGTCATGGCGCGCTTTATGACGACTCTGGTCGGTGATCGTAAAACCAATCCGGTCCTTCTTGCTAACGGCAATCTGGTTGAATCAGGTGAACTCGATGATGGTCGCCATTATGCACGGTTCGAGGACCCCTTCCCGAAGCCGAGCTACCTCTTCGCTATGGTCGCTGGTCAACTCACGGCTATAGACGATAGCTTTGTCACTATGTCGGGTCGCAAGGTCAGTCTGCAGATCTTTGTCGAAGAGCGCAATCGCTATAAGTGCGACCATGCCATGCTCTCACTTAAAAACGCCATGCGCTGGGACGAAGAGGTCTATGGCCTGGAATATGATCTCGATGAGTACAAGGTGGTCGCGGTTGATGACTTCAACATGGGGGCGATGGAGAACAAGGGGCTGAATGTCTTTAACTCCAAGTATGTTCTGGCCAAACCAGAAACAGCCACAGATGCCGATTTTCAGGGCATTGAAGGTGTGATTGGTCACGAGTATTTCCACAACTGGACCGGTAACCGGGTCACCTGCCGCGACTGGTTTCAACTCAGCCTCAAAGAAGGCTTGACGGTTTTCCGAGATCAGGAGTTTTCCGCCGATATGGGCTCGCGGGCGGTCAAACGGATCGGCGAAATTCGGTTGTTGCGAAATTTTCAATTCCCCGAAGACGCCGGGCCGATGTCTCACCCGGTGCGGCCAGAATCGTATATCGAGATCAACAACTTCTATACGGCTACGGTCTATAATAAGGGCGCCGAAGTGATCCGCATGTACCAGACCCTGCTCGGCAAAGAGGGCTTTCAGCAGGGCATGAAGCTCTACTTTGAGCGGCACGATGGGCAGGCTGTGACGACCGATGATTTCCTCGCGGCGATGGCGGATGCCAACGGCGCTGACTTGAATCAATTCAGGCGTTGGTACAGCCAGTCCGGCACGCCGGTTCTGGATGTCGAGGGTCGCTACGATGCCGAAGCCAAAACCTTCTGCCTGACGGTGCGCCAGTCTTGCCCCGATACACCGGAACAGTCTGCAAAGCAGCCTTTCCTGGTCCCTTTACGGATAGGTCTGCTGGGACCAGATGGCCAGGATCTGCCTCTACAGTTTGTTGCTGAGGAAAAAGCGCAGATTGGTTCACGAACCCTTAAAATTACCGAGGCTGAACAGTCCTTCACCTTTGTTAACCTCCCTGTGGCGCCCGTGCCTTCACTGCTGCGTGACTTCTCTGCGCCCGTTAAGGTTGATTATCCCTACGACAGAGAGGAACTTTCTTTCCTGTTTGCCAAAGACAATGACGCTTTTAATCGCTGGGAGGCCGGACAGCGCCTGGCGACAGATATTCTCCTGGAGATGGTTAGCGATATCGTGGCAAAACGTGCAGTAGAGGTTCCCGGAGACTTTCTTACCGCATTCCGTTCTGCTCTGCAGGATCGGGAGGCTGATCCTGCACTCTTGTCTCTGGCCTTGACCCTGCCCGGCGAAATGGAACTCGCCGAAGCGATGGGCGTGGCTGACCCGGGTGCGATTCATATTGCTCGTCAAGTTTTACGTAAAACGCTGGCGGCGGCTTTACATGAGGATTTTACTGCGGTTCTTGACACGATGCAGGATGATGGCCTCTATTCTTTAACCTCGGAGGCGATCGGTCGCCGCAGCCTGAAGAACCTCTGCCTCGGTTATCTGGCACTGCTCGATATCCCCTCTATACAACAGAACTGCTTCGATCGTTTTGCTGATGCGGACAATATGACTGACCGTATGGCGGCGCTGACTTGCCTGGTCCATAATCGATTGCCACGTTGGGAAGAAGTCCTCGCTGCTTTCTACCATCAATTTGAGAACGACCCCCTGGTGGTCGATAAATGGTTCACCTTGCAGGCAACCTCGCCACAAGCGGAGACTCTCACTGAAATAGAAGCGTTGATGTCGCACCCGGCCTTTACCATGCGCAACCCGAACCGGGTCCGTTCCCTGGTTGGAGCTTTTGCACAAGGCAACCCGGCTCGATTCCATGACCTGTCCGGTGCCGGTTACGCCTTTTTAGCTGACCGGGTGATTGAGCTCGACACACTCAACCCCCAGGTTGCCGCCAGACTGGTCTCTCCTTTAAGCCGTTGGCGGCGTTACGACAGTGAGCGTCAGGGCATGATGAAGGTTCAGTTGGAGCGTATTCAGCGTCAGGACAATCTCTCCACGGATGTGGGAGAAATTGTAGGAAAATCGCTTTGAACTTGTGCAGGATTAAGGGCACAGAATCTAAGGAAGAAAGCCAGAACCCAGAACCCTTTAACAAATGTTAACTATGAAAAATTCAAACTTATTATCTGAAATCCTGATTATCGGTTGCGGTGACATCGGCGTTCGAGTTGCTCAGCTTGAGAAACAGGTCGGTCAGAAAGTCTCCGGGCTGGTTCGTTCCGAAGAGGGCGCTGAGCGCTTGCGTGGTTATGGCCTCGAGCCGGTACTGGGAACCCTCGATGATTTGACCTCACTGAGTGATCTGCCGACAGCCGGAAAGCTGGTTTACTATTTTGCCCCTCCGACCGGTGGCGGCCCTTTCGACAGCCGCATGCGCAGCTTTTGTCAGGCTGTAGGCGCAGGGTTGTTGCCAGACAAAGTGGTTTATATGAGTACCAGCGGCGTATATGGTGATTGTGGTGGTGAATGGGTTACCGAGGAGACTCCCTTGAATCCCCAGACCAGCCGCGCGCAGCGTCGCGTTGATGCCGAAACCATCTTGCAGGAGTGGGGGCGGCAGCACTCGGTCCCGATCGTTATCCTCCGGGTGACCGGCATCTATGGTCCCGGTCGTCTCCCCCTGGCGAGGATTCAGCAGAGGCACCCGGTGCTGCGTGAGGAAGAATCTCCACCGACCAATCGCATCCATGCCGATGATCTGGCTGTCGTCTGTGTGAAAGCGGCTGAAAAAGCCGCTGATGGTGATGTCTTTAATGTCAGTGACGGCCAACCGGGAACCATGACACAATATTTCAACCTTGTCTCTGAGTTGCTTGGCTTGCCACTTCTGCCGCAGGTTGATATGGAAGAAGCAAAGCGGGTTATGAATCCGATGATGCTTTCTTACCTTACAGAGACCCGGCGCATGGATAACCGTAAGATGATCGATCAACTTGGCATCACATTGAGGTATCCGAAGCTTGAGGCCGGGTTGAAGAATGTTATTGCTCAACTGGATCAACCGAATATGGGATACTTTGGCTCGATAGGACATTAACGGGAGGTTCAGGGATAAGGGCTCAGGGTGAATGGTTTCCTTTTGCCTTTGGCCCTGTACCCTTAACCCGATTTCCGGAGTTAATCATGAAAAAAATTGCAATCATTGGTGCCGGCATCTCCGGCTTGAGTACTGCCTTTACCATTGAACGTCTTGCCGCTGAAGCCGGTCTGGATGTCGAGGTCACGGTCTTCGAACGCGAGGAGCGAACCGGCGGTAAGATCTGGAGTATCAAGGAAGAGGGGTATCTCTGCGAATGGGGGCCGAACGGTTTTCTTGATAGCAAACCGATGACCCTGGAGCTGTGTGATCAGCTTGGTATTCGGGATCAGCTTGAGCGTTCCAACGACAACGCCCGCAAGCGATTCATCTACAGTGGTGGAATCCTCAACCGCCTGCCGGAAAACGGACCAATGTTTTTGCAGTCGAAACTGATCAGCTGGCCGGGCAAGATTCGTCTGGCCCAGGAGTTCCTCAAGCCCAAGCGCACCGATGGCGTTGATGAAACCCTGGCTGATTTTGCCCGTCGTCGCCTTGGCGCGGAAGCCCTCGATAAGTTGATCGGGCCGATGGTCTCCGGAATCTTCGCCGGCAATCCGGAGACGATGAGTCTGAAGAGTTGCTTTCCACGCATTCACGAGCTGGAGCAGGAGTATGGTGGTCTGCTTAGAGCCATGATGATGCTGGCCAAAAAGAAGAGGGCCGAAGTCAAGGCCGGCAAGCAGGTTGCCAGCGCCGCAGGGCCGGGCGGTGTGCTGACCTCTTTTGTTGGTGGTATTCAAGAACTGACTGACGGCACGGTCAAGGGTCTTAAAGGCGAAGTCAAGACCGGACAGGCTGTTGCCGGTTTGAAAAAGATCGATGGTGGCTGGGAGCTACGCCTGGCTGACGGTTCTAACTATGATGCCGATGTTGTTGTTTCTGCAGCTCCGGCCCATGTCCTCAAAGAGCTGACTTGGTCAGTCGACGGTGAATTGTCTGAACTTCTTGGTGCTATTCCCTACGCACCGATGAACGTGATCTGTTTCGGTTATGAGCAGGAAAAAGTTGCTCGTGATCTGGATGGCTTCGGTTACCTGATCCCGAAGAAAGAGGGCTGTAAAATCCTTGGTACGCTGTGGGATTCGAGCATCTTCCCGAAACGCGCTCCGGAAGGCCACGTCATGCTGCGTTCCATGATGGGGGGCGCCACGACTCCCGAGGCAATAGATCTAAGCGATGCCGAGGTTAAAGAAAGAACCATGGCCGAGCTCAAGAAGATCATGGGAATAGAGGCGGAACCTGATTTTGTGCGAATCTTCCGCCATCAACGTGCCATCCCCCAGTATGTTGCCGGCCATGCTGATCGCTTGCTTGCGATAGACGAGCGCCTGAAGAATCATCCCGGTTTGATCCTGACAGGCAATTCATTCTTTGGCATCGGTCTCAATGATTGCGTCAACGCGGCATACAAGGCCGGTGATCAGGTTCTCTCCTGCTTGCAGGAAACTGACTGATTAAAACTGGTTGCAATCGTTCTGCCCGGAAGCTTGCTGCGACCTGAGTGTTCTTCTGATATCTGTTGCTTCTTTGAAAGCCTCCTCCTCGCAACGGATCAGTGTTGGGGCTCGAAATGACGGCAGTACTTTCTTGAACGCTAAAACGTTTCAGCGAGCGCTCGGTTTAATCGTGATCACTGTTTAAGTTCATGTAAGTCTCACTGGCCGCATCATAAAATGGTGTTGTTTTACTAAATACGATACATCTTCTTTGTTGGAGAACCTTGCATGAGATTATTGACTCGTTCCGATTTTGACGGCATCTGCTGTGCGGTTCTGTTAAAAGAACTCGGCATGATGGATGAGATGGTCTATGCCCATCCAAAGGATCTTCAAGATGGCAAAGTTCCTGTCACCGAGAATGATATCCTGGCTAATGTCCCTTATGTCCCCGGATGCGGCCTCTGGTTTGACCACCATTCCAGTGAGGTGGAACGCAATGACCTTGAGGGCCGCTATAAAGGCTCAAGCAAAGCGGCGCCGAGTGCTGCCCGCGTGATCTGTGATTACTACGGTGCTGAAAAGTTTGAACGGTTTAAGGAGCTTATCGATTACGTCGACAAGGTTGATTCCGCGCAGTTAAGCGAGGAGGAGATTCTTAATCCGACTGGTTGGGTTTTGCTTGGTTTCCTCTGTGATCCGCGAACGGGTCTCGGTTACAACAAGTCTTATACAATCAGTAACCTGGCTTTCTGTCGTAATCTGGTTGATATGATCGGTGAAATGTCGATCGATGAAATCCTGGCTCATCCGGATACCATGGAACGCGTAGCTTTCTATTTTGACAGTACCGAAAAGGCCAAGAAATTTTACAAAACCTGCACTTGGTCAGATGGGCCGATCGTTATCTCTGATTTCCGTATTGCCGGTATGGCGCCACCGTCAAACCGCTTTCTCATCTACTCCCTCTACCCCGAAGCGAATCTCTCTATCCGCATGATTGATGGTAAAGATGGCAAGTTTGTCTCTTTTTCGGTGGGCTACAGCGTCCTCAACCGGACGGCCACGGTGGATGTTGGCTCCCTGATGCTTAAATACGGCGGTGGCGGTCACAAGGTGGTGGGAACCTGTCAGGTCCCGTACGAAGAAGCAGAAGACACCCTCTATGAGATGGTTGATTTTATCAAGTCGACGAGTTGAACTCTCTCTAAACATTTAACATAAAAAGGGCGTCAGATTTATCTCTGTCGCCCTTTTTATGTTTTATCGCATTGCGTAGAATGCTGCTTGTCTGCAAGTAAGCTCCCCTAGCAGCCAGTTCATGGTTAGTTCGTCAGGTTGCTAGTGTTTTTTGTCTTTGCGACTGACGATAATGAAGGTTAGCATAACTGCAAGAATCAGAGTTGCACCCATCCCCCACATGCTGATCTGCTCAACCTGACCACCAACATCCTGCCCCAAGGCGTCGATCTTTGAGCGGGTTTCATCAGCCTGCGCTTGTGTTTTAGCCAGTGCTTTGCTTGTCTTCTCCTGTACAGAAGAGAACTCAGCCTGCATCTTCTGCAACTGACCTTGCAGAGCACTGATTTTGCCAGACTGTTCCACAATCGTGTCGTTTTGAAGCATGAACTGGTCAGTCAGTGAACCTAATGATTTCGCTATGGGTTCCAGCTCAACGAGCGCCTGCTTGATTCTCTCTGTTTGGGTTTCAACCCCTTGGAGTTGACTTGCAAACTTCCCTTTCATGTCAGTTTGCGAGGCTTCAGTTTTGTTGCTGAGAAGCTCCATCTGTTTTTGCTGTTCTTTGAGAGAGGTCTTCTGCTCAACCAGGTCTTTTTGCAGGTACCAGATTTTCTCCTGGATACGTTCAATCTCTGACAGAACAAGTGCCTGCTCGGCGTATAGAGGGGCTGCGAAGAGCAGTAGAAGGAAGAAGAGTTGCAGAGCTTTCAAGATGACCTCCATTAGTAGGTTTGCTTGTTAATCCAGAAGGTTTTCCCGGTTGTTGGCCGCAGGTAATAATGAAAATGTAACCCAATTGGAACAGCAGGTCAAAGGCGAGATCTATCAATGGACGCGGAAAGTTCTGCCATCAGGAGACGATTCTTGGGTGTGACGTCAGCCGGTATCTGCTGTGTGAAGATCGTGTAGCCATGGTTGCGCAATTGCTGAGCCCTGACAACGTCTGCGGCCAGTGACCCTTCGAGCCAACCGCCCAGTCCGCCCTGGTCAGCGTTTTTCAGGTTGTGGCAACAGGGCAGGAGAGCCAGTCGTGCCTGTGCTTTTGCTGCCTGCTGCAGAACCAGGTCAGACAAGCTACCGCAAGCGTGAACGGAAACGACAAGGTCAGTAGATTCCAGAACTACCTTCTCCAATGACATTTCGACGAATTCGATCCGACCTTCAAGCCTTGGCCAGCTTTCGAGCAGAGCCTGATAAAGTTTATTGGCGGAAGCGGGGAGGGTGCGATCTATGGCGAGAGCCACCGGTGAACTATCATCGAGGATCAGAAGAAGAGCTGCTGCCAAACCATGGCCACAGGCCAGGTCAACCACGCGTCCGCCTCGGAAGCGTCGTCTGACACGTCGGGCAACCTCCCAGGCTTCGAATAATTCTTTGCGGGGCAAGCAGCCCGCCTTGCAAACGGCGCGGCCAACTTTATCGAAAAGGGAGTCGCTCGGGAAGAGAAAGGTTTCTTTTTCTGTCAGGCGATTTCTGGAAGATCGGTTCATAGGGGCCAGGTACGTGGGACGAGGGACGCGGAACGAGGTTAAACTTTTTGAGTCAGATTGTTCGCGCTATCGGCTATGCGCCACGCGTCTCCTTACTACTCTGACAATCAATGCAAAAGAGAGCTTCCGGTTGTGCTTTCAGACGGGCGTACCCGATTTCATCTTCGCAGCTCGCACACAAGCCATACTCATCATCAGCGCATCGACGCAGGGCTGTCTCTATGCGCGTCAGGCGCGTTTGTGCGGTGCGTCGGTTCGCCTGCACCATGCTTTGCTGCTGCATGGCGTCCATTCGGGAAAGACGGCCAATGGGTTCATCGAGACTGACCGGTTGCGCGCCATCTGATGAGTCGGCAAGCAATTTCTGTAACTCCTCGCGAAGATCGAGCAGTTCCTTATGGAGCTCCTGCTTTTGTTGTTCGCTTAGTTCATTCATGACACGTCCGTTAACGCTGAAATAAAGTTACTGATTATTTGAGCACCGGACTGCGGATGAGCCAGGAGGGTTATGTGAGGGCCAGGTGATTTCTCTATCTGCAACTGTGGCAGTAACTGTTGCAGGGGAACTGTCGCACGTTCAGGAACCAGGCGGTCGTTTTTTGCCTGCAGATAGAGGCAGGGTCCAGAGAAACTTATCTCTGATGGGGGTGGCAGTTCAGCAAGAATTTTCAAGCGATTTGAAAGGACACTCAGCTTAACAGACTTGAGCGCGTTCTGAAAAATGTCAACGGCCTCAGAGGACGCGCCGCCGAGGCAGAAAAAACGGCCCAGAAATGTTTTTGTGAAGAGGTTGAGGATCAGTTTCTGAGGCAGATAGAGTCCCAGATCAAGGAAAAAAGGAGTCGGGTGACGCGCAAAGGTTGCAACGAGAAGGACACCCTTCAGATTATCCGGTGGATCGGAGAGGATTTGCAGGCCGATCGGTCCGGAGAAAGATTCTGCCAATAACACGAAGGGTTTCTTCCGGGGTAATTGTTTGCGGGCAAAATCGACATGCTCCTGGAAAGATATGACACGATCGGTCGGATAGCGCACGACCTGGGCCTCGATATTCTCAGGGAGGTGCTTCAGCAGTGGATCAAAAACCAGGCCTGTGCCGTCGAGGCCAGGAAGGAGTAATAACTTCGTCATAAGTGCCTAGATTCCTCTGTTGAATGGTAAACGATAAGTGCGTCGAGCTAGCCTTGTTCTTTTGCTCTCCTCGTAGCACGTTCCGCGTTCCTGATCTACTTCGATTTCCTGCGGTAAAGATCAGTCTTCAGACTTGAAACGCGATCGAGGAAGAGCATCCCGTCGAGATGATCCAGTTCATGCTGGATGGCGACAGATTCAAAGCCACTGGCTTCAATGACGCGCAGCTGCCCTGCGCGGTCGGTGAATTCCACGACAATCTGTTCGGCCCTGGTGACATTGCCGGTGTAGTCGGGAACGCTCATGCAGCCTTCACGCATCATCTTGCTACCGGATTTTTCGATGATCTCGGGGTTGACCATTTCGAGCAAACCGTGATTATTGTCTTTACCGAGTTTGCTCTTCGAGACATCAACGACGACGACGCGGATCAACTCGCCGATCTGTGGGGCGGCGACGCCCACCGAATGGCCGGACTCGAGCATGGTGTCGAGCAGGTCTTGGATGACGGCGATAGTAAGCTCATCAACAGATTCAACCTGTGCTGCGACCTGCTTAAGTATGGGGTCAGGATAGAGGAGTATGGGGCGAACGGCCATGGTCAGAGTTCCACCGTCGGGATGGTGCGCACGGTGATGTCAACCTGAAGATCGTTTCGTATCGGGGTGAGCCAGCCGTTAACATCTTCCTCCTCAACGTTCTCAGGGAGGACCGCTTCGATAACCATTACATAGACAGGTCGTTCATCGCTGCCAACGAGTTTGGTGTTGAGATCGGTAATGTTGATATTCTTTTCGCCCAGGGCTTGAGCGACCCGGTAAACAATCCCCGGTTTGTCGGAGCCGTAGACTGAGATCATGCAGATGTCGCCGAATATATTGGTGCGAATTTGACCGCCCGGTTTGAGGACACGCAGAGCGACTGACAGGTCGGAATCTTCCAGAGGCTTGAACGCATCGCCAAAGCTGTCGCGATCCGTGATTTCTGGATGACCAAGGATCAGAATCATGGCAAATTGACCGCCCAGAATAGAACAGCTCGAATCGGCAATGTTGCAACCCAGATCAAAAAGAATCTTGGTGACCTGAGAGACGATTCCGGCACGGTCGCGGCCCACGATGGTTAAGGCGAAATGATTCATGGTAGACTCCCTCTTTGACAGTTCAGTAAATAGACTTTATCTTGTAGCACGGCTTAACAAGAAGGGTAAAGGGAGAAGGGTTCTGGGATAAGGGCCTCCCTGAACCTTTAGCCCTGTACCCGGAACTAATACCGCGTCAACGACAAACTGACGCATCCAACTTGTTCTTTTCCGCGCCTGCTTCATTATGTCTTAAGCCACGTAGTTACAACTATGGGACTCAAAACATGCCTTGCTGGCACAAAAAATTACGGCGTTGTATTTACGTTTTTTCATCATTAACACGACACTGGTAATATTGATGAATCCAAAAGATATCCGCATAGACTACTTTCGGGGCTCCGGCCCCGGAGGGCAGCACCGCAACACCAGCGAGACAGGAGTGCGCATTACCCACCTGCCTACTGGTACGGTTGTGACCGCGACCGAGTCTCGCTCCCGCCTTCAGAATCTGCAGAAAGCCATGTTGCGGCTGGAAGAGAAGCTGGCTGCAAAATTACGCAAGAAGAAGCGGCGCATTGCGACTCGTCCCGGTCGGGGAGCCATCGGCAGACGCCTTGACGCAAAACGTAAACAGGGGGATAAGAAGCGTGATCGGCAGAAGTCGGATGATTGATTCTCTGTGTCCTCTGTTACGCTGTGGTGAAAAGGGTTTTGGCAGGTTTTGTCTTGTCGCTTGTTGTTGCCCTGTCCTTTGCTAGGGACAGGGGTTAAAATGTCAACCTCATCAGGAGACCGTTGAGGAGGATGCAGCCAAGTATCAGGCCGAGGTAGATGTGTAAGCCGATGCGTAGTTTGGCAGCGGTTTTTTCGATGAAGAGAGTCTTTTTCTGAACACCTGTTGTCCAGATTGCAAAAGAGATGGCCAGACCAGCGATTAAGCCCTGCAGGATTGGCAGTTGTACCAACTGCATCGGCAGCAGTAACAAGGTGGCCGTCACCATGCCGAGAATCCAGAAATGGCTGATGCTCAAGAGTTGATGGCCGCTCAGTTTTTGTGGCAGGACTTTGAAACCAATCCGTTTCAACTCTTCGCGGTCAGGCAGGGCCAGAAGCCAGTAGTGGGGAACCTGCCAGAGAACCATGAGCAGGACCAGGGCGAGGGGGCGTGGGTCGAGCGGATCTCCTCCCGCGGCCAGCCAGCCAATCAGTGGCGGCAGGGCTCCGCAGGGGGTTCCGGCAATTACGGCCAAAGATGAGCGCCGTTTTAAAGGTGTATAGGTGAGTAGATACCAGGCCGTTGCTCCCAGCCCCAACAGGGCTGTGTTCGGCCCCGTAGCTGCAAAAAGAATGACGAGCCCACCACTGCCGAAAAGAAGGCCGATCAACATCCCGGAGCCGGGTGAAAGAGCGCCGCTGGCCAAGGGGCGGCGGCAGGTGCGGTGCATCAGGGCGTCAGTCGTCCGTTCCTGAACCTGATTGAGTACGGAGCAGGATGAACTAAGCAGGAAAATACCCCACGCTAGCGCCCAGAGGTTGAGTCCGGAAATCTGTTGATCTGCTGCCAGAGCTCCGGTGAGGGCGGAGATTGCCACCATCACCGATAAGGGCAGTCTGATCAGACGACTTAACGCCGCCAGGTTTGTCATGGTTCCGGAATGGCTCTGCATGTTACTTCAATGTCTCCAACCATGAACGCAGATCCTGAATCTCTTCATCGCTGAGGCCCGGGTAGGGCGGCATCGCGGGAGGGTAGCCCTGAAGCACTTCCGCAGAGGGTTCGCGAAGCGCTTTGATCAGGTAGCCGTCGTCAGCAACAAGGGTCGTTTCCTGGCCATCCCGGGTGACGATACGCTCACTGCCCCAGAAGCCTTTTAATGTGGGGCCAACGCGCTTGCTGCCATCAACGCTGTGGCAGCCGAGACAGCCGTTCTTGGCGGCCAGGGCTTCACCGCGTTCTGCGGGGCTTGCTGGCTCTTCAGCGTCCGCAGGTGCCGTTGGTTCTTCCGCGAGACCTTCCTCTTCTGGTTTGTTGGCTTCTTCCGCTTCATCTTCTGTGGCCTCTTCGACAGACGACCCATCACCCGTGAGGCTGACAAGGTAATCAAGGATTCCTGTCATGTCTTCTTCGGGGATTTTTCCTGCGTAAGGAGGCATGGCCGCTGGAAAGCCTTCGACAATCTCTACACCAGGGTCGAGAATCGCTTTTTCCAGATAATCACGATCACTGACCAGGGTTCTACTCTCGCCATTGGCGACCACTGTGACCTGGCGTCCGCCGATACCCTGGAAGCTTGGCCCCACCATCGGTGAGCCATCAAGAGAGTGGCAACCCAGGCAGCCGTGCTTTTGCAACAACCCCTTCCCGGCAGCAGTGGCTGACGGTTTTTCTGCCAGCCAGCCAGCAAATTCCGCGGCGGGAATGGCTTCGACAGTCGTGATCATGTCAGCGTGGGCGACCCCGCAATATTCTGCACAGAAGAGGTCATAGCTGCCCGGTTCTTCAGCGACGAACCAGGCATAGGTTTCCATGCCCGGGACACAATCACGCTTCACCCTGAATGCCGGTACGTAGAAGCTGTGCAACACATCTTCGGAATTCAGTCTTACGTTGACCGGTTGTCCGACCGGGACATAAAGCTTGTCAGAGGTTTTTCCGTTCTCATAGGTAAACAGCCACGACCACATGCGGGCAGTGCCCTGGACCGGGATAGCGTTGTCCGGGATGCGACGCAGGGAAAGGTAGCCTTCCCAGCCGTACCAGAACATCACCATGACCAGAATCGACGGGATGACCGTCCAGGTGATTTCAAGCCAGACGTTGTGATCTTTCTGGCTGAGTGGCACAGGATATCTTTTGCGATTATAACGCCAGACCAGGTAAACCATGGCCACCGTAATGCCGAGGAGTGCGACGCCGCTGATGCCGAAGATAATATAGAAGGCTTTGTCGACGGCCTCGGTGGTAGTGATAAGAGGTTGGGTGTTCACAGTCTCTCCTAATTGGAGTCTGTCGAGCTTAACAATCCTACTGCGTAATCGGTTGATCGGTTCATATTCACGGTAATCCTCAACAAATAGCCATGCTATTAGTTCTCAAATTCCCATAAATCTGAACTCGACCATCCAATTCCTCGTCACGGGTTGTCAAGCTCGAAAGCCTCCTAACGGTAAAGTACATCAAAAAAGTTAAGGCCGATAAAGATCGCCAGAATCGCCAGGGCCGCAAACAACGAGAGCTGGAAAAGGCGGCTTTCGTATTTCATATGCATGAAAAAGGCAATCACCAAGCCTGATTTGAGTGTCGCGATGCCAAGGGCAACCCAGATGTTCATCGCACCCAAGTTGTATTGTGCTACGGCAACTGTGAGCCCTGTGAGAATCAGCAGTCCGATCCAGACAATGGCGAAGGTTTTATACTGAACAATGTGTGCGTGTTCTTCGGACATAAATACCTCTTTTGGACTTAAGGGCGAAAAGCTTTTAACGCCCGTTCGCTTCTCTCACTCAAGGCGCAAAGGATAAAACCAAGACGCAAAGAAAATCGACTTTATGGGTTTTAAAACAAAGAAGCTCTCTTTGCGTCTTTCTTTACCCCTTTGCGTCTTTGCGTTAAGTCTTCTCAGTATTGGTTAGTGCAAAATCAAATAGTACAATGGGAAAACAAATATCCAGATCAGGTCAACCAGGTGCCAGTAAAGCCCGGCATTTTCGAGAATAACCCAATCATCGGCATTAACCCGGTCCTTTTTGATCAGGATCATGGCCCAGGCGATGACCAGAGCTCCGATGATAACGTGGAGTCCGTGCAGTCCCGTGGTTAAATAATAGAGGTTGAAGAAGACCATCTCGCCGGGCTGCATCTCTTTCATGTGGTCCGAACCGGGATAGATGCCGTGGCTGATTTTGGCGCTCCACTCAAAGTACTTGTTGACCATGAAGATGGCTGCGCAAACGATGGTACTGCCGAGCAGCCTGAGGCAGAGGGTCTTGGCACCACGGCGCAAGGCAGTGATCGAGATTGCGACAAAAAGGCTGCTGGTCAGCAGGACCATGGTGTTGCCGCCACCGAACCAGACATTAAGTTCTTTGCCGGCTGAAATAAACTCTTGTGGATAGCGAGCCAGGTAGACGGCATAGAGGAGAAAAAGCCCGCCAAAGAGCAGCACTTCGGTGAAGAGGAAGAGCCACATGCCGAACTTGGCACCAGTATAATCCTTGTGAACATGGCCGCTCATAGGATCCCTGCTTTCGTGAAATCGTAAGGGCCGTGAGTGACCACCGGATCCTCTTCGCCAAAATTCTCCATCGGCGGAGGTGAGGGGATCTGCCATTCGAGAGATGCGCCACCCCAGGGATTATCTCCCACCGGGTCGCCTTTGAAAATGCCACGAAAAATGTTAGCGAACATCAGCACCAGCCCTACCGCCAAAATCCAGGAACCGACGGTTGCCAGTTGATTCAGGCTGGTAAATTCAGGGACATAGTCGTAGTAGCGGCGCGGCATGCCTTGCATGCCGACAATTTTCATCGAAATGTAGAGAATCAGGAAGCCGATGACCATGATAGCCCAGGCAACGGTTGCGATAGTTTTGTCGTACATGCGGCCGTAGATCTTTGGCAGCCAGTAGTGCATGGCAGCAAAGAAGGCCATGCCAGTTCCACCGAACATGACAAAATGGAAGTGGCCAACAACGAAGTATGTATCGTGAACGTGGACATCTGCTGCCGCCGCACCGAGGACCAGACCAGTTAGCCCGCCGATGGTAAAGAGCAGGATGAATGACAGCGCGTAAAGGAGCGGTGGATCGAGCAGGATGGAACCCTCGTAAAGGGTTGCCAGCCAGTTGAAAACCTTGATTGCCGACGGAATGGCAACAATGAAGGTTAAAAACGAGAAGACCAGAACCGCCATATCTGACATGCCGCTGGTGTACATGTGGTGTGCCCAGACCAGGGAGCCGGCAAAGGCGATGGCGAGGCTTGAAACGACGATGGCTTTGTAGCCGAAGCAGGGTTTGCGGGAAAACACCGGAATAATATCGGAGACCACGCCCATGCCGGGAAGAATCATGATGTAAACCGCCGGATGAGAGTAGATCCAGAACAGGTGCTGGAACATGATCGGATCACCACCCTGGGCCGGATCGAAGAGGCCGGTGCCGATGACCCGCTCAGCAAAGAGCAGGGCAACGGTAATGCCGATGACCGGTGTGGCGAGGATCTGGATCCAGGCGGTGGCATAGAGCGACCAGGTAAACAGCGGGATGCGCATCCAGGTCATGCCCTCGGTCCGCAAACGATGAATTGTGGTGACGAAGTTGAGGCCGGTGAGAATCGATGAGAAGCCGAGAATAAAGACCGCCACTGCGGCCAGGGAAACGTTGGTACTGGTCTGGGCCGAGAAGGGCACGTAGAAGGTCCAGCCGGTGTCCGGTGGTCCGCCGCCGGTAAAGAGTGATGTTACCGCAAGAATAGCGCCTGTGATGTAAAGATACCAAGAGAAGAGGTTGAGCTTCGGGAAGGCAACATCACGGGCGCCGATCTGGATCGGCATGATCAGGTTGCCAAACGCCGCCGGTATGCCAGGAATGATAAAGAGAAAAATCATGATCACGCCGTGTAGCGTGAATGTGGCGTTGTAAGTCTGGGCGCTCATGATCGTTTCACCTGGGGCAAAAAGCTCCAGACGGAGCAGCAGACCGAGGGTTGCACCAACACAAAAGAAGGCGATGATGCACCAGAAGTAGAGCAGGCCGATACGCTTATGGTCCGTGGAAAGGAGCCAGGCAAAGATCCCCGGGTACTGTCCTTCATCGAAAAAGCCGCGATCGCTGGTTGGCGTAGTCCTTACGTCACTCATAAATTCTTATCCTTCTTGCCCTTCTTGCCGCCGAATATCAGGAAGGCAGCAAAGATTGCCAGGGTTGTTAAAATAGCCGTAGCTGAAACACGCAAGATGTTGAAAACATAGGTTTTCTGCTCTGGGTCGAAACTGAAGCAGTACTGTACCATTTTACGAATCGTAGTGCCAACGTGTCCTGTTTTTGCTTCGTAAAGGGCCAGAGTCAAGTCCTTGGGGAGAACGTGGGTGCCGTGCAGGTAACGGACGATCTTGCCCTCCGGTGAGACGACGAAGAACACCACAGGGTGTAGGAACTCTGTACCGACTTTTTGAAAACGATAGCCTGCAGCATCGGTCAGCTGAAGAATCGTCTCCTTGTCACCGGTCAGGAAACGCCAGGCCTTGTCGGGGTACTGGTTTTTCATGGCAGCGTAGTAGGTGTTACGGCTGCGTTGTGCCAATTCCGGTTTCTCCATATCGTCAAAGCTGACGGAGATAACCTGGTAATCCTCGCCGGCCTTGAGCTTGAGCCCAGGCAGGACACGTGCCAGGTCCCCTTGCAGGAAATGGCAGACGTTGGGGCATCGGTAGTAGACCGGCGCGATTATGGTCGGTTTGGTCACCAGCTCTGCGAGGCTGACAGGGTTGCCCTGCTCATCAGTAAAGACCAGGTCGAGAGGGATGATGGCACCGAGCTTTTCGTCGAGCCCGACTTTGCTCTCATCGGCTTCTGTCTGCACGGGATGAACATGGACGGCAGGCTTTTCGCCTGCTTCGCCCTGGCCTTCATGCTCCATTCCTGCATGTTGATCGTGATTCATCTCGCTGGGCTTGGTAAGAGTCTTTTTGTCGGACTTGTCCTGGTCCATTTCGTCCGGTTTGTCGTGGTTGATCCCCGCATGTTGATCATGCTCCATCTCACTGGGCTTGGCATGAGTCGTTGCAGCAGGTTCACCATGGCCCATCCCGGCGTGTTGATCTTTTGTCATCTCGGCCGGTTCGCTGTGCTGGTGCTGCTCTTCGGCAGCTGTTGCCGGACTGCTGAGCAACAATGCACAGAGAAGAAGGCTGCACGCCGGTACCATAAGAACCACAGAGGCGAAGTGTCGTTTTACAAGCTTGTTTTTAGTCATGAGGTCTCATCTTAAAATAGGAAAGTTGACGATCTCGGTAATGATATCAATTTTATAAAAGTTTGCAATCATTTCAGTCTCATTGAGTCGATTGCGCAGCCGTGGTTCTTCTGTTAGCATGTGCACGTTTAAAGGAGGTCTTTATGGAAGAATTGAAAGAGCGCATTATTGAGCTGGAAATTCGTTATGCTCACCAGAACGTCTTGGTTGAAGAGCTGAATACGGAATTGACCTCAGCGCATGCCCGGATTGATAATCTTGAACGCAAGGTCGGGGCTATGCACGAAATGCTCGGCAGTATGGGCCCTGAGCTCACAGAGTCTCCGGACGAATAAATGCTCAGAGATTTGAAACGTATTGCACTTGAAGCCTGTGTTCTGATTGCTTTTGGTGCCTTGTTCGGTCTGACCCTGAATCATCAGTTGGTGATGGATGCCTTCAGTGGCAGTCTGGTCTCACTGCAGAGCACGTCTGAAGAGGTCAGCTCACCTGCAGCGTTACCGTTGCCTGTCTTGATCGATGAAGTCCAGCAAATCATGGCTTCAGGAGGCTTGATCGTTGACGCTCGAAGTCCTGAACTCTACGCGTCAGAACATATCGAAGGTGCGGTCTCTCTGCCGATGGTCGAGGTCGATGATGAGCTGCCTGAGTTCCTTGGAACGGTTGCCAGGAACCGGGTTATCATCACCTATTGCAGTGGCTTCGGCTGTCCTGATTCTTTCGATCTGGGCATGACCTTGATAAACTCCGGCTACCTCGATGTTCGGGTTTTTGAAGGCGGCTTTCCGGAATGGCGTGATGCCGGCCTGCCTATTTCGGGGGAAGGCCAATGAAGCGCGCGCAAATCTTTCTCTATCACCTCTCTCGCCTTGCTCTGGCTTTGACCTTTGTCTATGCCGGCGCCGTGAAAATGCAGGACGTGGTCGCTTTTGCCGGACATGTCGCGGCCTACCAGATTCTCCCTTACGCCATAAACTACCTGGTTGCAGCCACTCTGCCTTACGTTGAATTCCTGGCCGGGCTCTTGTTGCTGCTTAATACCCGGGTACGACCGGCTCTTGTGGCTGTCGGCGGCATGAACCTGGTGTTTATGCTCGCTCTCCTGTCAGTTCTGTTGCGTGGCCTGGATATCGACTGCGGCTGTTTTGACCCGGGTGGTGGGCAGGATGTTTCGGCTGCTGCTGCGCTGTTGCGAGATGTCGGCTTGATGGTTCTGGTTGTCCTGGTTTGGTGGTTGCGCAGTCGTTCGACTGCGCGGGACGCGGAACACGGGACGAGGGACGTGTAAACACACTAGGGGACTGTCCCGGTTTCTCACGGGGCTGTCCCCGGGTCTTCTGATAACTGATAACGAAACACTGATTACTAGAATTTATGTCCTGGAAAAAACAACTCGCCAACAGCCTCATTACTCCCGAACAGTTGGCAGAACGCTTCGGCATCGATGCCGAACCCTTACGTGCTGTGGCCGCTCGTTATCCCCTGCGGATTACTCCCCACACCCTCGACCTGATTGAAGAGCCCGGCGATCCGATCTGGCGGCAGTGCGTTCCTGATCTTTCTGAGCTGGGGGTTGATGATCTTCCCGAAGATTCCCTGAATGAAAGCTCTTTTTCTCCTGTTCCGGCGGTCGTGCATCGTTATCCGGACCGGGCGCTTTTACTGGTCTCTGGTCAGTGTGCCGGCTATTGCCGTTTCTGCACCCGTAAAAACCGTGTGGGTACCTCTGCGCTGGCTTTCTCACCGCAGCAGGTTGCCGAGGGCATCGCCTACATCGCTGCAACGCCAGGGATTCGTGATGTTATTCTGACCGGCGGCGACCCGCTTCTTTTGGATGACGACCGTCTCGAAGATATCCTGACCCGTTTACATGCGATATCTCACGTAGAGATAATTCGTATCGGCAGCCGGGTGCCGGTCACCTTGCCGGTACGCATCACGCCGGAGCTCTGTAGCCTATTGGCCCGTTTTCAGCCTCTCTATCTCAACACCCATTTCAATCATCCGCGAGAAATTGTCTCTGCCAGCATTGAAGCGTGCATACGCCTGGCTGATATCGGGATCTCTCTGGGCAATCAAACGGTTCTGCTCGGAGGTGTTAACGATGAGCCTGCCGTGATGATCGATCTCTGCCGACAGCTATTGAAAATGCGGGTGCGTCCCTACTACCTGCATCACCTTGATCAAGCTCGTGGCACGGCACATTTCAGTGTGCCTGTAGAGCGTGGGCTCGAGATCATCGCAGCGATGCGCGGGCAGATCTCCGGATTGGGGATCCCGCAATACGTCGTTGACCCGCCCGGTGGTCAGGGAAAAGTGCCGTTGTTGCCTGAAAATATTCTGGAAGTCGGGGACGTCCTTAAGGTGAGAACCACTGCCGGTGTCGTTGAACTGCCCAATCGTCACCGTCAGTTTTTTTAAGAGGTCACAGTCGGCTGTTGGCGCGATTCCTGGCGCGTTGCTTGAGCTGGTTGTTGTGACTCTTGAGATTCGTCGAAAGCTGGTCAGCTTCTTCTTCTGTGAGCAAACCCTTCTCAATAAAATAGTGACCGAGTCTCGTTTGCAATGAACGCTGATATTGCACGAGTGCGTCAACCTGGTGAGGTTTGAGAAAACCGAGTTCAATCGCTCTTTTACCGAAGCGCGCGGCATGGCCACGGTGCTGCAGAATTTGGCTTACCTTGGTATCTGAGAGCCAGTCCCACTTCTGGGCGAGGGCGCCGAGCGTTGGTCTCTGCCGTCTTTGCCAGACCAGGGCTTCGATCAGTTGCTGATAGGTGACTTTCCCCTGGTAGTAGCTGTACATGCCGAACACCAGCGGGATCGATGGTATCTTCGAGGGCCTGGCGTGTGGTTTCTGCTGCTTGCGTTTCTGGGTCGTAGTGTTGCCCCGGTGGGCAGTCGTGTGCGAAGGTCTTTTTGCAGAGACGGTTTTGCGACTGACATGACGATTCTCAAGAAACTCGATAATCAGGTCGTAGGCTTGGCGGATTTCCCGGAATCGTTCAGTCTGCTGGTTGCGGATACTCTTTGAAGAGCTTGCGTGAGCATCGGGATGATGTGCTTTGGCCTGACTGCGGAAGGCGGTTTTTGCACCGCTTGGCTGCAGGTAGTTGAGAAAATCACGAGACAGGTTGACCTCTTTCCCGAAGAGGGCTCGGCAGGCATTAAAAACAGCTGTTTCAGAATGTAAATGCATAGTCAGCCAAGGCCTCTATCAAGTTGATGTCCCTACCTTTTTTATAGCCTTTCGGCAAGGGGAAAAACAAGAGACTTTTCCTCGGAACTAATAATTTTCGGGTCTATAACCCAAACAAAGGGAATACATCTTTACAGCAAAACTAGGAGGCTGTCGGGCTATACGGGCCGAAGTGAAAATTCGGAAGTTTGAGGACATATTTTGGCTCATTTGAGGGTAATAGCCGTAGCTATTGGGCGAAAAGGAGCCGAAAGATGAACCAAACAGCCGGATTTGCAGCCGCTTCATGGATAGTCCGACAGCCTCCTAGGTAAGAGCTGAAATCAAAAGATCAACGCAAAGGCGCTATGAAAAGCCAAGAAAGACGCAAAGGGTGATATTGTCGCATTTTGAAGTGGTTTTCTTTGCGGGCTTTCTCTACACCTTCGCGCCTTTGCCTTAAATACTTACAACCTCTGTTTGGGTTATAAATCCGATAATTTAAACGTTCAAGCTAAAAGTGGTGGGTTATTAACACAATGACGCAAAGATTAAGAGCATTGGTATTACCTTTGTGCAAGAGGTCAAGCTCATTTCTTGAAACTATATCGCTCGATTTCACGATTGCTTTGATCACAAATCGTCAGGACCAAAAGCAACGACATCGTCAATCTTTTCTGCCTCTGTTATTAGCATGATCAGGCGATCAAGGCCGAAGGCAATTCCGGCAGCCTCTGGCATGGTCGCCAGCTCTGCAAGGAACTTTTCCGGGAGAGGGTAGGGTGCCTTGCCAGCCGTGCGCCGCAACTCTTCGTCCTCTTCAAAACGGCAGCGTTGTTCCTTCGTATCAGTCAATTCCGAAAAGGCGTTAGCCAGTTCCAGTCCGTCGATGTAAAGTTCGAAACGCTCAGCCACATGTGGCTCTCCTGGCTTGGTGCGGGCCAGGGCCGCGAGGCTGCTCGGGTACTCGGTCAGAAATGTCGGTTTCTCTTTGCCCAGGTGCGGTTCAACCTCACTGGTCAGAATCTCTTCGAAACAGTTTGAGGCCAGGGCTTCGTTCAGCCCCATTGACGCATGTTGGACAAAGGCTTCAGCCACCGTCAGCTTCTGCCACGGCATCGCCAGCTCGATCGTGCGTCCTTCTCTGTAAAGCTTACCCCCCGGAACCAGAACAAACAGTAACTCCATACATTCATTCATCAGCGCGTTGTAGTCGATTCCGGTCCGATACCATTCGAGCAGGGTGAACTCCGGCAGGTGAAACTGACCGCGTTCACCCTCGCGCCAGACCCGGCAGACCTGGAACAGCTGCTCGTAACCAGCAGCCAACAAGCGTTTCATGGCCAGCTCGGGCGAAGTGTGTAATGCGCAGCTGCCGCTGGCAACGGCGTCGATGTGCGGCTCGGGGGCGTTGGCCGGAATGCGATGAGGGGTCTCCACCTCGAGGTAGCCGCGATCGATAAAAAAGCTGCGGATGCTTTGAATGATCTGCGCCCTTTCGGTGAGTCTTTGCCGCTTCCGGGACAAAGCCCAGTTTGGTTCGCTCATGATCCTTCCTCGTCAGACACTGCACCGAAAACTCTGCTGTACCATAGCAGGACATCGTCTACCAGCAAGTAAAGACTGGGCACCAGCAACAGGGTGATGACCGTAGCAAAGAGGATGCCGAAGCCCAAGGAGAGAGCCATCGGGATCAGGAACCTGGCCTGGCGGGAGGTTTCGAAGATCATTGGCGCCAAACCGCCGAAGGTAGTCAGGGTGGTCAGGATGATCGGTCGGAAACGGCGGGCGCCGGCGTCGCAGACTGCGGTAAAGGCAGAGGCTCCTTCGAGGCGCTGACGGTTGGCGTAGTCGATTAGCACCAGGGAGTCGTTGACCACAACGCCGGAGAGGGCGACGATGCCCATCATACTCATCAGGCTGAGACTGTAACCCATTATCAGGTGGCCGAGAACGGCACCGACCACACCGAAGGGAATCGCCAGCATGACGACCATCGGCTGGCTGTAGCTGCGGAAAGGGATTGCCAAAAGAAAGTAGATAGCGATCATGGCCACGAGAAAGCCGTTGGCCAAGCCACCGGTGCTCTCTTTCATCCGGGCCTGGCGGCCCTGATAGCCGTAGGTCAAACCGGGGAAGTCCTGGGCCAGTTCGGGTAGTATCTGGCTGTTCAATGTGGCCAGAATCTGACCCGTCTCACTGATCGGTTCGACGCCGGCGGAGACACTGACCGTGCGCCGGGCCTCGCGGCGGTTAATGGTCGTGTAGGCCCGGCCACGGGTCACTTCGGCGACCTCAAAAAGGGGTACGAAGGTGCCCGCCGGCGTTCTCAGCATCAGGTTTTCGATATTAAACTCACTGCTTCTTTCGTTCTCTGGCAGACGTACGCGTACCGTGACCTCGTTGCGGCCGCGCTGCTGGCGCAGGGCCGTGGTGCCCGAGAAAGCATTACGTACCTGGCGGGCGATGTCACGCGAGGTTAGCCCCAGGCTTTCTCCCCTCGGTGTGATGCGGAAGTCGAGTTGCTCTTTTCCCGGGGTGAACCCGTCATCTACATCCTTGACGTTAGGGAACTCGGCCAAACGCTCCGCCAGGGTCGCACTGGCCCGGTCAAGTACATCGGTATCACGATGCGAAAGTTCAACGGTCAGAGCTGCCCCTCCTCCGGGACCGCCACGATCAGATTCATAGCGTAACGACTCCAGACCGATAATCGGACCGACCTCTTCTCGCCAGAGTTTCGTCACGGTTCCTGTGTTCAGCGGGCGCACGTTAGGCGGTGTCAGATAGGCTGTTACGCCGACTTCTGACTCATTGACCTCTGCATAGATACCCTGCAGGAGTTTGTCGCCACCATTTTCCGCCGCCATTCTTTCAATGCCGCTAACCAGTCGCTTCTGAACTATTTCAGCTGCGGAGAGTGTGCTCCCTGCCGGCAGAACAGCGGTGACCACAGCGCGATCCGATTCGACCCTTGGCATCAGAATCATGCCGATACGACCACTCATGACATAGCTGAGAATGATCATCAATACAGCCATGCCGATGGCAACAGTCAGGCCGCGCCAGCGGATGCTCAACTCCAGTAGCGGGCGATAACGACTATCGATGAAACGCGAGACCTTTGCGCTGAAGCTCTGCTGCCACTCGTGCAGGCGCGCGGTCAGCTTGCTGGCCGGGGAGCTGCGGGTATGGGCGAGGTGAGCCGGCAGAATAAAGAGAGCCTCGACCAATGAGATGGCAAAGACGGTGATGACCACCACGGGGATCGCCTTCCAGATTTTGCCCATGACTCCAGGTACAAAATAGAGCGGCATGAAGGCCACGATATTGGTGAGAATGGCAAAGGTGATGGGTATCGCAACCGTACGGGCACCCAGGACCGCAGCCTTGATCATGCCGTGGCCGCGTTGACGATATTCGTAGATGTTCTCGCCGGCCACGATCGCGTCATCGACCACGATCCCCAGAGCGACGATAAAGGCGAACATGGAGACGATATTGATCGAAACACCCAATGCGGGTAAAAACAGCAGGCCGCCGAGGAAGGAGATAGGGATCCCCATGGTCACCCAGAAGGCGAGTTTGAACTCGAGAAACAGGCCGAGCAGTAGCAGGACCAGACAGAGGCCAATGCCGGCATTCTTTAACAACAGGTTAAGTCGTTGCTCGTAAATCTCCGAGCGGTCCCGGTTGATGTCCCAGTCGATACCCTCTGTAATGTCGGCTTCAATTTCGGTCATGGCGTTACGCACCGCCCGCGAAACACCGACTGGGGTCTGATCTCCAACCCGGTAGACATCGAGTCCTATGCTGCGCTGACCGTTGTAAGTGGCGAACCGGTTGCTGTCTTCAAAGGCCTCACGGACTGTCGCGATATCTTCAAGCCGAACGACCGTACCGTCAGAGGCACTGATGATCGGGATGCGGGCAAACTCTTTGGCCCAGTCACGGCGATCTGTTACGCGGAGCAGAATGTCGCCGCCGTCGGTTTCGACCGCTCCACCTGGAACATCCGTCGAGGCAGCGTCTATGGTGCGTGCTATATCGTCGAGGGTGAGCTTGTAGGCGCGAAGTTTTTCTTGCGGTACATCAACATGGATCTCCAGGTCGCGCGCGCCTGAGAGGTCGATCTGAGTAATTTCAGGGTCCTGGAGTAGTCGGTCGCGAACCTGCTCAGCCGTTTCACGCAGGGCGGCTTCGGTGGTGTTGCCGTAAAGTTGGATGTTGAGCACTTCGCGGCGGCGGGCCACCAGCGAAACCTGAGGTTCCTCGGCATCATCAGGGAAGCTGCGAATGCGATCGACCTCCTGCTTGATATCTTGGTAGACTTTTTGCTGATTTATGTCGGTCAGCAGCTCGATGCTCACCGATCCGCTGCCCTCACCCGCTCGCGAGGTCAACTCCTTGATGCCTTCCAGGCCGCGCACGGCTTCCTCGACTACGAGCACGATGCCCTGCTCAACCTCTTCTGGGCTGGCCCCCGGGTAGGCGACGCTGACCGTAACCCGGTCGAGCTCGAACTCGGGAAAGACCTCTTTCTTGATCTGTCCAGAGACAAAGAACCCACCCATTATTAGGGCAATCATCAGCAGGTTGGGCGTGACCCGGTTATAGACCATCCAGGCCAGGGGGCCGCGCTGCCAGCGTTCTTTTAGCTTCGGCTTCATGGTTTGATTGTCTCTTCAGCCGCGGGGCTTGACGTCTCAGCCTCTTTCAGCCGTAAGGTCATACCCTGCACCGGGGAGGGCAGGTTGGTTGTGATCAGCTTCTCGCCATGGCTCACACCACCGGTGACCAGAACCTGATTTTGGCCGCGAAAAGCGATTTCCACGGTGCGTATGTCGAGGCGGCCTTCATCATCCATGATCCAGAGCTGCTCGCCGTTATGGATAAGGTTACGTTCGATGGCCGCGGCTTTCGGCAGAAGCTTCCCTGCGATTTCGACCCGGACGTAGCTGCCAAGCAGGAGCGTTGGCTGTTCCGACGAGGTTTTTTGCAGGGAGAGAGGGTCAGGGATTTCCGCCAGCAGCTTAGCCATGCGACCATTCTCTTCAACCATAGCCGTCAGGCCGACTAACTGGCCGCTACGGGAGCGGTTTGGCCCCCAGGCGACGGAGTCGTAGATACGTACCGGGGAGCCGGAAGCGTTGTCCTCTTGACCGATGCTGATCCATTGCAGTTGGCTGGCTGGGATCGGGGCTTCAACCCAGTAACTGTCGCTGCCAACCAGCGTTGCCAGTGTCGTGGACGGTGAAACGCGCGTGCCGAGGTTGACTTCACGAGACATGACCACGGCGTTGAAGGGTGCTCTGACGGAGGTTCTTTTCAAGTCCAGCTGTGCCTGCTCGAGCCTTGCCCTGGCTCCTTCGAGAAGCGCCCGACTGTTTTCAAGCTGCGGTTCTCTGAGCATCAGCGTCTTTTCCGCTTCACTGACGCTCTCACCAAGCAGTTCGTATTCTTTCTGTGCGACCCGCTGGCGGCCCAACTCCAGCTGCATGTCTGATTCAACTCTGGCCACCTCGCTGGCGAGTTGCCTGACCATAAGCTGGTAATCACTGGGGTCGATGGCGAGCAACTCTTCGCCTTTGTTAAAGCGTCCGCCCGGGATCAGGGTTGCGCCTACCTTGATGATCTCACCGCTGACCCGTGGTTTGAGAGCGACTTCGCGCTGTGGCTTGACCGTTCCCATAACGCTGACAGTTGTCGTGTGAGAGCCTAACTCGATGGGGCGCACATCGACCAGAACGGCATTGCGCGTCTTTGCTCGGGGTTTGGCTTTTGGACCTGACTGCATCATCCAAACTGCGACTGCTACGCTGATGACGACGACGATGACCGGCAAGAACAGACGCAATAGGTTGGTCTTGACCTCTTCTCCGGGAGTCGATGGCTGGTGTTGCTGTGGACTCATGCTATTCACCTCTTAAGGGCGCTTGTTCAGGTTGTCGCGTCATCTCCCATCCGCCAGCTAGAGCCCGACAGAGGTTAACACGGTTTTCAAAAAGTTCACGCCTGGCTGTAAGTCTGGTGCGCTGCAGGCGTTGTTCCGAGATCAGGGAGGTGAGGACGCGTTGATAATCCTCTGCACCGTTGAGATAACGATCGCGGATGCGTTCAGTGGCCTGGCCTGCCAGTTCCAATTGACGATCAACGCTGATCAAGTACTCGAGCTGTTTTTCTTCGCGGGTCAGGGCGTCTTCGACCTCGAGCAAGGCGTCGAGGACGGTCTGGCCATATTGATGCAGAGCCTCGGAGGCGACACTTTCGGTGCGCTCGACCTCTGCGCGTCTTCGCCCGCCGTCAATAATGGGCGTCAGCAGGTTGGCTGCCAGTGAGGCCAACCAGTCGTCGAAAAGATTCTCGATGTCTTCGCTCGTCGTGTTGGCGCGGCCGGTCAGGCTGAGACGGGGAAAACGATCTGCAACGGCTGCGGCGACCAGCTTGTCGGCCGCTTGCAGTTTTAGCCACGCGGCGCGCACGTCGGGGCGTTTCTCGATCAGGTCGCTCTGTAGTCCTGTCGCCGGTAATGGCGGTAGCTCATCGAGACTTTCTGTTGTCGCCTGGGTGAACCGGGTCGGGGAGATGCCCAGTAGAATCGCCAGTTGATTCTGGAGAACCTGTGCCCGGCCAGCAGTCAGTGCGAGTTCGCCGCGCTGGGTTTCCACTACCTGGCGTTGTTGCAGGACGTCGGCGATACCCACCTGGCCTGTGCGGAACTGCAGACTGATAATCTCCAGGGTTTTTTCGTTGGTCCTGATTTGCTGACCAAGAATATCAACCTGGCCACGCTGCTCAAGGAGTTGGAACCAGGTGGCAGCGACTTGAGCAGAAAGCGTCAAGGCTGCGGTCTGCAACTCCTCTGTGCTGGCCTGTGCATCCAGCGCTGCGGCGGCACTGATGGAGTCTATTCGACCCCAGAGATCGACTTCATAGCTTGCGGCCAGACCAAGGCTGTAGCTTTGCGAGGAATCGGTACGGGAATTGATTCGTGATTTTTGTGTGCCGACCCCGATGTCGCCATCAATCTGCGGCACGAACGCCGCCCCTGCTTTGCGTGCTACAGCATAGGCCCTGTCGACACGATCCCACGCGGTCTGCAAATTAAAGTTTCCTGAAAGGGCACGGCTGACCATGATGTTGAGTGTTTGATCCTCGAAGGTCAGCCACCATTGTTCAGGGAGTTGTTCCTGCCCCGAGCCGGAGAAGTTTCCCTGCGGTTGAAGGGGAGGGGTTTGACGGGAAACCTGTGGTGAGCACCCGGTCAGGAGCAGCACGATAATTGTCAGGCAGGTCACGAGAGATCGTCTACCCGGGCTGCTGAAGGATTGTTTTCCTTGGCTCGACATGATGGTCACTTCCTGAAGAAATGTTTTGTCTTGTTTGTATCCACATATTCTAGACGAATCAGTAGCAAAAAAGTTTAAAAAAAAACGCCCGCAAGCGGACGTTCCTTTAATTTCTTATCGATTGAAAATCTATTCTTTAACGCGAGTCACATATTCGCCGGTGCGCGTGTCGATCTGAATCAGGACACCTTCATCTACAAAAGATGGTACCTGCAAGGTGTAGCCAGACGCTACGGTTGCCGGTTTGTTGTTGCCGGCAGCGGTGTCGCCTTTAACCCATGGATCGGACTGGGTGACGCGCAGATTAACGAAGATGGGCAGGGTGACGCCGATGCCGCGCTCGCCATGTAGCAGGACCTTCACTTCCATGTTGTCGACCAGAAAGTACTTGTCGTCGCCGAGAACTTCTTCACTGATCGAAGTCTGCTCGTAAGTCTTCTGGTCCATGAACACGTATCCGCTCTCATCCTGATAGAGGTACTGCATGTCGCGTTCCTCCAGGCTGGCCGGTTCAAAACTCTCGCCGGAACGGTAGGTGCGATCGAAGAGTGAACCGGTGATCATGTTGCGCAGTTTGCACTTGTAGAGAGCCTGGCCTTTGCCGGGCTTGGTAAAATCAAACTGAACGATGACGTGAGGCTCATTGTCAATCATCAGCTTGATGCCTTTTTTCAGGTCTGCACAGCTATACATTGGGAAACTCCTTCAGGACTTAGGTACTCTTTGTTACGGAGTGCTGATTTTATACACAAAAGACCGGCGAGTGTCATGGTTTTTTTGCTGAAAGGCGAGGGGCCACTGTTATTGTTTGCATCGTCAGACTTTAGTCTCTGAGGGTCTTGCCTGCTGTCTCTAACGTAAGGCTCTTCATTGACCTGACCCCATACTGATGTAGACTTGAAGTGTATTAATTTGAAAAGAGTTGTCTGAATCCGTTGTTTTAGGGAGTGATCGTGATGCCGTATCGAGTGAATGTGGAATTGAAAGATGGTGCTGTCTGCCAGATGGCCAAAAAAGCTTTCAATGTGTTTCTATCGCTGGACAAGGTTGCCAAGTTCGAGCGATCCAATGGCTGGATTGATGTAGAGAAGGATCCTATGAGGGACTTGAACAGGGAGAGCGGTTACCCCCTGTTTGCTGATCGTAGAAGTACTGGTTAAAGTCCTTACATTTACTTGTAGTAAAGAGCGACGACTTTGGTCTCCTGCTTCAGGTGGCCATAATTATTTGTCTCCCTTTGTTCAGCACCTGGTAGCAAATCATCCCCATCGATAAGAACTCATTTCCGGTTTACCCCTCTGTGTCCTTGCTCAAATCCAACTTCACTGCCCGACCAACTTGTGTTACATTGCCGTCCCTGTTAAAAATGATTTCCAGAAGGAGAAGTATATATGACATCCAATGATCTGAAACGGGGGCTGGTTTTTCTGCTTGATAACGCCCCTTGTCTGGTCCTCGACATCAGTAGCCAGAGCCCTTCGGCCCGTGGCGGCAACACCCTTATTAAAACCAAGTACCGTAACCTGCTCAGCGGGCAAGTGCTGGAGAAAACCTTCAAGGCCGGTGACCGTGTTGACGATGCTGACTTTGAAAAGCGTAAAGGTCAGTTCCTCTATGCCGATAACGACAATGGCGTATTCATGGACCTTGAGAGTTATGAGCAGTATGAACTGGGTGATGATATGTATGGACCGGTAAAAGGTTTCCTGCTTGATGGCACCGAAGTTGTAATGGGTGTCTTCGAAGGGCAGGTTGTCTCTATCGAACCGCCGATGAACGTGGAGTTGCTGGTCACTGAAACGGCCCCTGCGATCAAGAACGCGACTGCCCAGGCGCAAACCAAGGAAGCCGTTTTAGAGACAGGCTTGAGGCTTCAGGTTCCCTCTTATCTTGAGACGGATGAAAGGGTCAAGGTTGATACGCGTGAGGGACGATTCGTTTCCAGGGCGTAGTTTTGAGGCGCGTGGCGTGTAGCGCGTAGCGGGATAAAATATTATTTTTAATGGGGCCGACTCAATTGAGTCGGCCCCATTTTTTTTCTTCTGTTTTGACGCGCCTCTCGCTACACACCGTAGGCTATAAAATTCGCAGTTTTGCAAAAAGCTACAGGAAAGCTCTTGCAGTTATGCAAAACCGTGTTTTAAGTCTCCCTGATGATCCTCGTAAACCCTGTTCTATTCACACTTTCCCCCCTTCTTGTTTTCCCATCCCAGTCTTTATGCCTTCCGACCACGTCCTGACGTTGTTTGCGTTTGTGCAAAAGCACGATTTTATCCAAAGCTCAAAACATCCTGCGTTTTAGAATTTAAGTATCCGTAAATATTGAATAAAAAAACTTTTTTAGCCGTGCCAATTGTTTGGTATACGGATTGCCATTGTTCTTAGTCACAAGTTGCTCAAACGTGTGGCGGAAAAGAGCGAAGCCTATGCATTTACAAAAACCCGGAGGCTCTAGAAGAAAACCAGTCATCGGCGCCTTCAAGGCGCGGTGGCCATTGTCATACCGGGTTCAGCAATTGAGACAATACGGTTTGGATAATTCAATACCGATTACAAGGGAGGAAAACATGAGCAAGCAGAATGTATCATCAAAACGCGGTTGGACAGTGGTTCTGGCCGGTACCGGTATTAACCTGGCGCTGGGCATCCTTTACACATGGAGTATTTTTAAAGGTGCTATCGCCGAGTCGATCGCTGCAGGCGGTACCGGAGCCTTTACCTGGGACAAGGCCTCAATCAACGATCCTTACGCAACGGCCTGCCTGATGTTTGCTGTAGCCATGATTGTTGCCGGTAAGGTTCAGGACAAATTCGGCCCCCGCGTTACCTGTATCATCGGCGGCTTGATGGTTGGTACCGGATTTATGTGGATCTCGCAGACCACCAACTACTGGGCATGGATCGTTGGTTTTGGTTGCATAGCCGGTATGGGTATCGGCTTCGGATACTCTGCAGCCACCCCGCCTGCTCTGAAATGGTTCCCTCCCGCCAAAACCGGTCTGATTGCAGGTATCGTTGTCGCCGGCTTCGGTCTCGCGTCAGTCTACATTGCTCCTCTGGCTCAGTACCTGCTCGGTGCCTACGGTCTGCAACAATCGATGCTCTACTTCGGTTTCGGTTTTGTAGCCATCACTTGTTTCTTCGGCATGTTCCTCGCCAATCCTCCCGAGGGTTACGTTGCTGATCCGGATGCTGCAAAGTCGACTGCCAAAGCAGTTGTTACAGAAGATAAATCTCCTTCAGAAATTCTCAAAACAGCCAAATTTTATACACTCTGGACCTGTTTCTTTATCGGTGCTGGTGCCGGTCTCATGGTCATCGGTAGCGCCAAAGGCCTGGCCAAGGCCAGTATGGGCGAGATGGCTTTCCTAGTTGTTGCCATCATGTCAGTTGGTAATGCTGCCGGTCGTATCGTTGCCGGCGTAGTCTCCGACAAGATCGGCCGTGCCAACACTCTGGTGATCATGCTGGTTTTTCAGGCGGTCCTGATGTTCCTGGCGATCCCGGTGATCGACGGTACTTACAACAATCCGCTGGCTATGCCATTGCTGGTCACCTTCATGGTCTTCAACTACGGCACCAACCTGTCACTCTTCCCATCCTTCGCCAAAGACCTCTGGGGTGCCAAGCACTTCGGCATGAACTACGGCGTACTCTTCTCGGCCTGGGGCGTGGGAGCTTTTGCTCTGGTACGCGTCTCCGAGATGCTGCGTGTTAAGACCGGTGGCTTCACCATGTCTTTTGCTGCTGCCGGTGCTCTGCTGGTTGTGGGTGCAATGCTCGCAGGCACTTTAAAGACCCGCAAAGCCGAAGTTCCTGCACTCGAAGGTGCTCTCGAAGGCGAGGAAGATCTGGTTTTGTCGAAAGCCAGCAACGAATAGTTTATTCTCTACCGTTTACAAACCCTCCTTCAGGTTCAAACGGCCACGGCCCCGCTATTACTGGCGGGGCCGTTTTGGTTGGCTTCATTCACGTTCTGTGTTGATAGAGGAGTATGTTGAAGGAGCTAGACAATGGTGATCTTTATCGTTGGGTGTCAGTCGGACGTCGCTGGAACGTGATTTTGGGCGACTCGACCACCGAGGTGCTGAGACACCTTTAAAGGCAACCCTCTATCCCCCCCCCCTTTTTTTTAAAAAAAATTGTTATAACCTATATTTTGTTGAACAAACCCCATGCTTTTGTTATACAATGTATTACAAGCTTGTGGAGGCACTTATGCTCGCAATTCGATTAGAAAAAGATTTAGAACAGGAAATTGATCTGCTGGCCAAATCAAAGGGTAGCAATCGAAGCGCCGTGGTGCGTGAAGCGATAGTTCGCTATTTGGAAGATAATGAAGATCTGGAGCTGGCAAGGCAAGCTCTCACCGAAACTCGCAGCAGTAAATCTCTAAAAGCTTTGAGGAAAGACCTTGGCCTGGACGGTTGAGGTCAGTGATTTTGCCGAAAAGCAACTGCGCAAGTTAGACCGGCCTATACAAAGAAGGCTTATCGACTGGCTTGAGGATCGCATAGACGGTTGCAAGAACCCCAGGCATTTTGGAGAACCCCTGCGAGGAGAAATGGCTGGCCTGTGGCGTTTCCGTGTCGGGGATTATAGGATCATTTGTGAAATTCAGGATCAGCAGTTGGTTGTATTGGCTTTAGCTGTTGGGCATCGTAGAGAGATTTATCTGCGACGCAAATGATGACCCTGGGTCGCGGCGGTGAGTGTGTCAGTGGCAGGGTATCTGAGACAGTTTTTCCATCAACACAGAATGATAACAGAGACTTTTCGTTTAAGGGTGAATCTGTCTTGCTAGATTGTGCGTTTTTGTGGCGAAATTGCCTGAAAATAATTTATGTCCATGAATGCTGATGTAAGAGAGTCTGGTTCCCAATGATTAAAAGAAAAACCTGGACAGTAACCGAACCCTGGTAAAGCACCTCAGCAGGTGAGGCCTTTTCATCCTTTGATAAGGTCTTTGCCTTGTCCGAGACACCTATTTCCAAAGACAAGGTGAGCCTTGTCTTCTGCGTCTGCATAGATGGGCAACACTACTACGTAAAGCAATATCACTCATCCAGGGGCATCCGTAGTTGGTTAGGCCTTTCTCGTATTCGCCAGGAAGCCCGCAACCAACTCTGGTTTAGTCGCACAGGTTTGTCGGCGGCTCAGGTTGTGGCTTATGGAGAGGAATATATCTTAAGCCGTACCTTTCGTGGTGTCCTGATCACGGCGTCTATCGATGGCACCAGGGATCTGGCCTGGATGGCCACTAACCAGCCGGACCTTTTTAAAAATCGGCCATGGGCCAATCAAGTGATCAGCCAGGTCGCCGAAATTCCGCGGACTCTGCATCAGCACCGTTTCTGTCATAACGACTTGAAGTGGAGCAGCCTGCTGGTCTCGCAACAGTTGGAGAGCCCAAAGGTGTCCTTAATCGACTGCCCGGTTGGGCAGCGCTTTTTGGGGCCATTTTTCGACTCTCGCATCATCAAAGATTTGGCTTGCCTGGATAAAGTTGGCAGACGTGCTTTAAGCCGGACACAACGTCTCAGGTTTTACAAACAATACCGTCAGAGTAAGGTCTTTTCTGAAAAAGACCGCGAAATCATGACAAAGGTTCTGGTCTATTTCAAGGGGCGGGATTGAACGAATTCCAAATGACCCGACTCAATCCAGTACAATCCTCTTTGTTGCACCTCCATAAGCATGCACTGAATCATGGGCTCTGACCGTGACCTGATGAATGTCGGCCGGAATCTTCACCCCTGAGAGACTTCGGGTAAAGGGCTGCTCGCTGGTGTGCGGGCGAGCCAATACACGCTTGGCCAGGATCTCGCCGTCCGGAGCTATGATCTCCTATCGGTCGGCATAATGATCCCAACCCTGGTCCGCATGACTCACCGTTACCTCGAAGCTGTATGTTTGATTTCCAGATCTCTCGACTTCAACTGCAACGACATCGGTTTCACCACCAAGAACTGGCCCGACAAAGCATAAAACAAGCAAAGCACAAAGCCCCGAATATCTCATATTTATCTCCTGGGAGGACTTCTTTGCTATCATTGTAACAAATGACTCTGCTCGATGCAGAGAGTAGCATTGACAGACCGCCGCTCTTACCGCAATATGACGGCTCTTTTCAGGAGATGCTATGACAGCCCAACCGCGACGCCCAAAATCGAAACATGTACATAAGCCCCGCGCCGAAGAACTGACCTTGACCATAGAGAAGGTTGATGAGGATGGCCTCGGCGTGGCGACCCACGAAGGGAAGCGGGTGGTGGTGTTCGACGCTCTCCCCGGAGAGCAGGTTGTTGCCCGTGTGGCGCATACCGGACGGCACAGGATTATCGCCAGTACCCATCGTGTCCTGCAGCCTTCACGCGAGCGCGTGGCCAAGACGTCCTGTCCGCATTATCGCTCCTGCCAGGGTTGTGCCCTGTTGAGCTGGAAATATCCTGCACAATTGGAGTGTAAGTCCCAGCGGGTGGCCGACGCCCTGGCCACTTATCCCGAGCTTTATGATGTTGAGTTGGGTGATGTCTGGGCTGCGCCCGAAACTCTTGGATACCGGGCCAGTGCCAAACTGGTTGTGGCCCGTAAGCGTGGTAAGGGTCAGGTCGGTATGTATCGACGTGGCAGCCACGATGTTGTCGATATTGCCGATTGTCCCTTACATCATCCATTGATTAACCGCGTTGCTGCAGTTGTCCGCGAGGAACTCGATCGTCGCAATGTCTCGGCCTACGACTCCAACCACCGACGTGGCCTGCTCCGCTATCTGCTGGTACGAGTCAGCCCCTCTCATGATAAAGCCATGGTGACTTTTGTGACCAGTGAACGCAATTATCGTGAGGTGACGCATCTGGCCAAGTGGCTGCAGCGCAAGGTCCCGGAAGTGATCTCTGTGCATCAGAATGTGAACTCCAGCACCGGCAACGTAATCTATGGTCGAGAAACTTTCAGAGTCCTGGGCACCCCCGACCTGATTGACCAGGTTGGCGACGTGCGTCTGCGACTCGGGCCAACTTCTTTTTTGCAGGTGCATCACGTCCAGGCCGCACGTATCTATCGGTTGGTGCGTGATTGGTGCGATTTGCAGTCCGGCGAGTCCGCTCTCGATCTTTACTGCGGAGTCGGTGGTATCAGTCTGCATCTTGCCAGTCAAGCGCATCAGGTGCTGGGCATAGAGAGCGTTGCCGAAGCGGTTCGTCATGCGCAGGCCAATGCCAGCATGAATGGCTTTAAAAACTGCAAGTTTGTCTCAGGTGACGCCGAAGAAATCCTCGCTGATGATCTGCCTCTGACCGGCAAACTCGGTGCCGTTGTCGTTAACCCGCCTCGCTCAGGTTGCGCGCCACAAGTGTTGGCAGCGATTGCTGCCATGCAACCGCGAACCCTGGTCTATGTCTCCTGTCATCCGGACAGCCTTGCCCGGGACCTCGCGCTTCTGGTTGCGCAGGGCTTTCGTGTCGAGAAGGTTCAGCCGGTCGATATGTTCCCGCAGACGCCACATGTCGAGAATGTTGCCCGCTTGAAGTTTGTCGGTGTGAGTCAGCCTGTTCAGAGATCAGAGGCAAAACCAACAAAGAGAAAATGACAGCTTCTCAAAGATATCCTATTCCCGCCGGTCGTTTCCGTGCTGAGATTGAAGTGGAGCGCAGTCGTTTTATTGCGACCGTGCAACCGGTAACGTCAACAGCTGAAGCACAAGCTTTTATAGCTTCCATCAAGACTGAATTCCCTGATGCCAACCACAACTGCTGGGCTTACCTGGTCGGCCCTCCGGAGAACACTGATCAAGTTGGATTGAGCGACGACGGTGAGCCGCACGGTGCTGCCGGCAAGCCGATGCTGATTGCTCTGCAGTACAGTGGCCTCGGCGACACCGCGGTTGTTGTTAGTCGTTATTTCGGGGGCATCAAGCTTGGCAAAGGTGGCATGGTTAAGGCCTACACGGCAGCGGTTAAGACGGCTCTGGAGCAGCTATCCCGGGCGGAACGCGTTGCGTGGATCAAATTTATAGCGACCTTCGATTATGCTCTGGTGACGCCTTTTGAACGACGTCTGGCAGAGTTTGAAACAGAAATCCTTGATATGGACTATGGCGAAAAGGTTGTCTGCCGTCTGCGCTTGCCGGAAGAGCACCGGGAAGATTTCTGCAGAATGTTTGATGATCTCAGTGCCGGCCAAGGACAGCTCAGATTATTGGATTGATCCAATGCCTCGACCTCGGCATAATTCGGACTCGTTTCCTGGATGGCCTGATTCTATGGTGCGGTTCTCTTGGGAACAGAGGGAAGCGGACGTGTAACCCTCTTGCCCATGGCCTCAATCTCATCGGCACAGTCGCGCTATACAAAGAAGCTCAACATGTTAGAATGATGGTGGCTAATCCTGATATAATGCCTTGTTGAGGGTTGGTCATAATGAGTTATCAAATGTCAGTCACTTTCATGGGTGGCTATGTAGAGGCACATTCCAAAGGTGACAAGAGCTACCAGACCGCGGTGACGCTCTGGCGAGAGATCCTCAGGGTTTGTGCCGAGCATGAGTGCTACAAGGTCCTCGGTATTGGCGAGTCCACGGCTCAAATGTCCACCATGGATTCCATGAATCATGCCCAACGCTTCGAGGATTTCTCGATTATCCGCAAATATCATATTGCCTGGGTCGAACTGAACCGTGAAGCTATCGAGAGTACGAAGTTCCTTGAGAGGGTTCTCCTCAATCGCGGCCTTCTCAACGGTAAATTATTGCATGATGTCGCTGAGGCAAAGCGCTGGTTGCTTACACAGTAACTTTTTGACCTTCCTGAAGACCTTTGTTTTGCAATAACAATAAAAGCTTTTGAGAAAACCGTCTATATGCGCACTCTCTGGTTGGTCATATTTTTTATCACCCTGATCTGGTCGGGGGTCGATCCCAAAGATTACCTCACCTGGGCGCTCGAGGTTGCACCGGCAGTGATCGGTTTTTTCATTCTACTGGCAACACGGAACAGGTTTCCTTTGACATGTTTGACTTACACTTTAATCCTCTTTCATTGCGTCATCCTGATGGTGGGTGGGCATTACACCTATGCCGAAGTTCCACTCTTTGACTGGCTTCGTGACTGGTTTGGACTGGAGAGGAACAATTACGATAAGGTTGGTCATTTCGTGCAGGGCTTCGTGCCAGCCATCATCGCTCGCGAAATTCTGATCCGTAAACAGGTGGTTTCCGGAAAAGGCTGGTTGGCGTTTGTTATTGTTTCTGCCTGTTTGGCAATCAGCGCATTTTACGAATTGATCGAGTGGTGGGTTGCTCTCATGTCCGGGGAGTCTGCAGAGGCTTTCCTTGGCACCCAGGGCTATATCTGGGATACCCAGTCGGATATGATGTACGCTTTAATCGGGACTATTATGGCGCTGCTGCTGTTATCACGATGGCATGATAAGCAATTAAGCCGGTACGAGGAACGCGGGATGCGGGACGCGGTTTAAATAATTTACACCAGAAGCACAAAAAGCCACGGAACTCCAAAGAGTGCCCGTGGCTTTTGTTTTAAGGTTTCCGCGTTCCCCGTACCTTTTTCTAAGGCGCAATCGGCATGTCGTAATCAGTGATGACAGTATCCATCTTCAGCAGGAAACGACCGAATTGGTTAAAGGACATGCTGGCGGGTTTGACCAGAAAGAGGGCGACGATGCTGACGACGGCGGCGGCTGCGACCCAATTGAGGACCAGGTTACGCAATTCCCAGTTCGGCTCTTCAACTTCTTCGCTTTCTGTCTCTTCCTTCGCCGGCAGTTTCTCAGCCATCTGTTTCATGATTTTCCCGGAGCTGAGAAAAATCACCGCAGAGATCGCAAACTGGGGAAGGATCTCCAGCGAAGCGTGTCCGGTTCCCAGCACGCCGGCATAAAATGCCAGCACACCGAGCCCGAGTAAGGTCATCTGGCGGCTAAGCTTCGCGTTCATAGGCTGAGAGTCTCTTTCCTGATAGTCATATTACAAAATTATCGACAACCAGCTTGCGTGTCAAGAACGTATCTTGTCTGATGCGACCGCGGGCTGGAACAGGTGGATTGCCTCTTCGCCCATATGGCGTAAACCAAGGTAGATTCCAGGCAGGGCACTGGCCAATCCGATCAATCCCGCGCTGTGCAGGAATGATGTGTTCTGTGTCGCATGAGCCATCGCGAGAGTAAGCAGGAAAGCTGTCATCAGCGCGAAGACGACGCGGCTGATACGTACCAGCTGCTCCAACCCCTGGCAGACAATCAGGCTGAACATTCCCCACATGGCGAAATAGCCCATCATTGGAATAGGACCTGGAACCGAGCCGTAACCCGCCCTTGGCAGTATGTCGAGAGCCAGAATTGAAAGCCAGAAGAGACCAAATCCGGTGAAGGCGATGGCGCGAAGAGGATTGCTTTTCAGAGCGTTCAAGCCAGCCGAAATCTGGCCAACGGCGCCCAGCATGATAATGATCGCCAGTAAGTGAAGGTTGATTGACAGCAGCGGTAGCTTGTCTGCAGCATAGCATGCTGCCGTGACGCCATAACTGAAAAGACCAAGAACCGGAATGTTGTTGCAAAGAGCCGCAGGTCTTGCCGGAGACGGCTGCTTGACAACTGGTAAAGCCGGTTCCTGCTCGACGAGACGGTCTGTTAATTCGCAGTATTTTTGGCAGGTGTCGTACTGGCACGAGCAGAACTTGATGATCATGCTGGCATCGTGGGATGAAATATAGCCGCAACCGACGTCGCAGGCATCCTCATCGAGGTCAAAGTAGGGGCAGACCGCTGTGTCTTTCATTTTCGCCTCCTGCATCGGTTTTCATTCGATGGCATCTTGTGAAAAAGTGGGCCCGGCCTTTCGGCAACACTGAAACTAGGCCGGACCCCATTGGAGTCACGAGATACTTAAAGAGCAAGGCGTATACCAAAAGCAGTTCTGAAAAGATATTCCAGCGCTAATCTAGTTATTACGGGGTGTTATGTTTGTATTGTGTGCGAGGGATGGTTGCCGCCATGAAGGCTATATTTGCAGATTTGCAAATATGATGAAATTCGCTTTTGCATAAATGCAAACAGGGCAACAGTGAAGTTTATGCGCTGCTTCGGGCAAGGAAAGTCTTTGTGTGGTAGGGACGAAATGATTTTATCCCCAGCTCCCAGCAGAACCTTATTCAATGTCGTTCTTGTTGATACCGTACTTTTTAAGCTTGCGGTAGATGGTCGCCATGTTCATGCCAGCCTCGGCCGCTGCTTCCTCAACGTTGCTGCCATGTTTGCGCAGCAGTCGGGTCAGGTAATCGGTTTCGAAGATACTGAGCGCCGAGGTGTAGTCTGCCTGGTCTCCCGATTGAACGGATTGATCTGTCTCTATCAGCTGTGCAAGCTCAGGCAAACCGATGTAGTTGCCGCTTGAAATAGCCATGGTTGCTTCAATGACGTTGCAGAGTTGGCGAATGTTGCCAGGCCATGCATATGAGCGTAAAGCTTCCATCGCTTCAGGGGTCAACCCTTTGAATTCGGTGTCGAATTTGACGTTCTGTTCGCGGATGAAATGAGCAGTCAGTAGCGGGATGTCGTCCTTGCGGTCTCGCAATGGCGGCAAGTGGAGATTGATGACATTCAGCCGGTAGAAGAGGTCTTCGCGGAAAATGCCTGCAGAGACTTCTGCGCTTAAATCAGAATTGGTCGCTGAGATAATCCGCACATCCACCTTGGTGGGGGTTGTGTCGCCCAGGCGGCAAAACTCCTGCTCCTGGAGAAAGCGCAAGAGGGTCTTCTGCATGCTCAAGGGCAGGTTGCCAACTTCATCGAGAAAGAGGGTGCCGCCATTGGCTGCGTCAAGCAGCCCTTTACGGTTTTCCAACGCTCCGGTAAAGGCTCCCTTGCGGTAACCAAAGAGCTCGCTTTCCAGAATATTCTCCGGCAGTGCTCCACAATTGACGGCGATAAAGCGATGATTACGTCTGGATGAATTATGGTGTACGGCCTGGGCTATCAGCTCTTTACCGGTCCCCGACTCCCCGGTGATCAAGACCGAGGTGTCGCGAACAGCTACTTTGCCCACCTTTTCCAATAACGCCCGGATGGAGGGTGCCACGCCGATAATGTTCTCAAACGTGAACTGGCTTGAGAGGTCCTCGCGCAGCCCACGGTTCTCTTCGACCAGTTCGTGGTGTTGCAGCGCGTTTTTGACCCGGTAGATCAGCTCGTCGGGTTCAAAGGGTTTGGTCAGCATGTCATAAGCACCACGGCGGAGCGCCTGAATCGACATTTCCACCGTCGCATAGGCAGTGATCATGATGATCGGCACCTCCGGATCGCGATTACGAACGTGTTTCAGCACCTCAAGACCATCCATTTCCGGCATCTTGATATCGCTGATAATCAGGTCATAATCACCGGCGGCAAATTCGGCAACCGCCTGAACCGGGCGCGTGAAGCTCTTCACCAGGTAGCCCTGGTCCTTGAGCACTGCCTCCATCATGCGACAGAGTCCCTTTTCATTGTCGATCAACATAATGCGCTGAGGCGCCATTAGAATTCCTCCCGGACAAGTGGCAGGCGAATAGTGACGGTCGTTCCCTGATTCAGGCGACTGGTCATCTGGATGCTGCCGTGATGCTGTTCAATGATTTGCCTGGTGATCGCCAGACCGAGCCCGGTTCCGCGATCTTTAGTCGTGTAGAAGGGTTCGAAAATACGCTCAAGATCCGCTTCGTCAATGCCGCAACCGGAGTCGGCAAAGGTCATCACCACATCGTCCTCTTCCCGGTAGGTACTTACAGTGAGTATGCCCCCATCCTCCATGGCTGCTCCGGCATTGAGGATCAGGTTGATTGCCACTTGGCGAATCTGGTCACCGTCGATCAGAAGTTCTGGCAAACCATCAGTAAATTTCCTGTCGATTTTTACGCTATGCATATCGGTGTGGTTGGCAGCAAAGCTGACGATCTGGTCGAGCAACTGGTTGAGGTCGATTTCTGAAAACTCAGGCTGCGGTGTACGCGCGTAGTTAAGCAGATCCTGAACGATCTTCTTGCAACGTTTGCTCTCCCGTTTAATCTCGTGGATAAAGTGGTGATTTGGGTCTTCCGGATCGAGCTTGTTCTCGAGGTAACCAGCGTAGCCGAGAATGACACCGAGGGGGTTGTTGATCTCGTGTGCGACTCCTGAAGAAAGGATGCCTAGGGAGGCCATCTTGCCTTGCTGAGCGAGGCTGGCTTCCAGTTCGCGATTGCGTTGCAGGCTACTGGTCATGCGGTTAAAGGTGACGGCCAGTTCTCCAAGCTCATCGCCGCTGGTGATCTCCATCTGGCGATGGAACTGACCGCGCTTGATGTCACGGATCACTGATGTCATGTGACGGATCGGGTCGGAGAGGACCTTGGCGGCCAGAAAAACCAGTAGAAGGGCAATCGTGCCGACCAGGAGAGAGATAACTCCGAGGCTGCCGAGAATCCGGCCCTTGATCAGGTTGGTCTCCTGGTAAAACTCATCTTCATAGGAACCGACGGCGACGATCCAATCCCAGGGCTGATAGTGCAGGTAGCGGACGATTTTGCGACGGGCCTTCTTCTCACCAGGGTTCTGCCAGGGGTATCGAATCCACCCTTCGCGTTGTTTGCACATGCGTTCGATAAAGAGTGTACCGTCCGAATCCTTAGAGGCGAAAATGTTTTCACCTTCTGCTTCGGGGTGGATGGTCAGCGTTCCTTTACGATCCATGCAGTAGATGTAGCCGGTTTGGCCGACCAGTTTGGAATTGATCCTGTTTTTGAGTTCTGTAAAAGCCTGCTGCTCGGCGGCGGGATTCTCGTAGGTCTCTTCCAGGTAGCCCCCGGTGGCGATAATCCAGTCCCAGGGCTTATAGTAACGATAGACCACCATCTTCTGACGGGCGACACTGTCACCAAGCTCCGCATTACGCCAGGGATAGATGATTGTCAGTAGCTTTTCGGGAGATGTTTTCGTCGCCGCTTTGCACATGGTGCGGATGAAACGTCTGCCATCTTCATCTGTTTCGCTATAGACGTTTTCACCCTCCCGGGCAATGTGCACAGCCAGGTCACCTTTGCTGGTCATGGCGTAGATGTAGCCGGACTCTCCAACCTGAACCCTCTTCAAGGCACTGCGAGCCGCCTGTTTGGCACTTTCGATATCAATCTCACCGTTGCGGAACTGTTTATCCTGGACCTCGACCATGCCGTAGGCGAGATTGGTCAGGCTGGCCAACTCCTGTTCGGTAGCGGCTTTCTTGTCTTCACGGTAGACCTGGAATTGTTGATTGTGTGCATCGAGCAGGTCGATGGTGAAGGCGGCCATGTGGTCGAGATCGTCCATGCTGGTCTGGGTGATGCCGAGGTGTGCCTGACGGTATGCGATCCAGCCGACCACCGTGCCCACCACGAAAAGCGGGATCAACACCAGTGGCAGGACGACGACAGTCATCTTCCAGCGGATTTTAAGGTTGTTGACAAATTTAAAAAGGTGACGGCTCATAATCGCATTAACTCAGGTTTAGAAACGAGGCGATTATGAGGTATGCGGTATGGAAAAGCAAGAGCGGTATCGTTCTGGAAGTGATAAGAGCAGGTGAGGGGTGAAGGGTCCATGGTAAAGGGTAAAGGGTAAAAGGTTGATCAGCCTTTACCCTTGCACCTTGAACCCAAGCAGTTAATTTCAATAGAGTTCATACTTCAGCAAACGACATTCAATCGGCCCATTATAGAGCACGATGCGGCGGGAGGCTTTCAGACCGACCTGTTTGGCGAGGGCAAGGTTGCCGGTAAAAACCCATGCAGTCCAGCCTTTCCAGTTCTGTTTGAAGGTGTCGCCGATTTTGCGGTAGAAGGCCGTAAGCTCTTCTTCGTTGCCAAGGCGCTCACCATAAGGTGGGTTGCAGATCAGTGTGCCTTGTGAGGCGGGCGCTTCCAGTTTGGCAAAGTCGTTGTAAGACCAACGGATCTTTGCTCCGATACCGGCGCTGTCGGCGTTACGTCTGGCCAAGTCGACGGCACGCTTGTCGCGGTCACTGCCGAAGATTAAATTGGCCGGTAGCTCTCTCTTTGTTGTCTCAGCTTCTTCGAGCAAATTGTTCCAGAGTGCGGCGTTGAAATCCGGCCAGCGCTGAAAACCAAAGTCGGGAGAGAGCAAGCCAGCCGCATGGTTGCTGGCGAGCTGGGCGGCTTCAAGGGGTAGGCTGCCGGAGCCGCACATGGGGTCGACAAAGGGAGACGTCTGGTCCCAGCCGGTCAGGGCGACGAGGCCGGCGGCGAGGGTTTCCTTAAGCGGTGCAATCGTTGGATCGCGACGATAGCCACGTTTATGCAGACCGGTGCCGGCCAGGTCGAGGCTGATGGTGCACTGGTTGCGTGCCAGGTGCATATTAATGCGCAGGTCTGGATCCTTAGCATCAACGTTTGGTCGCTGGCCGGTTCTATCCCTGATCTTGTCGACAATGGCGTCTTTGGTTTTCAAAGCGGCAAAATGAGAGTGGGTGATCTCCGAATCGCGCAACTTGGCTCCAACGGCCAGGGTCATCTCCGAAGTCATCAGCTCGTCCCAGTTGAGAGCATAGACACCTTCGTAGAGAGCCTCCTCGGAAGGGCAGGGAAAGCTGGCTATCGGCTGCAGAACCCGATTGGCAGTGCGCAGCCAGAGACAGGCTTTGTAGCCGTCTTTAAAGGTGCCGCTGAAATTAACACCGCCGTTGCCCGGGACGACATCGCGGGTGCCCAGAGCGATCAGTTCGGCGGCGAGCACGTCTTCGAGTCCCTTAGTGGTTGTAGCAAAAAACTTCATTTTTGACTTTCGTTGGCAGTTAATGCGGTCGATCAATTTCGAGCGCGGTTTCCGGCAGGCGGAAGGTTCGGCGGTAGGCGCGAATCTCCAGCAGGGTGATTTTGATAATGCTGACGATCGGCACACCGATGATCATGCCGATAATTCCGTAGAACTTGCCACCGACGATGATGGCGAAGAAGACCAGCAAGGGATGCAGATTGGAGACCCTGGAGATAAGAACCGGGATCAGGATAAAGTTGTCGATCAGGACCTGGGCAATGAGGATATAGAGAATGACAATCCACCAGAACTGACCACCCGCACCAAGATCGACGAAGGCAATCAGAATGCCGGGAACCATGCCGATAATTGGTCCGATATAAGGGATCAGGTTGGTGACGCCGGCAAAAATGCCGAGCATGGGCGCATAGCGGATGTCAGTCAGCGACAGCCCCACTGTGATGACCAGGCCGACGATGATGGCTTCTATGATCCTGCCACGTATGAAGTGGGCGAGTTGACGACTGATCAGGTAGGAGAGGTCGCGAATCATCTCGAAATGTCGATTCGGGGCGAGGGCTACGCAGGAGCGCATGATCTTGCGCCCGTCACGCAGGAAAAAGAAAGTAAAGAGCGGAACGATCACCATCAGACCGCCGACTTTCATGGCGGATTGCGGAGTTTGCGCCAGGATGGCCGCCATCAACTGTTCTGCCCAGATGCGCACTTTGGTCGGGAACGCATAACTTTCAATCATCGGGAAGCGTTCGTGCAGGCCGGCCATGAGGTTCTTCAGTGACTCGATCGCCTGCGCAGTATAGCGCGGGAAATCGGTTCGCATGTTACTCCAGAATTCCTGCCAGTGTGGAGTCAGCCAGAGGGCTGCCAGAAAGAGCAGTCCCAGTGTCAGGATATAAACAATGAATATGCTGCCGGTGCGAGTACAGAGCCTTTCCATCTGGTTGACCAGGGGGTCGAGGAGAAAAGAGAGCACCAGCGATAAGAGGAGTGGCAGAAAAAGGACAGAAAAGGCCGCTTGGGAAAGACCGGTCAGTGATGAAGCCGATGAATAGACTGCCAGGCCGCTGGCGATCGCCGCGCTGAGAACCAGGAAGGCCAAAGCCACCTGGCCACGAGTCCAGCAGCGAGGATTCTGAACGACGCTGCTCATGTCTCAACATTTTCAGGAGAAATAACTTCCCCCAGTTGATTCTGCAAGCGACGAATCTCCAGGCTTGCCGCCTGCAGGCGTTCGCTGACGACGCGAGTCAAACCAAGAAAAATACTGCTTGAGATGGCAGGTTTTCGTTCTGCCAGTTCCAGGATGTCGGCACGAAACAACCCGACCAGTTCGGTATTCTCGAGTGTTTTGGCAGACGCTGTCCGCGGAGCAGGAGCCGTCAGGGTGGTTTCACCAAAAAAATCGCCGGGACCAAGCCTGGCCAACTCTTCTTCTACGCCATTCTGCTCTCTGGCGTAAATCTTCACCATGCCGCTGCGAATCATATACATGCCGGAGCCAGGATCACTCTCTTCGAAGACAGTTTCGTTTGCCTTGTAGTTGCGCACGTGGACAATGTTTTCGAGGGTTGCTAATGACCGCGGCGAGAGTTCCGAGAAAATCGGCAGGTGCTTGAGGAAGTAGGCCAGGGATTCTTCGTCCAGTTTTTTGTGAAATATATTGGTCCAGAGGGGATCCATCGGTTTCTCCTGTTATTTTCCGTTAAGACGGGTCTGGATGTCCTCTGGGATAGGTTGATTGAGCTGGTAGTCTTTGAAAAATACTTCCAGCTTCTCCTGTAGCTCAGGACGGTTGATCGTGCGCAGCATACTTAGCGGCAGGACGAAGTTGTCGATCTCTGCGAGTGTTACTTCAAAAACATCTTCTACTTTGCCGTCCGGGCTGGTGATCTGGAAGCGCTCAGGGAGGTGTCCCCCGGTCACTTCGAGATAACGAATCTCAACGGTCAACTGCAAGCCACCCTCGACAGTGAGACTCATCTCGTTGACGGTGTTTGTCCGGGTGTTAATGTCAAAGGTCAGCGTGTTGATCTGTTTTTGCGGCAAACGCATGCCGCTGACATAAAAGGCTCCGTGCAGATCTGTCGGTTTGTTGAATGTGATTTCCAGGCGGTGAATCAATTGCTCGGCCAGGGCGACTTCGCTGGACTTGAGCTTGGCGTTTTTGATCAGTGTCTGCCGTGCGTCGGCTTGATCCGCGGGCAGGATCATCTCATGGAGCTCAATCGCCAGGTTGGCGGAGAGGCGGTTGACCATCTTTTCGACATAGGGAGTCAGTGTTTCTTTTTTCGCAAAGACGAGACCTTTTCCGTTGCGTTGCCAGAACTTGACGATTACAGGGGGCGTCGGCGGTATGACGTCTGCCGGCATGCCGGCGGTCATGTTGGACATCATCTCCTCAATGCGTGACGTCTCCACGGTGACCAGGTAGTTCTGCAGCTCTGGTTGTGTGAGAGCGTTTGCAGCAACGACCTTTTCAAGGACGGCCAGATTGTCATTGGCAAAGAGAATTGTTGGTGTGGTCAGAATAAGAAAAGACAGAACCACGAGAGAGGATCGAAACATATAAAAGTCCCTCCACAAAGAGCTGTTGGTTGACACCTCTTATAGAGCATTGATACTTTGAAAATACGAAGATAAAAAAGCGACCAAAAATCTGCTTATCTTCAAGATAATCGATTGTTTAGCGAGTTGCAAGGAGCTTCTGTGACAACTTTTGACCTGCGCAGACAGCCGACCTCTGCCGGTGTTTACCTGATGAAGGATGATGCCGGTGTGATTCTCTATGTCGGCAAGGCAAAAAACCTGCGTGCACGCCTGCGCAGTTACATGCAGGCCGAACGTGATACTCGCCCCCAGATCAAGTTTTTGATGGAGCGTGCCGCAACAATTGAAACGATTGTCACCGACACCGAAAAAGAAGCCCTGATCCTCGAAAACACCCTGATTAAAAAGCATCGTCCGCGCTACAACATCCATCTGCGAGACGATAAAACCTTCGTTTCGCTGCGCATCGATTTACGTGATGAATTTCCGATGCTGGAAGTTGTCCGCCGGGTTCGTCAGGATGGTGCCCGTTATTTCGGGCCTTTTGCCTCTTCATCAGCTTTACGCCAGACGCTCAAGGAAATATACCGTATCTTCCCGTTGCGCCATTACCCTCCGGCCAAGTGCCGGCAGCGCGGCCGGCCTTGTCTCTTTCATCAGATCGGTCAGTGCAGCGCACCCTGTCATGGTCATATTTCTTCTGCTGCCTATGGAAAGCTCGTTGCAGGTGTCCTGGCTCTTCTTGAGGGGCGTCAGGGAGAAGTCGTTGAGCTGTTGCGTCAGCGCATGTCTCTTGCCGCGAGTGAACAGCGTTACGAGGAAGCGGCCTCGCTGCGTGATCAGATCGGAGCGATCGATAAAACTGTTGAACAGCAGAAGTCTGTCCGTTACAGAGCCATCGATCAGGATGTGATCGGTATCTTTCGGCAGGGTGGCGAAGTTGAAGTTGTCGTCCTCTTCTATCGTCAAGGTAAGCTGACCGCTCGTCGTAATTATAATCTCAACTGGCAGTTGGATGAAGATGAGCTGCTGGCTGAGTTCATCTCCCAGTTCTATGGGCGCGATGTGCCTGTTCCTGATGAAGTCGTCTTGCCGCTCGAGATTGAAGGGGGCGACGCTTTGGCTGAATGGCTCACCGAACGCCGTAGTCGCAAGGTTCAGGTTCTGACGCCGCAACGGGGCGAGCGGCATCACCTGGTTGAATTGGCTAACCGTAACGCTAAAGAGGCTTGGCAGGAGCGGGGAAGCAGAGAGGAAGCACGGCGTAGAGTCCTCGAAGAGGTCATGCAGCGCCTGCAGTTGCAGCGAATGCCGCAGCGTATCGAGTGCTTTGACATCTCAACGATTCAGGGTCATGCGACCGTCGCCAGCATGGCGGTGGTCGTGGACGGTGAACCTGACACGGCAGAGTACAGACACTACAAGGTGAAGAGCGTGCAAGGGACAGACGACTATGCGGCCTTAAGAGAAGTATTGCTCAGGAGATTACAACGAGGGATCGAAGAGCAGAAGCTACCTGATTTTATCCTGATTGATGGCGGTAAAGGGCAACTGGGAGTCCTGTCAATGGTCCTTGAGGAGCTTGGTTTGCTCGATGTTATCGACATGGCCGGGATTGCCAAGAGCCGCGTTAAGGCGAATGTTCGCGGGCGTGTCGTAGAACGTAGTGAAGAGAGGTTTTTCCTGCCGGGGCGCAAAAACCCCGTCATCTTGCGCAGCGGCTCTGCAGCTTTGTTCCTGCTGGAAAGATTGCGCGACGAAGCGCACCGTTTTGCTATTACTCATCACCGCAAGGTGCGTGGTAAAGCGCAACTTCATTCTGTGTTGTCAGAGATCCCTGGGGTTGGAGCAAAACGACAAAAGGCTCTGTTGAAGCATTTCGGCAGTCTGAAAAAGGTCAAGGCGGCCAGCCTTGAGGAATTAAGGGCCATGCCGGGTTTGCCGATTCACACAGCAGAGGAGATTTCCCGCTTTTTCAAAAATATTTTTCCCTCTGGCAAGGGCTAACGCTTGGGGCTCAAAGCAGACAGAGAGGAAGCCCCTGAACCACTGAGATGGTTCAAGGGCTTCCTTCTGCAGCTCTGTGACCTTGATGCTTTGTCGCCGGCTTGAAGATTAACCTTTGATTAATTCCACCTCGAGACTGATTCGAACCTCTTCACCAACGACAACGCCTCCGGCTTCGAGGGCCTTGTTCCAGGTAAGCCCAAAATCCTTCCTGTTGATTGTCGTCGATGCTGAAGCCCCGCGCCGAGTATTGCCCCAAGGGTCGGTTATCGTCGGACTGAATTCCTCAACATCAAGTGTCACCGTACGGGTTTCTCCATGCAGGGTCAGCTCTCCGTTGATTTGGGTCGGTATGCCATTGGCAACAGTGACTTTCTTGGAGACGAAAGACATCACCGGGTAGCTGGCGGCGTCGAAGAAATCCGGACTGCGCAGATGGTCGTCGCGCTTCTTGTTGCCGGTGTCGACAGATGCTGTGGAAATCTGAACATTGACGGCTGCTTTCTCCGGCTCCGCTTCGTCAAAGGTGACAGCCCCCTGCACATCGGAAAAGGTCCCTTTTACCCAGGATATCATCAGGTGCTTGATCTTGAATTCTACTGTCGTGTGGACCGGGTCAATTTTCCAGTTCTCGGCGAATGAGAAATGCGGGATAGCCAACAATAAAGTAATTAGACAAATCCTTTTTAAGAGAAACATGATCAGGAAACCTCCGAGAGTTCGAGTAGTTGAAATGCCGTTGTCTATAATTATTACTATATCGGTCGGACATTGGCAAGCTGAACGCCATCGAGGTGTCGCTAGCAAATAAACTGTCCGGTGTTGTAGCACAACATCTGTCCGGTTCATTCTGTCCAGTAGGAGGACACTATGAAACGAACAGTTCTACAACAGGAGATCCGGATAATGCGTTTCGAAGAGACCTACAGCCTTTGGACC
>JARUHP010000030.1 GCA_030005635.1 Deltaproteobacteria bacterium IMCC39146
AGACTTTTCCATGACCTGCCTCCTTGGTTTTGGCTCTGTATTGGGGTTTTTATCGAAAACACCAACATAACCCACGTTGCAAGGGGCAGGTCTCTTTTTGTGCTCAACTGTCAGCCATTATGTCTGTGAATAAAGTGCTCTTGATTGTACAGATTTTCATAGATCCTGATCGCGGCTAAGAATAGCTTCCAATTGTGTTAACAACAAAAGTTACAGGCTGTTGATACCTTGTAGCTTGCTGCGAGGTAATTCATTTATAACAATAAAAAGGCCACCTCATTATAGCGAGGTGGCCTTTTTGTTTTCCTGTGTGAATTGTTATTCAGGACCGGGGGCAGAGACTTCCCAGGCGACTGTGCAGTTACTGCCGTCTTTCTTGGCGGCGTAAAGGGCGCGGTCTGCAAGATTCAGAAGCTCGTAAATGTTTTTGCTGTCACCAGGGAATTCCGTGACTCCGAAAGAGACAGTCACCTTGAAGTCCAGATCCGAGTGAATGTGGGCTGAGAAATCCTCTCCAAGGATATGTTTGCGCAGCTTTTCAGCTGCCGCAAAGGCGCCTTCTTTGGCGGTCTTGGGTAGCATGATAATGAACTGATCGGTGCCAAAACGACTGACCATGTCAATGCCTCGGGTGCTCTTATGGAGGGCCTGGCCGACCTGCCGGAGGAGGGCGTCAGACTGGATGTTGCCGAGCGTTGATTTATGTTGTTTGAATTCATCAATATCACACATGATGACAGAGAAGATCGAGTTGAAGCGACGCGCCTGGGCCACTTCACGGGTGAGGATCTCCTGGAAATGCCTGCGATTGGAGAGACCGGTTAGCTCGTCTGTATTGCCCAGATCCCGGCTTTTTTCTTGTAGTTGGGCATTATCAACGGTTATCGCCGTCTGGTTGGCTATCGCCTGTACCAGCCTTTGCTCTGATGCTGAGAAGCCCTTCGCCTGTTTTTTGTGTAAGTTGATGGCTCCAACCAGCCGGCCCTTGATCACCAAGGGCACGGAAATCATCGAACCGCGGGTGGCAATCAGCCCATGGTAGCTAAGGTTCCGGTCGTCCTCTTCGGTGTCCTTGACATAAATCATCCGCTGACTTTGAGCTGCTTCGCCTGTAATACCCTGACTAAACGTGAATCGCACTTTTCTTAGAACGCCCTTCTCAAGGCCTGCCGTGCGGACAACTTCAAGGACACTTTCGCCAGGGTTGTGAATGAGCAATACGATATGGTCACAAGAGAGAGTTTCAATAAGAACCTGCAGAATGCGATCGAACATAACGCTCAGTTCAATTGATGCTATCATCGCCTGGTTCAGCTGGTAAAGAGCACTCGATTCGCGTTGCAGAATGTTTAACTCATCGTTGACCTTGTCACGTTCACGTTGTTTCTTTTTTAGGGCTAGCTGCATCCTCTGTTCTTCCTGAGCAACGGCGGTGGAAATGTCCTGGCTGGCGCGCTCCTGGTAGGAGCTTTCAAGGTCTGCTGCCATCTGGTTGAAGGATTTCGCGATCTGGCCTAACTCATCATCACCGACATCGATAATCCGGTAGGACAGATTGCCGCGACTGATTGCCTCGGTCGCGTTGCGCAACTCTATGGTCGGCCTGGTGATCTCGCTGATTCTTCTAAAGTAAAAAATAGTGCCGAGGATGATGACCGCACCCATTACCAGGATCATTTGCAGGATGGTGTTCGACTGCATCTCGGTTGTTGATTTCAAGGAGGCTTCGAGGGAAAGTATGATCCTGTCACTTCTGCCCAGAGGGATCATGGCGAAGAGATGGCGCTCCGGATCTGTGGCAATATCATGGTCAAGGGAAAGTGATTGACCGCTTCCAATCAGGTTGATCTGAGCGGGGCTCAGTTCGACGTTGGTGAATTCAGGGTTACTTTTAACAATGGTTTTGCCCTCAGGTGTCATCAGTGCTGCAGAGACATTGAGAGCTGACGTTACACTCCTCAAGAAAGTTTCACCCATGGCCGTCTGCAGCAGGAGAATCCTGGTCAGCTCGTTACCACTGTAGATTGGAGCCGCAACCATAAGAACAGGGACTCCACCGAATTCATTACTGTAACGAAAGCGTGGTTGTCCGCTACGGCGCACCTGGTCGAAGAGTGTGACAAGGCTTTCTTGTTGAATGAGTCCCCGGATATTGGCAGGATAAAAGGTGGTTATGATGTTGGACTTTTCAAGGGTGTTGAAAAGGCGGTCCTGCAAAATGCCAAATTCGGCTTCATTGTGAAATCTTTCGGAAAGAGACTGGAACTGCTGCATGATAATAGCATAGGTCTGTAGGATGATCTCCTGTTTCTTGAACTCCTGGTAGAGTACTTCCTTGGTGGCGACCAGACGTTCGTCGGCGCTATTTTGAAATGAACGCTCTGCCAGGTGAATGGATCCATAGATTGCCGCAACAGTTAAGGCAACAATAAGGAACAGAAAGGGTAAAAAGACTTTGCTGCGCAGGGAACGAAAGCGCCTTGACTGCTCTGGAGCTGTGGAAGAAGAGGCTGCTTTCATAGGACTCTTTGATTATTGAGGAAGTCGCCCCTCGTTGAATAGCTCAATAAAGGATGCAGCGACTTCAGGGTCAAATTGGGTGCCGGAATGGTCGCGTATTTCCTGTATGGCAATCTCGTGAGAGAGAGCTTTACGGTACGGTCTGTCTGAGGTCATGGCGTCGTAGGTATCACAGACAGCAAGTATCTTTCCTTCCAGGCGCCAGTTTTCACCAGTCAGGCCATTCGGATAACCGTTGCCATCATAGCGTTCGTGGTGCTGCTCAATAATCTCGCGAACCGTGCCAAGGAAGTGAATCGGCTCAAGTATACGCACACCGATAGAGGGATGCAATTTGAGAACATCGATGTCCGCAGAGGTCAACTTCTCTTTCTTGTGGAGAAGGTTGATATCAATGCCGATTTTGCCAATGTCGTGCAAAACCGCCGCTTGCTCGAGTTGTTTCAGTGCGTCATCCTCTATCCCCATCTTCTTCGCAAGAGAGACACTGTAGCGTGTTACGCGCTCGGAATGACCACGCGTATAAGTGTCGCTGGCTTCGATGGCGGAGACGAGAGCCTGAACAGTATTGAGATAACTGTTCTCCTGCTCTTCGTAGAGGCGTGCGTTGCGGATGGCAATACTGGCCTGGGCAGCAATGGTTGAGAGAAGTTCGAGGTCGGACTTGTCGAATTCTGTTCCATCAATCGGGTTGGCGATAGTGATCGTGCCGATGACCTTCTCTTTATCATTGAGTGGCGCGCAGAGAACGGACTCTCGGATAAAGCCGAGCCGGCTCATCTTGCTGAACTCGCGGACTTTGTCAACGTCTTCTACTAACTTTGGCTCATTGTTGTTCATGACCCAATAGGAGACACCACCCGGTTTCAGGGGGACCTCCTGTTGACGATCGAACTCCTCACTGAGGCCTGCTCCGCCACCAACGACCAGGTTGCCGCTCTTCTCGTTCAACATGAGAATGTAGCCGACCTGAGCTTTCATGGTCTCCATGCTCTTCTGGCTGAGCAAGTTCAGGAGCTTGTCGAGATCCATGGTGGCGTTAACGGCCAGACCCATTTTGTAAAGCGCCTGTAAACGTTCTACTGCCTGGGTTAGCCCAATGTTCTTCTCTTCGAGTTCGCTGGCGAGGTCGGCAATCTTGTAGTTTGCTTCCTCGATCTCCTCGATACGTTCCTCGAGGTTGATGTTGAGATATTCAATCTCCTTGAGGCGATCCTCAAGAGTCATGTTCATCACATGGATTTCTTCGTTGTGAGCCAGTTTCTCCTGGCTTACGGCAAGCTCTCGCTCGTTTTTGACTGTGTTTTCTACAAGCTCTCTCAGCCGCTGCACCATGTAATTGAACTTGGAAGAGAGCAGCGTCATTTCGTCAGAGCTGTTGACGGAGGTATGTGCCTGATCGAATTCTCCCTGCTCAACAAGATCCATGGCGGTGACCAGCTTACGAATCGGCGCATCAACATAGACCAGAAGAAATGCGGTAATGGTCAGGACCAGGATGACCAGCATGACGCCGGAGGCGACCATGGTCGCGTTTCGACCGCTGCTCTGCATATTTGATAAGGCATTTAGTGAGAGCTGAAGATTAAGGACTCCCAGAACTTTGATGTTTTCGTCGTGGCAGCCATAACACTCTGGTGCATTATAGATAGGTACGATGGAGTTGAAATGTTCTTGGCCGGAGAGTGTATTGGAATAGGAGAAGTTGCCGGTTCGGTAAGCCATTAGTTCAGAGGTAGAAACCAATTCGCCGATCTCTTCCGGTTGAGCGGCCATCAGAATGCGTCCAGACTCATCAAAGATCCGTACGTTGTTTATGGCGGGCTCGTTGTTGATTTTACCGAGGATGTGGCCAACCCGGTCGTTCTTGCCGTTGGCCATGTCCGTAATAATACTGTTGCGGATTGTTTCTGTCAGCATTCGGCCATGTTCTGACGCCAGTTTGCTGAGCATGGCTTTCTGTGTTTGCAGGTTGTACCAGGTCGTCAGGCCAATGGCGACCATCAGGATGATGCAACACAAACCAAGAAATTTTATTTTAAGTGAGTTCATAAGAGAATGATTTGTCGCCTGTTTTCGTACTGTATTTAAATTAAAATACGTCATAACGCTAATGGGACGTTATTTGACGCTACCGTACATAGTGAGTCATTTGTCAAAATTACAGTCAAAAACGACTTAACTTGACTCTCTTCTCACATCTCTATACGATTCTTGGGTTTGCCACTTCTGAAAATCATCATTTCTGCTCTGTTATTGGGCTCGCGAGCCTTAAATGATATTTTCTTTTTTTGCAATAAGCAGACCAGAATTCTCAAGTAAGGATGTTATCTTTCTCTCATGTTGCCTGACGCTCTTATCGTTGTTCTCGGTGTTGTTCTGATCGTGGAAGGTATGCCGTGGTTTCTTTCGCCGCGGGGAACCAAGCGTATGCTGAGTGAACTCTCGCAGCTGAATGATAACGCTCTGCGTGTTGTCGGTCTGGTTTTTATGCTGGCTGGTTTGTTGATCGTTTACTTTGCCAATAATTAGTTAACTTTTATGCGTAAACATATCTATACAAGTGTGATCTTTCTATGCATCTGAGCGAGTACGATTTCGAGCTGCCGCAGCAATTAATTGCTCAGCACCCCCTTGGCGATCGTTCTGCTTCGCGACTTTTGTCCCTGGACAGGTCTTCTAAGCAAATTGCCCACCGTTGTTTCAGCGATCTTCCTGATCTCTTACGCGATGGTGATCTCCTGGTTCGTAACGAAACCCGGGTTATCCCGGCTCGCTTGCTGGGTAAGAAGGAAAGCGGAGGCAAGGTCGAGCTCTTGCTGGTGAAGCAGTGTGATCCTGTGCAGAACATCTGGCGCTGCATGACGCGCAGTTCAAAGCCGGTCCGGGTTGGCGCCAGGCTTGATTTCTCTGCGGGCGTCTATGGTGAAGTCGTTGAGGCCGTTGAAGACGGTCACCGCCTGGTCCGTTTTGCTGCTTCCGACAATTTTCTTGAAACGCTTGAGCGTGTCGGTCATATGCCGTTGCCTCCCTATATCCGCCGGGAGGATCATGACCAGGACAAAGACCGTTATCAGACCGTCTTTGCAAACAAACCGGGAGCCATCGCCGCGCCGACGGCAGGCCTGCATTTTACAGAAGAGACTTTCGGCGCTCTTGCCAAGCGTAATATAGATGCCTGTAGCATCACGCTTCATGTCGGCCCGGGAACTTTTCTGCCGGTTCGCGCAGAGAAACTCGATGACCATCGTATGCATTCGGAAGCCTACGAAGTGACAGAAGAGGCAGCGCAGCAAATTAACCAGGCTCGCGCAGAAGGACGACGGATTATTGCCTTGGGTACCACTGTGACGAGAACACTGGAGCACGCGGTTGATGATAACGGTTTATTGCACGCAGGGCAGGGTGAAACGGCTCTCTTTATAAGGCCAGGTTTTCAGTTCCGTCTGATTGATGCACTGATAACCAACTTCCATCTACCTAAGTCGACGCTACTCGTCCTGGTGTCTGCTTTTGCCGGCAAGGATTTTATTCTCCGCGCTTATCGGGAAGCTGTTGAACAAGAGTACCGCTTCTTCAGCTATGGCGACTGCATGTTGATTGAATAGCTAAAAGCGCGGGACGCGGCACGAGGTACGAGAAAAACCCAGAACTTTTTAGAAATGGATCGATAGTAAAAACTTGATGAATTCTTCAAATAAAGATTTGCATACAGGGCCGATGACTTTTGATCTTCTGAAGGAGTGCTCGGTTACCCGGGCTCGCCGCGGTACTATTCATACGCGCAGAGGTGCTATTGAAACACCGGCCTTCATGCCGGTTGGTACTCAGGGTACGGTCAAAGGGATGATGCCCGAGCAGCTTAAGGAGATCGGCTCGCAGATTATCCTGGGCAATACCTATCACCTTTACCTGCGTCCTGGCCATGAACGGATGGCCCGTTTTGGCGGCCTGCATAAATTCATGAACTGGGATCGCCCAATCCTCACCGATAGCGGCGGCTTTCAGGTTTTTAGTTTGGGAGCTCTGCGTAAAATCGATGAGAAAGGAGTCCGGTTCCAGTCCCATCTTGATGGCAGCAAACACATCTTGACTCCCGAACTCTCGATTGCCATTCAGGAAGCCCTCGGTTCAGATATTATGATGGTCTTTGATGAGTGTATCCCGCACCCGTCGACACGAGAATATATAAGTGAGTCGACAGCCCGCTCAACGCGTTGGGCTGCTCGTTGTAAAGCCGCTCGTACTGATGAGAGCGCTGCTCTCTTCGGTATCGTTCAGGGTGGGATGGAAGAGGACCTGCGGCAAAAGAGCGTTGAGGGCCTGCTTGAGATCGGTTTTGACGGCTACGCCCTTGGCGGGCTTTCCGTTGGTGAGCCTGCAGAAGTCATGTACCAGGTTATGGACTGGTCGTTGCCTTTGCTGCCCAACGATCATCCCCGCTACGTGATGGGTGTCGGTACCCCGGAAAACCTTGTTGAAGCCGTTTCCCGTGGTGCTGATATGTTTGATTGTGTCATGCCGACACGTAATGCCCGCAATGGTGTTCTCTTTACCAGCTTCGGCAAAGTCAGCATCAAACAGGCCCGTTTTGTCGAGGATGAGATGCCGATAGATCCGGAATGTTCCTGCTATGTTTGTCGCAACTATAGCCGTGCTTATTTACGTCATCTGTATCAAAGTAACGAAATCCTCTCATCGGTATTGAATACTACCCACAATCTGTATTACTATCTGCACCTCATGAAGAGGATGAGAGATGCCATCAGTGACGGCACCTTTAAAACATTTCGTGAAGACTTCTATCGAAAACGTATGCTAACCGGTGAAGCTTAAGGCTTGCACCGGTTCAGTATAATTGCTTGACTAAATATTTAACTACCTAATATCAGGAGGAAAAAACATGTTTGCAACAAACGCATATGCAATGGCTGGTGGCGCTGAACAACAAGGTGGAGGGTCCGGTATGGAAGGGATTGTGATGCTGGTTATCATGTTCGCAATCTTTTATCTGTTGCTGATCCGTCCGCAACAGAAGCGCGCCAAGCAGCACAAAGAGTTAGTACAAAGTTTGAAAGCCGGCGATCAGATTGTTTCTTCTGGTGGTATTCACGGTAAAGTCGTGTCTGTTCAGGAAGATATTGTGACCCTCGAAGTTGCCAGCAATGTTCGTATTAAAATCAATCGCAGTTCTGTCGTTGGCACCAAGACTGATAGCCTGGAAGAATAGCGGTCAACTCATTAAAGCGTATGTCTGAGGGGTCGAATTCCGATATTTTCGGATCAGATCTTTCGCCAGCCACTCTAATTTAGACGTATGACGGTCTGCTTTTGCGGCCCGGTTGAAAGGAGATGCAACAGAATGTCCAATAGCCTCAAGATTCGGACCGGTCTGGTCCTGGGCTGCCTCATCCTGGCCCTTGTCTCGCTCGGACCGACGCTCTTCGGTAGTGATCTGCCGGACTGGTGGAACAAGACCTTTGACCCGATTCACCTCGGTCTTGACCTGCAAGGTGGCATGCACCTGGTCCTCGGTGTTGATGTCGATAAAGCGGTTGAAAGTCGTCTCGATACGATTGTCGATCAGTCGGAAGACCTGTTGCGTGAAAAGGACGTGATCTTCAAGAGGATCGATCGATCTTCCGGTGAGCGCATCATTGTCACTGTTTATGATGAAGAAGCTGGAGAGCAGGCCGATGCGATCATGGCCGAAAATTTCCCGAACCTCGAAGCGATGACGCTGACGGCCGAAGGTGCTTATATCCAGAAGAATTATCGTCTCAGCGATAGTGAAATTGAGGCAGTTCGTGAGTATGCCGTACGCCAGGCCCTTGAAACACTGCGTAATCGTGTTGACCAGTTTGGTGTGAGTGAGCCAACCCTGCAACGCCAGGAAGGCAATCGCATCCTGATCCAGTTGCCTGGCGTCAAGGATCCTCAACGCGCTATCGACCTGCTCGGTAAAACGGCGCGTCTTGAATTCAAGATGGTTATGGAAGATGCCAACCCGCAGGACGCTATTGCGGGTAACCTGCCTGCCGGAGGCCAACTCCTTTATGAGCGTCGGGTTGATCCCCGCTCCGGAGCTGTTACAGAAAGCCCTCTCGTGGTTGAGGATAAAACGATCCTGACGGGAGACTTGCTCTCCAACGCCCAGGTTCGCATTGATACCCGTTTCAACGATCCTTATGTTGCTATCGACTTTAACTCGGTTGGCGCCAAACGATTTGACCAGATTACCGGATCCAATGTCGGTAAACGCATGGCGATCGTCCTCGATGACACGGTTTATTCCGCGCCTGTTATTCGCGAACGCATTTCCGGTGGCAGTGCTCAGGTAAGCGGCAGCTTCACCGAGCAGGAAGCCACGGACCTGGCGATCGTCCTGCGCGCCGGTTCTTTGCCGGCACCGGTCGAGATCCTCGAGAACAGAACTGTAGGGCCATCTCTGGGTCAGGATTCAATCGACCAGGGGGTGCGCTCGGTTATTATCGGCTTCGTCCTCGTTGTTTTCGCTATGTTGATCTACTACAAATTCTCCGGTCTCGTTGCCAATACTGTCCTGATGTTGAATCTTGTGTTCATCATGGCCATGTTGTCGATCTTTGGTGCAACCCTGACGCTGCCCGGTATCGCCGGTATCGTTTTGACAGTCGGTATGGCAGTTGATGCCAACGTTCTTATTTTCGAACGGATCCGTGAAGAGTTGCGTCTGGGTAGAACACCCCGTGCCGCTCTGGAAGCCGGTTTCGAAAAAGCGAAACTGACGATTATCGATGCCAATGTGACAACTCTGATTGCTGCGCTGGTCCTGTTTCAGTTCGGCACCGGTCCGGTTAAAGGTTTTGCCGTCACTTTGTCGGTCGGCATCATTTCGTCACTCTTTACCGCAGTTGTGGTTTCGCGACTGATTTTCGATCTTTACCTGTCGCGCAGTAAAGTTGATCGCCTGAGTATCTAGGAGCTCTCAATGCAGATTATCAAGCATGATATAAATATCGATTTTGTCGGTAAGCGGAAACTGGCCATGATCATCTCTGGCGTTGTTATCCTGCTCGGACTGGCATCCCTGGTCATTAATGGTGGCCCGAATTACGGCATCGATTTCGTCGGTGGAACCCTGGTTCAGGTCAAATTCGCTGAAGACACCGATGCGGGCAAGATTAAGGACAGCTTGTCGACCCTGGACCTCGGCTCGGTCGTCGTCCAGCACTTTGGCGATGATGCCAATGAGTACCTGGTTCGTGTCCAGGAGAGCGCCAACAACAAGGAACTCGCCAAGTTGATCTCGGGAAGCCTGGAGTCGAGCTACGGTGCTGGTAAGGTCGATATCCGCCGGGTTGAAATGGTTGGCCCCCAGGTCGGTAAGGACTTGCGTCAGAAAGGTTTGCTGTCGATCCTCTATGCGATGATCGGCATTCTGATCTATATCTCCTGGCGTTTTGAGCTACGTTTTGCGGTCGGTGCCATTATCGCTCTGTTGCACGACGTACTGATAACCCTCGGTGCCTTCTCGATCAGCGGTCGGGAAATTGATTTGCCGATTATCGCAGCATTTTTAGCGATTATTGGTTATTCCCTAAACGATACGATCATTGTTTATGATCGGATCCGCGAAAATTATGGCAAGAATCAGAAGAAGGGGTTCACTGCGGTTGTTAATAGCTCCATTAATGAGACCCTGTCGAGAACCATCCTGACTTCAGGAACGACTATGTTGGTTGTTCTGGCGCTCTTTATCTTCGGTGGTGGCGTTATTCACAATTTTGCGTTTGCCCTGCTTATCGGTATTCTGGTTGGTACTTACTCTTCGATCTTTGTTGCCAGCCCAGTTTTGATCTTCTGGAATGATTATCGTTCTGGTGGCCAGAAGAAAGTTGCTGCAGAAGGGGGTGCTCGATGAAAAAAGAAACCGTGCTTATTGTTGGTGTCACCTTGGTCGCAGGCTTCATTATCGGTTTGCTGTTTGGGCAGAATGATTCCGGGACAAAGACTTTGGCTCCCGCGGGGGCTCCGACCGGTCCTATGCCAACAGTTAACCTGCAACAGAAGCTCGGTGAACTGAAAAATATTGTTGCCAACGACCCTACCAACTTTCAGGCCTGGGTCGTACTTGGCAACGAATATTTTGATAGCAACCAGTTTATGGATGCGATCGAGGCCTATGACAAGGCTCTTGCCATCAAGCCGAATTCACCGAATGTGCTCACCGATCAGGGTGTCATGTTCAAGCGCCTGGGTTGGTTTGATCGGGCCATTGGCAACTTCACCAAAGCCAATCAAGTTGACCCGTCTCACGCTACGAGCGTATATAATCTCGGCATTGTTTATCGCTATGATCTTCAGGACTTTCCAAAAGCCGAAGAGGCATGGACGAAGTTCCTTGAAATCAGCCCGACCGGGCCGGGGTCTGATCGGGTCCGACAGGATCTTGAGTTTTTGAGAAGCCACCCACAGGTTGAGAAGTAACAAAACATGATCATCGGGCCGGAGATTGCTTCCGGCCCGATTTTTTTTGCATACTGTTATTTATTAACGCAAAGACGCAAAGACGCAAAGATTAAACAATCCAATGTTCTTCTCGGCTTAACATCCGAAAGTTTTCCTCTGCGTTAATCCTTTGGCCTTAATTGGTGTGTCTTGGTCAACAAGAACCATCTCCGTTCCTCCCGCTATTCGTGAAGGATGTCATTCATGTCCTTGTTTCTCCTTATATTCAAACGTTCTTTCCTGATGGTCGGGATGTGCCTGCTCGCGACTGGCTGTTTCAGTGGTAAAGGTCAGATTGTCCGCGGTACTTTATATGGTGACCTGATCTGGCACGGCGATGTCCTTATTGCTGAAGATGTGGTCCTGGAGGAGGACGTCAAGCTGACGATCCTTCCTGGCACCCGGATACGTTTCTTGCCCGCAGAAGCTGATGGCGGCGGCTGGATTGAACACCCCCATTTCCCGGGTAACGAACTGATCATCAAAGGTCAGGTGCATGCTGTGGGTACGGCTGAGAAACCGATCGTTTTTGAAGCTGTTGACTCTTCCGCGACCGCTGGTTTCTGGGGTGCCGTCAACCTGGTCGGTAGCCCTGAAGCAGTTTTTGAATACTGTGTTTTCAGGCAGGCGGATAGTGCGGTGCACAGCTGGGATTCGCAAGTTTATATCGAGCAATCGCTTTTTGAAAACAACCTGGTCGGCATTCGTTTCAATGAGTCTGAAATTTTGATCGAACACAATCTGTTGAGAGGCAATCAAACCGCTGTGCGCTTTCATTTTGGCTCGCCGGTGATCTGTGAGAACGAATTTGAAGACAATGCCGTCAACCTTTTTGTGACCTCCCATCCCCGTGATTATCATATAGAGAACAACACCTTCGGAAAGCCTCTGGAGTACAATGTGGTGTTCGGCGAAGAAGTCCCTGAAGACGTGCGCTTACTTCGTAATTACTGGGTAAAAGAGACCCCATCAACGCTTGTCGATAGCTTCTACGATGGCCATCGTAGCCCTTACCTCGGCAAGGTGGTCTTTGAGCCGCAAAGGGCGACTCCTTCCAGTCAGGCAGGTCTGATATGGACCCCGTAAGCGAACGCCTCTGGTTACCTCGTAACAAACAACCGGATTTTACTGCGCTCAACGCGTTTGCCGCAGAATTCCAGCTCCCACAGCTGATTGCCCGCATCCTTGCCAGCCGTGAACCTTCTCTGGATATGGCTCGTGACTTTCTCAACACTCGTCTCGCTGATCTTCCCGACCCTTTTCTCCTTCCGGATATGGCTGCTTCGGTCGATCGCCTTCAGTTGGCTCTGCGTCAGGGTGAGAAAATTGCCGTTCACGGCGATTACGATGTTGATGGCATTACCGGAACCGTCCTGCTCTTAGATGGCCTACGTTCAATGGGTTGTGAGCAGATTGAATCCCACATCCCTTTGCGGTTACGAGATGGTTATGGCCTTTCTGCAGAAGCTATGCAGAAAGCGGCAGATGACGGTGTTACCGTTGTCGTCTCGGTTGATTGTGGCGTTACCGCCCATGCCGAAGCCGCCTTGGCCAAAGAGTGCGGCATTGACTTGATTATCACCGACCACCATCAACCTCCTGATGAACTGCCAGAGGCTTTTTCTATTGTCAATCCTCAGCGTAGTGATTCCACGTTCCCTTTTCCAGGTTTAGCCGGGGTTGGCGTCGCCTTTTTTCTGCTGGTCGCATTGCGTAAAAGGTTACGCGACTCCGGCTGGTTCAATCAGCGCTCTGAGCCAGACTTGCGAAATTTCCTCGACCTGGTGGCCTTGGGAACCATCGCCGACCTGGTTCCGCTTAAGGGGATCAACCGGACTTTAACCAGGCATGGTCTGGTTTTGTTGGAAAAGGGTGAACGCGCCGGTATTAGGGCCCTTAAACAGGTGGCTGGCGTCAAAGAGGTCAGCTGTGGAGTGGTCGGTTTTCAGATGGCACCGCGCCTGAATGCTGCCGGTCGTATGGAAGACGCCGGGCTTGGCGTGGAGCTGCTCCTTGAGAAGGATATGGTGCGCGCCCTGAATACGGCGCGCTATCTCGATCAATGTAATCGCGAACGCAGGGTTATAGAAAAAGAAACATTGCAAGAGGCCGAAAGAGCCGTTGCAAAGCTTGGCTCTGAGCACACACACTCTATCGTGCTCGGTGGCGAGGGCTGGCATTCCGGGGTTATTGGCATCGTTGCCAGCCGGCTGGTGGATCGTTACTCACGACCAACGGTTCTGATCGCATTGGATGACACAACAGGTAAAGGCTCCTGTCGTTCGATTCGTGGGTTTCACCTCTACCATGGCTTGCAGAGCTGTACCGACTACCTGCTTGCATTCGGTGGTCACGAAATGGCTGCTGGTCTAAGTGTTGCTGCCGATCAACTTCCGGCTTTTGCGGCCGAATTTGAAGCGCACGCGCGATCAGTCCTTTCTGAAGATGATTTGCTACCTAAGTTTTATCACGACGGTGTTGTCCTGCTCGAAGAAATGGATCTGGACGTCCTGCGGCAACTGCAGGGACTGGCGCCCTTCGGTATGGGCAACCCTGAACCTGTTCTGGTCGTAGAATCTGTGCGTGCCATGCAGGTTAAGCCTGTGGGGGATACACATTTGCGTTTCACTGCTTGTCAGGGAGCCTTCAGCCATCCGGCTATCGCTTTTGGTATGCTTGATCGTCAGGAGGAGTTCCAGGGTGAGGTCGACCTGTTGGTCTCACCACAGATCAATCGTTATAATGGTCGCGAATCAGTACAGCTGAGGATCAAGGATGTCAGACCGGCCCAATAATTGTGAACCCAGGCAGAATGACAGGAGCGTTCTCTATATCCTTGTCGGGGGAATGCTTGGCCTGGTCGTTGCCATGGGGATAGGGCGTTTTGTTTTTACCCCGATTCTGCCGCTGATGCAACGTGACCTCGCCATGAGCAACACTGTGGCGGGATGGCTCGCGGGGCTTAATTATCTCGGCTACCTTGCTGGAGCTGTTCTTTGTTCCCTCTCTCCTCAAATCCTCCGCTCACGTCTTGTCACCGGCAGTTCTTTGCTGCTGAGTCTTGTCACGACACTCTTCATGGGCTTAACTGTCTCAGTTTTCTGGTGGGGTGCGATGCGCCTGGTCGGTGGTTGGGCCAGCGCGATACTTTTTATCGTCATTTCCGCAGAAGTTGGTGAGGCTCTAACACGGCGTGGCTGCGCTCACTGGATCGGCGCATTGTACGCCGGTGTCGGTTTTGGCATCGCGATCAGCGGCTTGATCGTCCCGCAACTGGATCTGGCCGGTGGCTGGAGTCTCTCCTGGATAGGCATGGGAGTGATCGCGACAGTTTTGGCTGTTTTCGGTATTCTCCTCGGTCGGAGACGCGACCTTGTGCAGCCGGTGACGATCAATAAGCAGGGACACTCCGGAAGTTTGTGTGTGGTGCGTCTGTTAGCCGTCGCCTATTTCTTTGAAGGGCTTGGCTATATCGTCACAGCTACTTTTATTGTCGCCATTATTACCATAACCCCCGGACTTGAAAACTTTGCCCCTTACAGTTGGGTTGCGGTTGGTCTGGCTGCCGTCCCTTCAACGCTCTTCTGGCCTTACCTTGCACGCCGTATTGGCAGTCAACGTGCGCTGCTAGCAGCCTACGCTCTCCAAGCTGCCGGTATTCTTGTCAGTATTCATGCCGACACTGTCTTCGAAGTCATTTTTGCCGCTATCTCCTTTGGGGGAACATTCTTGGGGATAGTCGCAATGACTCTGGCCGAAGGCACTCAGCGCATGCGGGGGGAAGGGGGCCGCGCTGCCGCGTTTCTGACTGCAAGCTTTGGTGTTGGTCAGGTGCTTGGCCCTGTCCTTGCCGGTATCCTGGCGGATCTGCAGCAAGGTTTTGCCTTACCATTAATGCTGGCGGCTGCTTGCGTCATCGTGGGTGGAATTTTTATTGCTTTGGACAAGCGTTTTCAGGTCGTTGGTGATGACACTGCTGCAAAAGCGTAACGCAAAGACGTAATGTAAAGGCGTAACGCAAAGACGTATTGCAAAGACGTATTGCAAAGACGTATTGCAAAGGCGTAACGCAAAGGCGTAACGCAAAGACGCAAAGAGAATCTAGGCAAGGCGCAAAGGGGAGAACCCATCAATCAAAAAAAAACTTCGGTTCATTAACCCATAAAATGCTTAACGCAAAGGCGCAAAAACGCAGAGGGAAAACGCTTCAAAATTTTAGAAATGGTTCAATCCTGATTTTTGCTCTCTGCGTCTCCGCGTCTTTGCGTTAATACATAGCCTAAGTTTGCCTTGCCTTTTTATTGGTTATAGGTACGAAAGATAATTCAATCCAAACAATTAATCTTTGCGCCTTCGCGCCTTTGCGTTAGAAAAATCTTGAGTTTTCCGATTTATTCTTACAAGCTACTCCTTTGCGTCTTGTCCTGATTCTCTTTGCGTCTTTGCGTTAACTCATTCCTTTGTATTAACACCACAGATTCCTGCCGTAAGCCACCCTGTGACATATTATGTCGTTCTCTCTGTTAAAGTAAAATCAAACCCAACAGGGAGGATCATATGATCTACATAGGTACGACACAAGACGACGGCAGTGCCATTTATTTTGATATCCATGCAGCAGAACGTCAGGGGCGTGGCATGCGCTTCTGTGGCACACTCGGAGATGGCTCGTACGAAGGTGAAGTTCTCGTTGAGGTCGGCAGTAACGATTGTGTGACCTTTGCAGATGCCTGGCTAGGCGGCTATGGCTTCAGTGAATTTATGGATCGATGTAGTGCTGAGGTGCTGGAAAGGGCGCTGCTGGATTCGGTTCGTGAGATGCCTTTCTTTCAATCTCGGACGAGTCAGCCCCATAGCCACTCTTTACCTTGTTTGGGTAACTGTGTTGCCGAGTCTTTACCTCTATGGAATAGCTGCAGCGGATGATTGCATTGCGATGACCGGATGAGGTAAAAAGGTGCAACACACTTTTCCCGGAAGGTATTCATGCGCACCTTAGTCCTTGCTTCAACCAGCCCCTATCGCCTGCAACTGTTGCGTCAACTGGAACTCAACTTTCATGTCGCTGCTCCACTTTACAAAGAAAAGATGGACGCGAGCGTTTCGGCAGAATTGCTGGTTAAACACCAGGCCTTGCAGAAGGCTAAGAGTATTGCCGCAAAGTATGATGATGCCCTGATTATTGGTTCTGACCAGGTCTTTGTGGATGCCCGGCACCGTGTCCTCGGTAAGCCCGGGACCGCTGACAAGGCGGTTGAACAGTTGATGGAAATGCAGGGGCGCAAACACACTTTCTACACGGGACTGGCGATCTATGATAGTGCCAGTGGCGACAGCTTGATGGAATTCGACACCTTCACTGTTTCCATGCGTAAGTTGACTGAAGAGCAGATCAAGCACTATGTAACCAAGGAGAACCCGATTGATTGTGCGGGTTCTTTCAAGATAGAAGGGTTGGGAATCGCTCTTATGGATCAGATGGCTGGTAATGACTATACAAGTTTGATTGGTTTGCCTTTGATCTTGCTGGTGAATATGTTGAGTCGGTTTGATGTAGAGGTCCTTTAACGAAGTTTCTTTACCCTCCGGATTTTAACCTACGGGAAATCGATTCCAGATCGCCAAAATCGACATTTTAACATTCCATCAAAGACCAGAACTCTGTATTCTAATACCTTCTTGCATTATCTGTTTTTGTTCTAAATTCTGTATCAGTCAGCCCGTAGTTTCTTCTTTTAATTCTGACCTCTAGGTTATACCACTCATGCAGCACGCCAGCTTTGTTCATCTCCATTGCCATACCCAGTACAGCCTGCTCGATGGTGCCATTCGTGTTGGAGATCTGGTGAACCGTGCCAGTGAATATCGCATGCCTGCAATGGCTGTTACCGATCATGGCAACATGTTTGGTGCCCTGGAGTTTTACTCCAAGGCGCGTGCTGCCGGCGTCAAGCCTATTATCGGCTGTGAGGTTTATGTTGCCTCCGGATCGCGCCATGAGAAGAGCGGTGCGGCTTCTTCGAGTGACGCCTCCGGTCACTTTATTCTGCTCTGCAAAAACCGTAAAGGGTATCGCAACCTTTGCCACATGGTTTCAACGGCTTATCAGGATGGCTTCTATTACAAACCGCGTATCGACTGGAATCTTCTCAAGGAAAATAATGAGGGCCTGATAGCTCTCACTGCCTGTCTTGGCGGTGAAATTCCCAGTCTGATCAACCGTGGTCGTATGGATCATGCGCGTCAGAGAGCGGAAGAAATGTCCAGGGTTTTCGACAATAATCGTCTCTATCTCGAGTTACAGGAAAACTATCTCCCGGAGCAGGAGGTCGCCAATAAGGGGTTGATCGAAATTGGCAAGGATCTCGGTTTGCCGCTGGTGGCGACCAATGATTGCCATTACCTGACCCGAGAGGATGCCTTTGCCCACGAAGTCCTGCTCTGCATCCAGACCGGCAAGACGATGGACGATCCGAACCGGATGCGTTTTGCCAACGAGGAATTTTACGTTAAAACTCCCGATGAAATGGCAGAGCTTTTCAAACACGTCCCGGAGGCGATCAGTAATACTATTGAGATTGCCGAGCGCTGCAACCTGGAACTGGATGTAAGTGGCAAGAACTATCATTTCCCGGCACTGGAGCTTGGAGAAGACAAGACCCCAAGCTTGGCCCTCGAAGAGGATGCTTATGTTGGCCTCGAAGAGCGGTTTGTCGAAATTCGCAAACTGCGCCCTGATTTCTCCGAAGAAGAAGTGGAAACCTACAAGGAACGCCTCAAGGAAGAGCTGGGAATCATCAACCAGATGGGTTTTCCCGATTACTTTCTGATCGTTGCCGATTTTATCAACTGGGCCAAAGATCATAACATCCCGGTTGGTCCGGGCCGTGGAAGTGCGGCCGGCAGTCTGGTCGCCTTTGCCCTGAGAATTACCGATATCGATCCCATCCCGTACAATCTGCTCTTTGAGCGTTTTCTCAATCCTGAACGTATCTCCATGCCTGATATCGACGTCGATTTCTGTATCAACGGTCGCGAGGATGTTATCAACTACGTGCGGGATAAATACGGCCGGGAGAACGTTGCCCAGATTATCACTTTCGGTTCAATGCTGGCGCGTGCTGTTATCCGCGATGTTGGCCGTGGTATGGGAATGCCATACGGCGAGGTCGACACGATTGCCAAGTTGATTCCCAACCCCACCGGCAAGAAGGTCACACTCAAGGATGCACTGAAGCAGGAGCCGCGCTTGCGGGAGCTGATCGAGAAAGACGGCCGGGTCAAGAAACTCTTTGATGTTGCACTCTCCCTCGAAGGTTTGACCCGCCACGCATCCACCCATGCTGCCGGTGTTGTGGTTACCCCCAAACCACTGACTGAGTATTTGCCCCTCTATGTCGACCCCAAGTCGCATGGACAGGTCACCCAGTTTGATATGGGCTATGTCGAGAAGATCGGCCTGGTTAAATTTGATTTTCTCGGCTTGAAGACACTGACCGTCATCGATAATGCGGTGCGCTTGATCAGGGAAGGCAAGAATCCGGCCTTTGATCTTAACCTGATTCCCAATGATGACGAGGTCTCCTTTCAACTCCTCACTCGTGGTGAGACGACCGGTGTTTTTCAGCTTGAATCATCGGGGATGAAAGAATACCTGATCAAGCTCAAGCCCTCCTGCTTTGAAGACCTGATCGCAATGGTCGCCCTGTACCGCCCGGGCCCGCTCGGTTCGGGGATGGTCGACTCGTTCATCAAGCGTAAGCATGGTGTTGAAACCTTTGATTATGACTTCCCTCAGCTAGAGCCACTCCTCAAGGACACCTACGGGGTTATCGTTTACCAGGAGCAGGTCATGCAGATTGCCCAGGTGCTGGGTAACTACAGCCTCGGTGGCGCAGACCTGTTGCGGCGAGCCATGGGTAAGAAGAAGGCCGAGGAGATGGCCAAGCAAAAGAAACTTTTTCTCGATGGCGCCAAAGAGAACAAACTGGATACCAAGAAGGCTGAAAAAGTCTTCGACCAGATGGAAAAGTTTGCCGAATATGGCTTTAATAAGTCGCACTCTGCGGCTTACGCCTATATTGCCTACCAGACTGCATATCTCAAGGCTCACTACCCGGTAGAGTTCATGGCCGCGTTGCTTACTGAGGACATGGAAAATACTGAGAAAGTCATTAAAAACATCAACGAGATTCGCAATATGGAGATTGCGATTCTGCCGCCCGATGTCAATGAGTCGTGTTGTGATTTCACTGTGCACGATAAAGATATCCGTTTTGGTCTGGGCGCGATTAAAGGTGTTGGTGGCGGTGCTGTCGAGGCAATTGTTGAAGCACGTGAGGAAGGCACCCCTTTCGAGTCTCTGCATGATTTTTGCGAGCGCGTAGACCTGCGCCGGGTCAACAAGCGGGTTGTCGAAGCGATGGTCAAATGCGGGGCGTTTGATTCGCTACAGAAACACCGCTCACAATTCATGGCGGCGGTAGAGGAAGCCATGGAGTCCGGCCAGAAAATGCAGCGTGAAAAAGAGTCCGGCCAGGAATCTCTGTTTGGCACAGATCAGATCGTTACCCAGAGTGGCCACGCCTACGGCAAACTTCCAGAGTTGGAGGAATGGCCTGAGAATGTGCTTCTGACCAATGAAAAGGAAGCCATAGGCTTCTACATTACCGGTCACCCACTGGCGCGTCACAGCGACGCGATCAAGCGTTTCAGTACCTGTGATACGTCCGGCCTGATGGACCGTACCGACAAGGAAGAGGTGAGCGTCTGCGGTATCGTGACCGGGATCAAGCTGTTGAACACCCGTAAAGGTGATCGCATGGCCTTTGTCACTCTGGAAGACCTGAGTGGCTTTGTGGAGTTGGTTGTCTTCCCGGAGACCTACACTCAGTTCTCTGAGCTTCTTAATAGTGAAGAGCCACTGTTGGTCAAGGGTTCTCTGGATATTGGTGAAGATGCCTGTAAACTTCTGGTCAACGAAGTCATGCCCCTGAAGGAGGTTCAGACTCGCATGACCCGACGGGTTCACTTCCGTTTGACGACGCCCGGTCTGGATGAGCGCCAGTTGCGGTCATTGAAAGAGATCGTAACGCGCTACCGTGGTGAGTGCGCTGCGATTATTCATCTGGTTGTGCCAAATCGTAGCGAAACAGTGATATCATTGCCAGAAGAATTGCGTATCCAGCCAAGTGATGAAATGATGGATGACGTCGAGAAATTGTTCGGTTATAATGTCGTAACCTTCGAATAGGTTAGACCATTTAACCCTCTGAACAGTTACAATGAAGTTTGACCATTTAAATTGGTCTCTAAAAATCACAGGAGCCTGCTAATGCAGTTTTTTTTAGACTTTGAAAAACCCCTGGTAGAACTCGATCAGAAAATTCGTGAACTGCGTGATTATACTACCGCTAACGTTGATTTCTCTGCTGATATCAAGAAGTTGGAGAAGAAGTCCGCGAAGTTGCGTGATGAAATATTTTCCAATTTAACCCGCTGGCAGCGTACCCAGTTAGCCCGTCATCAGGTTCGTCCTTACACGCTTGATTACGTTAAGCATATCTTTACCGACTGGTTTGAAGTTCATGGTGATCGTAATTTCCGTGATGATCCGGCGTTGGTTTGCGGCTTTGCCCGGCTTGATGACGAACCCTGCGCGATCATCGGTCACCAGAAAGGGCGCGATACCAAGGAGAAGGTTTACCGCAATTTCGGCATGCCAAATCCTGAAGGTTATCGCAAAGCCTTGCGCGTTATGCAGATGGCAGAGCAGTTTGGTTTGCCGATCTTCACTTTTGTTGACACTCCGGGAGCTTTTCCTGGCATTGGTGCCGAAGAGCGTGGTCAGGCCGAGGCCATTGCCCGTAACCTGCGTGAGATGGCCGCACTGACTGTTCCTGTGATCGTGACCGTGACCGGCGAGGGTGGTTCGGGCGGAGCCCTGGCGATTGCCGTCGGCAACAAGGTACAGATGATGCAGCATTCGGTTTATGCCGTCATCTCTCCGGAAGGTTGTGCCGCGATTCTCTGGAGTGACGGTGCCCGTGGCCCAGAGGCTGCTGAAGCGCTTAAGCTGACATCTACGGACATTGATTCTCTCGGTGTGATTATTGATGATGTTATCCCGGAGCCTCTCGGCGGCGCCCACAATGATCATGCTGCCGCTGCTGCAACGGTGAAGGAATACCTGAAAAAACATCTGGAAGAGCTTAAGAAACTTTCTCCGGAAGAATTGGTCGAGCAGCGATACCAGAAATTCCGTGCCATGTCGATCATCGAAGAATAGATCGTTGGGCCTGACACGTGAGTAAGAATTTAGAGGGACAGAATTTATTTTCTGTTCCTTTCTTTTTTGCCGAAAATATTCAACGCAGAGACGCGAAGACGCAGAGAAAAACTCTTAAACCAAAAAGATATTTACCACCCGTTCGCACCTCTCATCCGAGTCACAGGGAACACAGAGAGGTTCAAAAGATGTTAGCTTTTCTCCGTGCCCTCTGTGACTCTGTGGTGAAAGATTTTATGCGGAAATCTGGACAATAACATGAAGCCATTGGTCATCGGACTGGGACAATGCTCCCTTGATATTCTCGGCCAGGTCGACAAGTATCCAGCGCTTGACGAGAAGGCCGAGATGAACTCTTTGCTGGTTCAAGGTGGCGGCCCGGTTGCAACGGCACTGGTGACGCTGTCACGCCTAAGCGTGCCGGTTGCGATTGTCGGTGCTGTGGGTGATGATGACTTTGGTCGGCAGATTCGCGAGGGCTTGTTTCAGGAACGCGTCGATTGCACCTACCTGAGCCAATCACCACATAGCTCGAGTCAGGTTGCTTTTGTGACTGTCGATGCTCAGGGTCATCGCAATATATTCTGGCATCGTGGGGCCGCTCTCCCCGTCGTTCCGAAACAACTACCAAGCCTGCTGACTGATTCTGTGCGGGTTCTACATCTGGATGGCTTGCACCTCGAAACGGCGATTGCTGCGGCGAAACTGGCTCGGCGGCAAGCGGTTACGTCGGTTCTCGATGCCGGCACGCTGCGGCCCGGCATCGAGGGTCTTCTGCCATTTATTGATCATCTTGTCGTGAGTGAAAAATTTTCCCGCCAGTTTCTTGGCAGGGACGATCCTGAGGCCGCTATTCAAGGTTTGCTAGGCTATGGATCGGTCGTGGTCACTGTTACGATGGGCCGCTCTGGCAGCCTTAGTGCGGGTAAAGGGGTGCTGCCCTTTCATCAACCGGCCTTTGCTGTTGAGGCCATAGATACGACCGGCTGTGGTGATGTCTTTCATGGTGGCTATATCTACGGTTTGCTGCAAGATTGGCCAATCGAAAGGAGCGTTCGTTTTGCTGCGGCTTGTGCGGCTTTAAAAACGCGCGCTTTAGGTGGAAGAACGGCTATCCCGACGTTGCAGGAAGTGGAGAGCTTTCTGTTGTGTCAAGATGAACACTCATCGCCTGAAGCGATCGGTTGACTTGGCGGCCTGCTTCCTTTATCAATGCTTATATGACTAAACTTATTCAGCAATATGCTCTACTCATAATTCTCCTTATGCTTACTGCTTGCGGTGAGCCGACTTACCATGTCCGGGTTCTGGACAAGCCTTCGTCGATACCTTCGCCAACGGGCAAGGTCAAACCAACGCAAAGAGCTTACGAGGTCAATGGCCAGAGATACCAGCCGATTCCTTCGGCGCATGGTTTCGTTGAGAAGGGGCTTGCCAGCTGGTACGGCAAGAAGTTTCATGGTCGCAAAACCAGTAACGGTGAAACTTACGACATGTATGCCATGACGTCAGCACATAAAACCTTGCCGATGAACGTGCACCTGAAAGTGACCAACCTCGACAATGGACGTTCTACGGTTGTGCGGGTCAATGATCGCGGGCCTTTTGTCAGAAGCCGCATTATTGATCTCTCGTACTCTGCCGCTAAAGAGTTGGGGGTGGTAGGGCCGGGAACGGCAAATGTGCGCATTGAAGCCCTTGGCTACCAGGACAAAGGACCCGCCGGAAGTGCACCTCACTACACGCAACCTGACAGCTATGATATCGGGCCGTTCATGATCCAGGTAGGAGCCTTTACAGTGAAGGAGAACGCAGACCGCTTGGCCGCAAAGCTTAAGGGCCAGTATGGCAGCTCCTCCGTTGCAGCAGGGTGGGTGAACGGGCAGAAGTTTTACCGGGTCAGGGTTGGTCTGTTTAAGGCAATGGCCAAGGCTTCCACGGGGCTTCTTGAGATCGAAGCTAATGGTTATCCGAATAGTTTCATTGTTGCTCAGTAGCAACGGACTTTTCTTGCTGCTCTGCAGGGTGACTTTGTTCTGTTAATGTTGCAATGGACAAAGACACTTATCAGGAATGATTGCTTGTCTTAGTTAGCCATTAGCTCATTTTTCGATGAGGCCTAGATGCCAGATCCTCTGAATCAAAGAATTAGCCATATTCTCTCTCACTCCCCTGCTATCATCTATGCCGGTCGCGTTGGTGAACCCTTTAATCTAACCTTTGTCAGCGAAAACATCACTTCACGCTTCGGCATAGACGCAAAAATTTGCCTCCATAATCCCGATTTCTGGCGCGAGTTGATCCATCCAGATGACATTGAATGTGTCTTTGAGGATTATGTCAATGTGTCCACAAACGGTTACCATAAACATGAGTACCGTGTGCGTAAAGAGAATGATGATTACCTCTGGGTGCTTGACGAGCTTCGTCTGGTTCGCGATTCATCAGGTCGCCCTCTGGAAGTCATTGGCTCATGGTTGGACATAACCGCTCGCAAAAAGACGGAAAGGTCTCTGCAGAAAAGCGAGGCACTGTTTCGTGATTTTTTCCAAGCCAATCCGGTTGCGACGATCATCACATCTACAGATGGTATTGTTCATATGGTCAACCCGGCCTTTACCGAACATACAGATTTCACAGAGGAAGAGGTTGTTGGCCGTACGGCACAGGAGCTCGGTTTCTGGCGAATTCCTGAGGATCGTGAGCGTATGGTTTCAGCCATCCAGGAGTTTGGTTTTATAGACAATCTGGAAAGCCAGTTTTACGGTAAAGGCAGCCAGCCATTGATCTGTCTGGTTTCCAGCCGGGTTGTTGATTTCGCTGGAGAGGTCAGGATACTGAGTGCCGTCCATGATATCACAGAGCAGAGAAAAGCCGAAGCTGAGCTGCTGAAACTTGACCAGGCCAAGAGTGCCTTCATTTCCACTGCTGCGCATGAACTGCGTACTCCTCTGATTGCCATCGTCGGTTACTCTGAATTAATTGAAAACGAGGCCGGGTTACCTCTGGAGGATGAGCAGAAGCAAGAGTACCTCTCCATTATTCAAAGTAACGCTGAGATGCTCAATCGGCTAGTGGACGATCTTCTCGACATCGGTCGTATTCAAATCGGTCGTTCATTGGGTGTCGTGTTAAAAGAGGCACAACTGAGTGAGGTGATCAAAAAGGTTATTGGCTCTTTGAGTGTGAAAAACGAACGACATAGAATCATTGTTGTCCATATGAACCCTTTACCGCAAATAGGCTGGTTTGACCCAGGTCGCATCTCTCAGGTGCTGTACAACTTGTTGAGTAACGCAATAAAGTATTCACCCCGGGGAGGGAATATCGAAGTTCAGACTATGACCCATCCGGAGGCTGTTTCTGTTGCGATTGTCGACCAGGGGCAAGGGATGTCACCCGAGATGATAGAGAATGTTTTTGACAGGTTCTATCGTGGTGAGGCTGTTGACGCCGAGACCCATGGTCTGGGTTTGGGGATGGGCATTGTAAAACAGATTATTGAAGAGCACGGTGGTGAAATTGTTGTCAAAAGCTGTCTCGGTGAGGGGAGTACGGTGACTTTTACTCTTCCGCTCAAGCCCGAAAGAGCGTGAGCGTTGCTGTCTCTTTCATAAGGTAAAAACGAAAAAAGGGGCCCCTGAAACAGGAGGCCCCTTTGTCTTTTCGCAATAATCCGGTCAGCTGGCTTTCTGGATAGCCCCTGATCGAATGCAGCGCGTACAAACTTTCATGCTGCGCACGGAACCATTCTGGACGGCACGTACCCTCTGCAGGTTCGGCTTGAAGACCTTCTTGGTTTTATTATGCGCATGGCTGACATTACAGCCAGTCATCGATTTCTTCCCACAGACATCACATACGTTCGCCATTGTTTGTTCCTCCTATTTGTTCTGAACGGAATCTTCTAGCATGGTTAAGGTGGATTTGCAAGGGATTTTCTTAAGCTTTTGTCTTGTCATTTTTTTTGCCAAGGTTTTCAGCAAGCGTCCAGCCCAGTAAAGCTGCGCCTGCAGCGCCCATCTCTGGCAGAAGCACTGTACGGTCTGCACAATAAAGATTCTTGTCTATTCTGATCGGTAGTTTTGCTAAAGGTTTCATAGCGCGATCTGCCTGGTTGTTTGTCTTTGCTTCTGGAAGCAGAGAACTTTCAGAAAAGCGGTATTTTGCAAAAGGCAGAATTCCCTCCATCTGCAGTCGAACCAGGGACTCTGATGACCTGGCATCAGTAACAATCAGACCACGTAACTCCTCTTCGTGTTCCTCTATTGCCATGCGCATTGGTAACTCTCCACCGCAGATGACACGGCTGGCAAGAAGTGGCGATAGCTGACCTGCCAGGTTGCCGGTACGGTACACCGTTGGCGGTTCAGGCAGGGGGAGTCTGCTACTTTCCAGAGGAGCAAACTTGTCGATCCATTGCTTGTCGCCAAGCAGGAAGGTGTCTGCCGTAAAGGAACCGCCCGACTTGAATTGACCCCCTGTCCATTTGGAACCGTTGTAATCAAGCGAATTCAGCTCGTCGATTTGCCCCTTTGCTCCGTGAAACTGTTCAAATCGCTTGTTCAGCATTTCGCTGAAATCAGGCTCCTTAAGATTCTCCGGTCGTAATGTCTGAGTCCAGAGCATGGCCGCTCTGGCATAAGAAAGCTGTGTGACCCTGGTGGAGGAGAGGCCTTGAAGGAGGTCGATCAGAAAGCTTTTTGCCGCCCCGCTAAAACGTTCTATGCTTCGAGATACAGGCGTTTCCAGCTCTTGCCAGTTGATACGACGTTTAAGGCTGAGGAGCTTCAAGTGACCCTTTGCTTTCAGGGAAGGCCACGGCAAGCCACCACTCTCCCAGAAAAACTCCTCCAGCTTAAGGCCCTGGATCCGTAGCTCTTCAAGCCATTGGTTGACGGTTTTTCCATCATCACCGAACTCCCTGGATAATTCATCCTCGAGCTGTACGTCGCTGCTCAATGTGACTCTGGCTTTTTCAGAGATGACCTGAATCGGTTGCTGTGCAACAAAGCAGGCGCGTCCTCCAAGCACTCCGAGCAGCTTCTCCAGAAAGAGCGAGGAATGGAACCAGGCCGGTGCTTTAGCTTCGTGATTGCGTAAAAAGAGCACACTGTTGCCTTGCTTGGCGAGGAGCGCTGCTGCAATACGGGCGGCAACTGATCCGCCGATGATGACTATGTCGTAGTGTTTGCTGCTCATGATGTTGCTTATATTCGATTCGTTATTGTTGTAGAGAAAGTCTTGTCAGATGCAAGCGTAACGCAAAGGCGCAATGGGAAAGCAAGCAAGACGCAAAGGGTGAGTCCAGAGTCAAGGTCTGTTCTCTTAGCGTCTTTCTCTAACCTTAGCGTCTTTGCGTTAAAATCTGACCGCTTAAATTGGGGATTGGCGCCATAGCTCCTCAGGCCACCGTTATTTAATATCCTCTTCCGAGATAATGTCTATCCCGGAGTTGAGAAGCAGTGCGCTGGTGACACCCACACCTGCAACTTTTTCCTCGCCCAGATAAACCCTGTGCACACCACAAGAAGGGCTGCCCTCTTTCAATAACGCCCTGCGGCAACCACTTAAACCGGCAATCTCCAGGGTCATCTTTGCGCCACGGCAGAAAATGGCATTCATCGACAAGCCCTTCTCTGATACCGCTTCACCGTTACCTGTGAGAACTGCCCGGCCATCTCCCGACTGGAAAAAGGTCTTGTCCCTGGGGGTTGTCATGCCGGCAAGTTGTTCCGGACAGACCGGGATTGGCGTCAGCTTCTCACGTTGCAGGTAATCGAGAACCTCCTGAGAACGTTTGGTTTTGCCGTCATAGCGGGTCGGCAATCCCAGCAGGCAGGCGCTGACCAGGATTGTTTCACAGTTTTTTGGGGTGAGCTCTTCTTTGTCCATGGGAACAATCAGTCTGCGACGGCAGGGTTGACCAGGGCGGTTGTCTCAACAACACCATCCGGGTCGATTTTGACCTGACGACCGTTGATGTGAACACGACCTTCGGCAATCAACTGGATGGCGCGAGGGTAAATTCGGTGCTCCTGTTCGAGAATGCGGGCGGCAAGGGTGTCGGCATCATCATCGGCAAGGATCGGTACGACCGCTTGCATAATGATGGGGCCTGTATCAACGCCACCGTCGACAAGATGCACTGTGCAGCCGGAAAAGCGTGCCCCGTAATCGAGTGCCTGCTGTTGCACATGCAGCCCAGGAAAAGCCGGCAACAGGGCTGGATGCATGTTGATAATAAGCTCTGGGAATGCGTCGATGAAGGTCTGGGTGATGATGCGCATAAAGCCTGCCAGCACGACCAGCTCGACACCGGCTTCCTGCAGGGCTTTGACGACGGCATTGTCAAAGTCTTCACGTTGGGAAAAATCTCGATGATTGATGCAGAGTGTCGGTATCCCGGCACTGCTTGCACGGTCCAGAGCGCCGGCGCCGGGATTGTTGGTGATGACAACAGCGATCTCGGCAGCCAGGCTGCCGTCCATACAACGATCGATGATCGCTTGCAGGTTTGTGCCGCCACCCGAGGCCAGAACACCAATACGTAACAACTTTGACATGGAGTTTCTCCAGAACAACGATGAATAATACTCAATTGCAAGCTTGGGACAGTCCCTGTGTACGCAGAAAGCCAGTCCCCAACCCCCAGCCCTCAGCCCGCGTTTTTAAACCAAATCTACCTGATTGCACTCGCCTTTACAGACGTCGATTTCGCCTATGATATAGGCTTCCTCGTTAAGGCCCTTCAGGCGTGAGATAATGTCGTCCGCAGACTCTTTTGGTACTACGAGAACCATGCCGATACCATAGTTGAAGGTACGGAACATTTCCTTCTCTTCAATGTTGCCGGCTTCACGCAGAAGTTCAAAAAGGGGCAGTTTCGGCCAGGAGTCCTTTTTGATCACCGCTTTACAGTGGCGAGGCAGGATACGAGGAACATTTTCCAATAAACCGCCACCTGTGATGTGGGCCATGCCGTGGATTTCAAAATCACGCAGCAGGTTGAGGATTGATTTAACGTAAATTTTGGTCGGCCGCAGCATGGCGTCACCGAGGGACTCGTTGAGTCCGGGCAGGACGGTCTCGAGCCCTCCCTCCAAACGCTCCGTGGCAATACGCCGGGCCAGAGAGAAGCCATTTGAGTGCAAGCCGTTTGATGCGATACCGATGATTACTTCACCATCCTGAATGGTCGAACCGTCTATGATGTTGTCGCGATCGACCACACCAACCGTAAAGCCGGCCAGATCGTATTCGCCTTCGCTGTAGAAACCGGGCATCTCTGCCGTTTCACCACCAACCAGGGCACAGCCCGCCTGGCGACAACCCTCTGCTATGCCTTCAACGACCTCAGCGGCTTTTTCCGGAGCCAACATGCCTGTCCCCAGGTAGTCGAGGAAGAAAAGCGGCTCAGCGCCCTGTACGATGATGTCGTTAACGCACATGGCGACCAGGTCAATGCCGACGGTGTTGTGACGATTAAGTTCGAACGCCAGCTTCAACTTGGTGCCGACTCCGTCTGTCGAGGAAACCAGAACAGGGGACTTGTACTTGTCCTTGTTCAAGGCAAAGAGACCGCCGAAACCACCGATGTCGGTGAGAACTTCCGGGCGGTTAGTCGACTTGACCAGGGGCTTGATGATATCGACAAAACGATTACCGGCTTCGATATCTACGCCGGCGCCTTTATAGGTCATACTGGAACGATCAGACAAGGTTGTTCTCCTCATATTAATGGGTAGCCACAATAAATAAAACACTGCCCTCAGGTTGTCAATTGCAAACCATGAAAAACGGCAGTAATCTCCCTCTTTACAGGTCGGCAGAGGTGACATATTATAGGCGGCCTTAAACAAGTGACTAGTGACCAGTGCCGAGTAACCAGTAAAACCTGTTCTAATGCCTCTAAGTTCTGGTCTTTTGAATGATGGGTCTTGATGCAAACCTCACAGGAAAATTTACCTGCTGGCGACAGAATTACATTGATGCAACGGGAGGACCTGGCTGCCGTGCATCAGCTCGAGTGTACCAGTCAGGCGGATCCATGGAGCTCACAGCATTTTGTTGATGAACTTGAGTCCAGGGTTGCAACGTTCGACCTCTACTGGTGTGGTGAAGAGCTGGCCGGGTTTTTATGCAGCTGGCTGATTGCCGGAGAATTGCAGATCCAGAATCTGGCGACCTTGCCGCAGATGCGTCGACGGGGGATTGCGGCCAAGCTTTTAGCCCACGCTATCGAACGAAGCAAGAAACAAGGGCTAACGTCTGTCTGCCTTGAGGTTCGTGTTACTAATAAACCGGCCATAACGCTTTACGAGCGTTTCGGTTTTACAACCGATGGGACTCGCCCCTCTTATTATTCCGATGGTGAAGATGCCCTGCTTATGACTTACCAGCTATGATGCCTTCGTTTACTTTTCTCAACGCTGAGGCGCGGAGACGCAGAGAACCGGGTCAAGGTTGAAACGTTTTTAAAAGGTTAAGGGGTTTTCCTTTGTGTCTTTGTGTCTTTGCGCCTCTGTGTTGAATGCTTTTAGGTTGTTGTTTTTGAAATTACAGGAGAATAGGCCTTTATGAAGAATTACAAGACCAAGATTATTTCCAACCAGGAGATTTCGCCCGGTTATTTCCGGATGAAGATCCTGGCTCCAGGCTTTGGCGAAAATGCCCACGCCGGACAGTTTGTTATGTTTCGTGTGCAGCGCTCACTGCCGCCGCTCCTGAGGCGTCCTTTTGGCATCTTCCGCACCGGATTTTTGCCTGCCGATTGTGATGGCTTGCCACCGACAGAGTTTGTGGAGCTTGTCTACAAGGTCGTCGGCAGTGGCACCAGCATCATGGCGGAGCTTCATGAAGGTGACAAGGTTGAGCTGTTGGGGCCCTTGGGCAACGGTTTCGATTGCACCTCACGTAAAGGCGAGAAGATTCTGGTTGGCGGCGGTATCGGCCTGGTTCCGCTCTACATGCTGGCCGGAGAGTTGGTTGCCAACGGCTGCAAAGTGCGCCTGTTGATGGGTGGCCGGACCCGTGATGACATCCTGGCTGTTACTGAGTTCGAACGTCTCGGCGTAGAAACATACATCTCAACCGATGACGGAAGTCTCGGTGAAGCAGGTCTGGTGACCCAGGTTCTGGAGCGCAAGCTGCAGAAATATCCGGAGACAGAGGTCTTCACTTGCGGTCCCATGCCGATGCTTGCTGCGGTTCATGACATTTGTGTAAAGTACAAGACGCCTTTACAGGTCTCACTGGAAGAATCCATGGCCTGCGGTGTCGGTGCCTGTTTGGGCTGTGTCGTAAAAGGGGCAGGGCATACTGAAGAGAAACCAAGTTACCTCTGCTCCTGCAAGGTCGGCCCGGTTTTCAAGTCGCAATACCTGGATTGGAGTGCTCTTGGAAAAAAAGATAATGACTGTGGAGGGTGCGCCTGATGAGCGAGTTAAAGAAAGAAATTGTTAAACGGCCCGACATGTCCGTGGAAATTGCCGGCATTCAGTTGCGCAACCCGGTTATGCCCGCATCGGGGACCTTTGGCTATGGTGAAGAATATACGCCCTTTATCGATATGGAGAAAATCGGTGCCATCGTCACTAAAGGACTTTCCCTCAAACCGAAGGCCGGCAACCCAACGCCGCGTATCGCCGAAACCGTCAGCGGCATGCTTAACGCCATTGGTCTGCAGAATGTTGGTATCGATGCTTTTATCCAACACAAGATGCCTTTCCTTCGCACCGTCAACACCCCGGTGATCGCCAACTTCTTTGGTAACACCCTCGAAGAGTATGGTGAGGTCGCCAAGCGACTTAACGATATCCCCGAGATTGCTGCAGGGGAGTTGAATATCTCCTGCCCGAACGTTAAACAAGGGGGCATTGTCTTCGGTACCGATCCGAAAGCAGCCAGCGAGGTGGTTGCCCTGGTCCGAAAGAATCTGCAAAAACCCCTGATCGTCAAGTTGACCCCTAACGTTACCGATATCACCGTTGTTGCCCGCGCCGTCGAAGAAGCCGGTGCTGATGCGATTGCCTGCATCAACACGCTCACCGGCATGTCGGTGGATGTGAATACACGCAAACCCCGTATCGCCAATATGACCGGTGGTCTCTCCGGCCCTGCCATCAGGCCCGTTGCCGTACGTATGGTCCACCAGGTTGTGCAGACGGTTTCGGTGCCGGTAATCGGTATCGGCGGCATCATGAAGGCCATGGACGCACTCGAGTTCCTGATCGTCGGAGCCAAAGCGGTTCAGGTTGGTACGGCCAATTTCGTCGACCCAACGGCCATGATCTCAATCATCGAAGGTATTGAAGAGTTTCTGGTTGAAGAGGGCATTGATGATATTCATGATTTGATTGGCAGTCTCAAGTTTTAAAACCGGTACGGGGTACGAGGTACGGGGAACGAGGTACGGGGAACGAGGAGAAGTTTAAGTATTTCCTAACGATTACGGGTACATATGGTAGAATGTTTGGGTGTTGAAGACCATTCAAGCCTTTTTTAACGCAAAGGCGCGAAGAGGTAGAGAAAGCCCGCAAAGAAAACCACTTCAAAAAGCGAGAATAGTCACCCTTTGCCTCTTTTCTGGCTTTTCTTAGCGTCTTTGCGTTAAGCTTTTCGCGTTCCACGTACCGCGTATCACGTTCCGAGGTCCTATGGAAGTCATCACCACCCACATCAACGCCGATTTTGATTGTCTTGGTTCGATGATCGCTGCCAAGCGGCTTTATCCCGATGCTGTGATGGTGTTTCCCGGTGGCCAGGAGCGCAGTCTGCGTGAATTCTTTCTGCGCAGCGTTCAGTATATCTTCGGCTTCAAGCGTGCTCGTGACATCGATCTTGACGAAGTCACCCGTCTGATTCTGGTTGATGTGCGTAACGCGTCCCGAATCGGCCCCTTTGGAGTTATTGCCAATCGTCCCGGGGTCGATATCCATATTTACGATCATCATCCTGCCAAAGAGCAAGACCTGAAAGGTTCACTCGAGCATGTTGAGCTCGTTGGCTCGACGGTGACGGTGTTCAGCCATCTCTTTATGGAGCAAGAGGTTGAGCTGACCTCCGACGAAGCAACCATGATGATGCTCGGCCTCTACGAAGACACAGGCAGCCTGACCTTCCACACGACAACCGTTAAAGATTACCAGGCCGCCGCCTATCTGCTCAGCCAGGGCGCCAACCTCAATACTGTCGCTGATTTGATCGTGCAGGAGATGACTCCCGACCAGGTCCACCTGCTCAACGATCTGCTCGCCAATAAAAGCATCCTCAATATCCACGGCATTAACGTCGCTATTGCCCACGCTTCGATCGACTACTTTGTGGGTGATATCGCGACCCTGGCCCACAAGCTCAAAGACATGGAGAACCTCGACGTCCTCTTTGTGGTGGTGCGCATGGAGAGCCGGGTGTTCCTCGTTGCACGTTCCCGTCTGGAGGACGTCCATGTCGGCAATATCCTGCACGAGTTCGGCGGGGGAGGGCACGCATCGGCGGCCTCTTGCTCAGTACGCGACCTGACCTTGCTGCAAATCCTGGAACAGCTGCCGAAGGTTTTGCAACAGCATATCAAGCCGCAATGGCAAGCCCGTCACCTGATGTCGACACCTGTTAAAACGGTCTTTGCCGAGGATTCGGTTGCCGATGCCCATCAGATCCTCTCCCGCTATAACATTAATGCCATCCCTGTTCTGAGCAAGGATGAGGTTGTCGGGATCATTTCGCGGCAACTTGTCGACAAGGCTGTTTACCATGGCTTGCAGGAACAGCCGGTCAGTGAAATCATGACCAGCGATTTTCAGCAGGTTACACCAAAGACCTCCGTTGCCACTTTGAAGCTGCTCTTTGTCGAAAGTAACCAACGTTTCGCACCTGTTGTCGAGGAGGGCCGACTGATGGGGGCGATCACCCGTACGGACCTGTTGCGGCATCTTGCCAGCAGTGTCGGTACTCCGCCGCGCTCCGGAGAAACCAATCTGGTCAATCGTGGTGGTAGAAATTATCGTGCCGGCCAGATTCAGCGGTTGATCCGTAATCGCTTGCCGAAACGCGTTCAGGACCTGCTTGCGCAACTTGGCCAAGTTGCTGATGCACTCAACCTCAACGTATTTGTTGTTGGCGGTTTTGTTCGCGATCTGCTGATGAATAAAAATAACCTGGATCTTGATGTCGTTGTTGAAGGCGATGGGGTTGCCTTTGCAGAGACTTTTGCCCGGCAAAACGATTGTCGGGTTCGCTGTCACCACAAGTTCGGCACCGCGGTTCTTATCTTTCCGGATGATTTCAAGATCGATGTTGCCTCGGCACGGATGGAGTATTATCTGCGCCCTGGAGCCTTGCCTGATGTTGAACATGCCTCGGTGAAGATGGATCTCAGTCGCCGCGATTTCACCATCAATACTCTGGCGATCAGTTTGAACCCGGACGCCTATGGTTCATTGCTCGACTATTACGGCGGGCAGCGGGATATTGATGACAAGGTGCTGCGAGTGCTTCATAACCTGAGCTTTGTTGAAGACCCGACCCGGGTTTTTCGTGCCGTACGCTTTGAACAACGCCTCGGCTTCAAGATTGGCAAACAAACCGAGCACCTGCTCAACAGCGCCGTGCGCCTGGGTTTGATGGAGAAGGTCAGCGGGCATCGCCTCTTCAGTGAGCTTTTCCTGATCCTGAATGAGCCGCGACCACTTCCTGCGGTGTCTCGACTGGCTCGCCTGGATGTGCTCAGACAGATCCACCCCAAGTTGACCAGCAAGATCGATTATTCCAGGTCTTTCGATGAAGCCAGGCGCACCACCGACTGGTACGACCTGCTTTATACCGGTCAGCCCTGTGAGCGTTGGTTCTGTTATTTTATGGTGTTTACCGCTATTCTTGATCGTGATGAGGTCAAGAATCTTTCTGAGCGGCTGCAGTTGATTCCCCGCTATCGTGAGATGCTGAACCAGCAACGCAATACAGCACTTGGGATATTGAAGCGCCTGGAATCCCGTCCTGAAGGCATGCGGCCGCCAAAGTCGAGCAGCTTGTACCGGTGGTTTAAACCCTTGTCGACAGAGATTCTGCTCTTCATGATGGCCATAACCTCTCAAGATCTGGTGCGTCAATGGATCTCTCTTTACATCACTCACCTGCGTGATGTCCAAGCGCAGTTCACAGGCCACGACCTCGAAACGATGGGTTTTCAGCCGGGTCCGGTTTATAGCGAAATTCTTGAAGCTTTGCTCTATGCGCGACTTGATGGTCGGGTTGTGAGTGTGGAGGATGAGAAGGCTTTTGTACAAAAGAAATTCATTCCTGGCTAACCACTGGGGCTGTCCCATACAGGTAAACCACAATCGTCTCCCACAATTGTGGTCAACTTCATATTCTAAAGTTATTCATATACATCAAGATCAGAACCGGCGGGTCGCGTCCCGCCAGACTCCTTACTTTTGTCCATGCGGCGACAAAAGTAAGCAAAAAGCCTAGCTCCTTGCGGAGGGCATCTCCTTTGCCCGGTTTCATAGCCTTTAAGATGTGGCACAAATAAAGAATCCGGCCCTGGGCTAGGGTCTTCCAGATCGTAGTTTTTTTTCAGCGAAAGGCAAAACACTCAAAAATCAACATCAATCATTGAATATGTTTGTCGTTTTAAACTTCTACCATCAGAGCTTATCAGATGGTAGAAGCGGCCAATAAAAAGGTTCAAAATTCAGGTCCACTCTTTTGTCTCATCCTGCCCATCATGCACATCCCAGTTCAATGATTTTTCAGCCTACCTCACTGCACCCACAGAATTTTAAATAAATATTCTTTTAGAACTAACGTGCCTTTTAAAATCAACAACTTACAAAGGTGTGTTTGTCTCTGTCCCGTTGACTTGCACAGGTGCATCTGCTAAAAATAAATATTGATTTTTAATTGATTGGTGAAGCCCTTCTTTATGGAACATATCCTGCTCAAAATTTCGATCATGCTGGTGCCGGCATTGTTGGCGGTCACCATGCACGAGGTCGCCCACGGTTTTATTGCTGATAAGCTCGGAGATCCGACCGCCCGTTTGTTGGGGCGTCTGACCTTGAACCCGGTCAAGCACCTCGACCCGATCGGTACCATCGCTTTGTTGGTCTTTGGTTTTGGCTGGGCGAGACCGGTGCCGGTTAATGCAAATAACCTGCGTCGAGCCCAAAAAGACATGATCTGGGTCTCTCTGGCGGGGCCGGGTGCGAACCTGTTTCTGGCTCTCTTCTGTGCCCTTTTGCTCCGTGTCGTTGTCTCTATTGCTGCCGCTACTCCGGAAGGCAGTCAGGCCCTGCCTATGATTGAGCCGGTCGGTCTGATGGCTGCGTTCGGTCTCTATATCAATGTTATCCTCTGCCTTTTCAACCTGCTGCCAATCCCTCCTCTTGATGGGGGTCGGGTCCTCATGGGTATTCTTCCCGAGAGCCAGTCGCAATTGCTGCGTCGCATTGAGCCCTTTGGTATGCTGTTGATTGTCTTTCTGATCTTCGGCACGTCCCTCTGGAGCAAGGCCTTTGGTCCCGCAGTGCATCACGTGGTGGCCATGATGGCCGGGTCGCATATGGATGTGGTTGAGCAGACCATGCGCCTGCTTTTCTATCAATGACCGGCACTATGGACAATTACGCAATTCAGTTGGACAATTTCGAAGGGCCGCTCGACCTGCTGCTTCATCTCATCAAAAAAAACGAGATGGATGTCTATGACATTCCCATGGCGGAAATCACCAGACAATACCTGGGGATTCTCGACGCCATGAAGTCGCTCAATCTCGATATGGCCGGAGAGTTCCTGTTGATGGCAGCAACGCTCCTTCATATCAAATCGAAGATGCTGTTGCCCAAGATCGTTGAGGATGAGCTGGAAGAAGAAGAGGATGACCCACGAGCCGAGCTGGTGCGGCGTCTTCTCGAGTACCAGAAATACAAGGAAGTGTCCCTGACCCTTGAGAGCAAACCCCAGCTGGGTCGCGATCTGTTTGCCCGCGTCTCTGCAGAGCCTGAAGTTCTTGAAAATGCTGAAGCCGGTTTCGTTTCAGTAGGCCTTTTCGACCTTGTGGAAGCGCTCAAAGAGGTCATGAAGGAAAGTCCCGAACCGCTCGTTCACGAAGTCAACATGGAGAAGCTCTCTGTCACCGATCGTATTAACGCTATTCTCTCGCAACTGCAAGGGCAGGAGAGCATCGCCTTTACCGATCTTTTCAGTGGCGGCCTTAAGCGTACTGAAGTGATCGTGACCTTCCTGGCGCTTCTGGAATTAGTCAAGTTGCGTATGGTTCGCTTTATGCAGAATGTTCGTCACGGCAGTATCTGGGTTTTTCCCGCAGTGGTTATTGAAGAAAGCGAAGAGTTGGACCTAGGAGATGATTCCCTTGGATATTCATGAACTCACCCCTCTGGTAGAAGCCTTGATTTTTGCCGCCGATGGGCCAATTAAAGTCGAGCGCATGGCCGAGGCCCTCGATTTGGAACAAGCGGAAATCAGTGCCGCTATCGAAGCCTTGGAGGCTGATTACGAAGAGCACCCGCGTGGTTTTTTCATGCAGGAAGTTTCAGGTGGTTACCAGCTCAGAACCCGTCCGGAATACGCAGATTACTTACGCAAACTCGGCCAGAGCCGTCCCTTCAAGTTCTCTCGTCCTGCCCTGGAGTCCCTTTCCATTATTGCCTACCGACAACCGGTCACCCGCTCAGAGGTCGAGTACCTGCGTGGCGTTGATTCCGGCAGCGTGGTGAAAACCCTGCTCGAGAAACGACTGATCAGAATCCTTGGTAAGAAAGACGTTCCCGGCAAGCCGATGATCTACGGCACGACCACGGAGTTTTTGCAATTGTTCGGCCTCTCGGATCTCGCGGCATTACCGACCTTGCGTGAATTCAGCGAACTGGTCCCGGAAGAGGAGAATGGGGATTTTATGGCCAGTATGCCTTTGTTGGTTGAAGAGGTTGGCGAAGAATAGATCGCCGAACACAGGGACTGTCCCATGATAGTAAATTGAACAGCCAAAAACCCATTCCTAAACAGGCTCAAGCTTCTCCCTTAACCCCTTAATCCTTGTTAAACAGATTTTGAGTTTAGTCATTGATGACACAAAAAAACAGGCCGGCAACCAGAAGGTTGTCGGCCTGAATAATGTAACAAGTTGTGCTTAAGTCTTTAACGACCGGCACGCTTCGAAGCTTTGATCGGGTTGACCTTAACTTCGGAAATCTTGACTTCAACTTTCCGGTGCGTAGCGAAGTTGCAGAGACCGGCAGACCATTTCTTGGCGGGGGCAGGCGCTTTAACGCAAACCGGACCGATGGTGCCGTCTACAATGTGGTCGCAACCTTCACACATTTCGATAACGTTCTGGCAGCTGCCGCCTTCAGCGATGCAACCTTTTTTACTCCAGAAAATACACTCTGTACCTGCGAGAACTGTTTGACACTGCATAAGGGTACTCCTTTATTTAAAGCTTGATCTAGTATTCGAACAGGATTTTTAACCCCTTTTGTCGACGCCTGTCAACTATAAAAACCAGTTCTTCTTGGCATTGACTGGATTTTCCCGAAGGGGTACTTTTACACGATGAGTGAAGACATCCAAAATGATTCAGAAAAATGGGAATCCATCTGCTACAGGTGTGGCCGCTGCTGCTATGAAAAAGTAGAATTTGAGGGACACATTTATTATACCGCACTGCCCTGCGAATTCCTTGATACGGAAACCACTCGTTGTCGCGTCTATACTGAGCGTGATATCAAGCGACCAGGATGCGTGCGCTTGACCGATGAAATCCTTAAAAAAGGAGTTATGCCTGAAGATTGTCCTTATGTTGCAGGCATAGAAAATTATCCTGCCCCGACCTTACTGGATGATGGCGAACCTGAGGATACCTGATACATTTTATCTGTGAGTTTTTAGTAGTGGTTTGCTGCGTAATTATACTCGAAATCTTTAACCTTTATTTAGCCGCAGATAGAATCTGATAAAATCTGATGTGTTAGGTCAAAAGCTTAAAACGATAACATTAAGTCCTCATTTAGCCGCGATCAGAATCTATGAAATTCTGTTCAAGATAAAAGCTGTAGATCTTGTCTTTTGGTTTAAACATTATAGATCTTCATTGCGGCTAAATAGATTTTAAAGTTTTTGAAAAATTAGATTTTATCAGATTCTATCTGCGGCCATTAATAGACCTTTTAGTTTTCCCCGGGAGAGAAAAATGACTCAAATAAAGTTCGGTACGTCCGGTTGGCGTGGGGTCCTCGCCGAGGATTTCACCCTCGAAAATGTTCGTATTGTCACTCAGTCGATCGCTGATTTTCTACATGCTGATAAAAGCGCCGATAAGGGCGTCGTTATCGGTCACGACAGCCGGTTCATGGGCGATAAGTTCGCCAGGGAGACGGCCCGCGTGCTTGCCGGTTCGAAGGTACCGTCCTTCATCTGCAAGCACGATACGCCAACGCCGGTGATCGCCTACGAAATCATGCGCCGTGGTGCCGCTGGCGCCATCAACTTTACGGCAAGTCACAACCCTTACGATTATAACGGCATCAAGTTTTCAACGGCCTGGGGCGGCCCTGCCTTACCTGAAGTCACCACAGAAATCGAACGCCTGGCCAACGCCATGCTCGGCGAAGTCTGTTACCGCGATATGCCGCTCGATAAGGCCGTGCGTGCCGGTCTGGTCGAGGAGATCGACCCCATGCCCGATTACCTCGATGTGATCCGTTCAAAGGTTGATCTCGAGGCGATCGGCAAGTCTGGTATGAGTGTGATTTTTGACCCGATGTACGGGGCAGGTCGCGACTATGTCGACGGCCTGCTGGTCGAGGCGGGCCTTCTGGTGCAGACGATCAACAGCTCCAGAGATCCCTACTTCGGCGGCATGCCCCCAGATCCGGCACCGGCTCATCTCAATGATCTCATCACCCGGGTCAAAGGCGACAAACTCGTGGTGTTGGGTCTCGCTACCGATGGTGACGCCGACCGCTACGGCATCATTGACGCCGATGGCACCTTTATCGAGCCTAACTATATTTTGGCGCTCCTTTATGATTACCTGATCCGCCGCAAAGGTGAGTCTGGTGACGCCGCGCGTTCTGTTGCTACGTCTCATTTCATCGACGCTGTAGCCGCTCATCACGGCTATAAAGTGCGCGAAACTCCGGTCGGCTTCAAATATATCGGTGAATTTATCCGTGATAACGAGATCGTCATTGGTGGTGAAGAGAGTGCCGGATTGAGCCTGCGTGGTCACGTTCCTGATAAAGATGGTGTGCTCGCCTGCCTGCTCGTCGCTGAAATGGTTGCCGTCGAGGGCAAGACGGTCGGTCAACTGCTGCAAGACCTTTACTGCCGCGTCGGCGAGTTCCACACCGCTCGCACGAACCTGCGCCTCTCTCAGGAGCTCGCAGAAAAGATTGGCGATAAGCTCGCTTCACCGCCAGATACTCTGGCGGGCAAACCGGTTAAAGAGTTGGTGACAACAGACGGTGTCAAAATGATCCTCGAAGATGGCTCCTGGGCCCTGTTCCGCAAGTCGGGTACTGAGCCTGTTGTGCGGGTTTATACTGAGGCGGGGAGTGTGGAAGAGTTGGACGCGCTGACTGCTGCTGCGGTTGGATTTGTGGAAAGCTGAACCTTTTTAATGGCCGCAGATAACTTCTGATGAAATCTGATGGTTAGGGCAAAATCAATGAACTAATACATAAAGTCCTTTGTTTGGCCGCGATCAGAATCTATGAAAATCTGTACAACCGTTAAAGAGGTTCTCTTAGGTTTTGTTCTAACCATAGACCTTGATAGACTTTCGTCGCGGCAAAATTGACTTGAACTTTAGGTTCTGTCCTGCCCATTTGTAGTGGTCAACTATTTCCGGACAGTAAAATAAGTTTTTCTTCCGCCGCGGTTGGCGTCATACCACCATTGCTCTGATGTGGCCGGTACCAGTTATAGTAATCCATCAAATAATAGCCAATGTC
>JARUHP010000031.1 GCA_030005635.1 Deltaproteobacteria bacterium IMCC39146
ACCGTCAACGAACGTTGTCGGGCTATCCCACGCGATGGTTACATTAGACTGGTGAGATTGGCATGCGGAAAGCATGACCATGACGAGGCTAACAAAAGCATATCTCTTTAATGATTCCATGCTTTTTCCCTTTTATGCTCTTAGCCTATCCGCGGGACCTGATTTTTAAGAGAGCTTAGTCTCCTGGTCAACCATTGGGTTGGCCGAAAAATACCCTTTTCGCAATATAAAAGCCGTGCCACCTCCCATGCTGACTAAACCTTATCAGACACACATTAAAACACAATAATTTACTACATAGAAAAAGCTTGACGGTCAACAGCGCAGTCAGAACCTGTCAAGAGCAGGCAAATGGCTTGTGGTTTCATTGATTTTAAGTGCTGTTAGTTAACAATAAAACGGCAAATTCTCCTCAACATCATATTTAGGCAGCCGCCACTTGCTTCGCTGAAAGCGAAAGCAGAGGGGGCGCTGGTTTTAATCCAGGCATCACATTTACTATTTATCCTCTCGCATTGTTTTGAATGGGCTTGATTTCCAGAAATGAATAATTCCTACAGACCCTGATAAATAATAAATGGCCACTCGGAATATATCCAGGTGGCCATCATTTTGTCGTCTTAAATGTCTCTATCAACAAAAACTTGGCACCTATCTTGGCACCCAGGCAAAAATAAAAAAGAAAGGGTCTACAGCTAATAGCCGTAAACCCTTTCTGTGCTTGGCTCCGCCTGTTGGGCTCGAACCAACGACAAGCGGATTAACAGTCCGCTGCTCTACCAACTGAGCTAAGGCGGAATAAACAGAGCCAAACTAAATTTTTAATTATACATGCGCCATAAAACTGGCCATGAAGGACGTTTTTATACACCTTGAAAAAAATTGTGTCAATACTTTTGTGAACCTATTCCGTAGAGACGTGGATATGGTAAAAATGTGACTGCTCTTATGCAATGGAAGAACGCCATTCGTCTCAAAGCCTGAGGATATTTGATACAGCGCAGGTTGCGTACTCAAGAGCAGTGTCTGCTTGCAGTGGCTTGTCAGAATATGAAACAGATGGCCTTGCTGCTGTGTGGATCAAGCACAGACAGTGAAAAGGATTCCATAGGGCTTGTTTTTAAGCTTCTCAAGCGCCATATAAAAGTCTTCATCGTTACTCAAAAGCTTGTTTGGGTCTGATGGCCTAAGAAATAAAGAAAAGACTACCGAAAAAACATAAGAAAGCCCCGCATCCCAAAATGCGGGGCTTGTCATCAGTCTGGACTCGGTATTTATGCCGGGCCCTTATTTGTTTCTTCAAGTTATAGAATCAAACTTTATTTCGTTGTGGGCTCAGGAGACGCCTCTTCTTTGAGAGGTGAGCCCCAGAAGGTTCCAAGCACATTGCGGTCGCGCTCACTGATAATAGCGCCACGCTCGATCATACGCTGCAGCAGGACGTCCAGGTCTTCCTCCTCACCAAGGGCCCTGTCTACCCGGCCACGGGTGTGACAGATGGTGCAGCGGTTCTCAATCGTACTCTGGAACTCGTCATTACCGGGGAGACGATGCACATCATGCACCGCCCCCGGCACAGCAATAGCGGTAACAGGCAGAAGCAATAGCCCCGCCAGCAAAAGCAGGCCTTGCAAATAATTATTCTCGCACATAGGTATCAATATCCGTTTCGTGGACCATGCCCATCATGTGAGCATATTCCGATTCAATAATAGCGTAATGAGTTTCCGTTTCCTCGGCCATACGGTCGAAGACGGCACGTACGGCGGGGTCAACAATTCGGGAAGCAGTCATGCGCAGGTTTTTGAGAAGATCCTCCTCTTCCTGCATGGCCAATTCCATCGCTTTGCGCTCATGGACATTTTCATCAAGCGCTTTCTCAAGTTGCTTAAGCATGGAATGGCTGGTTGAAGGTGGTTGAGCCATAAAATCTTCAAAGGAACCAAGGTCACTGCCGGTGTAGATCTTGAAAAAATGTCCGGCATGCTCGCGTTCCTCTCTAGCCAACTGCTCGAACACCTTCTTGCCGCGTTCGTTTTCGGTTAAGGCCGCTGCTTTGAGATAAAAATCCATAACGTCTTTTTCGGTTTGAATAGCAACCTTGATCGCCTCAATCATTTTTAGTTCCTGGGGCATAACACTCTCCTTTCTTCGCAGCGCCTTAGGGCCGCTCAAGGGGAAATCACAATGCAGAGCAAAAGCTTTTTATGCTCTACAGTGACAGACTACCCTGTAAGCTTCGTCGTTTGCTCCTCGACCCATGATTCAATTCTGTCGCCATCGGCCTCGGTAAGATCAAGAAAACGCAGACCCATACCAGGTTCCTGTTGATCTTTGCGTTTGAACAGGTGTTTCCAGACCACTTGGCACTGGCAACGAATCTTGCACGGGGGCTTGGTCGACAAGGTCAATTCGATGAGGAATTTTTCTCCTGGTTCACGTGGTTTCACTGTCGTTATGAACAGACCACCACGGCTGATATTCTTGGCGTAACCAAAGAGGGTTTTGTAACCGTCTTCGCAGGGGATTTTCTCCACGATCAAAGGGGCTCTGAGAGCTCGGCGCTTATTCTTCTGTTCCTCGGTGTACTCGGTGTTTTCAGAATCACTCATCGATATCTCTTTTTCCCTGTGGGTAGTCAGACAGACCTATAGTCAACAATATCAATAATAGCACAGCTTTTTACATTTTTTTAAACTTGTCTGTTGTGATGTGAGGTTGTAACCGAAGGCTGATCGCAAAGGCGCAGTTCTTCGAGCATGGCGGGCACATTTTTCGGGCAGTTGCGACCATCCCAAGTGAAAAGATCCGGCAGCACCTCTTCCGGTTCACCGCGCGACAAGCCTGTATCGCAAAGCAGATGAATCAGCCGCAGGGTCCGGAAACCATCAAACCAGGAGTGAAAAGCTTCTGCGCGACCTTCTTCAGTACGGTGGTTCTTCTGCAATTTCGGCCAGGTTGCGTGCCAACCGATCTGCACAAGATAATCAGCCAGAACAGCAGAGAGCTTTTCGGCACGGCTGAACAGCAGATCTGCGTCGGCGGCAAGATTCTGCGTGACGCAAAGTAACCAGCCCGACAGTACCTCGAACGCAGCAACAGGATAAAAGAGCACACTTTCTGTGTCCCCATCCAGCAGGCGGCCCATGCTGCGACCGGTACCGAAGGGAACCCGCGATGAAACACGTGGCTCCGGAAACACCCTGGTGCCGGCCATCAGGTCAACGCCGTCTGTTTTGGCCAGTTTTTGCAGAAAGTAGAAATCTTCTCCGGCCTTACGACTGTTCATACCGCCGCAGCGCACATAAGCCTCTGCCCGACAGGCGATAGCACTACCCACGCTGTTGAACGCATAGGGCGATCCGGCCAGGCGCAAGCCATAGACATAGCTGCGCATAAAGAGCTCATAGCGATCGATGGCTGCTTGTTGCAGAGCGTCTCCTGCTTGCTGGTGGCGAAAGGGCAGGACCGCCGCACCCAGGGGTGAGCGCTGAAAATGAGTAACGATAGTCTGCAGGTAATTCGGTTCCACCAGGGTGTCGGCGTCGAGGCAGACCAGCAGAGGCTCTTTCTGCCAGTTCAGACAGGTTAAGGCAAGATCCATTCCCAGTTTCCTGACAAAGCCCACGCCGGCTTGCTTGGACGGGATTTCAAGGCCGGGTCTGGCGGCGTCAATCCAGGCCAGAGGGAGTGTGGACTCTGCAGAGTATTCGACCAGACGGGTCAAATCCCGAAGGTTCTTCTGCTTCTCTTCAATGCAAGCCTGCTCGCCATGATTGACAACAACCAACACCAGAAAAGAGTCTCTCCATTGCGCCGGGTTCGCCTCCAGACTTTTTAGTGTTGCAAAGAGACTGTCACCTTCTGCCAGAGAAGGAATCACGACAACGCCGGTGAACGACCTGTTCTCAGCGCCGGTAACAGTCCAGGGGCCTTTGGCGACACGCTTGTCCAGGTAACGCTGAACCGCTGCAGGGAAATGGCTCATCTGGCATAATCCTGACAGGCGGCGAGCATCTCGGCGACGGGATCGGCTTCACCCTCCAGCCAGTGGATCACAACACCCTGACGCTCCATGCGACGAAACCAGGTCTCCTGACGTTTGGCAAATTGATGAATGGAGCTGTTCAATTTCTGAAAAAGGTCGTTGCGGTTCAGCTGACCTTGCAGGTACTGGCCGACAAAACGGTATTCCAGTCCGTAAAAGTCGAGGGTCTCCCAGGGGACGCCAGCCTTATGCAAGCCCTCGACCTCTTCGATCATGCCCTGTTCGAGACGCTGCCTTAGTCGTTGCGTGATACGTTTCCTCAACAGCTCCCGTGGCCAGCGCAAGCCGAAAATTCTAGGTTTTAAATAAGGCAGTTCCAAGGGTCTGGCTGTTGACAGCTCTTCACCGACCGCGATTTCAATCGCGCGGATGAGACGGCTGCGATCCTCGAGGTCCGTTGTGTTGTGCTGCTCCGGGCGCAGGGCTTGTAATCGTTCTTGCAAAGAAGCAAGGGGCAGAGGCTCCAGCTCCTGACGCAACACCTTGTTCTCACCGACTTTCACCAGCGCATACCTCTGCAGTACGGCGTTCAGGTAAAGCCCCGTGCCTCCGCACAGGATCGGCAGACGATTGCGACTCTTGATCTCGCTAAAGGTATTGCTGAAAGTCTGGGCAAAGTCGAACAGGCTGAACTCGTAGCCGGGATCGGCTATATCGATAAGATGATAGGGTGTTGATCCGTATTCTTCGAGGTCCTTACCACTGCCGATATCCAGGCCACGATAAACCTGCCGCGAGTCAGCCGAGATGATCTCGCCATCAAGCTGGCGGGCGGCCTGAACGGCCAGATGAGTTTTACCCGAAGCTGTTGGCCCGAGCAGGACGAGGAGATTCATTTACCAGACAACTCCAAAAAAAAGATGATACAGATACTCAATCAGGAGCTTATTTATAACCGGATCAACGAGTTATGACAACGCGTATTCCCGGCAAGCTTCCTTCGCGAGTGGAAATCTGCTATACAGTGGAAACTTTATTATGCGCCTTAAGTTTCCTGAAGGCGGCGAGGATTACAGACTCTCCATGGTTGGCTCCCCACCAAACACAAACGAAACAGTCGCTCCCCCGGTGATATTATCCCGTTCAGAACACGGCGTCTCTCGCAAGCAGATTGACGAAAGTACGCTTAAAGTCCTCTACAGATTGCATCGCCACGGCTATCAGGCCTATCTGGTCGGCGGCAGCGTCCGTGATCTGCTGCTGGGCAGGAAGCCCAAGGACTTCGATATCGGCACCGACGCGACACCACAGCAGGTGAAGAAGCTGTTTCGCAACTGTTTCCTGGTGGGACGCAGGTTTCGGCTCGCCCACGTCAGGTTCGGTCGCGACGAGGTTCTCGAAGTGGCAACCTTTCGGCGCCACCCCCACCCCGATGAATTGCCGGATGATCCCAAGGAACACAGTTTTTTTGTTCAGAATCAGTTCGGCACACCGTGTGAGGATGCTTTCCGGCGCGACTTCACCATCAATGCACTCTTCTACAATATTGCTGACTTTTCAATCATAGATTATGTCGGTGGGCTGAAGGATCTTGAGAATCGTCAGTTACGGGTGATCGGTGATCCGAAGGTCCGCTTCGACGAAGACCCGGTGCGCATGATGCGTGCCCTGGAGTTCAGCGCACGGCTCGATTTTTCTCTTGATGCTGAGACGTTGGCAGGGATTACGGAGAAGGCGCCTTTAATCTCTGAGGCTCCTTCGGCAAGGGTTCGTGAAGAGTTGATGGAACTTTTCCGCCACGGTGTCGGGGCCGCCGTTCTCAAGCGAGCACAGGCTCTCGGGCTGCTGCAACCGATGATGGGTGGCTACCAACCGGGAGAATCGACCTTTAAGCTACTGGAAATCCTCAACCAGTCTTTCAAGAAGAGTGGCCATGTCGACGAAAGCATGATTCTGGCCGCGCTCTTTATTGATCGTTTCTGGCACAAATGTCCGGCACATTCGGCGCTGCCGATTAATGAAGTTTTACACTCGGCCGGGCACCTGTTAACACCCTACTGCACATACTTCCGTCTTGCTCACGGTTTGCGCCACCAGGCGCGAGAAATGCTGGTCGGTTGCTATCGCTTCACCCGCGGTCTCGGCCATCGGGGACAGAAACGTTTTTTGCAAAATCCGGCAGCAGCACGTGCTTTTGAGCTGTTTAGGCTCTGGAATCAGGCTATCGACGGCGATCCGGAGCAGCTGGAAGTCTGGCAGAAAGCGTTGCACAGAGGGCCCGATCAGGCTAGTCACGCTGAACCGCAAGCGAGCCGCCGGACCCATCATCGGCCACGGCGCAGACGGAGTAAGAAACCGGGAGTGGTCTAATTCAGTTAAAACAGCTCTAAAGCTCCTTCAACAAGTTTTTCAATTGGCTGAATTCCTGCGCCGACAAGCTGCGGTCACGGAAGATAGCGCCGTAATAAATTCTGGCAAACTCTCGACAAACATCACTATCCACTTGCTCAGCAATCTCCGCCAAGCCAGAACCCGGCGGGAATACCTCTTCACCGTAGCGCTGTTCAAGCTTCTTGCGAAGCTCACCAAGCAGACGCACCTCTTTTGGTTTTCGCCGCAAGGCAAAGGCACACACAACCAACCCCGTACCAAGAAACAGGGCGACGATCATCTTCCCCAGGTGTTCCGGTGTCTGCACTGAGCCTAAGTTACTTAATTTTGCTCGCGTATCGCGAAAGATCGAGATCTGCTGCTTCAGATCAAAGACAACGACGGCCTGCACCCAGTAGTAATTAAGGCTGTCGACGAGTTGCCGAAAAGGATTCAACTGCTCGCGATCACGCCTGCCCAGAGTTGTCTCGGCATTAATCGCCCATTGACTGGGGTCGATGCGCTGCCAGTTGTTGTTGGCAGCCAAAACCTCAACCCAGACGTGGGCGGTTGCTTCTCCTACCAGGTAATAACCACCCATCGGGTTGTAATCACCGCCATAGTAGCCGCCGACCAGGCGCGTTGGAATGCCCGTCAGTCGGGCCAGGGTGATGTACGCCGAGGCAAAGAATTCGCAATAGCCTCGTTTCTTGTCGAAGAGGAAGGAATCGATCGCGTTGGGGCCGGACGGCAGGTCATCTTGAGCATAGCTCAACTCCTGATTGCGGAAAAAGTCGGCCAAAGCTTTAATCCGCACGGACACATCGTCACCCTGAGTGAGAATCCTGTTGGCTAACTCGCGCATGCGCGGCGAGACCACGAGAGGTGGGCGCAGATAAAAATCGCGATCCACGTCACCGGATACTTTCAGTAGAGCCCCCGGGCTGGCTCGTACCTCGTAGCGGAAGCGATGATCGATGGCGCTTCGGGCGATAAACATCTGATCAGAGGTCTGGTTATTGCGGATGCCATCGACGAGCAACGGTCGATCCAGGGTCATCAGGTAGCGATCGCTTCGTGGCTCGGGATAAATGGTAAAAGTAAGCGGCGCTGGGCCATCAATCTTGCTGCCACCTGTTTTGGGAGGGGCACTGCGGACCCAACGCCCCTCTTTCGGCTGATTGAGAACCAGGGCCCGCCAGTAGCGGTCTTCAGGGGCAAGCTCAGGCCCTTCAGCACGAAATGCCAGGGCGTCATTTGCTGAAATCTGGGAAAAGCTGCCAGGCTGCACCGTCTCTGCGAGACCTACCTTGCCTTTGCTCGTCGGGTTGAGAAAATTCCAGAGAGGATGCCGTGTTCTTGGCAGAATGACGAAGAAGACCAACATCAGCAGCAGGGAAATCGCCGGTAGGACAAGACCAATCTTGACCAGCTTTTTCAGGTCCTGACGTGTCATGAGCAACTTCTGGTCGGTGACATGAACCGTTAAGATCACCAGACCGAGCGTTACAGCGAAGACCAGCAGCACCAGGTAGAAGGCGAAACCTATTTCGAGGTTGATCAAGGATGCTCCGGCGAGAATGAAGAGCGCCAGCACGAAGATCTGCAGATAATCTCGACTCTCCTTCGGGGTCAACAGGCGCACAACCAGAAGAACTACCATGGCGTGCACAACCGGGATGGCAACCTCGGCGCGGGTGATCTGCGCGGCATACAAAGTCATCCCGCACAGAGCAATCAGCGTTGCCAGCCAGACCGGCAGGGGGTAGCGCTCACGGCGATCACACCAGAAGCCGGCCGGGATCGCGATCAGCTCTATCAACAGAAGCGGCAGATCGAGGTACGCCAGGACCGGGCCCATGCAGAGCAGGGCGACGACCCCGGAGAGCATATCAAGGAGTCTTTTTATCCTGACCATAATGAGCCAATGCTTGCAGTAAAAGAAGTTTGTGCTGCCTGCCGACAGCGGGTGGAAGCTCCAGCTGGCCGGCCTTCAGACCAACTGGCCAGCCATCGCGCAGCCAGCGCGTAATCAGGTACGTTGCCTGACGCAGGCGCTGCTCGAGGCTTGAGCCGGGCAAAGCCATCAGATCAAGCACAACGGGCTTACGGGTTGCGGCCGAGAGTTCCTTGACCTTGAGACGATCATGGCGGGCGCTGAGCTTCCAGTGTATCGACTTGAGCGGCTCACCGCCCTGGTAATCGGCGATGCGGTTGATGTCCCCTTCGTAGCCCTTCTGCCAGTTCTGCTGCGAGCCCGATCCACCGCCCGGGTCAACCTGGCGTAGATCGGAGCAGGGCAGCGGCGCGGGAAAAACCGTCGCCTCCTGCTCGATGAGCAAGCCCTGTGAACGAATAAAGAAGTTAACTGGAAAGCGTGACCGAACGGAGGCTTCAGGCAGCTGCTGACGACCGCGCCCGGAGAGGGTAATCTCAACACTTTTCTGCCGCCCCTGCAGGGGGTCAACCAGGGGGAAAAAAACAGTGCGTTCGGCGACGCTGATCTCCATCAGAAAGATCGGCAGCCAGCGACGTCTGTTGACCAGCTCGATGCCGAGCAAGGTCGGTACTCCGTCATAGATCTCCTCGGGTAAGAGAAAACGGAAGTCGACCTTGGCCAGATTCCATTTACCCAGCACGCCGGAGACAGACATGAACCCGAGCAGGGCGGAAACCAGCAGGTAGAGCAGATTGTTACCGGTGTTGACGGCGGCAAAGCCGAGCAACAGGGTAATCACGATATAGAGGAACCCGGCACGGGTCAGCTTCAGACCAAAGGAACCGGATTTTCGTCGAGCAGCGACAGCAGGATCTCCTTGCGATCGAGGGTTTCATTCTCCGGGCGCAAAATCAAGCGATGTGCGCAAACCGGCAGGTAGAGGGCTTTGACATCTTCCGGGATGACATGATCGCGACCATCCAGGAAGGCATGGCTGCGTGCGGTATCAGCCAGGCTGATGGCGCCGCGGGTTGAAATCCCCGCCAGCAACATCGGATGTTCGCGGGTTGCCACCACCAGGCGATAGATGTACTCGGTAATTTTATCTGAGAGCTGGACCTCGTCGCGGATCGCCTGACGAGCGCGCAGAAGCTCTTCGCGGCTGATCAAAGGTTTAATCTCGCGGATACCTTCGCGGATGCTGCCGGTCTGGATAATGGTTTTTTCCATCGACTCCGGCGGGTAACCAATGCCCGTGGTAATCAGAAAGCGATCAAGCTGCGACTCGGGCAGCGGGTAGGTGCCAACCTGCTCAACCGGGTTCTGGGTGGCAATGACGATAAAGGGGTCCGGCAGACGATAGGTTTTCCCTTCGATGGTGACGCGGTGCTCCTCCATCGCCTCGAGCAGCGCGCTCTGGGTCTTCGGCATGGCCCGGTTGATTTCATCGGCCAGGAGCAGGTTGTTGAAGACCGGTCCCTCGATAAATTTGAATTGGTTTTCGTTACGATCGTAAATCGACAGGCCGGTGATATCGGAAGGCAACAGGTCGCTGGTGCACTGGATGCGACCGAAAGAGAGCCCCAGGGCGTGAGCAAGAGCCAGGGCCAGGGTGGTTTTACCGAGGCCGGGGATATCCTCGAGCAGCAGATGGCCGCCGGAAAGGAGTGACATCATGGCCAGCTTGATGGCCTGGACCTTGCCTTTGAGATAGTGGTCGGCGAGAGTATCGATGACATTCAGGACCGGAAGACGCGGATCATTTGACATGACGGTTGATTGACTCCTTAAAAAAATGCAGCCGTTTATTGCAGTCGGTTACGAAAAGCTTTGAAAATTTCCATGACCACCAGCAGTAGCCCGGCCAGGCTGAAGAGGCTCAACCAGACACTAAGGGTGACAGGCGCAACACCGAGCACCCGCTGCATAAACGGCCACTGCATGACCAGGATATGAACCCCTTGGGCAAAGAGCACCCCGCCGATCAACAGGCGATTGCGCTTGAGCGGCATCTTGAAAGCCGAAACCCGCTCCGATCGACAGTTGAATACCTGAACATTCTCCAACAATACCATCAATAGTAGCACAAAGTTGCGCGCTTCAGGCACCCCCACCCCCTGGGCCAGCAGCCAGGCCCAGGTCGAGAAGGCCAACAATCCCATGGTGGCCGCCGAGAGCAGTGTCTGCCACACCATCAACCGGTTGAACAAGCCTTCCCTGGGGGGCCTCGGAGGATGCGACATAGCGCCCGGTTCGCCGCCCTCAAAGGCGAGCGCAACATCCTGGATGCCGTTGGTCACCAGATTCAGCCACAGCAGCTGTACCGCCCCTAAGGGGATCGGCAAGCCAGAGCAGAGGGCCAGGCTGAAAAGGACAATCTCCGCCCCACCGGTGGAGATCAGAAGATAGACAACTTTGCGGATGTTATCGTAGGCAAAGCGGCCTTCCTCGATTCCGGCCACCAGTGAAGCAAAGTTGTCGTCGGCGACGATAATTGAAGCGGTCTCCTTGGCGACGTCGGTGCCGGTGCCCATGGCAACGCCGATATGGGCCTTGCGCAAGGCCGGTGCATCGTTGACGCCATCGCCAGTGACAGCTGTAAAGTGCCCCTGCTTATTCAAGGCATCAACAATCACCAGCTTCTGCAATGGCGTCACCCGGGCAAAAACCCGTGTGCGACCGAGTCTTTCGTGCCAGTCCGCTCCACCGGCGGTGATTTTCGTCAGTTCCTCCCCGGTGACCAGGTCTGTCTCGTCTTCAGCAAGCCCCAGCTCCCGGGCGATACCGAGAGCCGTTGCAGGATGGTCTCCTGTGACCATAATCACCCGCACTCCGGCGCGATGACAGAGAGCCAGAGCGTCCTTCACTTCCGGGCGCAGAGGATCGATAAAACCGATCAAACCGAGCAAGCTCAGCTCCGGTACATCGTCTGAACATGACAGGGATGCTTTGCCCTGCTCAGGAAGCGGGCCTGCGGCCACGGCCAGGACCCGGTAGCCTTCTCGCCCCAGTTGTAGGGCTTCGCCTTCGACTTCCAGTCTATCGAGGGGCAATAGACCGGCCTGACCGCTCATCGTCGTACAGAAATCCAAAACCTGCTCAACACCACCCTTGATGATGCACTGGGCGTGCTCTCGATGAACGAACCGGGCGGCATAGCGCTGTTCCGATTCAAAGGGAATTTCGCCGAGCACTGCGTGTTGAGCGGCCTCCACTTCCGGATCAAGACCCAGCTTATGCGCCAGAGCCAGCAAAGCCACGTCCATGGCATCACCCTGGTGCAGCCACTCGCCAAGCACGAGGCGTAACGACGCTTCGTTGCAGAGCACACCAGCCAGTGCCAGTTCGCGCAGACGGTCACGTTCCTTGTCCACCGCTTGCTTGCCGTCGCTGCGGAGCACTTCACCCGTTCCGGCATAGCCTTCACCGCTCACCAGATAGTTCGTCCCATCGGGCAGCCAGAGGGTGCGAACGGTCTGGCGATTGACGGTCAAGGTACCGGTCTTGTCGCTGGCGATACAGGTACAACTGCCCAGACCTTCAACAGCGGTCAGCTTGCGGACAATAACATTACGTCTTGCCATCCTCGTTGTGGCGATCGACAGGGCGACAGTCATGGCCACCGGCAAGCCTTCCGGAATTGCCGAAACCGCCAGGGCAACCGCTAACAAGAAAACTTCGTTAAAAGGAGTCCCCTGCGTGGCAGCGATGATCGCCAGCAGCACAACAAAGCCAACCACCAGGTAGCTGACCTGACGGGCGAACTGCTCCATACGCAAGACCAACGGCGGCTTGACCAGAGTCGTTGTTGCCACTGCCGCCGCAATCGAGCCGACCTCGGTTAGCTGTGCCGTGGCCACCACCACACCGAGGCTGCGGCCACTGGTGACAGTTGTGCCGGCAAAAGCCAAGTTACGCCGCTCACTCAGAGGAGTTTCTTCTGCGCACCTGCCCACCTGTTTGTCAACGGCCTGGGACTCACCTGTCAGCAGCGACTCGTCGATCGACAGGTTACGGACTTCGAGAAGACGTAGATCGGCCGGCACCCGGCTTCCTGATTCGAGGAGGACCATGTCGCCGGGGACAAGCTTTTCTGCGAGCAGCTCAAGCAGGTGGTTGTCGCGCCTGACGCGACAGGAGGTCTTAAGCAACTGTTGTAGTGATGCTGCGCTGCGTTCCGCCCTCCACTCCTGAAAAGTACCGAGTACGGCGTTCAGCAGGATAACCGCAAAAATAAAGCCGGCATCGGTCCATTCCCCGATCACCGTGGAGACAACCCCTGCGGCGATCAGAATATAAATCAGCGGGCTGAGGAATTGATGCAGGAAGATAAGGCCGAGGCCGGGAGGAGGGTTGGTCGGCAGACAGTTGGGGCCGTATTGATGCAACCTCGCCTCCGCCTCCCGGGCGGTCAGCCCATGCAGACCGCTGTTGGTTCTGGCGAGAACAGTGGAGTCGTCAAGAGAGTGCCAGGGAACCTTTGTGACATCAACCTTCGCCTCGGCTCTGCCCATTGCAACCTCCTGGATGCAAGCACTTACAGTGAGCAAGTGATAAACAGTTGATCCTGCATCAATTATATCAGGTTGTGGCGAAATCGGTTTTCAGTAAAGCTTATCAGTATGGTTGACGCCCATCGGCCACTATGTTTAAATTCAAGCCGAATCAGAGGGAGTTTTAAGTCATCATGAATACAGCCTACCTTGGCCTTGGCAGTAATCTCGGCAATCGTCTGGCGTTCCTGCGCGGAGGACGCGATATCATCGCCGGAGCTCCTGCCGTTGAGCTGGTGCAGGCCTCCGGAGTCTATGAAACCGAGGCGGTTGGCGGTCCTCCGGGCAATCCTTTTTTTTTGAATGCTGTCCTGGAGATCCAGACCTCGCTTGAGCTCAGACAGTTACTTGAGGTTTGTCTGGCTGCGGAAAATGAATTTGGCCGCTCGCGACCGGTCCGGTGGGCACCACGCACCCTCGATGTTGATATCCTTTTTTACGCAGACCAGGTCCTTGCTGAACAAGACCTGATCATTCCACACCCAAGGCTCCAGGAGCGTGCTTTCGTGCTTGTTCCTCTAAAGGAGATCGCCCCGGACCTCAGGCACCCGTTGCTTGACCAAACCATAACCGCTCTGGCGACAGCCAGTCCCGGTGCTTCAGAACTGGTGCCCTTGCGCACAACCTGGTAATAGTATGCTGGTAAAACCCCTTATCTATCTGCTGGTCGGCTTTCTGATCTACACGGCCTATCAGTTCATCAAACAGGCCTTGACCAAAAGCTCTACGCCACCACCGGAGAAAACCTCCCGTGGTGAAGAGATGCTTCTTGACCCTGAGTGCGGCACCTACATACCGCGCAACGACGCCATCAAGGCCCAGGTCAAAGGCTCAACGCACTATTTCTGTTCGGCTGAGTGCCGAGATAAATACCAGAATCGCAGCTGACGCTGCTTAAGATTCACCTACCCCCCCCAAGGAGCAAAAGATGAAATTTTTTATCGATACAGCGGATGTTAAAGAAATTGCCGCCGCCAATGAGCTGGGACTGGTCGACGGAGTCACCACCAATCCATCCCTGATCGCCCAAAGTGGTCGCGACTTTCACGAAGTTCTCAAAGAGATAATCGCCCTGGTCGATGGGCCGATTTCCGCTGAAGTTGTTGCCACTGACGCCGCAGGCATGATCAGCGAAGGGGAGGAGTTGGCCAAGCTCCATAAGGACAAGATCGTCATCAAGCTGCCGATCACCGAGGAAGGGCTCAAAGCGACCAAGGCCTTGAGTAAAAAAGGCTACAAAACCAACCTGACCCTGATCTTCTCGCCGCTGCAGGCATTGCTCGCCGCCAAGGCTGGGGCCACCTACGTATCTCCTTTTGTTGGCCGCCTTGATGATATCGGCCACCAGGGTATGGAAAGTGTCGATGAAATCCGCACTATCTTTGACAACTACGGTTACAGCACTGAGATCATCGTTGCTTCGATTCGTAGCCCGCAGCACGTTCTGGAGGCCGGCCTGATGGGTGCCGACATTTGCACCATTCCTTTCAGCGTTATGCAGCAGTTGGCTAAACATCCGCTGACGGATATCGGCCTGGAGAAATTTCTTGCTGACTGGAAAAAGCACGTGGAAGCTTAAACAAGCCTCGCTCTAAATCGGTAGAAAAAGCAGAAGGGTCGCGAATTATTCGCGGCCCTTCTGCTTTCTGAGGAAACTCACAAACCTCTTGCCATAACGGTCTTCGGGTAATCTGAGAGCCTCTTGTGAGGATTTGTTGGGCAACGAATCAAGAGGCTGGGTCTGTTCTCCGTAAATTGCGGCGAAAGCGTTCCTCTCCTGCCGTTGATAAGGGCAGAGCGGCCTTACTCATCATTGCTCTCTTCCGCTTTACGCAACCGTCGAAAAATTTCCCGGGCAGCTTTTTTATCGTTGTGTTCGTGAACCGAGCCGGCCAGACGAGTTAATTTGCCGTCATCCAGGTGGGGATAAAGGCTGCGTACCTCGGTCAGTGCAGCTTCGAAAGTATCTGCTACACAAAGTCGATCGCGCAATTCCTCGAGATGATGGAAGGCGAGTGCTTCCTGGCGTTGCATGACCGATTGGCCATCGAGGGCGGCTTCGATCGCCAGGCGTTGTTCTTCGTGGCCGCGCAATATCGCCGCCAGATGCTTGATCTGGCGCTTGCGAGAGCTTTTCCCCTTGGTGCTTCGAGCCAGTTCGATCTCTTTGCTCAGCTCCGGGCTTTTCGGCAACTTGCCGAGCTCCGAGGCGGTAATCTCTGTCAGGCGATGGGCCAGCTCCTCAATCGTCTTTGCCTCACGTTTTTTTGCGGTGCGGCCACGACCCAGGGAGCGGATTTCCTCTTCTTCATGTCTATGCATCAAAATTGCTTTCGGCTGTCGAGCAGCATGGTAACTGGGCCATCATTGACCAGGGCCACCTGCATATCGGCCCTGAAAACTCCGGTGGCAACATTAACACCCCGACTGCGCAGGGCGGCAACATATTCTTCGTAAAGTTGGTCTGCAAGCTGTGGTGGTGCGGCGTCGGTAAAGCCGGGTCGACGACCCTTGCGGCAGTCACCGAGCAGGGTGAATTGGGAGACCACCAGGAGGCTTCCGCCTATCTCTTCGACGGATCGATTCATCTTGCCGGCATTATCTTCAAAAATGCGCAGTCCTGCCGTTTTCTCGGCGAGGGCTTTGGCCTCCTGTGACGTATCTCCCTGCGCCACACCGAGCAGCACCATCAACCCCTGGCCAATGGCACCAACCGTTTGCTGGTCGATAGTGACCGATGCTTCGCTGACCCTTTGAATGACAGCTCTCACAGGCTTTTCCCCGCCAGTTCCCGCAGTAGTGCCAGATTAACACGATCCATCTCACCGTCATCGCCTTTCGGGGTTTCCAGCAGCATGGGGATTGCGGCGAGGCGCTGGTCCTGCATCAAGCAGGCAAAGCCCGTTCGGCCGATAGTGCCCTGGCCGATGTGGGTATGACGGTCAACTTTACTGCCACAGGGTTTTAGGCAGTCGTTCAGATGAAAGGCTTTGATCTGCTTAAGCCCAACCAGACGGTCAAACTCAGCCATAACTTCCGTGTAGCTTTCGCTGGTTGAGAGGTCGTAGCCTGCGGTGTGAGCGTGACAGGTGTCGAAGCAGACGCCAAAACGATCCTCATCAAAGCCCTCCATCAGAGCGGCCAGGTGGGCAAAGTCGCCGCCGAGGTAAGTGCCTTGCCCGGCGGTGTTCTCCAGTAGCAGCCTAACTTCGGGAGGCGTCTCCGGCAGGATTTGACGAAAGGCATCGCGAATCCTCTCAACCCCGGTTTCCACTCCTGTTCCCAGGTGGGCGCCGGGATGCATGACCAGCCCTGTGATGCCGAGCTGCGCGCACCGAAAGAGTTCGTCGCGTAATGCCGTCTTTGATTTTTCCCAGACCTCTTGTTTAGGCGAGGCCAGGTTGATCAGGTAAGCATCGTGGGCGATCACCGGGCCAATACCACTTTTCTGCCAGGCCTGTTGGAAGACGGTTGCGTCGTCTTGCGAGATCGGTTTGCCCTGCCAGCGGTTGGCGTTCTTGGTGAAAATCTGCAAGGCCGTGCAGTTACTCTCCAGGCCGCGTGTAAAAGCATTGTCGAGGCCACCGGCAACGGAAACATGTGCGCCGAGCAAGCGTGTCATGAGGTTTGTCCCCAGAAGCTCAGACCGGTGCTAATCTGACAGGCGTTGTCGAGATGAACGTCGACGAAATCAGGAGTGTCTCCTTTGCCAACCAGAATCGTTCCCATGCCAATCCTTTTTGCTGTTTGCAGGTTGTCACGCGAGTCCTCGATCATGATGCAATCTTCCGGGGTTGTTCCCAGTTCGTTTAAAACTGCGTGGTAGGGTTCAGGGAATGGTTTTGGCTGATAGGCAGCAACGCGGATGTCATATATCTTTTCGAACATATCTTCAATTCCCAGCGCCGAGAGCACCCGATCGGCGTGGCAGATTGAACCGTTGGTGAAGACTGCTTTGCGTTGCGGCAAGTTTTTCAGGACGTCTCGAAGAGCCAGATCGGGCGAGAGCCGGGAGGTGACGTCGATGTCGTGGACGTAATGCAGGTAGTCCTCGGGGTCAACCGCATGGTGGCGGATCAAGCCCTGTAAGGTTACGCCGTAGAGTTGCCAATATTCGCGACGCAGGGCGTCGACCTCGGGCGCAGGAATGCCAACGACCTCCGTCATGTAGCGGTTAATACGTACGTCGATGAGATTAAACAGTTGTTTCTCGGCAGGGTAGAGGGTGTTGTCGAGATCGAATATCAGAATGTCCATAATTGATTGTTTACCACGAAGGGCACGAAGAGGTTTATAAAAGTTCTGGAACCATTAGATTGTAATGTGTCCCTAGTTATAAAATGTCTTGGTTTTTGCTTTTGTCTAAACAGCAAAGAGCAGGTTTTGGTCTCTTCGTGAACTTCGTGTTCTTCGTGGTAAATTACCTTTCTTATCTGGGAATATATTCTCCGCTAAAAACTTCCACTGCAGGGCCGGTCATAAAGACTTCGTTCTTACCATCCCATTCCATTTCCAGGTCTCCGCCGGTCAAGTGATTGAGCAGCTTGCCTTTGGTGCGGCCAGTCAGAACACCGGCCACGGTGACAGCTGAAGAGCCGGTACCGCAGGCCAGGGTCTCTCCGGAACCACGTTCCCAGGTACGCTGGCGAACTTCATTCGGAGAGATGACCTCGACAAATTCGACGTTGATACGTTGAGGGAAGAGTTCGTGGTTCTCGATCGCGTAGCCGTAGCGTTTAACGGGAAAGTTCTCAACATCATCGACATAGATAACGCAGTGCGGGTTACCCATGGATACGCAGGTCACCTCGAAAGTACGATCAAGGATCTCCAGCTCCATGTTGATGACCTGCTCATGGGCCACTCCAACCATAGGGAGGTCGCCGCGCGTCAGGCGAGGAGGACCCATGTTGACCCGAACCTTGTCGATGTGTTCGTGCTTGTTCGGATACATGGTCAGCGGCAGGACGCCGGCACCGGTTTCCACCGTGATCTCGGTACGATCTACCAGGCCATGGTCAAAAGCATATTTTGCGACGCAACGGATGCCATTGCCGCACATCTCTCCTTCGCTGCCATCGATATTGAACATGCGCATCTTCACGTCGGCCTTTTTCGAAGGCTCAATCAGGATCAGGCCGTCGCCGCCAACACCAAAATTCCGGTTGCTGATTTCACGGGCCAGGTTTTCGGGGTCTTCGATGGTTTGCCTGAAGCAGTCAACATAGACGTAGTCGTTGCCGGCACCGTGCATTTTGACGAATTTCATAGTTGACCTCATCTATGAGTGAAGTATGAAGGGCTATTATAGGGGCAAAGGGAACCATCCACAACCGTCCATTGCCGATCGTCTCTTCTGTGCTAAGATTATATCTCTGAGGAGGAAATAATGCCGCATTTACAATTTGAACTCAACTTCACCCCTGAACGTGAAGAAAAATCTGCTTTTGCCGATGCTGTTCGCGATCATTTTGCTTCAATCATGAGTACCGGTACCGATCATATCGGTATCACCTTCCGCTGCTATCATCATGATGACCTGATTTTTGGTCGTGCCGGTGATGATGGCCAGATCGCTTTTCTCAATGCTGATATACGATTGGGCAGGACTGCCGATCAGAAACGTCGGCTCGCCCTGGCAATTATGGAAGAAATAGGTGTGCGTTGGGGGCTGCCGAAGGAGCATATCTATATTGTTTATACCGAACATGATGGGCCGGATTTTCAGTTGAGTGATCGAGTGTTGCCTTCGTGGCAGACAGGAGAGGATCCACTGAAGGACTAGGTGCCCTCTACCGGTGTGGGTTTGCAGTTTTCAGGACTTGCCACAAAAAGAACACAAGGCCATAATGAAATCAGGCCATCGTGTTTCTGGACGGTCGGTGACTTTGTGAACCTTTCAAGGAGATAATTTATGGCGTTCAACCTGAAAACCCGCCTCTGGCAAACCGGATCACTAGACTGGTGGGCCATGCTTGATAATGAAGATGTTTATCTTGGCAGTCGTGAGTTCCCGTTGCCTCCCGAAGAAGGGGATGAATGGCACGTCAAAAAAACTGGTGATCTTTTTAAAATTATCGACGGTGAAGTTTGCAAGCTTGGCAACAAGCCGTTTATGGGGGAAGAGTGGCTGAAATAATTCCGGAAATCATCCAGATTCCGGTCGCCGGTGCCGATAATTTTTCTTATCTGGTGGTTTGTCCACAAAGCGGTAAGGCGCTAGGTGTTGACCCTGGAATCTCGCCGCAGAGCCTGCTCAGTGTTGTCAAGGATCGTGGCTTGACGCTGGAGGTGCTGGCTAACACCCACGGCCATGGTGACCACATTGCCGGTAATGGCGAGGTCCTCAGAGTGACGGGGGCGAAGTTGGCGGCAAACCCGATTGACGTTCCTTCTGCGGTGATTGCTTTGGAAGAGGGGAGCCAAATTCAGATAGGCTCACTCACGATCAAAGTTCTTCATACTCCCGGGCATACTCCCGGCGGGTTGGTTTTTAATCCGGCAGGAGCACTGATTACCGGAGATACCCTTTTTGTGACACGCTGCGGACGAGCTGATTTCCCTGGCAGCGATCCGGAGGCAATGTACCGCAGTTTGTTGCGTTTGGCCGAGTATCCTCCTGAAACAAAGGTTTTCCCCGGCCATGATTATGGGCCAAAACCGCAATCGACGATCGGCTTCGAGCGTGAGCACAACGAGTATATGAAATGCCCGAATTTGGAGAGTTTTATTAATCTCAGGATGGGTTGACAAGGATGGGTTGACAAGGATGGGTTGAAAGCTTGCGACGCGGGGCGTGGTCCGGTAGGCTTGAAGACGCACGCAACAACGCAAACTAAACTATTACAGCGGCCAATAAATGATCGGCCGGAGGGCTCATGTCTCCGGCCGATTTTCTATTCTTCAGCCTCCAACATATGCTGACCGAGCCAATGGCGTGCGAACTGCAGCGCTGTGCGACCACAGCGCTTGCTCTTTTCATGAGACCACTTGATCGCTGCACGAGCCATTTCATCATTCCATTGTGGCTCCACCTGATGTTCTAGACAGAGGCGAGCAATGGTTTTTTGCACAATCTCTAGGTAAAGCTCCTGTTTGAATACGTAGAAAGAGAGCCAGAGCCCGAAACGATCGGACAGGGATATTTTTTCCTCCACCGCTTCACCGTGATGAATTTCATCATGCACCATTTTGGCGCCGAGATTGTCAGTGTGGAACTCGGGGAGAAGATGCCTGCGATTGGAGGTCACGTAGATCAAGACGTTCTTTGGTGACGCGTAGACCGAGCCATCGAGGACACTTTTGAGAATCTTGTAGCCCGGATCGTCGGGTTCGAAGGAGAGGTCGTCGCAGAGGATGATGTAGCGGTAAGGCAATTTGCTGATCTGCGCGAAGATATCGGGCAGATAATCAAGGTCGTGCTTGTCGACCTGTATAATCCGCAAGCCAGAATCCACGTACTTGTTGAGCAAAGCTCTGACCACTGAGGATTTGCCGGTACCGCGCGAGCCCCAGAGCAAGACGTTGTTGGCAGGATAGCCTTTAAGAAACTGCCGGGTGTTCTTCTCCAGAACTGTTTTTTGACGATCAATGCCGACCAGATCGTCGAGATCGGTTTCGTCTATATCCTCGATCGCCTCCAGGTAGCCGGCAAAGGAGTGCCTGCGCCAGTTGGCTGCTGCAGTCTCTTTCCAGTCAATCGGTTCAATCGCTTTCGGCAGGAGTTGCTCCACTGAGGAAAGAACGCGCTCCAACTGTTCGACGACTTCCGGTTTCAGGTTCATTACTGGCCCTCATTTAAAGAAGCATAAAAATAACAGGTTATGATTGCTCGGCATCTGTGGCGCTGTTGCTGCGCCCGATTGGTAGCAGCCGACGCAAACGGTTCAACTGCCCCTGCTCGTCATCCTCCTCGCGCAACAGGTTGCGAACCCGCGACGCTGAGGCGATTACCTTGCTGGCGGCATAAGACTCGATGTTTTTCTCTATCTCCTTGAGTTGATAGAGATAGTTGACCATCAGGCCGCAGGATTCCTGCAGTCCCTTTGCTGAGGTGTCGCCCAGCCAGTTAAGCCTCTCGATACGGGCACCATTGCCGAGGTGAAAGCGGGCGACCGGATCGACCGGGGCCTGGTCTTTTTCACGGAGCTCGTGCAGGTAACGTGCACAGAGGGAAAGCAAAGGCTCTTCCAGAAGGTCTGCAACCTCCGGGTTCTCCCACCACAGGGGAGCATTGAAAACAGCCTCCGGATCAGCTGCCACCTTGAGCAACCCTGCTGCTTCGGTCAGAGCCTGAAGTGCAGTCTCCTGCTCTGCTGAGCTCACGTCCTGCTCGAAATAAGAGAGCAGCCAACGACGGAAGCCGGGGATAGGTGACAGGGTTGAAAAGGTTTTCAGGCTTGGCAGTTGCTGGCGTAGACTGGTGACAACCTGCTTGATCAGGAAGGGGCCGAAGCTGATCCCCTGTAGCCCCTTCTGGGTGTTCGAGATCGAGTAGAAGATTGCGGTATTCGCTTCTTCTGCAACTGTTTCTGGGGCGCTTTCATCAAGCAGTTCCTGGACGCTGGTGGCCAGGCCGTCAACCAGCGCGACTTCGATAAAGATCAGTGGTTCATCGGACATGCCGGGGTGAAAGAAAGCGTAGCAACGGCGATCAGACTCAAGGCGGTTGTGCAGGTCAGACCATGAATTGATGGCGTGCACTGCTTCGTAGGCCATGAGTTTTTCCAGTAAGGCCGCAGGGCTCTGCCAGCTGATCCGTTGCACGCTCAGGAAGCCAACATCGAACCAACTGGCCAACAGATATTTCAGTTCGCGATCAAGGACGGCCAGTTGTGGTTGAGATGTGCGAAAGGCCAGAACCTCCGCCCGCAAATCGACCAGGAATTTGATCCCTTCGGGCAGGCCATTAAACTGTGTCAGCAGCTGTTGCTGTGGCGAGATGAGCGCTTCACGCATGCGGCCGGCAACTTTCTGAAAACTCTGGTCGTCTGCCGTTTCAAGGAGTTTTCTTGCCGTGGTCTTGACCACCTCGCGGTCGACAGAAAAGTTGTCTACCAGGGTTGCAAGAAAATTCCTGCGTCCTGTTTCACTTAACGTCAAGTAGAGCTCACCGAGGACAGCGGCACGCTGGCGCGCCGAAACTTCTCCACCGCGGGCGCTCAGGCACTCCTCCATGAGGTGTTTGACCCGCTCGGCGTCTGCAGAGGGCAGGTCACGATCAACCTTGGGGAGTCTATTAAGAGCGTCCGCACCGAGGATACCGCCCCAGGCGCGGCGAAGGTGCTCCCAACCAAAGGAAAAACGGGAATTCATCAAAAAGCTCCTTCTGGCAATGAACGACCTCCTGGTTGACTGCGGGGTCGCAACAAATAAAATCTTTCACCACAGATGGATACAGAGAAAAGCCAAGGCATTTTGATTCTCTCTGTGTCCTCTGTGGCTCAAGTGAGAGAAGCGAACGGGTGGTGCAATAGCTTTTAGCCCTTATCTATAATCACGGACACTGAATTCAAGCCAACCACAAAACAGCGAGGTTGATCAAGCCGATTAGAAAACCGAGCACGGCGCCGAACAGGTTGATGTACTTGAACTGTTCCTTCATGATCCCCATCAGTAAATCTTCAACCTGCAGTATGTCGAGTTGGTTGACCTTTTCTTCCACCATGCGGGTTACGTTGAGGGTTTCGATCAGCGGCGGCACCTCTTTCTGCAAGACATCACCGACCTGGCGGTAGAGGCCTTCTTCAAGCTCTTCCAGAACATCGGCAGGCAAGCGTTCAGCCAAACGTCCCAGGGGCTTCTCAAAGATCCAGGCCTCGAGCTTCTCTTTGATTACGGTGTCAATCGCATTGGCCGCTTCAACGGAGCGGGCCAGGGTAAGGAGACGCTCAACCAGATCATTTTGCACCTGTTCCATGCCGCCTTCAGGAAGGTTCTCATCGAGCAGGCTACGAAAAGAACGGTCCTTGACCCGATGCAAGCCTTTGTCAGCAAAACCGAGTAAAAGCTCCGTTGTTCGCCGACTCTGCACCGCTGCGACCGAGCGCTCGCTGAGATACCGCCTGGCCCCGGCAACTTTTTCGTAGGGAGCCTTTTCCAGGAAACCGCTGACAGGCTTGTCGAGAAGCCCCTCAAGTCGCTCTCGAAGCATGCCGGCAACCTGTTGCTGGGTCTTTTCTTCACGTAGCCAGTGCGAGAGTTCCTCCCCGGCTTTGTCGATGAACTCGGGAACACGGTCGTAAATCTTGTCCAGGTCGACAAACCCGCTCAAGAGGCCGGCGAGACCGCCGAGAGAATCGAGAAAGGTGTCGATCCCCTGACGGGCACGTTCCACCAGTCGTTGTCGAAAATCGGGATCGTAGAGCATGCCACCGAAACGCTCAAGCAGAGGTGGTACTTCCTTTTCGAGCTGCTGGAGGAGGACTTCGACCAAATCCTTTGGCAAGAAGTCGCGCACTGAACGCTCGCTCTGTAGCAGCCGTTCGAGGCGGTCTTCAACAAAGCGCTCAACCGCCCCGGCCGTTGTGTCCGAGTTCAGGATCGTGGTCACACGTGTGTCGAGGTGACTCTGCAGTTTTTGGTAACGTTCCGGGGTCAGGAAACTTTCCAGGTCGCGGGCCAAAAGGGCATCGCCTTTTTCCTGAATGAAGCTACGTAGCTGTGCTTCAAAAGCATTGCTTGCCAGGTAGTCGGTAATCGCTGCAACCGCTTTCACCCGCAGAGCAGAAACCAGCTCACGGAAACGGCGTTGGTAATTTTCCGGCACCAGGGTGTCGAGGGAACCGAGCTCGCGCGAGAGAAAGGTCTGTAGCTTGTCATTGACGGCACTCTTTAGTTCACGCTGAAAGGCGGGCTTTTCGAGGGTCTGGCGAACATCATCAGCCGTCAGGAGATGGGCCCCGACCATTTCACCCATGCGCTGCGCAAGTTCACCGCGCTTGGACGGAATAATCCCCGGGGTCAGCGGCAGACGCACGCCGAACAGACGCCATGGTCGCAAGGGACGAAAGAGCATGCGAATGGCGATGAAGTTTGTCACATAGCCGATCAGCGCGCCAAGCAGGGGCGGCACCAGCCAGGGCAACCAGGAAATAGTTTCTAACATATTTTTCTCACTATCGATGTCATCACAAGCTTTACCGGCGCCTGGCTTTCAGCTAAGATTCCGGTCTTTACTTCTAAGGAGTTGTTCTTATGTCTGATCATATGATTCGTGTCCTGACTCTCGATGGCGCCATCCGCGTCAGCGTCGCCTCAACCACAGCGCTGGTCGAGGAAGTCTGTCGTCGACAGCAGACGGATCCGACCGCCAGCGTCGCTATCGGTCGTCTGACTACAGCTGCGGCCTTGATGGGCAGCCTGCTCAAGGGCCAGCAACGGGTCGGGCTGACGATTGAAGGTAATGGGCCTTTGCAACGGTTGCAGGCTGAGACCGATGCTCATGGTCAGGTACGGGCAACCCTCAAGGTGGCATCAGCAGGCCTGCCGCCGCGTGATGGGCGGTTCGATGTCGCAGGAGCCATTGGCCACGCCGGACTCCTGCACGTCGTCAAGGACCTTGACCTGAAAGAACATTACCGCGGCACGGTGCAGCTGGTCAGCAGCGAGATCGCTGAAGATCTGGCGTATTATTTCACCACCTCGGAGCAAACACCGTCAAGCGTCGCCTTGGGCGTCGAACTGGGTCAGAACGCTGAAGTGGTCGCGGCCGGAGGTTTCCTGCTGCAACTAATGCCCGAAGCTGATGACAGCATGGTCGACCGTCTCACCGAACGTCTCGCCAAGATGTCGCCTACCACGACTATGCTCAGCCAGGGACTGACGCCTGAAGCGATCGCAGCATGCATCCTTGAGGACTTTCCTTATCAGCTTCTCGGCAGCACGGAGCTGAAATTCTCCTGCAGCTGCAGCCAGCGGCAAACCCTTAACCTGCTGCGCAGCCTCGGCGCCGAAGAACTGGACCGGTTGATCGAGGAAGATAACGAGGCCTCTGTGACTTGCGAATACTGCAAAGAAGTCTACACCGTAAAAGGTGACATCTTGCAGGAAATCAGGGCGAGTCTTTGAGTTCATCCAGGCGTAATTGGTGATGCCGAGAACCGCTCTGCCATTTCCAGCCAGAGGTATCGATCCCCTTGCGCAGGAAATATCTCTGCAATAACTCCTGCCGCTTGTTGCCCAGGGCTTGCGAGTCAAAGCCGGTTCCGGCCTCGCTACCTACGGAGAACTTCCAGGTGTTTCGCGGCCTGCTGATCAGCCAGTCGGAGAGAACGTCAAGGCAGGCAAGGCCTTCCATTTTCGGCAGGACAGCGCCTCTACGATAAATACTAGGTGACGTATAAACCACCTTCAGGGCATCACCCACATAACGCTGACTGACTTCGGCACAGGGCAGATCCTGCGCTGAGAAGTCCGCAAGGTTTGAGGCAAAGGTCGCTCCTACAGGAATACCCTGCTTCTGCCCAGGAACAAAGATCGATAACAATCCGGAAGAGATGATGATCAGCATACGGCGCCGAAGATTCACGTCATTATCCTCATTGGTAAGTAAACGCCCCGTTCGCCTGTTGAAAGGCCGGGTGTTCTCTTAGTTCTTCAAGCAAAAGTGCGGCCAGCCATCCGGTCAGCACCCCGGCAAAGAGCGTAAATATCATAAAGAACGGCAGAACCTGCCAGATTGCCGCATGCTGCACGACCAGTAAACGAGCCGCCAGGATTTGCCCCAGGGCATGACCTCCCGCCCCGATGGCTGATATCCCGATCGGACTCAAACGCCGCCCGGCGACACGGTACACGATAATCATAGCAGATGTTGCGAAGAGGGTGCCGACTAAAGCCAACCAGAAGCCTGGTCCGAAAATCCTGCCAAGCAGAAGCGCCCCGATACCAACCCGCGCCAGGCTGACACTCCATGCTGCGCGACCATCGTAGAGATAAAGCGCTACCAGGGTCATGACATTGGCCAGCCCGAGGCGCAACCAGGGCACGGGTGTTGGCAGCAGACTCTCAAAAGCGTGGAGGGAGACGGCGATGGCAATAAAGAGACCCAGAAAAACCTGACGACGGGAACGGCTCAAGGCCTGGGCATCAACGGCTGAGCAGGTCATAAGACATCTCCTTGTCGGAAGAGCCGTCGATGTGCACCAGAATACGGTTCGGCACACAGGCCAGCAGGTCCGCCGTATGTTTTGCCGCACCCATGCTGACGCAGAATTTACGTGGGCAGGGAGATTCTACAATCCGGGCGCCCTGTTCATCAATGACAAGTTTTGTTTGTCCCAGGGGGCCGTCTATGGCAAGAGTACGAGGCTGATCGAGGGGGGCAGTGAAGCAGAGTTCTTCGCCGCAGGTTACCATGACGCGAGAGCCTTCGGGCATAGCCGCTATCGAGACGATCCCGGCCAGGGAAAATATCAGCAGGATGAGGACGACCAACCAGTCCCCCACGGACATGAAGTGCCAAGGCGCTTTCATGGCACAGCCTGGTAGCTTGTCCAGCCGGGGCTGCTCTGTCGGCTGCCATCAGCGGCAATAACCAAACCTTCCGCCTGCAGGAATTGTTCGAGAAGCGTTAAGCCTGCCTTGGGGCCAAGCACAAACACTGCCGTCGCCAGGGCATCGCCAAGGGCGACACTGTCGGTGACAATGGTGACACTCTGACATTCTCTGGCGGGCATGCCGGTCTTCGGATCGAAAATATGGTGGTAACGTACGCCATCTTTTTCGAAAAAGCGTTCATAGTCTCCCGAAGTGACCACGGCCCGGTTGCTGATCTGTATCGTTTCAAGGACACCCTTCTCTTCGCGGGGATGCTGAATGCCGATGCGCCAGGCACGCTCCGGGCGTTGGCCGAGAAGGTACATATCGCCGCCGGCATTGACCGCGGCATTGGCTACGCCGTGCTGCTTGAGGATCGCGACAGCTCGGTCGACGGCGTAGCCTTTTGCGATACCGCCGAGGTCAAGTTGCAGCTGTGGGCTTGCTTTGCGAAGCTGTTGTCCTTTCAAGGCAAGGGCTTTCGGCCCGATTCCGGAGAGGGCTGCGGAAAGTTCTGCAGCGTTGGGAAGGGTTGGTGCCTCTTTATCGAAGGCCCAGAGAGCCTTGAGTCTGCCAAGCGTCATATCGAAGGCCCCGCCACTCTTGCGGGAAATCTCCAGCCCCAGGGTAAGCACTTCTGCCGTTGGCAAGGAGACTTTGCCGCCGTTTGTACTCTGTGATAGGCGTGAAACCTCGCTGTCCGCGTTGTATCTGCTGAGCAGCTTGTCGAGACGCTCCATTTCTGTAAAAGCCGCCTCAACGGCAGCCTCGAGGGTCTCGTTGCTCTGCCCCGCAGCCATAATTTCGACGACCGTACCCATTATGATGCGGCTGCGCCGGACCTCTTCGCCGTCAGGTTGCAGGCGCCACCAGGTGAGAGTCAGCACGACCAGCAAAAGGCCGATAATCAGGGGGCGATTCCAGGGCAAGCTTAGTCCTCGCAGATTTCGCCGATCAGGTCGTATTCGGAAGAGTCCGTGATTTCCAGATTGACGATGTCACCGACATCAGCCTGTCCGGAGGTGATGTAGACTTGACCGTCAACATCGGGAGCCTGGCGAACGCTACGGCCACGTAGCAGTAGTTCTGTCTCTTCGCTGTAGCCCTCGACCAGGACCGGCTCGATCCGTCCTTTGAGTGCAAGGTTCTTCTGCAACGCAACCCGCGATTGGGCTTTCATCAACTTCTTGTAACGGGACAGCTTGGTGCGGGCAGGAACCTGACCAACAAGTTTCGCGGCCGAGGTGCCTTGCTCGCGAGAATATTGGAAAACGCCTAGACGCTCAAAGTGGCCCTCTTCAACAAAAGCGAGAAGTTTGCGGAACTGCGCGTCGGTTTCGCCGGGGAAACCAACGATCAATGAAGTCCGCAGGGTTATGTCTGGGATACGGCTGCGGATGCGTTCGAGCAGTTGACGAATGCCGGCCTCGTCGATGCGGCGGTTCATGGCGGCGAGGATCTGATCATCGATATGCTGAATCGGCAGATCAATGTAGTTGCAGATCTTCTCTTCGGCGGCCATTATGTCGAGCAGTTCGTCGGTGATGCCGTCCGGATAAGCGTAGAGCAGGCGCAACCAGACCAGCCCTTCGATTTTGACCAGCTCACGGAGCAGAGGCGCCAATTCATTGCCCTTGCCGCGCTCCGCACCAAACGCGGTGACGTCCTGGGCGATCAGGTTGATTTCCTTAACGCCGCTTTCTACCAGGCGCTTGACTTCCTCGACCACCGACGGGATGGTCCGTGAACGCAGGGTGCCACGAATACTCGGAATAACGCAGTAGGAACAATGGTTGGCGCAGCCCTCGGCGATCTTGACGTAGGCCGAGTAGAAAGGTGATGACGTCACCCTCGGCGTGGTGTGGTCGTAGAGGTAATCGGGTAAGCCGATCTCCTGCTGCTGCTCACCCTGCAGATGGCTGTCGAGCAGCTCGAGGATACGCGGCGCGTCAGCGGTGCCCATGAAGAAATCAACTTCCGGCAGATCTTTGGCGAGATCGTCCTGATGGCGTTGCGGCAAACAGCCACTGACGATCAGCAGCTTACAGCGACCGTTTTTCTTCTGCTCCGCCACTTCGAGGATGGTTTCCACCGACTCTTCCTGGGCGTCCCGAATGAAGGCACAGGTGTTGACGACGATAATGTCGGCCTGGCTTTCATCGGTCACAATCTTGAATCGCTCGGCAGGCAGATGGCCAAGCATGACTTCGGCATCGACCAGATTTTTTGGACAACCAAGACTGACCAGGCTGACGTTGTATTTGTTCAAGGGACTTCCTCCGCAGAGTTGTGTCGAAACACACAGTGCTAAAATTCTTCCAATATTCGGGGAGTTATAACACAAAACCGCCCCGGGGCAAAAAAACTTTCCTCCGGGGCGGCAGTTGTCAAAATAGACCTTTTCAGAGGGGCTCAGAAACCCATTTCCTGACCGGTTGGGCGAACCACCTGCACGCCTGCCGGCATCATGAAGTTGAAAGACATGTCGGAAATGCCGAAATTAACCCGCAAATTGCTGAATTCAATCGTGGTGCTGTTGCCATTCGGGTCGTAGACCGTGGTCGACAGGATCGGGAACCATAGCCCGTTCGGATCGTCTCCATAACCGAAGGCTTTAAGTTTTCGGCCTCCAAGCATCGGCGGCGCCGGTGCCGATAGTAAGGTCGAAGCGGTCTGCTCTTCGTCCTGACCAGAATTCAGGTAAGCCTCAACAGCGTAACGGTCAACCACGATAATCATTTTGTTGATCAGCGAAGAGACACGCCTCGGCGTCAATTCGAGCACGTGATTGCCCTCGACATCTTGGTTAGGTACTGCCCAGTGGATGGAAAAATCCCGGGACAGGTTGCCCAGTCCGGTGAGAAACGTCATCGGATCATTTTGCCGAGACCTGTTGACCATCTCGATGTCCGATAGAATTACCTGGTTGTTCTCCGGCAGATAAACCCACAAGGTCTTAGCGTCTGAGACGATCTCCTGGGTGGTGGGCTGCTCGTATTGCCAACGAAATTTGACGCGTGGCACGGTGTTCGTACGCTGGTAATCAAAAGCGACTTCAACTTCTCCGCTGGCGCGCTGCAGGCGGTCCAGTGAGGCAATTTTCGACTCCTGGAAGAAATCTGCAGAGTAATCGTAAATTCTTAACTTCTCATCAGTCTTGGTCTGAAACGGGGTCTCCAGCGCACCGATGACATCGCCAAGCGATGCGGCCCAGGCGGGAGCAGCCAGGGTGGCCAGAAGAGCACCCAAGAACAAGGTGGAGAATAGGCTCCGGTTCATCATTACAGCCTCCTCAAAGAAAGATCCTCAAGTGGATACTTGGACATCATCATGGGCACAGTAAACCATCATATTGCCAGTGGCAAGATCAAACTCAACGGTACGCCCCCGATTGCCGCCGACCTCTTCGCCCAAGATCGGGATTCCGAGCGAGGCGAGGGTCGCCCTTGCGCTTCTTGCGTTTCGCGCGCCAATGCTCGTGATCAGGGTTTGATACGAGGTCTCGAACATGTTGGCGCCACCGGCGACTTTGGCGACCAGGCGATCTTTAATCGCGCCAGCTTGCACAAGCTTATCCACAATCTCAAGAATTCCGGCATCAACATATTTACTCTCCGAGCCCAGGGCGTTCCTCTCCGGCCGATTTGGCAGAAGCAGATGTCCCAGTCCGCCGATCCTGGCTTCCGGGTCATAGAGTGCAACGGCAACACAGGAGCCAAGACCATACGCCTTGAGAACGGCTGGAGATTGATCGATCCGAACCTGGGCAATTGTGATCCGGATGCTCATACCGACCCTCCGACATCGCTGAGAAAGACATTGAGGGTGACCGGATCAGGGAGCAGGAAGAAATGACCCTTAATGGAAAGGTCCTGATCAGGTTCTCCGCCAAAATCCGTTTCGACCATCATGGCAAAGTCGCCGGCCTGGCTCAAATCAATCAGAACATGGTCAACCACGGCACCGGCCATATCGTAGGCAAGAAGAGGCACCGAGGGGATCAGGGTCTTGTTGAGCAGGTTGCCGAGTGCGCTGAGATATGCTGAGGCGAGGATGTTGCCGACTTCTTTCAAAGCTGAAACAGACACCTCGGTCATGACCAGACCTTTTTCCTGAGGACCAAGCAGGCTGCAGAGCAGGCGATGGGCGCTCTCCTGTGGGAACAGCAACATGATGCTGCCGCGAGCGTCGCCAAGAATCTGCAGAGTGATGCCGACCATCATCTTTTCGGCACCACCGAGATGCTCAGGGACCTTGCTTATTTCAGTGATTGTGACATTCGGAACGGTCAGATTTACACGCCGTCCGATCATTTGTGAAAGGGCCGTGGCCGCATGACCCATGCCGATATTGCTGATTTCTTTCAAGGTGTCCAGTTGGACGCTGTTCAATTCGCGAAAGGGCATTCATGTCTCCCCGATCAATCGTTGCTGAAAAGTTGACGATCCTCAAGCAGGGACGAAGGATCAACAATGAATACAATCTGTCCGTCGCCTTCGACCGTAGCACCGCTCAGGCCGGTCAGAAGGTTAAGTGGGAAGCCAAGGCTTTTGACAAAGGCTTCGCGCTGACCGAGGAAGTGATCCACTTGTAAGCCGATACGACGCCCTTGAACTTCGGTCAGAATAACCCAGGTGGTTTCTCCGGCGGCAACCTCGGGCAGACCCAGAGCGTCGCTTAGAGAATAGAGGCTGATAAGCTCTTCATCAATGCTGAAGATCCGTTTCTGGCCGGAGCTCTGAATCTCGCTGGTCGGTAAATCCAGAGTACGTTGGACCCGGGTGATGGGAATCGCCATCGGCTGACCGGAACAGCTGACCAGCAGGATCTTGATGATGGAGATGGAGAGCGGCAGGCGCATCTGGACGCGGGTTCCCTGGCCTGGCGCGGAAAGGATTTCCAAAGTGCCGCCGAGGTTGCCGACCGCAGCTTTGACCACATCCATGCCTACCCCTCGCCCGGAGGTTTCGGTGATCGCTTCTGCCGTCGAGAAGCCCGGCAGGCAGACCAGCATCAGGGCATCCCGATCACTTAAATTGTTTGCCTGGGGTGTCGTCATCAAACCGCGATCCACAGCTTTCTGGCGTAACTGATCGGCGTCCATGCCCTTGCCGTCGTCAGCAACCTCAACCAGAACAAGATCTTTTTCGCGACGGGCCGACACAGTCACAATACCTTCCTGCTCTATGCCATGGTCAACCGCGTTGCGCACGAGGTGCACCAGCGGGTCGGTTAGCTCCTCGAGGACCGCACGGTCGATACCGACTTCGGTGCCGGTTAGTTGCAGCGTGACTTTCTTGTCAGTTTTGCGGCTCAGGTCACGCACGATCCGCGGCAGGCGGCCGGTAATGCTTTCCAGCGGCATCAGGCGAGCCTGGAGGACGTGGTGATGCAGGTCATCGAGCAATCGGCTGGTCTGGCTGAGGGTCTGGGTCAGGTCGTCCCAGTCGCGGCTGCTGGTCGCCGTGTTGAGCATATGACGGTGGGTAATCAGTTCTCCGGTCAGGTTGACAAACTGATCGAGCAGATCGGTTCGTACTCTGATGGTGCGTGCACCCTCATCGCGGTTGCGGCGGTCATCCTTGCGGCGGTCATCAATAAAACGGACCTTGACGACACCACTGATCTTCAGCAAGGCTTCTTCGATATGGCCTTTGGCTAAGGAGGTGCGTAACCAGGCCTGAATCTGCTGACAGGGTGCTCCAGCGTGTAAAGCCGCCACGTCGGGCCGACTCGATATCAGTTCACCGGACTTTTCCAGTTCGCGTAAAATCAGGATGCCGCGGGCCACGGCGGCCGGCGTGTCCTCGGCCAGGTCGACCAACACCTGATATGCGTCGGGTTCTTCAGGGAGGGGCTCTTCTTCAGAAGCGGTATCGTCCTTAGCATCACCGAGGGCTTCTGCGTCTGCTACAAGAGGTTCGGGTTCTGATACCTCGTCTTCGCTATGAACACACTCCTCTTCATCATCAACGGCGAGCAAAGACTCTTGCTGCGGGGTTTCCACTTCCTTGGCCACCATGACCGGCGGCTTCTCAGGCGTTTCCCGCAGAAAGGCTTCGATCGCCCTTTCCGGCTGATTGGATTGCAGGTCATCAAGCAGTCCGTCGAGAATATCTATGCCGCTCAGAAGGTAGTCAATTGCTGCAGAAGGGATTTGGCCGGAAGAGCGAAAGTCGTCCAGGAGGTCTTCGAGATGATGAGACAGCTTGGCCGTGCGATCAAAGCCCATGGTCGCAGCCATGCCTTTGATCGAGTGCGCCTCACGAAAGAGGGCGTCAATCGTCTCACGGTTGTCCGGTTCCTGTTCCAGGGTGACAACCAGCTTGTTCAGGTTATTGATATGTTCCCGGGTTTCCGTTAAGAAAAGATCCCGGTACTGGGACATGTCCATAGCTTGTCCGGAACTCCTGAAGCAGGATTATCTAGCAGCCTGTTGGACTATCTGGGCTGAAGCGAAAATTTGACTGTTTGAGAACAGCTTTTGGCTCTTTTGAGAGTAATAGCCGTAGCTATTGGACGAAAAGGAGCTGAAATATGGACCAAACATGCGGATTTGCAGCCAGTTCATGGTTATTCCGACAGGTTGCTAGTCACCCGATTGACGATCTCGAGGACCTTCTCTTCCTTGAAAGGCTTGACGATAAAATCTTTTGCTCCGGACTCGACTGCTTCGAGAACCAGGGAGTCCTGTCCAAGAGCACTGACCATGACTACACAGGCACTCGCGTTCAAGGCCATAATGTCCTGTAACGCCTCGATGCCGCTTTTTTTGGGCATGACAATATCCATGGTCATCAAGTCCGGCTTGAGCTCCCGATAGAGTTCGAGAGCCATTTCACCATTCTCCGCTTCTGCGACCACATCGTGTCCCGCTCTAACGAATATATCTTTCAACATATTGCGCATGAACAGCGAATCGTCGACAACCATCACACGTAAAGCCATAAGCACCTCCTATCCTGTATATCTATTTTCCAGTTGATTAATGACTTTATCGGTGTCGAGCAGGTTGACCCTCTTGTCTTCAAGGTAGGCCACGCCACGAATGGCACTGTCGCCAATTTCTGCAGGTGCCGGTTGCAACGACGAAAGATCGAGCCGGGCGATGCGATCAACGCCACTGACTGATAACACCATCGATTTAAATTCCGGGGTCAGTACCACATAGCGGTGATCACGCTCCTTTGCCGTGAAGCCGAGCAGTTTCGGCAGATCTATTAGGGCAAGGATCTGGCCGTGAAAATTGATCGCTCCATTAAGTACGCCCTCGGCGAGGGGGACATGGTGAAGAGCAGGGTTCTCGATGATCTCCTGAATTGCATCGATTTCGAGCCCGTAGACCTCTTCGCCGAGAGTGAAAATCAGGGTCAGTTCCATGTTTTAGTCCTGATCAGTCTTGACCAGTTTAAACTTCTGGACGATCTGCAGCATTGCTTCAGACATAGTGGAGAGGTTCTTTGCCGACTGGGCCAGTTCTTCCATTGAGGCCGACTGCTCCTGGGTTGCGGCTGAGACCTGTTCGGTTGCCGCTGCGTTGTCAGAGACGACCTTGTCGATCTCTTCAATGGCCCGGGTAATGCGCTCGGCGCTGGCAATCTGTTGGTCAGCCAGTTCGGAGATGCTGCTAGCTTTGGCACGCGTTCCTTCAGCGTTTTCGGTAATCGCAGAAAAGGCCTCGTTGGTCCTGTCTACAGCCTCGCGGCCGCTCTCCATCTCTTCGACAACCTGGGACATGGAGGCTTGAACCTGCTGACCTTCGGCACGAATGCCTTCGACCAGGCTGGTGATTTCATCGGCAGAGATGGTGGTTGAGTCGGCCAGTTTGCGAATTTCTTCGGCGACGACGGCAAATCCTCGCCCGTACTCTCCGGCCCGGGCCGCTTCGATTGTCGCGTTAAGCGCCAGCAGGTTGGTCTTCTGAGCGACTCCGTTGATCACCTCAACAAACTTGTTGATGCGTTGCAGTTGGCCGATAAAATTGAACATTTGCTGGCTGCTGCTTTTCGCCTCGGCCATAACCTGGCGAATGTTGGAGAGGCTGGCTCCGGCAAGGCTTCTGCCGTCCTTTGCCGTGTCCACCGTTTTATTGGCCGATTCGGCAACGGTCTTTGCCGCCGAGGCGACCAGGTTGATCGACATGGCCACTTCCTTGAAGAGGCGATTTGATTCTTCAACCATTTCCGCCTGAGTCTCGGCACCTTTGCTGATCTGGTCAACGGTGCCGGCGACTTCCTGCGAAGACGCATACATTTCCTGGGAGGTTCCTGAGAGGTTTTGCGCCGAACCGGCGACCTTGAAAGCGATGTTGCGGATATCTCCGACCAGGCCGCGCAAACTCTCCTGAATGTAGTTCATGGAGTTGGCCAGGTCACTGGTCTCATCAGGAAAATTCGCCTCTTTCAACACGATATCTTCCGACAGGTCACATTGGCTGATCCTGTCTCCCGCTGAAGTCAGGCAGCGAATATTTTTAGTGAACGCGCGAGAGAAGAGCGCCCCGATAATCAGGCCAACAACCAGGGCACAGACGATAGTGAAGAATTGTTGAAACTCTGGAATAATTTTCAGGTAGGGCACCGCCAGGTTGACGACGACTCCTGAAACCACCACAACCAGGAAGCCGATGATGAATTTATAACTGATTTCGACACGCATGATTCCACTCCTTACCGGGCAGTATTCAGTGGAGGCCAGGATTTTTGACCCGGCCTTCTAAATGCCAGCAACTGTGACAGGCTCAGCCGTACGGCGATAGACCCGTTCCACAGGAAATTCTGATTGATAGTAGCGGCGGATATCGCCGGTCATGGTTTCAGAGCGGCCCAGAACCAGAGCCCCATATTCGGGCAGGGTCGCAGCAAAACGAGACAGGATTCGTTCCTGCTCCTCTCGCGTAAAATAGATCATCACGTTACGGCAGAGAATCAGGTCTGCCGGCGGATAATTACTTGCGGTCATGATGTTGTGTTGGCGAAACGCCACTTGGTTACGGATACGTTCAATAACCTGGTAGTGATCCTTCTCGCCAAGAAAATATTTATCGAGGACTTCTGGCGGCACCTCTTTCAGACGCAACACCTCATAGTTTCCAAAGCGAGCCGTGTCCAGAACCGGTTCACTGACGTCGGTCGCCAGGATGTTGATCTTCAAGTCTGCGGCGTTCATGTCATCGACTAACAGGGCCAGGGAGTAGGGCTCTTCACCGGAAGCACATCCGGCGCTCCAAAGCGTCAACTCGGTTCGCCCCACTGCTCGCGCCCGGCGGCAGAGGTCCGGTAGAATTTTCTGTTCGAGAATCCGGTAGGTGTCGGGATTACGAAAAAACTGCGAGACATGGATGGAGATGGTTGCCAGCAAGGTGTCAAGCTCGTCGCGATCCATCTCCAGGCGCTTCAGGTACGAAGCAATGTCCGCGACTTTGCAGCTCCGCAGCCGTTTGGCGATGCGCCGGCGAATACAACGGTCCTTGTATTGGGCGAGATCAAACTGGCGTCGGTCACGCAGGAGTTGGGTAATCGCCGAAAGCTCGTCGTCGGTGAGGTCGTCTCCCGTCCATATGTGGGCAGTTGGGTCGTTCATATTACATCAAACATCTTCAAGTCCGACAAAAATGGTCATATCCCCTGACAAGGATGGGTCGCACTTCTCCCGTCTTGTCCTTGAGCGAAAGAACCCCGGAGCCCTTGCTGATGCTGCCGATTGTAGTTATCGGCAACTGCCTGGCGGTACAAAGCGCCCTCACTGAAGGCGCTTTATCTGGGGCTACGGTAAAGAGCAGTTCGTAATCTTCGCCTCCATAGAGTGCAAGATCAAATAAGGCAGGGGTTTTGCCAAGATGAACCTGAAACTCTTCCGATAAGGGCAGTTCAGCTGCTTCGATCAGTCCATCTACCTGAGATGCTTGCAGGATATGCTCCAAGTCACCCGCCAGACCATCGGAAACGTCGATCATGGCGCTGGCAAAATGATTTTCGCCGAGCAGCCGCCCCAGTTCAACCTGGGCTACAGGTTGATGGTGACGTTTCAATAAGTTTGTGTGTGCTTGTTTGTCTTCCTCGATCAATCGCAGGGCAAGGGCACTGTCACCAAGGGTGCCGGAGACCATGATCAGGTCACCCGGCTGCGCGCCATCACGGCAGACCGCCTGGTGCCTGGGGGCGCTCCCTTCAACGGTCACCGAGATCATCCATGGTCCGGGGCTTCTGCACGTATCTCCACCGACCAGGGAGACACCGTATTTCGCTGTTTCGTCGAGGACGCCACGTAAAAAAGCATCGATGTCGCTGATCTCCGCCTCATCAGGACATGCCAGTCCCAGGTAGAGATAGCGAGGAGATCCGCCCATGGCTGCAATATCACTGAGGTTTACGGCAACAGCCTTGTGGCCAAGAGCTTCACAGCCCGTCCAGTCGTGACGAAAGTGAACGCCTTCGATCAACAGGTCCGTCGAAGTCAAGAGCTGATGCCCCTCCGGAAGGTTGAGTACTGCAGCATCGTCACCGATGCCACGATGCACCCCTTCGCCCTTGCCGGCTTGCTCGCGGATGCGGTCGATCAGTTTAAATTCACCCAGCGCTTTCAGTTTCAAAGGTTTTCGTCCCTGCTTCCTGAACTTAAGAGAGTAAAAAGCATTGTCATGCGAGAGCTTTTATCTGTCAAGCAAACTCCCCTGCACCTTCCAGGTGAACTCACTTTGCTGCCACTTTTGTGGGTCCCGATTATAGCGGCGCTCAAGAAAACTTTTTTGACCTTCTGCACCGGTCATAAAAAGTGTCGAGCAGCGCGTACCGTAGCTTGGCATGGTTATGAAAAGGGCTGAAAGGGCACGCTCCCACTCAAGCGGGATAGCTGTGTTGGGAAGCGCGGTGTCTGGTGCCCGGGTGGTGTCGGCCAGCAAAGCAAAGGCCGCATCGTAATCGAAGGACGGTCTTTTGAGCAGACGTTCAAGAGCTTCTTTGCCTCGCACGACTTTCGGCCAGGGGGTGTCGAGCAGGTGGTTGCTTAAGCCATAGATTCCCGGCTTCAGTCGTTTGCTTCTGGCGTTGCGGTTCGTTGCGTACCAGAGCTCGTTGCCATCTCCCAGTAACAGGTTGAAGCCGGCATACTCAGCCTTTGTCGCCTGAATACCGGTCAGAAAGTCTGCAGGCGACAGGTCACTCTGCAGATAATCTCGTACCAGCCACCCCCTTGACCTGAGGTGAGGAACCTTGTCTCTGACCCCTTCACGGATATTGGTTACAGTCGCCCAACGCCGATTCCTGACGCCGAACCAGGCTCCCCCGGAGACAAGGTCCCGGCCGGCGATCATTTCCGGAGGCTCCTGCCAGTAATCGGCAGCCTCGGAAGGCCGGTTGTAGAATTCATCACGATTGGCGAGAACCAGTAAGGGGATCGATTCTTCAGGACGATGGGCAACAAGAATCAGGCACATATTGGTAGCCTCTTTCATCTGGACACAAATACACTAATTCTTGCAGAATTGTCAGGTTAAAACAATCAGGATTCTAATTTAGGGGAGGGTTTTAAGACAGTTCTACGTTAAAAATCGCATAAACGTATCGCTATGCCTAAAGCTGGACGTTTCCACTAATCGGTCAGCTAAAATATAGAAGTAGAGTTTCTGGTGGCTCCTCACCTTATCCTGATGACAAGAGTAAACCTCTGTCGCCTTGGTAGGAAACCTTTGGTACCGATAACATGGAAACTTCATGGTTGGTTCTTGACCAGACAGCACCACAGAGTCGGCATTCCTTGACAATACCACTGGCGCGCCATTCGTGATGCGTTTCAAGAACCAGATGATTTCTATCTTGACAGATTGGACATCGCATGATGAGTCTCCATTCCCGCCAGCAGCTTTAAATCAAAAGCTGCTGGGGATACAGAAACGGGAGACAATGTCATTCAAGGACCAGGGGAGGAGGGTGGATTGACGATGATCGTTGATTCCCGTTCTTATTGGCTACGACACGCCATTAACAGTCACGTCAGAGCTATCCGACTGAAACGGTAAAGGGCTTGGCGGGGCCATGAACTGTCTCAAGGGTTGCCCCTTTCATCGTCAACAGGGCTCCGCACTCCGTGCACTCAAGCAGGTCAGCACTGAATCCATCAGAGTGCAGGTCAATTTCCAGATGGTCATGATGATCACAGTATGGACAGTTCATTTTCAAAGCCTCCAGGTAGTTAAATTTCTCTAAATATACCTTATTTCAAAACCATGTAAAGTAATTTATACTATTTTTAGTAGAACGCTGTTGTGAAACTCATTTGTGTATACGCTTTAAGTAGTTAAGCTATAACATTTTTATGCGCAGGCTTGAGTATCTTCAACAACTTGGTCTTGTTAATGGCTTGCGAAATAAAGCCGGACATATGGCGTATTCATATTGTTGTCAACAAATAGAACTGTCCGGTTTGTTAGCAAATGAATTGTCCGGTTTCCCTCACGATCAGGTAGGGAAAGAAACGGACGCGACGGTTATTGATTTTCAGCGGTTTTAATGCATTCAAGTAT
>JARUHP010000032.1 GCA_030005635.1 Deltaproteobacteria bacterium IMCC39146
GGGGTAAGCCAAAGAAATAAGGGGTTTTACATTCGCAATCTTTTCTCTGCGTCTTCGCGTCTCTGCGTTGAATAAGCTTTTATCTTTGCGCCCTGCCTCTAACCCTTTGCGCCTTTGCATTAACAATTACTCGTAACCAAATTCCTTCATCATACGCCCGGAAGAGGTCCAGTTTTTCTGTACCCGGACAAAGAGTTGCAGGTGAACCTTGATGCCCAACATACGCTCAATCTCTTTACGAGCCCCTTGGCCGATCTGCCGAAGCATGGAGCCGCCCTTGCCTATCAGGATGCCCTTTTGCGAATCGCGTTCAACATTGATAACAGCGTCGATACCGACCATATTCTTAACCGGGTTTTCCTGAAAACGTTCAACCAGGATTGCAACACCATAGGGGACTTCATCCTTGGTGCGCATGAGGATCTGCTCGCGAATCATTTCTGCGACGATGAAGCGCTCCGGTACATCGGTGATCTGGTCTTCAGGGTAGTAGCGTGGTCCCTCAGGCAGCAGCTGCGGGATTTCATTCATCAGGGCCTCGACGCCGTCCCCTTTCAAAGCAGAAACCGGTACGATCGAAGCAAATGGACAGATTTTGCTGTAGGCCGCGATCAAGGGGAGCAACTTATCCTTGGGTATCGTATCAATCTTGTTGATAACGAGCAGCACCGGCCGTGTACTTTTTTCCAGCAACTTGGGAATCATCGGATCGGTATCAACGGAACGGTCAGCCTCAACCAGCCAGAGCACCACGTCTACATCGAGGGCTGCTGAACGAGCCTGGTCGACCATGTAGCGATTCAGCGGCGAATGGGCCTCATGAATACCGGGCGTGTCGACGAAGAGAACCTGGGCGTTTTCGAGGTTTTGGATGCCGAGGATACGATTGCGTGTTGTCTGGGGCTTTGGCGAAGTGATCGCGATCTTCTGACCGACGATATGATTCAAAAGGGTTGATTTACCAACGTTTGGACGACCGATAATGGCGACAAACCCGGAATGAAATTTCTCTTCAGTAGCCATTAGTGGCCTCCCTGGACGTTGAAATCGAACAATTGCAAGTCGACCTCGGACGTCCTCAATGATTCTCGTGCGACGCTTTGATCAGCGCTAATAGTTATATGCGGGTCAGCCTGTTTGAGCCATTCACGATTTTCACCGCGGTGACCAAGTGCATCGCTCAGGTCTGAGGGGTTAACGGTAAAATTATTACCATGCTTACCGGCATGGCTGAGCGCGCGTCGCCATAGCCGGGAACGAACCAGTTGTCCGAAAGCCGGATGATACGGGCCAGCAAGCAAGTTCTCCTCCAGCTGCGAATCACTCTGCAAACCCAGGCGGATAATCGGCACTCCATGTTTTCGGCAGTGCAGCATTATATCGGCACAAAGGTCTATCGCCTGAGCCAGAGACCAGGGCGTAAAGTCCCCAGCTCTCCAGATCTCGGCCAGCTCCGTGCCTTCAACAACAACAGTTGGATAGATGCGCAAAAATGACGGCTTCAGATCAATGGCCTGCTGCAACGATCGCATGGCTTCCTCGCCATCGCCTCCGGGCAAGCCGGGCATCAACTGAACACCGACCTGGAAGCCGGCAGCCTGACAGGCTTGAACCGAGCTAATATTATCTACAGCGCTATGCCCACGCCCAGAATTAACCAAAACTGCATCGTTAAAACTCTGGCAGCCGATCTCGACAGTTGTAACACCTGCGTCACTCAGCCGTACCAGGGTTCTGGCATCCAGAGCGTCCGGCCGGGTGGAAATCCGTATCCCGGAAACCTGGCCAGATGCAATATGACAAGCGGCCGTGTCAAGGTAAAGAGTCTGCTGTTCTTCTGGTAACGAGGTAAAGGTGCCTCCATAAAAGGCTATTTCACCGTCGCCTTGCTCAGGCAACACCGTTTCAAGCCAAGTGCCGACGACTTCGGCAGAAGGGACATCAGCATAACTGGTCGAACGATCCTGGGCACAGAAGAGACAACGGTGTGGACACCCCGCATGGGGAATAAAAACCGGGTAAATTTTCACGTTTCGTCACTCAGTGCAATCAATGCCAACTCGGCTGCGGCCTGTTCAGCGCTCTTTTTAGTGCGCCCCTGCCCTGAACTGATGACAGTATCGTCAACGATTACTTCAACACGAAAAACACGTTCATGGTCGGGTCCGGAAGCCTCCGCCACCTTATAAACAGGCAAGGCCCGTTGCGAAGCCTGCAACATCTCCTGAAGGCGACTTTTGAAATCCTGCCCTTCATCTTTCGAGGCTTCTTCCAGCATCGGCACAAAAAGCGGCAACACGACAGCCTTGGCAGCATCAAAGCCACCATCGGTAAAGACCGCTCCGATCAGGGACTCAACGGCATCTGCCAGCAAACTCGATTTTTCACGCCCTCCGCTGCGCTCCTCCCCCTTACCCAAGAGCATGGCAGGGCCTATATCAAGAGACGATGCAATACGTGCCAAGCCAGGCATGGAAACAACTTCGGCCCTGATGCGCGTCAGTTGACCTTCCGGAGCCTCAGGGAGCGTGACCATCAGGTACTCGCTGGTAACCAGGTCAAGAACTGCATCACCAAGGAATTCAAGCCGTTCATTGTCCGGCAGGTTTCCTGTCTTGTATTCATTGGCAAAAGATCGGTGTGTAAGCGCTTCGGTGAACAGAGCTCGGTCCTGAAAAGAGTGCCCCAGGGACTCTTCCAGTTTTGGCCAATACTTTTGTACTTCGCTAAAAAACGCTTTCATTCCATACTCACTCGATCAGTTTTTTATCGTGATTAATTCACTGCAACAGGAGCATGAGGAGACTCACATCTTAAGACTTTCCTCAACGCTAAAGAGCGACTGTAATTCAAATAGCTTAAAAGCGAGATATACTACACTAACTACCTGCATATATCAATTGCGCCTGACCACAAATCACTATACTATGACGATTCTTTTTACATCTTCGCAGCAATGCCTATAATTTCAAGCTAAGTAGCTGTTTTATGTCTTTTTTTATAACTTTTGAAGGAATCGAGGGAAGCGGCAAAACGACCCAGCTGCGCCACCTTCACAAACACCTTCAGGATCTGGGCTATCAGACGGTTGTCACCAGGGAGCCGGGAGGCTGCAGCATCTCTGACACCATCCGCGCCCTGCTCCTTGATCCGGAGAGCATCAATATGGCCTCGCGCACAGAGCTCCTGCTCTATAGTGCGGCACGAGCCCAACATGTCGACGAATGCATAAAGCCAGCTTTGAAGGAAGGGAAAGTTGTCCTCTGCGACCGCTTTGCCGATGCAACCACCGTTTACCAGGGCGCCGGTCGTGGCATTGACATGAGACAGCTCGAAGCGATCAACAACTTCGCAACCAATGGCCTGACCCCCGATTTGTCGCTACTGCTTGATTATCCCGTAGAAGAAGGCTTGCAGCGTGCCAGGAGTCGTAACAGCTCCGAGAGCATGGAAGCAGAAGGCCGCTTTGAGCTTGAAGCCCTCACCTTTCACCGTCGCATCCGCGAAGGGTATCTCGAATTGGCAAACAAAGAAGAGCGTTTCCATGTAATTGACGCCCTTGGCGATGTGGTCAATGTTTCCAAACGCATAACGGCTGTCGTGGATCGTTTTCTAGCCATCAGGAGCTCCGCATGACTTTCGACCAGATTCTCGGCCACAAACGCCAGAAAGAGATCCTGAACCGAGCCCTGGCAAACGGCCGACTGGCACACGCTTACCTCTTTGCCGGTCCAGACGGTATAGGCAAACGCCTCATGGCAATGGCTTTGGCACGTGCCATCGTCTGCGAGGAACAGCGTGGCTGCGGCAATTGCCTCGCTTGTCGCAAAATAGATCACCAGAACCATCCCGACCTGCACATTCTCGAACCTGACGGCAAGGCAATCAAAATCGAGCAGATTCGTGCCTTTCAAAGAGAACTGAACCTCAAGCCCCTGGAAGCACCGCGAAAGATTTGCATGATCGAACAGGCGGATACCATGACCGTCGGTGCTGCAAACGCCTTGCTCAAAACCTTGGAAGAACCACGTGGTGACACCTTATTGGTCCTGCTGAGTTCACAGCCAAACCGACTCCTTGAAACGATCCGTTCTCGCTGCCAACCCCTGCCCTTCAACCGCCACCCGAAAAGCCGGATCCAGGCGGAGTTGGAGAAGCAATTGGGCATCGCATCTGAAGAATCCCACGTTCTTGCCGCCCTTTCCGAAGGCAGTTTCAAAAAAGCCTTTGGTAAAGATCGAGATCTTTACCTGGAACAACGCCGCGATCTGCTAAAAACCTTGACGGGGTTGTCCTCAGGAAGTATCTTGCCAACTCTGGATTTTGCCGACCAATTAGCAGCAGACAAGACCGTTTTACCAGACATCCTGGAGATTTTTCAGGCGTTTTACCGTGACGTTCTCATGACCCTGCAAGGGCGTGGTGATGAGGAACTGGTCAACCTTGACCTCAAGGAAAAGATTCATAGAGTGTCTGCCCGTGAAGACGTTTCGACGATCCTCGCCAAACTCGAGGCCTTAGTCGAGGTTCGCCACCAGCTGGACCGTAACGTTAATCGTCAACTGGCGATGGAAGTGTTACTCCTTAAGCTGGCGGCTTGAACACCAACCTGTTACGACTGAACAAGTCATTACAACTGACTATAGAGATCCCATGACACGTATCGTTCCACTGAAATTCCAGCAGGCTGGTCGCCAATATAAGTTCAACGCCCAGAGCCTTGAGCTTAAAGCTGGTGACAAGGTGATCGTCGAAACCGATCGTGGTCGAGCCATGGCCATCGTGGTTATCCCTCCGCGTGAAGTTCCTGACAACGAAGCTCCGGAAGGTCTTAAGAACATTTTGCGCACCGCCACGGAAGAAGACCTGGCACTGGCAGAGACAAATACCTCCAGAGAGAAAGACGCCTATCGACAATGCGTGGAGAGGATCAAATCCCGCAAGCTTGAGATGAAGATGGTCCGCGCAGAATACGCGTTCGACGGCTCTAAGATCATCTTCTACTTTACCGCTGACGGTCGTATCGACTTTCGAGAGCTGGTCAAAGACCTGGCCCACTTCTTTCACACACGCATAGAAATGCGTCAGATAGGTGTTCGCGACGAGGCGAAGCTGGTTGGTGGCCTGGGGATTTGCGGTCGTGAGCTCTGCTGCTCCAGCTTCCTCACCCAGTTCAACCCGGTCTCTGTGAAAATGGCCAAGGAACAAGGGCTCGCTCTCAACCCAACTAAAATTTCCGGGCAATGCGGCCGCCTGCTCTGCTGCCTTGGCTACGAGTTCGAGACTTACACTCAGATGAAAAAAGGCATGCCGAAGCAGGGTAAAAAAGTTATGTGGCAAGATCGCGAATGCGAGGTCACACATCAGAACATTCTTGGTCAGCAGGTCACCTTACGTGATCGTGAAGGCAACAGCACCATCGTGACGATGGAAGAACTGCGTACCGGCCAGCCCAATCAGCCCGCAGAGACTGAAGATTCAGGCGAGATGCATACCACCCGCCTGAACAAGAGCAAACCCCAGGGTCAAAGATCACAAGGTCAGAAATCCCAGGATCAAAAAACTCAAGGACAACGTTCTCAGGGTCAGCGACCTCAAGGACAGAAGCCACAGGGCAAGAAGTCACAGAGCCAACGTGCTCAGGGGCAAAAACCTAAAGAGCAAGGCGGCCAGGAACAATCGGCCAGGAAGCAACCCAACAGAGGGCAAAAACCGGAAAACAGACCGGCCAGAGCTGAAGCACAAAAAGCTGAACAGGGTAGAAAACCTGACGAAAAGCAGGACAAACAGAATGTAAGTACTAATGAAACCGCAGGGAGCAAGCCCTCAAGCAAACGTCGCAGGCGGGGCAGACGCAGGCCTCGTAGTGGCGGCAAACCTGACCCGAGCAAGCAGGGAGAATAGTCATGTCGGACAAGAAACGTTTTTATCTGTCAACACCGATCTATTACGTCAATGACGTTCCCCATATCGGTCACGCCTACACAACCCTGGCTTGCGACGTGCTGGCGCGCTACAAGCGAGCACGCGGTTACGAAGTCTGTTTTCTGACCGGCACCGATGAGCACGGTCAGAAAGTCGAGAAAGCGGCTCAAGCCAAGGGAGAAACGCCTCTTGAGCTCGCTGATCGCGTGGTCAAACGCTTCCAATCGCTCTGGGACAAACTCAACATCTCGAATACCGATTTCATCCGGACATCTCAAGAGCGCCACAAACTCGCCGTTCAGGAGATCTTCCGCAACATCGAGGCCAAGGGAGACATTTACCTCGGTGAATATGAAGACTGGTATTGCACACCGTGCGAGACCTTCTGGACCGAGACTAACCTGCTCGACGGCAACTGTCCTGACTGCGGTCGGCCGACTGACAAGCTCAAAGAAGAGTCCTACTTCTTCCGTATGAGCAAATACCAGGAGCAGCTCCTCGCGCACATCGAAGCCAACCCAGACTTCATTCAACCGAAGAGTCGTCGTAACGAGATTTTAAGCTTTATCCGTGAAGGACTGCGTGATCTTTCCATCTCGAGGACAACCTTCTCTTGGGGAATCCCGGTTCCCGGCAATGACAAGCACGTCATCTACGTCTGGTTCGATGCCCTGACCAACTATATCAGCGCTCTCGGTTACCCGAATGACAATGACGGCGAGTTCAGCAAGTTCTGGCCTTGCGACGTACATGTCATAGGTAAAGACATTCTGCGCTTTCACACTGTGTACTGGCCAACCTTCCTCATGGCAGCGGGTATCCCGTTGCCGGAAAAAGTTTTCGCACACGGTTGGTGGACGGTCGAAGGGCAGAAGATGAGCAAGAGCCTGGCCAATGTGGTTGAGCCGAACATGCTGATCGACAAATATGGTGTTGACGCCATTCGCTACTTCCTACTGCGAGAAGTGCCTTTTGGTCTGGACGGTGATTTCTCACATACTGCCCTCGTCCATCGTATTAACTCTGACCTCGCCAATGACCTTGGCAACCTGGTCAGCCGCTCAACAGCAATGCTCAATAAGTACTTTAAGGGTGAACTTACAAGCCCTGGAGAAACAATCGATATCGACAAAATTCTTCAGGACAAATTCACCAAGCAAGTCAAAGTAGTTGACGGTCACATGGAAGCGCTCGCCTTCAACAAGGCGCTGCAATCTATCTGGGAGCTGGTCAGCGCTGCCAACAAGTATATTGATGACTCAGCCCCCTGGACCCTGGCTAAAGATGACGCGCAACGAGAACGCCTCGGTTCGGTCATGTACAATCTTCTTGAAGCTATCCGCATGATCGGCCTGCTGGTTACTCCATTCATGCCGGAGACCGGAGCCAACATAAGCAAAATTCTCGGCGTTGACCCTACAGACCAGCACCTTGAGGAACACGATTCCTGGGGTCTTCTGAAGCCGGGCACAATCATTGAGAAGGCCACCCCACTCTTCCCCAGGATTGAAACTGAATAGAACCGGAACGCGGTACGCGGTACGTGGCACGAGGAACGCGGAGAAGCTTTTGTCTTTCTCTTCCCTCGTTCCGTGGCCCTCGCGACGGAAATTTTTATGAAAAACATTACTACTTCTCTCGTTGATTCCCACGCCCATCTGGATGCCAAACCTTTCACTGAAGATCTGGATGCTGTTATCGAACGGGCTCGCGAGAATGGTGTTGAGCACATTCTGACCGTTGGATGTGACCTGGCAAGTTCGAGAGCCAGTGTCGACCTGGCACTGCGCTATCCTAACATCTATGCCAGCGTCGGCATTCACCCTCATGACGCCAGCGAAGTCAACAACAGCACCATGAATGAACTCAGCCGCATGATCGAATCGGTGGAAAAGATTGTTGCTATCGGAGAGACGGGCCTCGACTTTTACCGTGACCATTCACCTCGAGACCAACAAAGAAGTTCGTTCCGCAGACATATCCAGCTGGCTAAAGAAGCAGGCAAGCCACTGATCATTCACGATCGCGAAGCGCACGACGAAGTCATTCAGATCATGCAAGAGGAGAACGCCGCCGCTGCAGGAGGCGTTCTTCACTGTTTCTCCGGAGATCTTGAGATGGCTCGCAAATGCGTGGAGATGGGGTTTTACATCTCCTTTGCAGGGCCCTTAACCTATCCCAAGAACGAAGCTTTAAGAGCCATTGCTCAAACCTTGCCGATCGACGTGATGCTGGTAGAGACCGACTGTCCTTACCTGTCGCCACAGGGATGGCGTGGTAAACGCTGTGAACCAGCATACGTCAGGACTACGGCGGAAAAGCTTGCCGAGATTAAAGGTTTGACGATTGAGGATGTCGCCCGCATTACCAGCCTTAACGCCTGGCGACTCTTTGGCATCGGCAAGGTCGACCAAAGCACGCGCATTGCCTACGTGATTCGAAACAGCCTCTATCTCAACATCACCAACCGCTGCACAAACAGCTGCACCTTCTGTGCAAAGTTCAGCGACTTTACCGTCAAAGGCCATCAACTCTGCCTGGAACGGGAGCCGAGCGTGGAAGAGGTCATGAACGCTATCGGTGACCCTTCTCCCTACGACGAAGTTGTCTTTTGCGGCTACGGTGAGCCCTTATTGCGTCTCGACTTGGTTAAGAAGGTCGCAGCTACCATGAAGCAGAGCGGCATCACCGTGCGCATCAACACAGACGGTCAGGCCAACCTGGTTCATGGCCGCAATATCCTGCCGGAGCTTGCCGGCCTGGTCGATTCGATCAGCGTCTCCCTGAATGCTCCCGATGCAGAAACCTATCATAAAATCTGCTGTTCCGAGTTTGGTGAGCAGGGTTATGCGGCTCTCAAGGAATTTCTCGTAGAAGCCAGAAAGCACATTCCTTCCGTTACGGCAACGGCTGTCACCCTGCCCGGCATAGATATCGAGGCCTGTCGCAAGGTTGCTGGAGAATTACAGGTGGAGTTTCGCGAGAGGATTTACAACGAAGTTGGGTGAACCCTGATAACACATTAGTGCCGCGTCAACGACAAACTGACGCGGCACTAGCTCATAGCAAGCAGGGCTGCACTATAATTTGCAGCCCTCTTTTTTTATCACCACTTATTCTTCATAGATGTGAGGCAGACCGCAGGCCTCTATTTGGTAGCGGCAAACAAGACTAAAGCGTTCCAAGCCATGCTCGATTCAGGCTTGTCAGTAAAATAAACGTGCTTACCTAATGGTGACCAACCTACTCCTCACGATGAATCGCCATCGGCCCCCAAGACTGACTCACAGGCATCACTTCAAGCGTATTGATATTCACATGAGCCGGCCGATTAACCACCCAAGACACCGTCTCGGCAATATCAACCGCAGTCAAAGGATCTGCTCCTTCATAGAATTGATCCGCCTTCTCATCATCCCCTTTAAAACGAACATTAGAGAATTCGGTTTCCGCCATTCCGGGCTGAATGCACGTTACTCTAACTTTCTTGCCGGCCAAGTCAGCCCTCAGGTTACGTGAAAACTGTGTAACAAAGGCTTTGGTGCCCCCGTAAGCATTACCGCCAGGATAAGGCCATGAGCCTGCGGTAGAGCTGATATTAACGATGTGCCCCCGGTTACGTTCCACCATTCCGGGGAGAATGGCTCGTGTGCAGTACATCAGACCTTTGATATTGGTATCAACCATGACTTCCCAGTCATCAATATTCACCTGATGAGCGGGTTCAAGGCCCAACGCCAGACCAGCGTTGTTAACCAGCACATCAATCTCCCGAAAACCTTCGGGGAGAGACTCGACCAGCGCCTCGACAGCGGCTCGATCACGCACATCCAGTTGAACAATATGAACCCCGGCAGCAGTCGTTTTCAACTCATCACGTAAAGCCGCAAGCCTTTCAGCCCGACGTGCAGTCAGAATAAGGCGAGCACCTTCAGACGCAAAAATTCTGGCACAGGCTTCGCCGAAGCCTGCAGAGGCGCCAGTAATCAAAACTGTTTTTTCAGACATGGTTCACCTTTCAATTATGAATTGGCCAGCTGTTTCACCAACCGTTGTTCATCGGGAAACTCGCCGGTCTCTTTTTTCGAATAAACAAGCACACCATCAACCACGACCTCAAAGACGCCACCCGTCGACGGGATCAATTCAACTTCATTGTCGCAATGTTTCTTCAGTAATGCCGCCAAACTGACAGCACGCACTTCATAACCTCACATCGTGCAATATTCAATACTCGCTTTCATACTCACTCCTTTGCCCTCGGAGCACAATCGGACAACTTCTTTTCAATACGTACGATCGTGCCCTCAAGGATGTAATTGTTGACGCCCATACCGATATAACCAGTCTGGCCATAGGTGTCGTAGAGAGCCAGTTGCTCTATCAACTCTACTATCTCAATCTGAAAGACTGGACTAGCTGTCAACTGTTCAGCAATAGCATAAACTCGCGCGGCCAGAAAATCAGGAAGATCGTCTTCCTGCTGGGCAGTCAAGGTTGCTGCATTTAATTGATTGATTAGATCCATGGCACTCTTTCACCTGTTATTCAGTGTAGTTATAGCATGCAGAAAGAAAGGCGAAAGGTCAAAGTGAAAAGAAAGCTGGAGAAAGCTGCGCAGACGTCCGAGGAGAACAAGCGCGCAAAAGCCAACTCAGCTATAATAGCTAATGAGGACATCCTTCCTGAACACAATGAGGACCATGCCATGAAGATCAACTATCCTCTGACACTGTTTTACGACGGTGCCTGCGGCGTTTGCAGCACAGAGATCCGCTACTATCGTTCCATAGCGGACCAACGAGTCATATTCGTAAATATTGCGAGCGCTAATTTCGACGCCGAGGTTTTCGGCAAAACAACGGATGAATTTCAGGAGAAACTGCATGCACGCGATGCAGATGGTCATTATTATTCCGGGGTTGAAGCTTTCAGGCGACTCTGGGAGGCTCTCCCTTCATCCTTCTACCCACTGCTGTCTTCATTCGTAGGCTTGCCTGGTATCCATCTTTCTGCTCGCGCTGGGTACGCCGTGTTTGCAAGGTATAGGCACCTGTTACCATCAAGCCGCGCAACCAGCTGTCAGTTATTCAACAAGCAATAACTTTCTATTTCAGGATTTAGCACTCAGAACCCAGAGGCCCAACCTTCATCGTTTCTTTCATGATTCCTGCACAGCAAAGTGCGGTCAGGCCACAGCAGAGTAATACGATAAATGCAGATTGATAGCCGGCAGCGGAGTACACATTCTTAGAGACTTCGTGGCCCTGCAGAATCCAACCAAGAACAGGTTGAAAAACTGCACCACCGGCAAACGGGAAAAGATTGATCAAGCCGATCGATGTGCCGGCAATCTGTACAGGGAAAAGCTCTTTTGTCGCAGAGAAACCAATAACAACTGAGGCGCTGCTAAACATGCCCATCAGAAAACAGATCAACGACAAAGCATAGAGCGAGAGATCTGCCGTTGAAAACACCAACAGACCGGTGAGACCACTGGTGACGACGCTTGAGATGATCAAAACCGGTTTACGGCCCTTAAAAACTCTATTTGAGAGCCACGTCTGCATTGGCCCACCAACGATCAGACCAACGGCCAACATCGAAAGGATCTGCCCTGTCCCGACACGATCAAGGTTGTAAACATGGTTGAGATAAGGCCCGCCCCAAAGCCCTGCAAACGAGAAGAAAACAGCTGACTGAAAAAAGAACCACCCTGCCAACACCCAGAAGTTTCCATTAGACAAGACCTGTTTAAGACCATTCGCAAGCCCAATATAAACCTTGGCCCCAGCCTTTTCCTTGCCAGGAATCGACCAGCCCATATCGGCAGGACGATCGCGGACAACCACCCAAACCAAGGATGCCAGAATAAAAGTTAAACCGGCGACAGCAACAAAAGCCATGCGCCAACCAAACCATCCAGTCACAAGGGCCAGGGGCGTCGCTGACACAAGAGAACCAAGCCCGCCCATAGCCAGCAGAATGCCGGTCATTCTTGCGAATTCATGAGGCCGAAACCATTCTGTCAGAATCTTCATCGTTGGCACAAAGAGCATGGAAACACCTAAGCCAACAAGAACCCGGCCGAAAATAGCGACCATGACATTTGGGGCTAAGCCGATGATCAGAGCGCCCAGAAATGCAATCAGGGTAAACAGAGTAACCGTGCGTCTTGCGCCCCAGGAATCAGCAAGTAAACCCGCGGGTATCTGCATAAGGGCGTAAGGGTAAAAATAGGCGGAACCCAACAAGCCAAGTAAAGCGCCTCCCGTTTGCAGATCATTCATCATATCGACAGCAACGACTGCCGGGCAAAGGCGATGGAAATAAACCAGGACATAACCACAGGCGAGCACAGCAAAAATCAGCCAGCGATACGACAAGGCATTCGTTAGAGATGACTGCAGGAAATCCGCCGGGCGAAGGCCAACGGAAGCCCAACCTCTTGTCGTTTGTTGACAGCTTTCGACTTTATGACTCATAAACGGCGGCTCCGCGAAAAACATGCTGACCAGAATGCCGTCAGCAATATAAATAATATCGAACTTTTGAAGAAAACAGTAACGCAACCAACAAAGCACTACGTGTTCGTTATTACTTGATAATATACTGAAAATCCAATAGAACTTTCAGAGGTTAGCGTTCGATATAATCGAACGAAGGAGCTTTTATGGAACTTTATCAACTAAAATCCTTCTTGACGATCGCCCACGAAAAGAACCTGACCCGTGCTGCCGAGACTCTTCACTTGAGCCAATCCGCACTCTCCAGCCAGGTCAAACTGCTTGAAGAGGAACTCGGAGTTCCCCTCTTCTCGAGAACCTCAAGAGGAATGGCCATCACAGATCAGGGTCGCATCCTGATGACTCATGCCCAGGACGTTCTCGAAGCGGCAGGCCAGTTACAGCAACGTGCAGAAGCGATGTCTCGCGGCATCACGGCAACCGTCTCAATCGGTCTTAACACTGACCCTGGCTTTCTCAGAATCAGTGCCACGAATCAGCGTCTGAATCTGCTTCACAACGACACAAACATCATCTTTCATCTCTGCCAGTCAGCAGACACGCCACAGAAGCTTCGCCACGGTCAAATCGATCTCGGTTTTTTCTACGGAGAGATTCAGGACACAGACATTGACTCGGTCATAATCAAGCAGGTGCGAACATGCGTCGTCATACCGAACAAGTTTAACCCGCAAGGTAAAGATCTGGATTGGCCGGAGGTTGCAGAACTGCCCTGGATATGGGTTGACAACAATTTTCCCTTTTTCAAGCTCCTGCAGAACAATATCCAGGATTATCGCAACCTACCCAACCAATCGGTCACCGCTGTCGGCGAGCAGATCGTACGTGAGTTGGTTGCTGCTGGACAGGGTGTAGCCATCATGCGTGATGATGAAGCTCACACCCTTGCTGAGAATGGACAGGTTTTGATCTGGAGTAGAGGTTGGGGAGAGATCCCCCTTTGTCTTGGATGGATGGCTGCCCGCGGTGAAGAAAAGAGCATCAAAGACGCACGCGAAGTCATTGAATACGTCTGGGGAAAGCCAACGACTGCAACCGATGGCAGCTTGACGGATAAATGTTGGGCCTGAGCGCGGCCGTTCCCAGACCTGATATTTTATGGTAAAATTGTCCTTCGCATTCACCAATTCAGCTTACGAGGCGCAATAATGAAATTAAAGATTCTGGTTTTTGATGATGATGAGAGCATCCGCAGCATGCTAAAAACGGCTCTGGAGAGTAAGGGCCATGAAGTAACAACTCTCGCAGACCCGACTGAGTTTAAATACTTCGACCGGTTGAGCTGCCCCTGCCCTATAGGCGAGCCCTGTGCTGACGTCCTGATTGCGGATATCGTAATGCCAAACATTGAAGGGATTGATTTCTGCAAAAAGCTCAAGGCTTCCGGTTGCTGGCCTCTTGCCAAGGGCAACGTTGCCATTATCAGCGGCTACCTGACAATTCACTACATGAATGAGTTGAATGAGTTGGGAATTCATTACATGCGCAAGCCATTTGAGATGAAAGAGATGTTCGAATGGATAGAACAATGCCAGGCCCGGATCGAAGAGTCTCACGAGTAACCCCACCGCATCGAAAGTGACTTATGAACAACTACGCAATTGTCCGCCAGGAACATCTCAACCACTACGGATTTCTTTTTGGCGGGGCACTCTTACAGTGGGTTGACGAATACGCTTGGCTGGTCGCCTCCCTCGATTTTCCTGGTTGTCCTCTCGTCACGGTCGGCATGGACCAGATCAGCTTCCGCAGGCCTGTAGCCAACGGCTCGATCCTGCGTTTCAACATCAAGCCGATCAAACGCGGCAAGACATCTGTCCAGTACACCGTCGATGTCTTCGCCGACTCGCCCGGATCAAGCACAGAGACCGATGTCTTCTCAACCACCATCACTTTCGCGCAAGTAGACGGCGACGGCAACAAGAGCCCTCTTCCGAAGAAAGATAAGTTGAGGTCTGAGGAGGAGTGACTGGGGTTCAGGGTGCAGGGGAATAGCCGCCTTAACATCTCTTTAAAGCCTTCTTACCACAATCGACAGCTATGTTATTGCCCAAGCCAATGGCATGAGGGCGAAGTAGACGGGTCAGGCAGATGGTACTCTGGCGTCGCAGGCTATCTTGACAAGAGAGCTAAGGAAGAAGTCTAACAGACTGTCGGACCTACAATGAACTGGCTGCTAAAGGGTCGCTTTTAGCTTAGCGAGGAAGCTTTTTCCCATCGATGCCATACTCACCAAAAGACCTCCGGCGAGAACACCGACGATTGCGTTTATGAGGGTCGGCATCAGTGCAGATGTGATACCTCCAACCAGAGGGATGCTCTGAACTGGCCCCACCAAATGGTTCGTTAGCTCATGTGTGCCGGGAAGTCCATGCATGAGGATGCCGCCGCCTACCAAGAACATCGCTGCCGTACCTACAACCGAGAGAGTCTTCATCAACAGTGGCGCCAGAATTAACAGGCCAGCGCCGGCCTTTCGGCACATCCTTCCCCATACATCAACCTCAGGAACCTTGATAAGATACAAGCCAGCATCATCAATCTTGACGATGCCTGCAACAAGTGAATAGACACCGACGGTTATGAGCAGGGCCATCCCTGAGACCACGGTGATCTGAACTGCCATGGAAGAGTCTTGGACAGTTCCGAGGACTATAACAATAATCTCAGTTGAGAGAATGAAATCTGTTCTGATAGCACCTTTGATTTTTTTGCGTTCAAGCCCAACCACGTCCACCTTTGGATCGGCCAAGACCTTAATTCTCTCAGCCCTCCTCTTGCCCTTCTCCTCCTTGCCGTGCAAAAAACTATGAACAATCTTCTCAAAGCCTTCGAAGCACAAAAAAGCTCCCCCGAGCATCAGCAACGGGGTAATAACCCAGGGGATGAATGCGCTCAACAAAAGGGCTGCGGGAACGAGAATCAGCTTGTTCTTAAAGGACCCTTTTGCAACGGCCCAAACAACAGGAAGCTCGCGCTCGGCACGAACTCCGCTCACCTGCTCCGCGTTCAGCGCCAGGTCGTCACCAAGCACTCCTGCGGTCTTTTTGGCCGCAACCTTGGACATCAGGGCAATGTCATCAAGAAGGCTCGCAATATCATCTATCAGGGTGAGTAAACTGGTTCCTGCCAAAGGTTATTCTCCTCTATAGGTATGCTGGTATAAAACTTATGACAAAAAAACATTCAACGCAGAGACGCGAAGACGCAGAGAAAAAGTTTATAAAAAAACAGGTCTACAAACCAAACAAAGGGAATATAGTCTTTACACCAAAGCAGTAAGACTGAAATCAAAAGACCAACGCGACGCTAAGAAAAGCCAAGAAAGACGCCGAAAACAGACAAGTCTTATTCCCCGAAGTTTGGTTCGTGAATAGTGTCAACATCTTCTCCACCCGTTCGATTCTCCCACTCGAGTCACAGAGACAGCATCGAGAAGCTTTGTTTGTCTCCGTGACCTCTGTGACTCTGTGGCAAAAGATGATTGGGTAGTCTAACTCGCACAAAAATATCACGAACAATCTACAACAACATGAATTTATTTGGTAAATAGAGTTAATGGCTCAATGGCAATGCAAACAGCCACCACGTTAACCGCCGTTACAAAAGTTTTACCTTCTAACTATTGGGATCAAGGCATAATAAAAACCAGAGGATCAGCATTGAACCCGCAAAGGTGGTGGAGACAAATAATGCGAACCGAACAAGACATCCCTCGCTACAGCGTTGGCGAAGAAATAGCCAATAGTATCACCCATGGTGTCGGGTTACTGCTTGCGATTACTGGCATGGCCGTACTCATTGGCTTCGCCAGTCGGTTGGGCAACACCTGGCATCTGGTCAGTTGCAGTATCTTTGCGACGACCTTAATTCTACAGTACGCTTTCTCCACCCTTTATCACAGCATCCAGATTCCTCGTGCAAAAAGCATCTTGCGTGTTCTCGACCATTCCGCCATATTTCTGCTGATCGCTGGAACCTATACACCCTTCATGCTCGTAAATCTGCGCGGACCTTGGGGCTGGACTCTCTTCGGTGTCGTCTGGTCACTGGCATTGCTGGGTGTCCTTTTCCAGGTATCACTCTTAAAGCGCTGGCAAGGAATTTCCCTGTCACTCTATATCGGTATGGGATGGGTGGTTGTCGTTGCAATCAAACCGATGCTTGACTCCGTTGCCACCGGGGGGCTGATCTTACTTTTATTGGGTGGATTGGCTTACACGTCCGGGGTGATTTTCTATCTCTGGAAAAGTATGCGTTACCATCATGCCATCTGGCACGGCTTTGTCTTGCTGGGCAGCATCCTGCACTTCTTTGCAGTGCTTTTCTACGTCATTCCTCTGGCGTAAAAAACAGATCAGATAATTTGCTTACCAAAGAGTGAAGCTGTCAATTCAACTGCACAGATGGCTGTTTTGTTAAGGTTATCAAGGATAGGATTGATCTCGACGATATCGAGAGAACTCAGGCGTCTGGAGTCTGCGACAATCTCCATCAAAAGCTGGGCCTCGCGATAGGTTAAACCTCCGGGCACCAGTGTTCCGGCACCGGGCGACGCCTGCGGATCCAAGGCGTCAATATCAAGGCTTACATGCAAACGCTTACGGTGACTTAATCGTTCGAGAGCTTCACCGGCAACTTTCCACATTCCCCGTTCATCAATATCACGCATTGTGTAAACAATAATGCCGCTTTCACGTAAACTATCACGCTCTTTTGCATCAAGGTCGCGTACACCGATCATGACAACATCTTCAGGCAAGAGACTCGCCCCTGGCCGACCGACATCGACAAGATCCGGGTAACCATGACCAAGTAATAGCGCCAGGGACATGCCATGGATGTTGCCAGAGCCTGAGGTCGCCATGGTGTTGAAATCACCATGAGCATCAATCCAGAGGACACCACAGGGTTCCTCCTGTGTAACTCCGGAGATGGTGCCAACCGCGATTGAATGGTCCCCACCGAGAAAGATAGGGATGTAACCATTGGCAACAGCCAGCTGACCTGCGGCGCATGCCTCCTCACAAATTTGCTGCATAGAGGGGAGATAATTGCTCTGACGTTCGTGATTCAGTGATTCACGTACCGGAACCTTGAGGTTGCCCGAGTCATGGACTTCGTAACCAAGCTTTTCCAGTCGGGCAGCGAGTCCTGCATAGCGCAATGCTCCAGGACCCAGATCGACGCCACGATGCGATTGGCCAAGGTCGACGGGCACACCAATAATCTGCACGGCCTTTCTCATAAACTCACCTCACCCCACCTGCTTCACTCTTTAAGGTTATTCCACAGGTTGACCATGAAATCCTGTGCATTGGTCAGGATTGCAACAGCCTGTGCAGAGCCGCGGTTTGCCAGTTTGTCGGCACTGAACTCGGACATATCAACGATATAGAAGAACACCGGGCGCACGTTACCATCTTCAGCGACCCTGTAACTTGGAACCATATTACCGAAAGCGATCGAATGCAGTTGCGTCGCAAGAGCAACCACAGTCGTCGCCTTCCTGGCATGCTCACGCATGGCATCCTGTGCCTTGTAAACGTCTGAGATCACCTCGGGGAGAGGTCCATCATCACGAATGGAGCCTGCCAGGACGTAAGGCACATCATGCTTTTCACAGGCATAGATAATGCCGTCCTTTAAATTCAGTTCTTCAATGGTTTTGGAGATCGAACCCCGACTGCGCACTTCATTGATGATATCAAGGTGGTTGTAATGACCAAGAGGTTGCAAGGTTTGTGAATAGATGTCCTGGCCCAGGCCAGTCTGGAAAAAGGCCGCCTCAAGGTCGTGAGTGGCCAGAGCGTTGCCCGCCAGGAGTCCGTGACAGTAACCATTTTCGACGAGCCCCTGCATGGCATCACGGCTGTCCTTGTCGAATGCAACAGCAGGTCCGAGGACCCAGACGATGTGACCATGGTCACGGTCATGACGAAGGACGTCGTACAGGTTGTCATAATGGCGGGAGAAAGGCGTCTCTCGTGTGCCCCGGGTACGAAAGGTGAACTTATCTGCGTTTTCTTTAGATGGTGGCTGAAAGCCCTCAACATGAACGTAAATACCCTCTTCTCCATGTTCAGTCCGTCCAACGACCACCTGATCGCCCTTGCGAACCCGACGAGCCTCGACGACATCAACAGAGATTCCATCCAGAACCATCACCGCATCCATGCGGCTTTCCGGAGCGAGCACCCAATGTCCATCTCCCAGGTGAACATACTCAGGGTGATTTGACGTACCATGAAATTTTCTCGGCACGACACCATCAGCCGACGCCACCTCAACCGTTACAACAGGAGCGTTAACCAGGTGTGGCGCGGTAAAATCAGGAGGAGTGTAACCGGGAATAATGGGCATAGCAGGGATCTCCTTAGAGAAAGCTTGGAACAAACCTTACTTCATACTCTCAAGCTAAAAGGGAATGTCAAGCAAGACACTAACGATAAGACAGACAAAGCAGCCCGCACTCAGTCACGTTCAATGACTTTTGTGATTGCGAACCAGTTTGCCAGCAGGATGACTGCAACAACCAGGATACCGACCGTACCGAGGTGGCTCTTCATGCCTTTATTGATCATATCCATGACGAAGACACCCAGGTAGCAAAGAGCAATAAATTTATTCGCCGTGCTGGCCCATTTCTCTCGACTACTCCAGGCAATACTTAGGATAGTAACGTTGGCAAGGCCGTAGGCTGTCGTGACATAGGCAAACACTATCAAACCGTGAGCAGCGCTATCAGAAAGAATGATGTTCATGCCATACATAACGAAAAGGAAAGAGCTGAAAATGCTGATCCCGGACAAGCCATACATTAAAATCGTGTCGTGCTTTTTCATAAGAACCCTTGCTATTTACAGGTGAATGAATTGATCGCAGAAAAAGATTCCATATTTATACAAGTTTCAAAGCCAGAATGCATTGATTTTCTCCCTCTTAGGGCGCTAACCGGCCACAGCAGAGGATTTCTTGCGTGTTGCCAGATAGATACCCAGCCCAATCAGAACGACTCCTACGCCGTGATACCAGCCGAAGACTTCACCAAGGAAAACAACAGCCATCAACCCGCCGAACACGGGCATCAGGTGAATAAAGAGGCCCGCACGATTGGCTCCGACCAGCTCTACCCCACGATTGAAGCAAAGGTAAGAAACGATGGAAGGAAAAACCATAACGTAGGCGAGCACCAATATAGTTGATGGATTGAGCTCCATACTGGCTACAGTTAAAGTCTCCCAGAGATAGAGAGGCACAAGGAAGATTGACCCAAGCCAGAAGGTTGTCGCTATAAAAGCCAAGGGATGAGCACGCGGGCGTTTCCGCAACATGACCGAGTAACCCGCATAACAGGCGATTGCAGTAAAGACCAGGAGGTCGCCACGGTTGAAGGATAAAGAGAGCAGCCTTTCGAAATCGCCCCGGGCGGTGATCAACACGGCACCACAGAGTGAAACCAGGATGCCAAGGCTTTGCAGGCGCGTAACCTTCTCACGGAAGATTAAAAAGGAGAAAAGCACAATCAGGACCGGCATCATTGATTGCAGCAGAAAGGCATTGATCGCCTGTGTGTATTGCAGGCCGCTGTATGCGAGGGTGTTGAAAGCAGCGATGCCAAGGAGCGAAAGAAGCAGGACAGCTGGCCATGCATTGATCAGAGCTTGACGATCGCGCCGTAAATGAGGCAGCGCAGGCCAGGTGACCAGCATTGCAGCACCAACCCAGCGCCAGAAAGCCAGTGCGATTGGTGGGATCTCCGTATGAAAAGCTCTGCCCAGGATAAAATTCCCCGCCCAGAAGAGGACGGCCAGGGTCAACAGCAGATAGGGACGGTCTTTAACATGTCTCATGGTTTGACGCGATAAACGATCAGGCCGGGCTTGCCCTGAAGATATTGAAGTAAACCTTCGTCAAGGACCTGGCCAGTTTCGCTGCGTGATGAGGCATGTCGAATGAGGGTTCTCCCCTTGTTTTTGACGATGATTCCGGTATGGCTGACATCAAGCCCACCAAGGGGGCTGTATATACCAATATAGTCTCCGGAACGCAGCACAGAAAGGACCTCTTCATCTACGTTCGAGGTCGGCAAGAAGTCAACCTGCCGTGACACAACGTCAATACCAGCCAACCAGAGAGAGCCATCATCTTTTCGATTGAGGCGTTTATTAATGGACACTGCTCTTTCTTTCGCGACCATTGCCGTAACATCCTCAATCAGATCATCGCCGACAAGCCAATCGCTGAAAAAATGTCTACGCTTTTCATAAGAAACTGTGTCGTCAAAGTAGCGAACATCTTTTAAGTTGTCGGCAAAATCTTCATAGCTCGAAGAACGACGCAAAGACTCAACGACGTCAAGGAAGGTGAAACAATCGAATTCAGCGAGGTTAAGAACAAACTCTTCAGGGTCGTTGGGACCTCCCAATAAGGTGTTCTCAGCATACGGGGAGCCTTTGAAATGACCGGAGAGTGCAACGATGACGTCGCCAGGGCTATCTATTTGCTGCGCAGAAGAAATAATTTGTACAATGGTGGCTTCGTTCCAGGAGCCAAGCTTGACAACCTCGGCATAACAAACCGAAGCAAAACAAATAATAACACACAACATTAAGAGAGAGAACTTAACCTTCTTGAATAAAAAGAGAAACATCTCCGCTCCAGAAGTTCCAAAGGGCACTTACGCGTTTAAAAGCCTCAAAAGATAAGCACCCACCTGAGCCTTGGGGACCTTTGCCAAATCGCGCATCAAAACAAAGGGCACCTGATCAAATCCGTACAATGAACGCAAGTCCTCAGCCATGCACATCCAGAGATATGCAGTCATTTCAGCATCAGCCAGCGCCCTGTGAAAGGTGCCATCAGTCTGCAGATCCTTGTAGCGTACCAGGGTTTCCAACTTATGGTTAGGCGCATAGGGATAAACCCTGCGAGAAATCAGCATGGAACAGCCAAAATTATCCTTGGCACCTTGCCCGACAAGAGAAAGTTCCGTATTCAGAAATCGCCTGTCAAAAGAAGCGTTATGAGCAACCAGCGGCTCGTCACCGATGAAATCGGCAAACTCCCGCATTACCTCGGCAGCGTCGGGCGCCTCCTGTACCATCTGATTGGTAATCCCGGTGTAGTTTTCAATAAATTGGCTCACGCGAACGCCGGGGTTCATCAAGCTTTGAAAACGTTCCAGAATCTGTCCTCCCCTGATCTTTACGGCACCGATTTCAATAGCTCGGTCACCGTAATCAGGAGAGATTCCAGTGGTTTCAAAGTCAAGAACAACGACGGTTTCCTGGTGAGTTAATTGCATTAAAGAGTTATAGAGTGATGTGGTTTATTTGGCAAGAATTTATGCGTAACAAGGACATATCAAGTCAGACAAGCAAGAAGAGAGGAGAAGGGACTCTTCATGTAGACTTACACACACCTTCAGGCACAATGTAGCTGTAAAGCTACCTGAGGAAATAACCAACTACCTGCCATCGATTATCATCGCCAAGCAGAAGCGTGATGGTTTCAGTGACTCTCTCTCTCAGTTCGAACTTTGAGATAAAAGTCATCACCACGTACTCTCCCGACGGGACATCAGTGGCATCGTCAGTATAGGCAATGTTCTGATGTACCCTTTCAACAATAGGACCGAGAAAAGAGCGCAACTCCGAGATCTTTTCACTCCACGCCTGCTGAGTCAGCATTGCCTGCAAAGCCACCGATGAGACCTCCCAGCTTTCTGCATACTCTTCAGTATCAACCAGGAATAGAAACTCTGCAGCAGCCAACACAGACTTATCAGCAATCTGTTGGCTCGGGGTTTTATTTAACACCGGCATAACAATCAGGAGAAGACTTGTAAAAAGCAGGCACAGGTGAATCTGAGCGTTTCTGGAAATTGATTGAATATTTACCATGTCAGCCTCCCGTAACAATCAAGAGGAAGAAGCGTTATGTATGTATTAATCCTAAGCGGTTCAGGGGGCTGGGGCAACCGGGGGAGCGTAGATTTTCAGAAAAAACGTAATTCGATAAAACCTTTTTACTGTAGGGGTTAGCTGGTTTCGCAAGGTAAAACCTCAGGTGTCGTTTTAGAACAGAAGCTTTTCTGTTTTTTTTCGACAAGAAAACCGTCGGACTTATGGAAAAATCAGGACTATAGCCTAAACTCCTCGCCAAAAATTATGTTTCGTCGTTCTGCAATTCGACTTTTTCAGGAGTCACCAGATCGCCAAGGAAGAGACTGCCATTATGCACAAAGAAGCAGCTCTGGAAGCCTTCAGCCAACTCATCTAGACGCTCCGCATAAGCTTCTTCTTCTCCTTCAAGAGGAGTCGCCAGACCTAGAAGAACAGCATCGGCCCTGCCGCTTTCACGGTGCATGATATCAACAACACGTTCATCGTCATCTTTCACCGTAACTTCAACATCTGCCTGAATGCGAATTTCCGGGATCAATTGCGCGAGGAATTTCTCTGTCTGCTCTTTCATCAGTTCGTTGGAAGCGATACTTAGTATCCGAATCCGGGCATTGTGCCAATCTGCATTACGGGTCAAGAGATAAGCGAGCAAGAGTAACAGGTCACCATTACGTTTAAGCCCACCCCACCAGACGTGAATCTGTTGTACCTGACCTTCCTTGAAGGCCTGTAAAGGGCTGGTCTTACCCAGAATCAGGCTTTGGTTAAGATGCTTGAGTGGTCTGAGCAGGCGCAGGAAGTTAACCAGTCGTTCACGATCATCAGGCCAACCGACCAACACCGTATTGCTTTCCATACCGGCAATCCCATTGGATTGAGCAACCGCGAGAATGCCTCGAACCAGGTTCTGAACTATATTCACCTCGCCAAACGCGATGATACGCTGCTTTTTAAGGACATTATTGATTTCTTTTTGTCGCACCCTGACATCGACGTCCAGATCGATAATATCTCCATGATAGAGTTCGCAGATAGAGACAACGCCGCAGTTCTCCGCAAACCAGGCGCCGAAGCGAGCCAGGTCCAGACGCTTTTCAATGTTACTGACAAAAACCAGGGTATGAGGACGCCAATTGCGAGCCGTCATAGGACGATCATTGAACTTAACCAGGGCCCAGCGGATCATGGCTTCATAGAGATCACGCCTTACATCACCCCAGGAATCCTTACGGACACGTCTTTTCAGAAGGAGCCAAATCAACAGCTCTATCGTCACGGCAAAGATCGTTGCGGGCCAGTGAATCAGAAACATCACTCCGAAACAACCGATACCGCCGACCAGACTGAGAGCCCAGTGGATGTTCATGGTTGGACGCCATGAAGGGTTACCGGAAAGGTATTCGAGTGAAGCGACCAAGTTGATCGTGCCATACACGCTCAAGAAGAACATGGTCGCAACCGTTGCGACCGTATTGAGATCACCCAGAAATACTGCTGCAAGGCTCAGAGCGAGAGTCAGGAACATTCCGGCTCTGGGCTCGGTTTCCTTCTCTGCCGAACCGGAGAACCGGCGAGGCACAAGCCTGTCAATCGACAATGCTTGCAGTGTACGGGGAGCGCCCAGCATAGAGCCAACGGCCGATGAAAAGATCGCCCCCCCAGAGACCGGGCAAGACTAACCATGGGCCAAGGATAGCGATGCGATTCCAGATTAATGGATCGGCCGTCAAACTGGCAGCATCAGGGCTGAAATAGAGAAGGACAGGAACAATCATGTAAACCAGCAGGCCGACCAGGGTTGCCAAAATACTGCCACGAGGAATGGCAAGACGCGGGTCAGCCAGATCACCAGAGAGGCTCAAGCCGGCCATGATGCCAGTGACAGCTGGAAAGAAAACAGCAAAGACCAGCCAGAACCCTGCGGCAGGAACAGTGATCACATTACTTGCTGCCGTAATGACACCTTCTCCCCAGATCGTCCCGGAAGCCAGCGCCAGCAAAGAGATGCCGATCAGAACCATAACCGGTATCTGGATACGCAGCGCAAAGGCAGCACCCTTTGATGAAAGCAAAGCGACCAGGACAATAATCACGAAGGCGGCCATGGAGACAGGCAGAGCAGGCCAGACAAAGGTCAAAGACTCGGCAAGACCGAAGGCATAGAGGGTTACCGACAGGGCTTGTGAGATATAAAGAGGAAAACCGATAGCTCCGCCAACCTCGAGGCCGAGGCTACGGGAAATCATATAGTAAGCACCACCGACACCGACATAACTGTTGGTGGCAATGGCCGAAAGGCTCAGGGATGTTAACAGCGTAATGCAATTGGCGAGCAGGACAATCAGGAGAGTTTTCAGCAGACCAACCTAGCCGACGACCCAGCCAAAGCGCAGGTACATGATGACGCCAAGGATCGTCAGTATGGACGGGGTAAAGACGCCGAGGAAGGTGCCCAGTTTACCCGCGCTAGACGGTGCCTCCTTAGGTAAGGAAAGCTTGTCAGCAGGTTTTGCCGATGGCATGCAATCGTCTCCAAACAATGATTAGCAGGAATACCGAGCGTTAACAACAGCCAGTCAGAAGATTAGAGGTTCAACCTCAAGAGCATTACCGCGGTTCTTTTTTTCCTCAACCGGCAAGACATCCTCACTCGGCCAGAGGCCGCTGATAAGAGTGTCAGCATAACCGCTCACAAGGCCAGCATCGAGCATCGTTTGACGTGACTGTTCAGCGGGGTAGCTCAGGCGATGCCATTCGCACTTGATCCTATTATCAATAGGATCAATCAACAGGTACCAGCCATCCGCAGTGCCATCATTTGCCGGCAAGCCGATCACTCCGGCATTAAGCCACGCCCTCCCCTCAACCATCTGGCCAAAGGGAATCCCGCAATGGCCCGTAATCAAACCATCAATATCATAACCGAGAAGGCTCAGTTCAGCCACTTTCGCTTCCTCTGGCGTCGAAGCAAAGAGAAAGCGATTAATCAGATCTACGCCGCCGTGGACGCATGAGAAGCGTCGGGAACCAAGCTGAAAGGTCAACGAAACAGGCAGTTGCCCCATCCACGCCCTGTTACCCTCGGATATCCTAGAATCGGCGTAACGGAACCATTGGTCAGAAAGAACAGAACAGGTACTCCCCGCTTCAAAGCCGCAGCCACAATCAAGTGCCCGTGAAGCTAACGACTCTTCACAGTTTCCCAACACAACATGAACACCCCACTCGCGAATCAGGTTGACGGTTTCTTCCGGCTCAGCACAATAAGCCACCAGGTCACCGGTGCAAATAATACGTTGTGGTGGGATAGCCAGCTTTACAGCGACGTCACGCAGCGCGCGTGTCGCAGCCAGGTTGCTGTACGGGCCTCCGAAAATAAGCAAAGGGCCTTCCAGTAAGCCAAGGTTTTGGGAACAGGGCGGATTCATGCTTTTACCCGAGAACTGGCGGAACGATTGAACAAGCCACCCAGCCAATAAGAAAGACAACCGAGGACAAGGATGGAAATACAGATATAAAGCAGCTTGGTATATTTATGGAGATCACCCAGCAATAACGTGTACCCACTCGACTCGGTGAAATAGAGGGCTGCACCGCTGAGAGCCAGGACAAAGGTAAAGAGATAACTCCACACCGGGATATCACTTCTTTTACCCCATAGAGAGAAAAAAACCACCGGCGCCAGATACATCGAAGCCGTACCACTCACTGCAACGGCGCTGAACAAATCTTTGTTGCCCATGAATACCAAAACGAGACCGAGAAGCATAAAAACAGCCATGACCATGCGGCCGTTGCGGAGGCTCATACGCAGAACCCCCATGTCCGAAGCAACTAATTTGGCAGAACTGGAGAGAGTGCTGTCAAGTGTCGACATCGCCGAAACAATCAGGCATCCACTGAAAACCAACATGGGCCACTCGCCGAGCAATCGCATCAGAGCATCGTTCATCGATTCTCCGCTTATGGCGTTGGCTCCCGCCAGGACCCCCATGCAACCGAAGGTCAAAATACAGAGAAAACTGATCCAGCAGGCATGAAAAAAACTGCGTCGGGTCGTTTCGCGGTCGGCCAGAAAGCCACGATCCATCATAACCGGATCGTGCATCGGGTAACTCCAGATCTGCAGCAACGCAACCACCATCAGAACAGGCCCGGGTTGAGTCATTTCGAAAGGTTTGAACCAGAGGTCATTAAAGGCCACAGCATTGCTGTTTATCACCAAAACGACCAACATCGCCAAGGTTCCGAGGAAAAGGACCATCTGAAAAAGATCTGTTCTTAGCGATGCCCGCAAGCCACCCAGCATCGAGTAAAAAAGCGTGACACCTGCAAAAGCGAGAATTGTCAGAGTATAGGTATTCGATCCGGCGGCACCAAACAGGATACCAATAACCAGAAGGTTGGCAAAGACCTCGCTGATCAGCCTGACACCAATCACGAAATTAAAGCATCCTGTACCCCAGGTACCGAAACGGGCTGCGAGGAAAGACTGGACACTATGGAAGCCGTGTTCAAAACGCAGGTAATCAACGATACGGCCTCCGGTTATAAAAGAGAAATAATAGAAGGCGTATGCCAGAGTACCCCATATACCGTAGTAAAAGCCCAGGATGGCGGCATTCAGAAGAGAGCGGGCGAATATCCAGGTCGTGACTTGGGAAAACACCAGTGTCAGCAACCCGGGTTGTTCACCAGAGGCACTCAACCCCTTGAAAAAAGACCCTTCTGTTTGCGCCTTTGGAGAGAGCAGTACCGAACTGATAGCTACAAAACCAGCCAAAACTGGTAAGACATAATCCAAGGGCGAATCTCCTCAGTAATTCTGTGGGCGGGAATGGTTAGTAAAGATTGAACCAGTGAATATTACTTGAATGATGTCATCGAGCAAGAGTTTAAATCATTATTTGCAGTAATCGGGACTTGAACTGACACTCGAGATCACGTCAGGTTGAACTCAGGCGAGGACGTTTTCTTTTTTCTTTATCAATCAGAAGTCAAAAAGCTCCCCCTGCTTCCATGCCGGCTGCCCCTTGTTACCTCGATCAACGATCTGTCGAGCCGCCAACCAGAGATCACGGGTTAACTCGATATCATATTGAGAATCATGCAAACGACTGTCATCAACAGCGATACCGCAGTGCTTTGCAACAGTCGCCAGCTTAAAGTTGCTCAGGTCAGCGCGTGTCTCCTGTAGTATTTGGGCCCAGACCAGCATAACGTCAAGACAGGGATACCAGAACCAGCTACCGAAGAAACGATCGCCGTTCTTCTCCCAAAAGCGCCTCATGAATGGCATATCGAAACTATGCGCGTTATAACCAACAAACTGGAACTTATCAGACTTGTCATACTGGCTGGCATATTTTGAGAACAACGACGCAAGACGCACATAAATATCTTTGGGGTCTTCAAACAGCTGGCCGGGGACAGCAAGATGATCAGGATGATCGGGTGGGAGGAACTGCTTGCGATCCATGCCAGTTACTTCCAGGGCGGCCATTTCGATTGCATCCTGTGGGTACGGGCGCACAAAATAATCGAAAGATTCCTTGACCTCGTCACCGATCTGCACACAACCGGAGATCTGGGTTAGACCATTACGCTCCGGATTCACACCGGTCGTCTCTACATCGATAAAGATCAATTTTTGTTCGGACATCTTTAAAACAGCCTCTGGGCTTAAAATTTACAGGAAAAAGCCTGTAATCAAGTTAAAGGAACAAGGGATAGTCTTTTACAAAAGGTTTGCACCTGTTACATCTAAAAAATTTTCGGTCAGGATACCTCGTGGCAAGACTTTCTCGCCATACACCACCTTGGTGCCTTCCTTGATGTAGATCTCAACATCAGGATTACCATTTTTGTGAGGGAGTTTGATGGCAAAGACTTTGACATCTTCCGGAAGCTCATCTAACGGCGCCTCTGAGTTCATTTGCCTGAAAGCATTCACCAGTCCGATTGCTGTATCATTGTTTGCCTCAGAAACACCTTGGAGACCTGCTTGAATACAGGCTGTAAGGTAATTCTTGGTGAAATTTTTAGTGTTTTTGCTTCTGGACAAACACCCGCCCGTCATTTCGATGTTATCGAAAGCGGAGTCTATCTCGCCATTTTCAACAGCATCAACCACGTCAGCGACGAGAGAGTTCAATTTGGCCGGCTTCCAATTTTCGGATTTCATTTCCTTCATCTCTGGATATTAACGGAGACGCTTTGGAAGAGCAATAGAATCAGAAGAAAACAATCAGCACGGCATATCTCGCCGTTCGTGTTTGGCGTGAAAAACCCCCGCAAAAGGGACTCAATATAAAGAGATTGTCAAGGTAAGGGCTCAGCGGTATAAGCGATCCCCGCCTCTTCCGATTTATGCAGAGGAAGTTCTTTACCCTCACGCACATCAGAGACCCAATCGGGGTTAAGCAGAATTGATTTACTGCTCAAGGCGATATCAGCAAACTCAAGGGCCTCTTCAGCGCTCTTGCGATCATAAATCTGTCCGCAAATCATCAGCGGTAACGGCGTCACTTGTCGGGTCAATTGTGACATGGTCTGTTCCGTACCAAAGGCCTTATCCCTGAAGTTGTAAGTGGACAGAGAGATAGCGTCGATGGGAGTTCTAACCAATAAGCCTATCATCTCCTGCCATTCCTCAGCGCTGTCAAAGAGAGAGACCTCCATATCAGCAATTCCCCAGTTAGAGACACGGAAAACCAAAAGACGATCTTCCGGCATAACCAGGGCAACGGAATCAATCACTTCACGGGCAAAACGGAAACGATTCTCCACCGAACCCCCATAGCTGTCGTCACGTTGATTTGAATAGCTCGAGAGAAATTGATTGATCAGATAACCATGTGCGCCATGAATCTCGACACCATCAAAACCAGCCAAGACAGCCCCTTTGGCCGTTTCTACAAAGCCGTTAATGACATGGTCAATGTCAAACTGACTCATCTCTTCAGGCAAGGGATAGGCCTCTCCGGTCATCGGATTAATCTGTTTGGGAGCAATGCTGCTCGGAGCGATCGAGCGTTCGGCAGGATTGACCTCAGGCCATGCCATGCGACCACAGTGGAACATCTGCATAATAGAGATGCCACCATGGACACGAATTTTCTCGACAACAGAACTCCAGGCATCAATCTGCTTCTGGGTGACCAGCCTTGATTGTCGGGGATAACCCTGGCTGCTCTCGTAATCGGTAACGATCGCCTCCGTATAGACAACTGAGGCCCCGTTTTCCGCTCGGCGAACCAGAAAATCAAAGACATCCTGGCGTGGGATGCTGTCTCCAGGTGAAGACATGCGGGTCATGGGTGCAACACCGAGACGGTTGCGCAAGGTAAAGTTTTTTATCTGAAATGGAGAAAAAAGAAGATCGCTAGACATAAGGGTTCCCTTCGTTGATAAGTTTAATCATCCGTTTGGACGGTTAAACTATAGCGGATAGTTTGGCAGATAAAAGCTCTAGCAGTGAGAATCATAGAATCGGACGGGCGTACAACCGGATTCACGCAGAGGAACAGAGACCGCAAAGAAAGTTATGGAGGTATGAAAGCCCTGACTCTGCGGTCTCTGTGTCTCAAGTGAGCATAGCGAGCGGGCGTGAGGCACTTAAGAGACACAACAATTTCTTTTTGTGGCAAAATAGCCCTCATGCACAAACCTTCCACACAACTTCCCGTCGAAAGCATTCTGGACGAACTTGACGATGCCTTGAGCACAAGCGGGACAGCCGTGCTTCAGGCTCCACCTGGATCAGGCAAAACCACCCGTGTGCCGCTGGCTTTACTCGACAAGCCTTGGCTTAAGGGCCAATCAATCTTAATGCTTGAGCCACGCCGACTGGCCGCGACCAATGCGGCTCGTTACATGGCTTCACTGCGCAAGGAAACGGTCGGAGACAAGATCGGCTACGCGATTCGTTACGAGCGCAAAGTTAGCGCACAAACCCGCTTGGAAGTGATCACGGAAGGTCTTTTGATTCGCCGCCTGCAGAGCGACCCCGAATTGAAGGGGGTCGGGTTGGTGATCTTCGATGAGTTCCATGAACGTAGTATGCAAGCTGACACGGCCCTGGCCTTCTGCCACGAGGCACAGCAAGGCTTGCGTGAAGATTTGCGCATACTGGTCATGTCTGCAACGCTCGATGCTGAGCCCTTGTCAAAGATGTTGGACAACTGCACGATCATCACCGCCAAAGGTAGGTCTTTCCCGGTTGGAATCGAATATCGGAACGACATCGAACGTTACAGGATTGCCGAAGCCACAAGCCTTGGAGTTCGCCATGCGCTGAAAGAAAGTACGGGTGACATCCTTGCGTTCCTCCCCGGAACCGGTGAGATCAGACGATGCCACGAACAGCTCAGAGATTTATCGACGAAGATTGATTTGCGCCCACTCTATGGAGGCCTTCCCTTTGCTGACCAGGAAGCAGCCATTCTTCCCGGCAAACGACGTCGCGTTGTGTTGGCTACCAACATTGCCGAAACCAGCCTTACGATCGAAGGAATCGAAAGCGTCGTCGACAGCGGCTGGGAGCGTCGCCCGCGCTTCGATGCTGCTCGTGGCATGACCCGACTGGAAACAGTGCGTATTTCCCGTGCCAGTGCAGAACAACGCGCCGGTCGAGCTGGCCGTCTCAGGCCAGGCAAATGCTTCCGCCTCTGGTCAGAAGGCACTCACGGCACCCTGCTGCCCTTCTCGCCTCCCGAAATTCGCCAAGCGGACCTGGCTTCGCTTGCCATGGAACTCGCTCAATGGGGTACTCATGAAGTCGCAGAGCTGAAGTGGCTGGACCAGCCCCCGGCCGGACACCTGGCTGCAGCCCGAAAGTTACTGACAACCCTCGGGGCGCAGGATGACAATTTCAGATTAACGCCCCTGGGGCAAAAGATGTCACGCTATCCAACACACCCCCGCCTGGCCCGACTTCTGGTCGCTGGCGTTGACATAAAATGTCAGGGCATTGCCAGCGACCTGGTCGCCATTCTCTCAGAACGCGATCTCTTGCAAAGATCACGACACACAGCCACCACAGCCGGAACAAGTGACCTGATTGAACGACTCGAAATTTTGCAACGTGACCGTTCACCGAAAACGGCTGCGGTTCAAAGAGCTGCAACCTACTGGAGGAAGTTGACCAAAGCGGGGAGCAATCGGACTTATGACACAGAAGAGATCGGCAGCCTTCTGGCCAGCGCCTACCCGGACAGGATTGCTGTAAGACGTAAAGCTGGCAGTGACCGGTTCCTGCTAAGTAATGGACAGGGGGCTACTTTAGCGACCGAGTCTGTTGTGCGTGACTCGGAATGGTTGGTCGCAGCAGAGACTGTCGGGCGAAACAATGGTGAAGAAGAGATTCGCATAGCCAGCGCCCTGAGTCGCAACACCATTGAAGAGCTGTTTGGTGATCAGCTTGAGTGGCAGCGTGAGGCCGGCTGGGATGATCAGGCAAATCGCGTGGTCGTACGTGAGGTACGCAGGTTAGGAGCTATCCTTCTGCAAGAACGCCCTGCCATAGCAACCACGGGCGACACTCTCCCTGCCTTATGTGATTTGATACGGCGCCAGGGGCTCGAAATTCTCCCCTGGACACGCGCGACGCGACAACTGCAGGCAAGAGCCGCGTTTCTACATCAACAGTTGCCAGAGAACGGTTGGGACGATTGGTCAGATCAAGCGTTGAGTGAGACCCTGGATGATTGGCTCACGCCCTTCCTTACGGAGGTGAGCAATCGAACCAACCTGAAACGCATCGATCTGGCTACAGCCTTGAAAGCCAGGATCGGTTGGCAGAAATTGAAGAAGATCGATCGAGTGGCTCCAGAGAGGCTGGAGGTTCCAAGCGGGTCAAAAATCAGGATCGAATACAAGATAGGGGAGTTGCCGGTTCTGGCCGTTAAACTTCAGGAACTGTTCGGTCTGGCTACAACTCCTAAACTGGCGGAAGGCCGTATCCCGGTCGTTATCCACCTACTCTCACCGGCGGGTCGCCCCTTGGCAGTGACACAAGACCTGAAAAGTTTCTGGGACACCGTTTACCCGGATGTCAAAAAAGAAATGAAGGGTCGTTACCCCAAGCACCCATGGCCGGACAACCCCTGGGAGGCGGTAGCAACTAAAAGAACCAAGGTGCGGTGACCGGGGTCTGGGGTCTGGGATCTGGGATCTGGAAAACCTTTAACCTTTACCCCCTTTTCATCATTAAGTTCCTATTTTACAAAGCAAAGTACCAAAAAGCGTTGCCTGTCCACAGGAAGAGTGATATAGATTTACATCGCTAAACCACGGGGTTATGCCCCTGTGGTTTTTTATTTTTTCTACTCCGCTTATTTCGAGGAACAATAGACCCCATGATCAGTGCTTCAAATATCTGTTTGGCATACGGCAAACGGACCATTTTCAAGAACGTTAACATCAAATTTACTCCCGGCAACTGTTACGGCTTGATCGGTGCCAACGGTGCCGGCAAATCGACATTCCTCAAGATCCTTGCAGGAGATATAGATGCCGACAAAGGTGAAGTCAGCATCGGTAAAGGTTTACGTCTGGCTGTTTTGCGTCAGGATCAATTCGCCTTTGATGAAGAGATCGTTTTCAACGCCGTGGTCATGGGCCACGAACGTCTTTACTCCGTTATGACCGAACGTGAAGCGATCTATTCCAAAGGTGAATTCACCGAGGAGGACGGCGTCCGATCAGGAGAGTTGGAAGCTGAATTTTCCGACATGAACGGCTACGAGGTAGAGTCTGAAGCAGCTGTATTACTCAACGGCCTGGGTATCCCGGAGGAACTACGTCACAAGAAGATGAAAGAGCTGGAAGGCGGTGAAAAAGTTCGTGTTCTTCTGGCCCAGGCACTGTTTGGCAACCCTGATGTTCTGTTGCTCGATGAGCCGACCAACAACCTCGATCTCAAATCGATCAAATGGCTGGAAGATTTCCTCGGCCGTTTTCAGAACACCCTCATCGTCGTTTCCCACGACCGGCATTTCCTGAACCAGGCATGTACCCATATCGCTGACATTGACTTCGGCACGATTCGCACCTACGTAGGCAACTACGACTTTTGGTACGAAGCGAGTCAATTGGTTCTTAAACAAAAGCAAGATGCGAACAAGAAAGCCAGTGACAAGGCCAGCGAGCTTAAGGATTTTATCGCCCGCTTTAGTTCCAACGCCTCCAAAGCGAAGCAGGCCACTTCGCGGAAAAAGCTGCTCGACAAGATTGACATCGAAGCACTGCCCACCTCCTCGCGTAAGTACCCCTTTGTTGTTTTTAAACCCGAACGTCCCTGTGGTGATATCATTCTGGAGATCAAGGGGCTGAGTAAAACAATCGACGGCGTCAAAGTTCTCGACAACCTGGACCTGATCCTCAATAAAAATGATAAAATCGCTTTCGTCGGTGGCAACAGCGTCGCAAAAACCACGCTGTTGCAAATTCTTGCCGAGGAGATCAAGCCCGACAGCGGCAGTTTCCGCTGGGGCGTAACGATTACCAACTCTTACTTTCCCAAAGAGAACAGTTCCTACTTTAAAAACGACCTGAACCTGATTGAGTGGCTTTGCCAATACCCTCCACACGAGGGAGAGAGCTTCGCACGAGGCTTTCTCGGTCGCATGCTCTTCTCCGGCGACGAAGCGACCAAAAAGACCAGCGTTCTCAGCGGTGGAGAAAAGGTGCGTTGTATGCTTTCAAAGATGATGCTGAGCAATGGCAACGTGCTCATGTTCGACGAGCCAACCAACCACCTTGATCTGGAATCAATTACCGCTCTCAACAACAGCCTGATCAACTTCTCCGAAGTTATCCTTTTCACATCCCATGACCATAAGTTCGTCTCGACAATTGCTAACCGGATCGTTGAATTCACTCCAGGCGGCATTATCGATCGTGTTATGGGCTTCGAAGAATATCTCGAAAATGCCGACATCAATGCTCTGCGCGAGCAGATGTGCAATGGCGAAGCGGACTTGACGCTCTAAATGTATGTGGCAGAAATGATTCTCAAGTGATAAAAAACGAACTTATAGCCCAAACAACGGTTATAAGGATTTAACGCAAAGGCGCGAAGGGGTAAAGAAAGCCCGCAAAGAAAACCACCTCCAAAAAAGAGAATAGTCACCCTTTGCGTCTTTCCTGGCTTTTCTTAGCGTCTTTGCGTTGGTCTTTTGATTTTAGCTTTTACTGTTTTGGTGAAAAGACGTATTCCCTTTTTTTGGGTTATAGAATCGCATAGAAACAACCCGAAAGATCATTGCTGAACAGAGACAAAGACTGAAAAACGTGGTCAAGACTCTACAGCCTTTTCATCTTCATCCATAGGTACTTATCTACGTTCTATTAAAGTTTTTGATTACTCTTTGTTCTCGCTTGAAAAGACTCTCTCAAGTTCACCTTCAAAAGGATTTTTAATGGCTCTAAGCGCCACCATCTTTAAAGCAAGCCTCCAGGTTTCAGACATGAACCGGCACTATTATGCCGACCATCAACTGACACTGGCCAGACACCCGTCTGAAACCGACGAGCGCATGATGGTGCGATTACTTGCCTTCGCTTTACATGCCGATGAGCACCTGAGTTTCACTAAGGGTTTGTGTGCCGATGATGAGCCGGCCCTCTGGCAAAAAAGCCTGAGTGATGAAATTGAGTTATGGATAGATGTCGGCCTGCCTGATGAAAAACGCGTGCGCAAAGCCTGTAGTCGCGCCATGCATGTTTGCCTGTACATCTATGGGGGCCGCAACGCAGAGCTGTGGTGGCAGAACAACGCACCCAAACTACAGCGTTTTAAAAATTTGACCGTTATAGAAATTTCGGAAGTCAACAGCAGTGAACTGGCAAACCTGGCGACGCGAACCATGCAACTACAATGCACTTTGCAGGATAGCGAAATCTGGTTGAGCTGTGAGGATAAAACCCTTACCGTGACCCTCCTGGTCCGTAAAGCCCAAGGTTGAGATAGGGCCTGCAGCTTTATTTTTGCATTACAAGGCTCTGGCTCTATACTGGTTAAACACGCTTCTCATGCTCAGGAAAGCTATGAACTCAACCTTCAACTGCCGCTGTTGCGGTCATTGCTGTCTTACTCTCATCGATGCTTACAACGGTTGCGTCAGTGATAAAGATCTGGAGCGTTGGCGCCAGTTAGGTCGCGACGACATCCTGGCCTGGGTCAAGACCCTCGATTTGGGGCCAACGAACAAACTTCACACAGCATGGGTGGACCCTGAATCGGGTGACGACGTCGAACGCTGTCCCTGGCTTATAGACCGACTTGATCAAAAAGGCCATCTGTGTGGCATAGAAGAGATAAAACCCGATCATTGCCGAGCCTACCCTGAGCATCAGAGACACGCCGAGTCAACAGGATGTAAAGCCTTTGCAAAAGATGAATCTTAACCTGTTCACTGTTCGCTGATTACTGATCACTATCCCCCGGAGTTATAAACGCATGAAAAAGCCTTTAACCAGTAAAGACCTTTACGTAGCAGACATCCCCTTTGAAGCGGAAGAAGAGGATTTACAAAAACTCTTCGCTCTCTGCGGCAAGGTCCGTTCCATTCATATGGTCACCGATGAGAAGTCAGGATTATTCAAAGGCTGTGCCTTTGTCCATATGACAACTGCTGCAGAAGCAAAAGACGCCATCAACACAATCGACGGTGTCTCCCTGCATAAACGCATCATCAGTGTCACCGAAGCCTTGCCAAGAAAAACTGCGACAACGGCCGCAAAACCGGAGTCTAAAAAACCACAAAGATCACATCGTCCACCCAAACGTCGCAAATAGATTGCAAACTGGCAACAAAAAGGGGCGCTCCTCAACGGGAAGCGCCCCTTTTCATATAAGGCAAATCTATTTAACGCAGGCGCTGAGAGGGTTTTTTCGTTATAAGGGAAGGTTTGCATCCATAACCATTATGCTTTTCGTTTTCGCGCCTTTTCGTTTGATTCTGACTTGGCTCTAACCCAAGCAGCAGCCTCCATACCCCAATTCCAACTCAAGACAGGCTCTTTGTTGCTCAAGGGAACAATCTGAACCTTCATCTCAGGTAAAGTCAAAATCGCACAAGTATGGTTAAACAATGTACTTCCTGGGTTGATGACCAGTGGATTGCCGAGTTGTTCGGCAAAGACTTGATGCGTATGACCGACAACAAGTACGTCACAGTGAAAATTTCTGAGGCAACATGACCAGGAGTGTTTTTCCTGCTGGATAAGAGCGGCCTTTTCATCCAACAGCTTGATACCATCCATGAAAGAATCCGGCGGGCTGGCGTGGACCATGTAAATCATTTTTTCAACAGCCTTGAATTCAATCACCGCAGGCAAATTATTTAGATACGAGGCAGCAACTCCCTCAATGTCAAATCCGGAACGTTCAAGCCACCAGAGATCATGATTACCCATAACAACGCGACACCGGCTGTCGATCAAAGTTTGGACAGTCTCTTCCAGCTGTTTTCCATAACCGGCAACATCTCCTGCACACAAGATCGTCTCAACACCTTCATCCTCGAAGATGGCAAGAGCCTCCCGTAAAGGCTGCAATGTTGCGTGAACATCACTGATCAGACCAATTTTCATACCCCACCCTGCCCGTACAAATAGTTTGGTTACGGTGACATTATACTATTTATATTTCAGGGTGCAGGGCTTGAGAAGATGCAGCCATTCACGAAAGGGATTAACGCAGAAGATGGAGTGAGGAGGATCATGTGTATTAATCTAGACTTGATCTGACTGACAGTGACTGGTTTCGTCCTACGCCTCTGCATACTAAATATCCTTAGGTAATGTAAGAATGAGTTCCATACAGGATTTATAGTAAGCCTACATACCAGACAATCAATCTCCTTATAAATCGGGACTTATGAGAAAAGCCCCCGGTCTGAAGATCGAGGGCTTTCGTATTCTATAGATAGTGACTTATGTGGTGATTCAATCCTCATTAACCTTGAACATAAACATGAGAAGTTTAATACCTGCGAAGATAATAGATCCATATAGAAAAATCAGTAGGGTAATTTCCATTTTTTCATTCATTTTCTAACCACCCCTAAGTAGAAGAGTAAAAGTCTCAAAACTATTGGTTCACGAGTCTGGCTTAAAAAAGAACCCCACAGTTCTGGAGGTAGAAACTGTGGGGCATGTTTTTCTATTTTTAGGAGGTTTTGAAGAAGATTGTCTCAGACCTGCCTGCCACAGCAAGCCTTTGATGGCTGTTAATTTATCGCAGTCTTCGATAAAAATATACGTGGTGTACCGTAAACTTTGAATCGATACCTCACGTAACAGAACTGTGCAAAAGCGCACCATGAATAAAAATGGCCACCCGTTGCCAGGTGGCCATAATAATGTGGATTAAAGATCTTCCTGTATGTCTCTATCAATAGAGCCTTTTGCAAAAGTCCTGGGCTGAGGCACTTCAGAACAAGTTGAAGTCTTGATTTCCCGTCTCAGCTAAAAAAGCACGGCATGAAACGATCTACTTGGCCGGTTTTCGGCTTTTGGAACAGACGTCTCCCTGTAAACTCATCTTTTGCTCCGTGACAATCAGTAACCTGTGACTTTGAGCAACTGGTCGGCAAACAAGGTCACGACGCCGAACATGGCGTGCATCATGACCTTGTCCGGGCCACGGACCTGAACGCTGCGGCCTCCGAACTCGTCCTTGAATCGTCCATTACAGCGCTCCACCGAAGTGCGTTCATTATAGCGTGTTGCTTCATGCGGGGTCATTGGCGCGATTTTTTTACTCCGTGGATTCCGGTCAATAACCGGTACATGGCCAAGCGCTTTGCTCTGCTCCCAAATCTGCGTCGCATCATAAGCGGCGTCCATCAGGTCGTAACAGGACGTCACCTTGACAGCAGTCAACTTCATCAACGGGATCGCTACTTGGCTGTCATGAAGTGACGCCGACGTCAAGACCGCACTGATCGGCAATCCGCAATCATTCACGTCCAGATGCAGCTTGTAGCCGTGCCAGGTCTCCATATAGCCTTGGGCATTCTTCTTGACGCCTCGATCACAGACCTTTGGCAATTCCGCAAGCGCTTCTT
>JARUHP010000033.1 GCA_030005635.1 Deltaproteobacteria bacterium IMCC39146
GCAGCTGCCTTCTTTGCCAAAGAGTCGAAGTAAAATACGACTTCATCCGGCGGCAACAGAAGGCGTACCCAGTGACTTTGCTTTGCAGAGTCATGCTGGTCAGCCGGAGCAGCTACTACCAACATTTTAAGCAGCAACAGACGCCGAATTGCTCGCAGCAACGCAAATTGGAAGACCTTGTTAAATCGATCCATAAAGCCTGCAAAGAAAGTTACGGTTCACGTCGGATCTCCGAAGCATTGCAGGGCCACGGCTATCCGATCGGTCGTTACCAGGCTCGCAGCTTGATGCGAAAACTGAATCTGGTGGCAAAGCCAACTAAACGTTTTAAGATCACGACAGATAATAACCACAACCACCCGGTCGCGCCGAATCTATTGAATCGACAATTCCAGGTTGATCGCCCTGATACTGTTTGGGCTTCAGATATTACCTATCTGTGGACCCGTCAGGGCTGGCTTTACGTTGCTGTCATTCTGGACCTGTTCTCCCGCAAGGTCGTTGGCTGGTCAATTGACCGCCGCATGACCTCGGAGCTGGTCAAGAAAGCCTTGAACATGGCTGTCATGTTCAGGCAGCCCCAAAAAGGTTTGCTTCACCATTCCGACCGGGGAAGCCAATACGCCAGCCATGCCTATCAAGAAGAGCTAAGAAAATATGGCATGGTGTGCAGCATGAGCCGTAAAGGCAACTGCTGGGACAATGCTGTTGTTGAACGATTCTTCAGAAGTCTGAAGACGGAACAAACCAACCATTATCGCTATGTGAGCCGCGAGGCAGCACGGCGGGACGTGGTTGACTATATCCTGATGTTTTATAACAGCCATCGGCTTCATTCGACTCTGTGGTATCGAAGCCCGGCTGTGTTTGAAGCTGAATATCAACAGTTACAAAACGTGGCTTAGCAATGTGTCCGTTTTTACTGGACCACTACACATTGATTGAACGCAGATAAAATCTGATGGACGCAGTTGTTTAACCTTAGACCTTTTCTTAACTATTAAGGTTTTGACATTGATTTGATCAGCGTTTATCCGATTTGATCAGCGTCCAATGAGAATTTTGACTGTTGCTCTGAAGGGAGTAAGGCATGAAGGTTTTAGTAGTCGGTGGTGGTGGTCGTGAGCATGTGCTGGTATGGAAAATAGCTCAGTCTCCCCTGGTGGAAACGATATACTGTGCACCGGGCAACCCGGGTATTGCCGGCTTGGCTGATTGTGTCCATATTCCTGCCGATGATATCGACTCGCTGCTCGATTTTGCCAAGGCGGAAAAGATCGATCTTACGATTGTCGGTCCTGAAGTCCCCCTGACTATGGGTATTGTTGATCGGTTCCAGGCGTCTGGTCTGGAGATCTTCGGCCCGAACAAGGCGGCAGCCTGCATCGAAGGCAGTAAAAGCTTCTCCAAGGATTTGATGGCAAAGTATGCGATTCCGACCGCTGCCTATCAAACCTTTACAGACCACGCCGCTGCTGTCGCTTATATCAAGGAGCAGGGCGCGCCGATCGTTGTTAAGGCTGATGGCCTGGCCGCAGGTAAAGGCGTCATCGTGGCTATGGACGAAGCTCAGGCGATTGCCGCAGTGGATGACATCATGCTCGACAAGGTGTTTGGTGCCGCTGGTGCGAGTGTCGTTATCGAAGAATTCATGGACGGTGAAGAAGCCTCTTTCTTCGCCTTTACCGACGGCAAGAATATCCTGCCGCTCGCTTCCTCCCAGGATCACAAGCGGGCTTACGATAATGATGAAGGGCCAAACACCGGCGGCATGGGCGCTTACTCTCCTGCCCCGGTTGTTACGGCGCAACTGCATGATGAAATCGTTGAGACGATCGTCAAACCGACGATTGCAGGTATGGCCAGCGATGGCTGCCCCTACAGCGGTATTCTCTATGTTGGTCTGATGATCAAGGATGGCAAGCCACGTGTCGTTGAATACAATGCCCGTTTCGGCGACCCGGAAGCCCAGCCGCTGCTGATGCGCATGAAGTCTGATATTGTCCCTGTTTTGCAGGCCTGCGCCCGCGGCAACCTGCAACAGGACTCGATTGAATGGCACGATAAGGCCGCCGTCTGTGTGGTTATGGCCAGTGGTGGTTATCCGGCCAAGTATGCCAAGGGCTTCGAGATTATGGGCCTTGACGATGTGCTGACGATGGACGATGTGGTTGTCTTTCATGCCGGCACCAGCTTCGAAGACGGTAAAATCGTTAACACCGGCGGTCGTGTTCTCGGTGTCACCGGCCTTGGCAGTACCGTTGCCGAGGCAATCGATTGTGCTTACGGAGCTGTTGATAAAATCAACTGGGATGGTGTTCATTTTCGTAAGGATATAGGGAAGAAGGCGTTAAATAGATAGGAGGGTCAAGGGAGAAGGGAGAAGGGCCAAGGGTTGGAAACTGGAAAACTCTAGGCATTACTTTCAGTCCTTCAAGTTGCAAATTGCCCTTAACCCTTAACCCTTAACCTTGAGCCTTGAGCCTTTTACCCTTTTCCCTGTAACCTGAGGTTAATTATGAAAGAAACCCCACTCGTCGGCATCCTCATGGGAAGCGACAACGACTACGAAATCATGAAAGAGACGGCCGTTGCGCTGAATCAGTTCGGCATCCCTTTCGAGATGACCGTTTCCAGTGCCCACCGCACCCCGGAGCGCACGGCCAAGATCGTTAGAACGGCAAAGCAGCGTGGTATCAAAATCCTGATTGCCGGAGCCGGAGCGGCGGCACACCTTGCCGGGGTGGTTGCAGCTGAGACGACTCTTCCTGTTATCGCCGTACCGATCGACGCAACGGCGCTCAATGGTATGGACGCACTTCTGGCGATGGTGCAGATGCCTGCCGGAATCCCGGTGGCGACCATGGCGATCGGCAAGGCTGGTGCGCGTAATGCCGGAATCTTTGCAGCACAGATGTTGGCCGTTGACGATGCTGCTCTCAGCGAGAAGCTCGTTCAGTTCAAAGCTGATATGGCTGCAGGAGTAGAAGCCAAAGCCGAGGCTCTCAGCCGGCGGCTTGCGCAAGACTTCAGCTGATCCGGACCTGCTATCCTCTGCAGGAAAATTTCAGATCGTGTTGTCTTGACAGCGACGGATAAATCATATTATTTTGGTAAGAGTTTCTGTCGCATCAGGGGCAAGCGGTTGCTTTTGATGCGACAGTCTGACGTTAGAGGGCTAAAAACAGGCGCCTCTCTCCCCAGGAGAACACACTTTGAGTAAAGAAAAGAGTTTTACCGACGAGCTATGGGACTTTTTCTGTTCCCTGAAGCTGGCCATCATCACCTTGATTCTGCTGGCAACGACCTCGATCATCGGTACGGTGATTGAGCAGAACAAGTCGCCCCAGGAGTACATGCAGAACTACGGCATGAGCGAGTCGACCTACAAGGCCCTCGACACCCTGCAGTTTTTCGACATGTACCACTCTTACTGGTTCCTCTCTTTGATGGGAATCTTTGCCGTCAACCTGATCTGCTGCTCGATCAAGCGCCTGCCCAGGATCATCAAGATCGTGCGCGAGCCGACCCTGGTGGCCGATGACAACCTGTTTCGCACCTTTTCCAATAAGGGCGAGGTGGTTGCCGAAGGCACCATCGAGAGTGTCCGCGATAAAGTGGTCGCTTTGCTTGGCAGCAAGTTTGCCGCGCCGGTGGTCACCGAGCAGGATGACAAGGTTTATCTTTTTTCACAAAAAGGTAAGCTGTCCCGCTTCGGAGTTTATGTCACCCATTCGTCGATCTTGATTATCTTCCTCGGGGCCATGATCGGCAACATCTGGGGTTTCAAAGCTTATATCAATATCGTTGAGGGCAAATCGGTTGACGCGGTCTGGCCGCGGGCCGGGCAGACCCCGATCCCGCTTGGTTTCGAAGTCCGTTGTGATAATTTCGAGGTCACCTTCTACGAAGGCGGTGGCCGTCCCAAAGATTTCACGAGCGATCTGGTTGTTCTTGAGAATGGTAAAGAAATTCTGAAGAAGACCATCGAAGTTAATGATCCTCTGTCCTACAAAGGGCTGACCTTTTACCAGTCAAGCTACGGTCCGACCGGTGACCCGGTCTATTCGTTCCGTGTCAAAAATCGCGAGACCGGTGAGACGGTGACCGTTAAAGGTGCTCAAGGTAAACGCCTGGCCTTGCCTGGTGGTACTGCCCTGACCCCCCTGGGTTATGCCGAGAGTTACCAGAACTTCGGCCCGGCCGCCCAGGTGAAGATCGGTACCGGCGCTCCCTTTATTGTTATGAAAAACTATCCGCAGTTTGATGAAAAACGTGGCGGTGCTTATTCAGTCAGTCTGCTTGAGGCAACGCAAAGCTATTACACCGGCCTGCAGGTCGCCAAAGACCCCGGCGTCTGGGTGGTCTGGCTCGGTTGCCTGTTGATGGTGCTCGGCTCCTGTGGTGCTTTCTTTTTGTCGCACCGGCGTATCTGGGTCAGCATTGAGCAGCTGGATAAGGGCATTGGCGTCAAGTTCGGTGGTAACGCTCACCGTAATCAGCCGGGCTTTGTGCTCTCCTTTGACGAATTGACCAAAGACTTCAACGACACCCTGTCGTCCTGATGGAGGAACTATGAATAGCTCACTTTTGTTTAACGTCACTACGGTTGCCTACTTTGCCGCCATGGTGGTCTTTATCGTTTATCTGACCTCCGCAAACAAGTCGGTCGGCTTTGTCGCCACCCTGATCTGCTGGGTCGGCTTTATCGCCAATACCGGCGCGATCGGCATGCGTTGGGTCGAAGCCTATGCGATGGGCTATGAGCAGGCACCGCTCTCTAATCTCTATGAGTCGGTGGTCTTCTTCTCCTGGTCGATTCTGCTGATCTACCTGATCTTTGATCTCAAGTACAAGCAACGCGCGATCGGCGCCTTTGTTATCCCCTTTGCCTTTGGCGGTATGATCTGGGCGCAGTGGAGCCTTGACGCGACTATCGCGCCGCTGGTTCCTGCCCTGCAGAGCAACTGGTTGACCTACCACGTCATCACCTGCTTTATCGGCTATGCGGCCTTTGCACTGGCCTGTGGCGTTTCGATCATGTACTTGATCAAGGTCGGCAAAGAGGAAAAGGCCGCGGAAGAATCTCCGATCGGTGGCATTCTGGGCATGTTCCCCAGCAGCAAGGTTCTGGATGATCTGAACTACAAAGCGATCATGATCGGTTTCCCGATGCTGACCCTCGGTATCATCACCGGCGCTGCCTGGGCCAACTACGCCTGGGGCACTTACTGGAGCTGGGACCCGAAAGAGACCTGGAGCCTGATCGTCTGGTTTATCTACGCCGCTTTCCTGCACGCCCGCTTTACGCGTGGTTGGGTGGGTCGCCGTGTTGCCTGGCTGTCGATCTTTGGCTTTGCCGCCACCATCTTCTGCTACCTTGGCGTTAACCTTGTGCTTTCCGGACTGCATTCTTACGGCGGTTAGTGAGGAGGGTCCGACAAGGGGCTGTTTTTCTCTCCGTGCTGCTTGTGGTGCCAGCGGTTATAAAGCGCCGGACTGCCGCAAAAATATTAAGATCTGGCAACCTGCTCGGGGGATGAACGTTATGTTCAATCCCCCGCTTGTTTTCGGGCCTATAACCAAAACAAAGGCAAAGTAACCTCAGGCTATTTAATTAACGCAAAGACGCAAAGACGCGGAGACGCGGAGACGCAGAGAGCGATAGTCAGAATTGCGCCGTTTTTAAAACTTTGAAGCGTTTTTCCTCTGCGCTCTTTGCGCCTCTGTGTTAAACATTTTTTTGGGTTATAGAACTGATTGTTTTCTCTGAATTGTCAAGGCCAGAAAATTGCATATAGATATTAGCCCTTCCGTATGTATTACGGGTTGATAGGCCTTTTCTCTGGCATTAATGGCAGGGTAATAACTGTGGGAGACTCCTTTTCTCGGGAACTCGCGGTTTGGCTAACGCCAAAGGGCGACAATTAAACCAAGCACAAGGTCAAAGCTTATGTCCTTATAGATTTTCATAGATCTTCATCGCGTCTAAACAAAGGTTTTGGTCGAGTCTTTAACCGGAGCCTTAAGGTCAAAGGCTTAATTGGCCGCAATGAAAGTCTATCAAGGTCTATGGTTTAAACCCAAACACAAGATCAAGGCTTTTGCCCTTATAGCTTTTTATAGATTCTGATCGCGGCTAAAAGTAGATTCCAATTGTGTTGACAACAAAAGTTGCAGGCTGTTGATACCTCGTAGCTAGCTGCTAGGTAGTTCATTAATGTTTTGCTCTCTTAATGTTTTTATCTGTCCATAGGGATTGATAACAGATGCGTTCCAACCTGACCGTTTTTTTTATAATACTTCTATCTGTTTTCTCTGTTCTGCCGCAGCTTGCCTGTGCTGACGAACCGACGGGTAAAAGTTTTGTGCTTTGGGCCGGGTCAGGGTCGGCGGAGACTTGTCTGACCGCTGAGTGTCACGCAACTCTTGGACGGGCGAAATATGTCCATGCGCCGGTTGCCGAAGGTGATTGTCTGGTTTGTCACGGCACGACGGATCAGCCGCACCCTGGGGCTGGTTCCATTGTTCTCGTTGAAGAAGAGCCAGGCCTCTGCCTTCAGTGTCATGAAAACCCGGCGGCGGGGATGGCCTATCCCCATTCCGCCGTTGTAGAAGGTTGTACCGGTTGCCATAACCCGCATCAGGGAGGGTTGCCGAAGCTCGTTGTGCAGTCAGGCGGCCAGCTCTGTCTGGTTTGCCATGAAGACGTCGATGATGGTAAATATGTGCACGGGCCGGTCAGGGCGATAAACTGCAAGATGTGTCACGGCATTCATGGCGGTGACAATCTTGCCATGTTGAATCAACACGGCAATGGCAATTGCCTGGGCTGTCACTCCGGAATTCAGGACATCATGGATAATGCGGTTTCCCAGCATGAACCGGTTGTTAACGGTTTTTGCTGGGATTGCCATACACCACATGCCTCAGAATATAAGCCTTTTTTGCAGGAGTATTACCCTGAAGAGTTTTACACATCTTACCAAAAAGAGAACTTTGGCCTCTGCTTTAGCTGTCACGACGAGTCGGCCTTCACTTACGAGTTAACTTCCGAGGCGACTGCATTTCGTAACCACAATGATAACTTGCACTACCTTCACGTTAACAGGCAAAGTAAGGGCAGGGTTTGTAAAGCTTGCCATGGTGTTCATGGTGCCCCCCAGGACAAGCTATTGCTAGCCAAGGTCAAAAGCTTTGGTCGCTGGGCAATACCGCTTACCTGGGTTAGTGATGGTGGTCGCGCAACTTGTTATGTCGGCTGTCATCAGCCAAAAACCTACAGTCGAAACAGTAGCGTTCCGAATTAGCGAATATTGGGTTAAATTATAAGAATGTTTAAACGTATATTACACTTCAGCCCTTTGCATTATTGTGGCTTCCTGGCAGTTCTCTTCATGGTTGCTTGTGCCCCTGTATCGAAGCCCGTCAAGCAACGGTTCTTTTGGCCTCTTCCTGTGGCCGGGGTCGAGCCGAGAATCGAGTATCTCGGTTTTTGGCAGTCGGATAAAGACCTACAACCAAATGGGGCCGGATGGGTCGAGGCCGCTGTTCTGGGTGAATACCCCCCTGTTCCGCTGTTCGGGTCCCCTTTTTATCTTGCGGCTCTTCCTGATGGGCGCATCGCCATTTCCGATACGATTTTAAGGAAAGTTTTAATTCTGGACCAGCAAAAGGAAGAAGTCCGGGAACTCATGGACGACACAGGGCGACCCTATCATTTTTATCTGCCAATGGGAGTCGCTGTCTCTGATGATGGGGACATTTTCGTGGTCGACTCGATGAAAGGGGAGGTCGTGAGATTTGGCGCCGATGAAAAGCTGATCGGGACTTTTGGTGGAGTGTCTGTTCTTAGCCATCCGATCGGTATTGCTGTGAATAATAGGGACAAGCTGATCTGCGTGAGCGATATTGTTGAACATAACATCGCTGTCTTTGATCTGTGGGGCAATCTACTTTACAAGGTTGGCGAGCGAGGATCTCAGAGTGGTCAGTTCAACTATCCTACCGATGTTGATTTTGATAGAAATGGCAACCTCTTCGTGCTCGATACATTAAATTACCGCGTACAGGTGTTCGATTCCAACTTGCGCTATAACCGTGAATTCGGCGAGTTGGGTACTGCCTCCGGAGCGTTCCGCTTGCCCAAGGGCTTGGCCGTGAGTCCATATGGGCATGTTTACGTCACCGATGGGCTGGCTCACAAATTGTTGGTGTTTGACCTCCAGGGGCATTATTTGCTGGCCCTTGGAGACAAATCTTATGCTCTGGCAAGTGGAGAAGTCACTCCAGGAGGGTTCTTTGCCCCCCGTGGTGTAGATGTCGATGCGGCAGGTCAAATCATGGTGGTTGACGGGCTCAATAAGATGATTCAGCGCTTTCAGTATTTGACAGATGACTATCTCAAGGCAAACCCGGTTTTTGAGGAGGAGATCTATCTGCCTCCGGACTTGAGGTTGCAGCTGCGGACTCCCTTTGCTCCTGTTTCAGCCCCTTCGGAGACCTTTAATGAATAACTGGTTGAAATCAGAGTTGTTGCTGCTCGTCGGCCTGCTCCTGTTGTCTGGAGTCTCTGCCAAAGCCTGGGCCGTGGAGATTCTTTACCCTCAAGACGGCACCTATGTCACCAAATCGAATTATCTGATTGTGCAGGGAGGAGGGGACCCGTTGCTCGATGGCGTGATGATTGAAATCGATGGCGTCAAGAGTGATTTCATCGACTTGAGTGGTGAGCAGTATCGAAGCCTTTATGCCGATAAACTGGTGGTTGAGCCATTGTTTGATCCAGGTGAAAACACAATTGTCGTCGAGGGCTATCTGCAGGGTGAAGTTGTTGCATCTTCCACGGCCAGCATTTACTTCCTGGCTGATGTGACCAAAGCCCCGCCGACAAACTATCGTAAGGAAGTTTTTCATCAAGCGGCTCGAGAGGAAGTCTGCGCTGCTTGTCATAATATGCAGCCGTCCAAGGTCCAATTGCAAGACCCGACAACGAACAACCCCTGTGCCAGTTGCCATGCTCGTATGCTCACAAAGGCTCATGTGCATGGCCCTGCGGGTGTCTATGAATGCTCCTACTGCCATGATGTCGAAAGCCAGCCGACGAAATATGAGCTCAGGCTGGATGCTGGGGCCTTGTGTCTGGAGTGCCACGATGAGCAGAATTCTATGCCTCTGTTGCATGGGCCTGTAGAAGCTGGGCTATGTGTCGCCTGCCATGATCCTCATGCCAGCGATCAGCCGGCGCAGTTGATCACAGAATTAAACCAGAGTTGTCTGGGCTGTCATGAAGGTTTGATCGGCAAGCCGCACGTAGTGAGTGCAACGAGCGCCTCCAATGCACATCCTCTGGAGGGGCCCGAAAACCCAAGAGATCCACAAGAAAAGTTAAATTGCAGTAGTTGTCACGACCCGCATGGCGGTCAGTTTAAAAAATATTTCGTTGGTGAAGTCAAGTCAGCCATGGCGCTATGCGCTGAGTGTCACAAAAAATAGAGATCTGGAATCACTTGTAAAGTTTTTTGTCGTTTATTTTCTTACTCAGCGCTCTCTGCGTCTCAAGAGAGCACAGCGAACGGGCGTGAGTCAGGTCGTTTGCTTTTGCTGCTTGCTGCTAAAGATTTGAGAGTTTAGTTTTTTTCTGAAATTGAGGCTTCTCACCACTAACCTTTAAGGAGTATGTAATGCACGTTAAAGAGTTTCTGCAAAAGAGTTTTATGGTGTTGATGATACTAAGTGTGTTTGGTTGCGCAGCGATCGTTGATGAGAGAGTTGTGTTTCCAGTTCCACCAGAAAAAGAACGCTTCGAGTGGCTTGGAACGTACAGTGCCCAAGCCGATTTCGATAGCCGGGCTATCAAGGCCTTGACTGGCGGGGGCTTTAGCTCTGGTGAACAGTTCTTTGGGGTGATGGGTATAGCGGGCGGTGTGGACGGTCGTGCTCTGGTTTGCGATCTCGCCGCTCAGACAGTCAAAGTGCTGGATCTGGACAACAAAAAAATCAGTCTTTTCAGCTCTTATGTATTCGGCACGCCGGTCTCCGTCGCTGTCGACCAGCAGGGGCAGGTTTATATCTCCGATTCATCAATAGAGGCGGTCTTGGTGTTTTCCCCGGACGGTCTTTTGTTGCGCACCATCGGTGATAAGAAAGTCTTTAATAGGCCGTCTTTCATCGCAGTGAATGATGAGCTAAGTCGACTTTATGTCAGCGATCCGCTGGATAATGACATCAAGGTGTTCGGCCTGACGGGAGAGTTCCTGTTCAAATTCGGTCAACCTGGCGAGGAACCCGGAGAATTCCATGGACCCCAAGGGTTGGCCTTCGACTCAGGCGGGCAGCTGTTTGTGGCCGACAACCTGAATGCCCGGATTCAGGTTTTCACCGCTGACGGAGAATTTCTGCGACAATTTGGTGAGCGCGGTACTTTCCACCATCAGTTTGAGGCGCCCAAAGGCTTGGCATTTGACAGCGAGGGGCATTTGTACGTGACCGATTCGCGTAAACCCAGTTTCAGCATATTTGATCCAGAAGATGGTTCGCTTCTTCTGTGGATTGGGACGGAGACCCCCCAGCGAGGACACAAATTGGGCTTCACCTTGCCAACAGGTATTTATGTTGACAGCCTGGACCGTGTGTATATTGGCGACTTGATGTTGGGCCGCGTCACTGTGTGGCAGTATCTCTCCACAGCATATCTTGAGCGCGCAGAGCAGGCTACGAAACCACAATGAGCGGTGTCCGTGGTATGGCTGAGAGCGGTTTGGTTGTTTGGCGAAGGATACTGCGTATCCTGCTACTGTGCAGATGCACAGTGTCGAAAAAGCGCATTGTTCTGTGTTGGCATCACTCTTGCTTGGTTCAATACTTACGTAAGCCCACTGAGGTTAAGACGGCTTTTAGGAAGAGAGAAAATGTTTCTCTCGTCCAAATTTAAACCGGGGATCATCCCCAATATTTTACCGGAGGTAGGAAGATGAAGAAGATTATTGTATTGGCAGCACTGGTAACACTGGTAGCAACATCAGCTTTTGGTGCCATTTCGGGCACCGCACACGATTTGTCCGGCAAGGGTACTGGCACCACCGAAATTTGTGCTTTCTGCCACACTCCTCACAGTGGCACCACTCAGGCTCCACTGTGGAACCGCGGCGCTGGTCCTGGTGTTGTTACTGAGTACAACAGCTCCACCATGAATGCAACAAGTGGCAGCGCATCATCTGACGCATCGCTGTGCCTCTCTTGTCACGACTCTACCGCATACGCAGGTACTGTCCTCACTAACGTTCCGAACGGCTCTACTTACGTACCAGGCTCTCTGGCTATGACTTCTGTTAATGCTATCATCGGCACAAACCTGAGCAATGATCATCCTGTCGGCTTCGCATACGCTGATTCGACTGCTGACGCTGGTATCAGAGGCACTATCGTTGGTTCTAACGTTCAATTGTTCAGCCTTACTGCCGCTAAGACTGACGTCTGGTGTTCCAGCTGTCATGATGTACATGACAACACCGTCGCACCTTTCTTGGTCCAGAGCAATGCCAATTCAGCTCTCTGCCTGGCTTGCCACAACAAGTAAGAGTTCATTGTTTGCATAGCACATTACATGTGCTCAGGGGGACGGCTTGCCGTCCCCCTTTTTTTGTTGCTATTGCGTGCAATCGCTAGGGGGCCGGCCTTTTCGCAATCCTGACATTTCTTTGTCTGACATTTTTAATGACCCATCCGCTTATCTGGGGACCTTGTCGTAGGGCTTGTTCGTGGCATGAAAATTGCTTTCTAATGAGTTGTGAGGATGTTTGTGTTTATCCCGTAAGACATTTGTGGACGTATTTGTAAGAATGAAAATAAGCCCCCCATACCAGTTATTGATAAAGCCGCCGACAATCATCCGATTGTGGTTTTGGGTTGTTCTGGTACTGCTGTGCCAGGCAACACCCGTGGCGGCACGTATATCCGGTGAAATAGAGCTCGCTTACACTGATTACTCTATGAAAGAAGATGGTGAAAAGAAGAAAAGCCTGTCATCGTTTGCCCAGAACTATTCTATTTATTACGACAAAACTGGGTTTCTTGGTGATCAGCGCATAGGCAACTATGATATTGGCCTGGGCTATCAATGGACTGCTAACGCCACTAACCTTTATATAGAGGATGAGTTAGATGATAAAGATTACGAGGGCCAGGCTGGTAAGGTCCTTTTTCGCGGACATGTGAACATCGCTCCTGGGGGGTTGCCCTTTCATTTCAGAGCATGGAGCTACGATAATAACAAGCCAACATACACCAATCTTCGGATTGGTGAAATCTTAGATTCTAATGTTATCATTGGATCGCGAAGTCGTGAAGATGTCTACTCCGGATTGACCCTGATGGCTGGTATTCAAAACGGTTCTTACCTTGGTGCTTATCGTAAAATTCTCAGCGCGATGCCCCGCTTGTTTATTGATTATTCCCAGCACTACGTTCGCGATATGGACGGCCTCTACAATGAACACACCCTTTCGCGAGACCTGGCTTTTGTCTCGCTGAACAAGAAAGACAACTGGTTCCATTATCGTGCCTATGATCATCAAGATTACCAAGATAGCAGCCGAGATTTCTCGAGTAAGACGATCCTTCTAGGAACCGTCGACCAAACCCTTACGCGCCAGTGGATTAATATGACTAACTGGATTAAGATTGCCGTCGATGGTCGCTATACGGAAGAAGACAGCGAGGAGCGTCTCGAATCAGCGGCTGATCCTAAGACCTTTGCGCTGAATTTATTTGCCAAAGCAGATTATGGCAAAACCCGGGTTTCCAACTTTAATAGTTTTCGGCGTACGACCGATGAGGACAAACGTCAGATCGACTTTGACGTCCCTATTTACGCCAACGGCTGGATCGATTCAAACCGCTCCTGGAACATGCAGTTACAAATGTACCGTTATACGGAAGACCTGTTCAAACAAGAATTTAGCAATCTTCCTTTCCAGGACGAAGAGGGTGCATACCTGGCGGGCCGCTTAGGCGTCGGTCATAATAAAACTCTTAAATTCGATTCGACGCTGGAACTAGAAAGAACTAAAATCAATTCTATACAAATATTTGCTGCTCGGGCTCGCCAAGAGATAGCTCGCCGGAACAGTAAGAATCCTTGGCTGCTTGGTTACACCGCAACCTTTATAACCCCTGATGACATTGCTGATGAGGGTTCTGGTTGGGTTGGAAACGTTTTCGAAAACGAACTGTACGGATCGCACAAATGGGCAATGTCGCCTCGCAATGTTCTAGAGCTCAGGCAGAATATCCGTTATTCGAGCGCTGTCGCTACAAGCGATCTAACAAGCCGCTTCATTGCAGCTAAGGGCTACGCTGGGACGATAAATGGTGTTGTTCCTGGGGCTTCTCCGGAGCCTCTGTACTCTTCTGAGACCTCTCTGGAACTAGAATCGGTTTTGAGGGCAAATCTGAAAAACCGGGTCATGCTTTCCGCTAATTATTATAGCGGTGGCAGCGGTGATCAGTCAGATGTGTCACTCGTTGACAAACTGACCTATCGGTCTAATAGATGGCGAGTTTCGATGACTAATGGGCTTTATATGGGTGATGATCTCCCTGATATTACTGTGGGAAGAAACATTGCCGTGGTCACAGGCAGTGCCCAGCCCCCGAATTATCTCCTTGGACACACTTCAACCCTTGAGTATTCTCCTTTTCGGAATTTCAAGAGCAGAGCCAATTTAAATTTCATCCTGAAAGACACTGATGACGGCAGCATTTATGTGGCCTCTTTGCTTGAATCCAGTGAGTACACCTTTTTCTCCCGCGCCGGTCGTAAAAGAGCCTTAGCCAGAGTCTATCAGGAATTTCAGTATGAAAAGTATTACAGCGATTTTACCACAGCAAGCTTTCTTCGATTTAACCTGGGCGCCTCTTATTACCCCTTCTCAACTCTTGAACTGGGAGGAGAGATCTCTTATACAAAGAGGGCTCCGCTAGATTCCAGTTCTCTTGCGTTAACTACTATGGCAATGTTGCATTTTTCTAAACTATCCTGCGAAGCTCGCTACTCTTACGGGATCGGTAAGGTGTCAGATCAATCGTATGATGAGCACAAAGAACATCTGTTTGAGGCAAAAGTAAGAAAAACATTTTAGTCTCCTGCTCCTGATTGCATCGCCGAATGAACTGTTTTGATCGTTCTTCTGGACGTTATTCCCTCCATGTCGCTGCCAGCGCCTCTTTAACGAAAGAAACAGGTCATGCAAAACCTTCAAATCAAGCTTTCCGTCGTGGTTCCGGTATTTAACGAAGAAGAAAACCTGCAAGCCTTGGTTGCTGAGGTGCTGTTGACTTTAAGCGAAACCGGTCTGGACTATGAACTGATTTTGGTTGATGACGGCAGTACGGATCGCACCGCAATTCTGCTCAAAGAGCTTGCTTCTGATTCACCACATATTAAAGGGCTTCTTCTACGTCGGAACTTCGGCCAGACAGCAGCCATGGCTGCAGGGTTTGACCATGCCGTGGGTGAGGTTGTCGTTCCCATGGATGGCGACCTGCAGAATGACCCCCGGGATATCCCCCGTCTCCTTGCTAAGATGGATGAGGGCTACGATGTTGTCTCTGGCTGGCGTAAGGATCGTAAAGACAAGTTCTTCAGCCGTCGCCTCCCCTCAATCCTTGCCAATGCACTGATTTCACGTATGACCGATGTGTCTTTGCACGATTATGGTTGCAGCCTCAAGGCGTATCGACGAGAGGTTTTGTCTGGCATTAACCTCTACGGTGAATTGCATCGCTTTGTCCCTGCTTTAGCCAGCCAGTTTGGTGCCAAGGTTGCGGAAATACCTGTCAATCACAGACCGCGTGTGGCTGGGACCAGCAAATACGGAATCAACAGAACCCTGAGGGTTGTTCTGGATCTGGTAACCGTCAAGTTCCTGCTTAAATATTCGACCCGACCCATGCAGTTGTTCGGTCGCTTGGGGGTCTGGACTTTCCTTCTTGCCGGAATGAGCGGCTTGACGACCCTTTATATGAAGGTGTTTGAAGGTTTGTCAATGAACCGTAACCCCTTGACGATTCTCACCGCCTTCCTGCTCTTCAGCGGTGTTCAGTTCCTGGTGTTGGGACTGGTTTCTGAACTCGTGACCCGAACCTACCACGAGGCGCAAAATAAGCCTGTGTACGTTGTGCGCGATAAACTGAACTTTTAAACGGAACCTTAAGGTCAAAGGCTTAATTGGCCGCGATGAAAGTCTATCAAGATCTATTGTTAAAACCAAACACAAGATTATGGCTTTTTACCCTTATAGATTTTCATAGATCTTCATCGCGGCTAAATAAAGGTTTTGATCGAGTCTTTAACCGGAATTTTAAGGTCAAAGGCTTAATCGGCCGCAATGAAAGTCTATCAAGATCTATGGATAGACAACGCTCCACGTTCTCACCCCTGACATAGCGAGTCGATGCGTATACTTTTTCTCAACTATGAGTTCCCGCCGATCGGAGGTGGAGGTGCCAACGCCAACGCCTACCTGTTCCAGCAGTATGCGAACGACCCGAAACTGGTTATTGATTGTGTCACCAGCACTCTTGAAAAACAGGACCAGGTTGAGTGCTTTGCGGAGAATGTCACTTTGCATCGGCTTGCGGTGGGTAAACGAGACCTGCATTTCTGGACGCAGCGTGAGGTTCTTTCCTGGTTGTGGCAGGCGCGTCGAAAAGTTCAAGAACTTGTCAGCCAACATGATTATGATGTCTGCCACGCCTTTTTCGGTTTTCCCTCCGGTTTGGTCGCCTGGTGGTACAGAGATCAGTTCCCCTACATCGTGTCCTTGCGTGGCTCTGATGTCCCTGGCTTTAATCCCCGTTTTGCTCTCCAGTATGTTCTGTTGAAACCTTTGTTCCGCCATATCTGGCAGCGTGCCTCCTCGGTTGTCGCTAACAGCCAAGGCCTTAAAGTTTTAGCCAATGAGTTTATGCCGGAGCTTCCCATCGGAGTTATTCCGAACGGCATTGATACTCAGGAGTTTATGCCGGCGATCGCTGCTGCGCGTGTCCGGCAACGGATTTTGTGTGTGTCCCGCTTGGTCGAACGCAAGGGCGTCCAGCATTTGATCGGGTCCATGCCTGCGATTGTCGCCAGCTTCCCGGATGTCAGTCTTCAAATTGTGGGTGAGGGGAACTTGGCTGACGAATTGACTGCGCAGTGCAAATCCCTTGGAGTGCATGAGCATGTTGAGTTTCTGGGCTATGTTCCCCATGAGCAACTGCCTGAACTTTACCAAAAAGCTGAACTCTTTGTGCAACCGTCATTTTATGAAGGTATGAGCAATACCGTTCTTGAAGCCATGGCCAGCGGTTTGCCAATCGTGGCAACAGGTGAAGGTGGCCGTGAGGAACTTTTTTCCGGAAATGCAGTGACTGTACCCTTCGGCAAACCGAAAGAGCTGGCTTCTGCCGTTGGAGCACTGCTTAATGCTCGTGAGACAATAAGTAGTATGGGTTTGCGTTCACGACACATTGCTGAAGGGTTCTCGTGGTCTGCTGTTGCTGGACGATACGTGGATTATTATCAAACTATGGACTCCACAGAGAAAAATGAGAGTGCCTTTTGATATGAAACCATGTCCCCCCATATATTCTCTTTTGGTCGGCCTGTTCATGACGGTTGTCGTGTCTTTGGTTGGTTGCAACAATTCAGACAGAAACCTGATTCAGGAAGAAAAAACAGTCAAGTTCCAGAGGACTCTGCATCACACAGAAATTCGTTCACTCGGGAAAGACCTTCTCTCTGTTGATTTGAAGAACCTTTGGCCGTGGCTTGATAAAGGTTTTACGGTAGAGACTATTAATGTTCGTAACCTGAATAACGGTCAGACTTGTGCTCTTGTAGATAATGGCGATTCACCAACCGATAAGATGGAGGCTGTTTTTCACGCGTCAAGTGGCGTAGATTCTAGTGAGCATGCTGATGATTATCAAATTGAAATTGAAATTTATGTGCTCTGGCACCGAGCTTCCTGGCAGGCAAGCGGCCCCTTATCTGAAACAGTTATAGATGTTCCGGAAACCGACAAAATTGTCCCCTATCGAGCTACATGGGAAAGCCTCTCAGAAAAGACCCCTTATGTATTAAAGCTCAAACGTCATGGTTCGGTAGATGCTTCTTCAATTCAATCTATCCTTGAGAGTATTGTCACGGCAGGTATGACCGATGAAGAAACCGCCATGGCTATCTGGGGCTTTCTGGTCGATAGTCGTTATCACGCATTTCCCGCACAGACAGATTCGGAAACGCATGATCCGGTCAAGCTGATTTGCGTTTATGGCTATGGTTTTTGCGACGATAGTGCTGCCGCGTTTGTTGTGTTGTGTAAAGCTGCTGGTTTGAAAGCACGCATGGTCGGCCTTAGCGGTCATGTTGTTGCGGAAGCTTTTTACAATAATGCCTGGCATCTTTTTGATGTTGATCTCGAGACTTATTATCAGAATGAGAATGGAGAAATTCTTAGTGGTGCTTATTTAGAAGCTCATTCCGAAGTCGTTGCTGCCAACAAAGAGATACTGAGTGGAGTCAAGCCCTCATATATTGCAAAGCTCTATGCTTCAACGGAAAACAATCATTATGGATGGATGGAATCTCGTGATTTCCCAGCCTACCTCGAATCAGCCCAGAGACACCGAATTGACCCGGTGCTCTACCCCGGAGACACGGTCACTTTTGACTATTTAAACGGAGAAAAGCTCCATCGGCGCAGTTACCTTGACAAACCTCTTCCAAGTGTCTTTGGAACTGGCCACCTTGTACACAAGATGAGCCTTTCCTCTGATTTATATCGGAAGCCGACCGACGCATGTGCCTCTTTGAGTTGGCCCTGGGTTCTGCTTGATGTGGAGGTAACCTTGTCGCAAGAAATGGGGAGTGCCTCGTTGATTTCTTATTATCCTGAAAAGAAACAATGGCTGGCGATTCCCAGAGGGCAGAAGGACAAGTCTGAGAGTTTCTCTTTCAGGCGGTTTTTGAATGCGCGTCGCGGTGCGACCTATGAATTGAACTTCTGCCTGAACGAACAAAATGAATCTTCCTCTTCTCAACGCTATTCGCTTCGAGTTGACGCGGATTTCCAGTTTGCGCCGCGATCTCTGCCTCATGTTCAGGCTGGGAGCAATCAATTCACTGTTGAATTGCAGCCTGTGAACACAGAAAATAATGCTGAATTGCTGAAAGCAGAATTAAGCTTGGAATGGTTGACGCCAATATGAAGCTTGCCAGTATGAAAAAATTAATTTCACGTCCCGCGTTTCTAACTTCTTGTCATGAGGTGTAATGATGTGTGGGATTAGTGGATATGTAGGTACTGCAGCCGAAGTGGCGACTTTGGAGCGAATGTCGGCGACTCTCGCCCATCGCGGTCCCGATGAGTCTGGTCTGTTTGTCGGCGAAGGCTTTGCTCTTGCTCATCGGCGGCTCTCTGTCATCGACCTGTCTGGTGGCTACCAGCCGATGCATTCACCGGAAGGAGATGTGCTGGTCTTTAACGGCGAGATCTACAATTTTCAGGAAATTCGTGGTGAGCTAGAAAAACTCGGCCACCGTTTCGCGACCCATAGTGACACAGAGGTTCTGCTGCGAGCTTATCGACAGTGGGGCGCCGACTGTCTGCAACGGTTACGTGGGATGTTCGCCTTCGCCCTTTGGGATGGTTCACGCCGTGAACTCTTTATCGCCCGGGATAGAGTTGGCATCAAGCCACTCTACTATACAGAACACCGGGGTACTTTCTACTTTGCGTCCGAGATCAAGGCACTGCTTGAAATCCCGGATTTCCCCCGTCGTCTCAATCGAGAAGCACTGCCGCTGTTCCTGACCTTCCGCTATACACCGGCTGAACTGACCATGTTTGAGGGAGTCAACAAGCTTTTACCCGGGCACAGTATGATCCTGAAACAAGGTCGACCCGCGCAGATCAATCGCTATTGGCAACTTGAATTCGAGCCGGATGAAGGCCCGAACGAAGCCGCGTGGAAAGAACAGTTTTGGGCGACCTTTGAAGAATCGGTTCGACTGCGCATGATCAGCGATGTGCCTCTTGGCGCCTACCTCTCGGGTGGGCTTGATTCGAGCTTGATCGTCGCCGGGATGAGTGGTCTGTCGAACAAGCCGGTCGAGACCTTCTCGGTCGGTTTTCGCGACCAGAAGTTCGATGAATCCCCCTATGCAAAGCAGGTTGCGGCCCAATTCAACTGCAATCATCATCAACTCTCAGCAGAAGAGGAAGCTGGTGATCTGCTCGACAAGGTGATTTACCACCTTGATGAACCCTTGGCTGACTTGGCAACCATACCCACGTATCTCATGGCACGCGAAACCAAGCCGCACGTTACCGTGGTGCTCTCCGGCGAAGGGGCCGATGAACTGCTGGCTGGCTACCCCAAGTATCGCGCGTTTCTCTGGAGCCGTAAAGCGGCCCCCTGGCTGCCCACGGCCAGCTGTCAGCTTGGAGGGCGATTAGCGCATAACATCACCATGCAGCGGGCGTTCGCCTCTCTCGGAGAACAGGATCGTACTCGAGCCTACCTCAACCTCGCTGCAGTCTTCTCCCGGGATGAGATGTCAGGTTTGCTGGACGAGTCGACAGCTGGAGGACAACGTGCAGCTGAACAGATTGTTAGTAGCTATTTTTCTCCGGAGATAGATGGTTTAAGCCAGCTGCTGAATCTCGATTTCCATACCTGGTTACCGGATGATCTACTGCTAAAGAACGACAAAATGACCATGGCTCATGGCGTTGAAGCTCGCGTTCCCTACCTTGATCACAAGTTAGTGGAGCTTTGCGCCCGGATCCCGTCTCGCTATAAACTTAAGTGGGATCAGGAGAAAGTCCTGCTGCGCAAGGTCATGCAGGGGCGATTGCCAGAACGGATCAGGAAGCGCAAAAAGACCGGGTTCACTGTTCCTTTGGAGCAGTGGATGAAAGGGCCGATGGGCAAACAGGTCAAAGGGTTTTTTGAACCTGACCAAGTTGCTGAACAGGGGCTGTTCCATCCTGATTTTCTTCAGGAATTGGCGCGCAAACCTTTGAATGACCAATATTACCGGCGGCAGTTCTGGTGTATTGCGGCTTTGGGTCTTTGGCAGCGGCGTTTTAAGGTCCAGTCTTGACAGGCTAAATCGTGTCACGCAGAGATCGCAGAGAGAACGAAAAGCCAGTGCTGGCCTTGTTGTTGAAGCATGACCACAAGTTTTAAGTGGTTACTCTGCGCCCTCCGCGTCCTAGAGTGAGCAAAGCGAACGGGCGTGAGCCAATCGCCGTTCAAAAAATGAACAAACAACGCAAATATCCTTGATACACAAGACACATCTGTTGTATCGTTCATAATATGAACAAGAATGAAGCTGTTTCGAAAGATTCTCACAAAACATTTCTCCTTCTCTCAGAAATTGAAAAAGAGGAGAAACTCTCACAACGAGAGTTGGCAAACCGCCTCGGCATCGCTCTCGGGTTAGTCAACTCCTACATGAAGAACCTCGTGACCAAAGGGTTTGTACGGGTCAAGTCTTTTCCCCGCAACCGTTACGGTTACCTGTTGACCCCACACGGGTTCGCTGAAAAGAGCCGTCTTGCTTACCAGCACCTGAATTATTTCACCAGCCTCTACACATCGACACGTCAGGATTATCTCGAACTATTCCTTTCCCTGCGAGACAAGGGTATCAAAGAAGTTGCTTTTTGTGGTGTCGATGAGGTTGCTGAAATAGCCTATCTCTCGTTGCAGGAGACTGGAATACGTCTGACGGTGGTCATGGACGACGTTGCTTTTTGCGGCAATGAGTTCTTTGGTATGACGATTCTCTCATTGGCGGAGGGAATAACCCAAGCTCCAGGGGGGATCATCCTTTCCTCTCTCAAGCGTGGGCCCGACCTAAGAAAGAAGCTTTTAGAAACTGCTTGGCAGGGAGATATTCACGGGCCGCCAGTTTTGCTTGGGAATGATCAGTGAGGTCAGGCCGTTTTTTTTATTGGTCGATTTGGTCGGACCTGAAGTGAGTGAGTTGCCGTTAAGGACCAGATGTAAATGTATAACAAACTAAAAGAAAAGGGGCGTGCTGCCTCGGATCATTATGCAGGTAGCAAAGAGTATTTCACCCTGACTCCTGCCAGTAAATCTCTCCTCGATGGTATGATGCCAGTGATTCGGGAACACTGTCGGGGACGCCTTCTTGATGCCGGTGCCGGGCGCGGCGCATATCGTGATCTTCTGCACGATTATGTGGATGAATATATCGGTTTGGATGTCACGGCAAGCAAGGCGACAACAGCTGTAGGCGATGCACAGAAACTACCATTTGCCAGCGAAAGCTTTGATACGGTTTTCTGCTCACAGGTTCTGGAGCATGTCCCGGAGCCATGGAAGGCTCTTGCGGAAATGAGAAGAGTGTTGAAGCCGGGCGGTCACTTGATCCTTACCGTTCCCCACCTGTCTTGGTTGCACAATGAACCCTATGATTTCTATCGATATACTGTCCATGGTCTGAGGTTCTTACTAAATCAAGCCGGTTTTGAAGAACTGGTGATAAGGCCTGCGGGGGGACTTTTGTCGTTTTTAGGGCATATACCTTCAACCGTTTTGATAAATTTAACTTACGGTGTGCCTGTTTTGCATGCCTTTGTGAAATGGCTCAACAAGCTTTGGGTGTATATGGCCTCTTCTTTGGATGAGAGTGTTGAAAAGAAGAAAATCTTCGCACTTAATTATGTCTGCGTATCTAGAAAATGATAAATCGAAAGAAAGGGAACATCACGCCCACTAAGGTCCTCATGATTATTGATAATCTTGACCAGGGTGGCGCACAGACCCTTCTTGTGGATCTAGTTACTGGTATCAACAGGGCTAATTTTCAGCCGTTAGTATGTTCTCTGCGAAATTCGTCCCCGGAATTTTTGTATTTTTTTGAGAAAGCTGGGGTTAAGGTGTTTCAACTGGGTGCTGGGCGCCTGAACCCTCTTAAATTAATCCGATTGCTAAGGCTGATTAAAAAGGAGCGTATTGAGGTTGTTCATACACACCTTACGGCATCGCGTATTATTGGAGTTCTAGCGGGCAAGTTGGGTGGTGTAAAAAAGATTTTCAGCCACGACCATAGTGGTGATGAATTTCTACGGAAATATCCTTTGCTGGCCCGTTATCTCCTATATCCCCTAGACAGACTTTTCATGTCTTTTACTGAACGACTGTTCTGTGTCTCTGGAGTGATCGGTCGATTCAATATTAGGGTAAAAGGTATTCGCCCCGAGAAAGTGGAAGTAGTATACAACTGGATAGATGCTGAACGGTTTACCTCTTCCCCTAGATGGCATGATGAGTTACGAAGTCGCTGGCAGATTCCTGCTGGCGCTTTGGTGGTGGGTTCGGTTGGACGACTAAGTGAAGAGAAGGGCTTACGCTACCTAATCAAGGCTGCACCGATAATACTGGAAAAATGTTCGCAGGTCTTTTTTGTACTTGTTGGAGATGGTGGTGAGCGGCAGGCGCTTGAGGACTTGGCCGTAAAGCTAAATGTACACAAGAGAATCATCTTCCAGGGTTTTATGCCCGATGTTGAAAAGGCTTATTCGGCCTTTGATGTTTTTGTTTTACCTTCTGTTTATGAAACTTTTGGGTTGGTTGTTCTGGAGGCTATGACGGCCGGGGTTCCGGTTGTTGCGTCTGCGACCGGTGGGGTAGTCGAAATCCTCGAGGATAAACATAACGGGTTTTTAGTTCCCCCAAGGGATAAAAAAGCTTTGGCAGCAGGGGTTGTCAATCTGATAGAACATCGGGAAACGATGGCCGGGCCAATGGTTGCCAAGGCAAAACAGTTAGTAAAGGACAAATTTGACCGCAAAGTAGCGATCGACCGAATTGAATCTTTTTATCGGGGAGATGGCGTATGAAGGCAGGTCTCTTTAGGGCCACAGCCATCTGGCACTTGGAGAGTTTATCTTTGGAGAGCGAATAAATGTTAGAAGTTGATTCGGAATTGGCAGCGAAGGTACGCCAAGAAAACATCAGGATGCACAACCGCGACAGCCGAGTTTACGATATGCGCCACCCTTACATGCGGGATAAGGCGTTTCAGGAAAGCTTTCAGGCAGATCTCGCATTGATGGATTCGTCGTTGGCACATCTTGAACAAGTCAGGGTTCTTGACTGTGGAGCCGGCACTGGAAACTTGACTCTAAAGTTTTTAGATTTTGGCTGGCGTGTGACAGCTTTAGACATTTCCGGTGGAATGTTGGAGGTACTTCGTGCCAAGGTTTCCAATGGGGGCGATCGTCTTGAAACCATCGAGGCCGACGCTGAGGAATATTTGCTCAGACAAGAGAGTTCTTTCGACGTAGTAGCCTTTGGGGCCACACTTCACCACCTGCCTGACTATGTTGCTGTGTTGGAACTAGCGTGCAAGGCTTTGAAACCTGGCGGTCTCCTCTACATTACAGGCGAACCTGCTTTGGTTGAACAAGTGGGCCCTGGGGAGTTTCGACTGCTTCGCCTCGATGAATATCTCAATGTCTGTTACAAAATGGCGCGCCGTCCACAGCATATTCTGACTGTGCTTGGAAAGCTGTTAAACCTGTCTCGGCGCGATGAAATCGACGAATCGTTAGCCGAGTTTCACGTTGATGTTGGACTCGACCAGGACCGCTGCCGAGCCATTCTAGAGGCCTCAGGTTTAACCCTTCTCCATTTTGGGTCGTTTGGCTATTTCGGTTTTCGTCTCAACCGATTGTTGGCGAGACTTGGTAGGGTCGAGCTTCGTTCTCAGTTTAAGCTGTTGGCTCGCAGGGACTAGCTGCCAATCTCTCCTTGGTTTTGGTCATTGAGCATCTCAATTGCGCCGGTGGTTACCGCAAGTAAACGAGGTTGGTCAATGTCGTGCCCTGAATAAGCATTGGTAAAGGCATGAACTCGTGTTGTTACTCTCAATTTCCGGTTGTCTTTGATCAGTCTAAGGACTTCTTGTTACCGCGAGTCGTTTAAACCCTATAAACTTTGCAACTCAAGCTGATTATGGCTTGCTTGAGTTGATATTCTCTTTATTGTAAAGGTTGTGATTGTTTGACCTAAAAAAATAGGCTTAACTTACTAATTGTGAGGATTAAATATGAAAGTAGTTATTCTCGCCGGAGGGTTCGGCACCCGTATCAGCGAAGAATCCCACTTGAAGCCAAAACCTATGATTGAAATCGGAGAGAAGCCGATACTTTGGCATATTATGAAGAGCTATTCTCATTATGGCTTCAATGACTTTATCATCTGCCTTGGCTATAAAGGTTATTGTATCAAAGAGTACTTTGCCCATTACTTCTTGCATGAGTCGGATATTACCTTCGATTTCACGGATAACAATAAACGGGTTATCCATCACCACACGGCAGAACCCTGGAAGGTTACTTTAGTTGATACCGGACATGACACCATGACCGGCGGCAGGGTGAAGAGAGTTCAAAAATATGTAGGAGATGAGACCTTCATGATGACCTATGGGGATGGGGTCGGCGATGTGAATATCTCTGAGTTGGTCACTTATCACCAGAAACACGGGTGCCTGGCAACACTCACCTCTACTCAGCCAAGTGGACGTTTTGGTGCCTTAGGTCTTTCAGGTAGTGATCAGGTCGTTGGCTTTCAGGAGAAGCCCAAGGGCGATGGAAACTGGGTTAATGCTGGTTTTTTCGTGCTCGAACCGCAAGTATTTGATTATCTCTCTGAAGACGACACGGTTTTCGAAAGGTCACCTCTGGAAATATTGGCTAAGAATAAACAACTTAAAGCTTTCAAACATACGGGTTTCTGGCAACCGATGGATACTTTGCGTGACAAAACCCTGCTGGATGATCTTTGGAAAACCGGCGAGGCGCCCTGGAGGCTTTGGTAAGCATAATGTTTGAAAAAGATTTCTGGAAAGAAAGGCGGGTTTTCGTGACCGGGCATACCGGTTTTAAAGGTTCATGGCTCTGTCTCTGGCTGCATGCGCTTGGCGCTAAAGTTTACGGCTATGCATTGGAGCCACCAACCGATCCAAGCATGTTTGTTCAAGCGAATGTTGGATCCTTTATGAATTCCACCATCGGTGACATTCGCAATTTGGAGAGTCTCACGAGGGCGCTTCAAGAAGCCCAGCCTGAGATCATTATTCATATGGCTGCCCAACCCTTGGTCCGAGAATCTTACCGGAACCCGATTGACACTTATGCCACCAATGTTATGGGTAGCGTTCATTTATTTGAGACTGTTCGTAGTTGTCCCACGGTAAAGGCGGTTGTCAACGTTACTACGGATAAGTGCTATGAAAACCGTGAGTGGTCCTGGGGCTATCGAGAAATCGAACCAATGGGAGGGTTTGATCCGTATTCCAGCAGCAAGGCCTGTTCCGAACTGGTGACTGCTGCTTATCGGCAATCCTTTCTGCAAGAGCAGGGTGTCGCGCTCGCCAGCGCCAGGGCAGGCAATGTCATCGGCGGAGGTGATTGGGCAAACGATCGTCTGCTGCCTGATGTGTTCCGTTCTTTGGATGCTGAAGAAATCCTTAACATTCGTGCTCCTCAGGCAATTCGGCCATGGCAGCATGTTCTTGAACCACTCTCAGGCTATCTTCTTCTGGCGCAACGGTTGTTTGTTGAAGGGGATGCTTTTGCAGAGCCTTGGAATTTTGGTCCGGCTGATGAGGATGCACGTAGCGTCGGATGGATCATTGAGCATTTGGCTAATACCTGCACTGAACTGAGGTGGGAGACTGATGAAGGCTACAATCCTCATGAAGCACATTACCTCAAGTTGGATAGCAGCAAGGCACAAAACAACCTTGGTTGGAAGCCACGATGGGTTTTATCAACGGCACTTAATAAGACACTCTTCTGGCATGAAGCCTGGAGAAGTGGAGAAGAAATGCAAAGCTTCTCTCTCGGCCAGATCCAAGAGTATGAAAAGGCGGTTTCACAAGAATGAGCTCTACACGATTTGATATCATTGAAACGCCACTGGCCGGTTTGAAAGTCGTACAACGAAAACCGCTTGCCGATGCGCGAGGGTTTTTCGCACGATTTTATTGTGCTGAGGAATTACTGGCTGCCGGGTTCAAAAAACCGATTGCGCAGATGAATCATACCTTGACCAGAAGTGTTGGAGCGGTGCGCGGGCTCCATTTCCAATATCCCCCGCATGCTGAAACCAAGTTGGTTAGTTGCCTCAGTGGAGAGATATTTGATGTCGCAGTGGATATTCGGCGAGGCTCTCCAACCTTCTTGAAATGGTACGGTGACATCCTCTCCGCAGAGAACCAGAAGAGTCTGTTGATCCCGGAAGGTTTTGCTCATGGTTTCCAAACCATGACGGAGGACTGTGAACTTTTGTATCTACACACAGCGGGATACTCTTCTGATGCTGAGGGTGCACTTCATCATGCCGACCCTCAAATTGGCATCTCTTGGCCGTTAAGCGTAACAGATCTGTCAACTCGCGATCAGAGCCTTCCTTACATTGATGAATCTTTCCTGGGGATCGAATTATGAAATGCCGACACTGCCAGGCTGATTTACATCTGCCGTTCATCGACTTGGGAAGCGCGCCTCCCTCGAACGCTTATCTCACAGAGCAGGCGTTGCGTGAACCGGAGAAATGGTTTCCCTTGCGGGTTCTAGTGTGCACTGATTGCTGGTTGGTGCAAACAGAAGACCATGCTGGTGCGGATGAACTCTTCACCAAAGAGTATGCGTATTTCAGCTCCTTTTCCACGACGTGGCTGAACCATGCCAAAGACTACGTTGAGAAGATGGTGGTACGTTTTGAAATTGATGAAGCTTCACTCGTGGTCGAGATTGCCGCCAACGATGGATATCTTCTGCAATACGTTGTTGAACGTGGCATCCCCTGCCTTGGAGTGGAGCCGACGGCAAGTACTGCGGTTGCAGCACGAGCAAAAGGTGTGGAGGTCGTTGAGGAATTCTTCGGGGCTGAGTTGGCAAAAAAACTCGTCTCACAGGGTCGGCAAGCAGACCTTGTCGTAGCCAATAACGTTTTGGCCCATGTTCCTGATATCAACGATTTTGTGGCTGGCTTCACCATACTTCTGAAGCCCGATGGCGTGGCAACGTTTGAGTTCCCGCATCTGTTGAAATTGGTTGAACAGTGTCAGTTTGATACTATCTATCATGAGCATTTCTCCTACCTCTCTTTCACGGCGGTGAGTCGGATTCTCGAATGTAGCGGGCTTGAGGTGTTCGATGTCGAAGAGCTGTCTACACATGGTGGGAGCTTGCGTGTCTTTGCACAAAAGAAAGGGAGCGGGGAAAAACCGGTCAGTAGCCAGGTGTTGGCCACTCTTGAGAGTGAAAGCCGAGCCGGAGTTACAACCGCCGTATATTATCAAGGATTCCAGGCACGGGCAGAGAAGATCAAGGATGATCTACTCAGTTTTCTTCTCAAAAAGAAAGCTCAAGGCCAAAAAATTGCTGCCTATGGTGCCGCCGCCAAGGGGAATACTCTGTTGAATTTTGCCGGAGTGCGACCGGATTTGTTGACCTACGTTGTTGACCGAAGCACAGCCAAGCAGGGGCAGTATCTTCCCGGCAGCCGAATCCCTATTGTTTCGGAAAAAAGGATAAAAGATGAACAGCCTGACTATATCGTGATTCTCCCTTGGAATCTACGTGATGAAATTGTGCAACAACTTTCCTATGTGAGTGAGTGGGGTGGGGATTTTGTGGTGTCTGTCCCATCTCTGGAGGTGATATGAACCCGCGTGTTTTGTTTTTTTTCCCTAACACAAGTAATGATGGGGTATTGCCCTTGGCTGTGGGGATTCTGTCCACCATTGCTAAGAATCAACAATGCGATGTGCGTTATTTTGAAAGCACCTTCTATAACAAAACAAGTACGGCGACAGAAGAACGTGAATCTACAGGAGAGTTTAAGCCAGTCGAAGGCCGCAACAAAAATGAATATCCTCCCTTAAGTCAACTTTACTCAGATTTACAGGATATCTTGACCTCATATCAACCGCAAGTTCTGGCTGTGCACGCTAACTCTTTGGAGTGGGAGCTTTTCAAGGAGGTTATGGCGCGCATAGTAATGCCTGACCATGCCCCCTTGGTCTTCGTTGGTGGAGTCCACGCGACGATTGATCCGGAATCAGTTATGCAGATGGATTTTGTTGATGTGGCTTGTGTGGGCGAAGGAGAAGGTGCTTGGGGCGATTTTCTTCGTGCAGAGAAGGATGGAAATGACATTTCCTATATCGAGAATCTGTGGGTACGTACTCAAAATGGGGTTCGCAGAAACCCAATGCGGCCACTCATTCCAAGTGATCGACTCTGGAACACTTCAGTAGACTACTCTTTGTTTGACAAACGCCACATGCTCAAGCCTTATGACGGTGAGATGCGTCATAGGGCACTAATAGAGTACTCTCGCGGATGCCCTTATGACTGCCACTATTGTGTCAATTCAGCGCTTAAGGAGAAATTTCAAGGGCTTGGTAGATATTTTAGGGTACGTCCCTTCGAAAGCTTCCAGCAAGAGGTAAGGCGTCTTGTGGATCTTGGAGCAGAGATTTTTCAGTTACAGGACGAATGTTTTTTTTCTAACAACGTTGCTGATATCCAGAGATTTTGCGAATGGTACCGTTCAGAGATTAATCTCCCACTTTTATTGCAGACCCGGCCTGAGTCAGTAACTGACGAAAAGATGTGCCTAGTGGCCAAAATGGGGCTCCCCGTTCAGGTGTCCCTCGGTGTTGAGTCTGGGAGCACTCGAATATTGAGAAAAATATGTAATCGTCAAATGTCTATAGAATCTATCAAAAAGGCTTTTAAAGTTATCCACAAATACGGGTTGCGATCTAATGCATACTGTATGATAGGTTTCCCAACCGAAACACGTGAGGAGGCATTCCAAACAATAAACCTGATTCGCGAGATAACGCCAACAATTGCCATTATGAGTGTGTTTTACCCATTTCAAGGTGTGCCATTGCGTCAATTTTGTGTAGATCAGGGATTCATAAACGGGAGCGAGTCTGCGCGTACCTTTACCGACGATACCATCTTACGGGATCAGCCTATGAACCCTGATGAGATTAAAAACATCCGACGTTGCTTCAGCCTTTACACTAAGTTGCCAGAAAGATTTCTTCCCTCGGTGGAGCGCTGTGAACTTGAATTTGAGCAAAACAGGGAATTGTTCGCTGAACTTGTAGAGCGCTTGTGGGCTTCTGAACCTATAACCAAGGAGGGAATGTGATTTGCACCGTTTTGGGTGGCCGTGGGTTCATAGGCCGGCAGCTTGTTGCAACTCTGAAATCTCACGGTTTTTCTCCTTATTGCCCAAATAAAATAGAGGATATTGGAGAGAGGGCGCTTGGTGTTTTGTTTTACTGTGTTGGACTAACTGCGGATTTTCGCGATCGACCTCTTGCTACAGTGGAAGCCCATGTCTGCCTTCTGAAACGTTTTTTACAAGAGTCCACGTTTGATCGCTTGATCTATCTTTCGTCAACAAGGGTCTATTCTGGTCTTCATGGTGAGGTGAGTGAAGATGCAGATCTACTGGTAAACCCAAATTCCTTCTCTGACCTCTATAACCTCTCTAAGATAATGGGGGAGTCGCTCTGCCTACATTCAGGACGCAATACGGTAGTTGTGCGCCTTTCCAATGTGATCGGTGCAGATTTTTCGTCAAAAAATTTCCTGTTTGATCTTATTCGTGAGGCGTGTGATAACGGCAATTGTGTTTTGCATACCTCACCAGATAGTTCAAAGGACTATATATTAGTGAAAGATGTGATTAGCGCTCTCATTACTTTAGCTCGTCATCCAGATCCGAAAGCTATTTATAATGTGGCCTCTGGCCAGAATCTTACAAACTCTCAGGTCTGTGAGTCTATCTCAAGGGTTGTTGATTGTCATTGGGAAGTCTCTGAGGTTGCTCCGCTACTCAATTTTCCGTGCATTAATGTCGCTCTGGTACAACAAGATTGTGGCCTGGAGCCTGGTGATGTGCTGGGTGTGGTAGAAAAGCTAGTTTATGAATATCGAGACAGGAAGGTTTAGCCAATGGGAATAATCATCAAAGACAGCAATACGAGTCAGAAAAATCAAGACTCTTTGCCAAAAAGGGAGTTAGTAAGATTAGGAGCGCATTTATGAAGCCATTTGAAGAATTTTTGCAAGAAAAGCAGCAAAGAGTAAAGGCTTTCGAGCAAGACAAAGAGTTACAGACTCTTTCTAAAAATTGGCTCCAAGCATCCATGGCTCGGAAGTATGTCTACAATTTTTCCTGGATGGATCGTCCAATTATTCAGTATCCGCAAGATATATTAGCTGTGCAGGAACTGGTGTGGGAGGTCGAGCCGGACTTGATTATTGAGACAGGTATAGCACATGGCGGATCTCTCATATTAAGTGCCTCTTTGTTGGCTCTTCTGGATATGAGTGATGCCATTCAAGAGGGGAAAACAATAGATCCCCGGAACAGTAAACGGATGGTTCTTGGGGTGGATATTGACATCAGGCAGCATAACCGAGTTGCCATAGAAGAACATCCTATGGCCAGTCGAATCAAGATGTTGCAAGGGTCGTCCGTTGATCACGAAATTGTAAAACAGGTTTCCGATATAGCTTCGGGTTATGAGCGTGTATTGGTGTTTCTTGATTCCATGCATACGCATGACCATGTGTTGGCGGAGTTGGAAAGCTACACTCCGTTGGTCACAAAGGGAAGTTATTGTGTTGTGTTTGACACTTTTGTTGAAGATATGCCCCCAGGTTTTTTTGCTGACAGGCCGTGGGATGTGGGCAATAATCCCAAGACCGCAGTTAGAAAGTATCTTGAAAATCATGATGAATTTGTGATTGATAAGGAACTCGAAAATAAACTTTTGATAACTGTTGCGCCTGATGGCTATTTAAAGAGAATAAAATGATGAATGTATCTGTCTCAACCCAAACTGCGACAGCAGTGTACGGTTAAGCGAGTGCTCAAGCGTAACCTTCTCGCCAACTATCTCGGTCAGGGCTGGGTTGCCTTGATGGGGTTTGCCTTTATTCCTCTGTATATTAAATTCCTTGGGATAGAAGCCTATGGATTGATTGGTTTATTCACTGTTTTACAAGCGTGGTTAAGGCTTTTTGATATGGGGATGGCTCCTACTTTAAACCGCGAGATGGCGCGTTTTACAGGGGGAGCCATCAACGTGACTTCAATCCGCGATCTTTTACGTAGTATCGAATGTGTAACTTTGGGCGTAGCTTTTGTGACCGTTTTGGGCCTTTATTTGAGCTCAAACTGGTTAGCTTCGTCATGGTTAAATGTTGGAAGTTTGCCTGTCGCAGTGGTCGCGCAAGCCTTGACGATTATGGGAGTAGTCATTGCATTGCGTTTTGCTGAAGGGATATATAGAAGTAGCATTATTGGTTTGCAGAAGCAGGTTCAATATAATGTCGTAAATAGCAGCATGGCCACGCTTCGTGACTTAGGAGCGGTAGCTATCCTGGCTTGGTTGTCGCCTACCATTCAGGCCTTTTTTTTGTGGCAAGGTGTTGTTTCCGTATTATCGCTTGTTGTCCTCGCTGTATTGACTTACGTAAATCTACCATGTACTGAGCGTCCCGCTCGTTTTTCCACAAGAGCCCTGGGCGAAGTATGGCATTTTGCCAGGGGGATGATGGGGATCACCTTTCTTGTTTTGCTTCTTACTCAGGTAGACAAAGTCTTGCTCTCAAAATTGTTGAGCTTGTCTGATTACGGGTACTACACTTTGGCTGCAACGGTCGCTAGCGCTTTATATGTATTGGTTTCTCCTGTTGCCCAAGCTTGGCTCCCAAGACTAAGCCAGCTTCATGCTGTAGACGATACCGTCGAGTTGACACGTACCTACCATCAAGGAGCGCAACTTGTAACAGTTATTATGGGCAGCGCAGCGATGGTTCTCATTTTTTTTTCTGACACTTTTCTCAGCCTTTGGACACAAGATCCTGTCTTGGTCCAGCGTACATCTGTCCTCTTGAGCCTTTTGGTGTTTGGTAATATGTTGAACGGTCTGATGTGGATTCCTTATCAGACACAACTGGCTTATGGATGGACTGGATTAACGGTAAGAATCAATTTTGTGTCTGTGCTGATAATCGTACCTCTAATACTCTGGGTAGTCCCTCGCTACGGTGCAGAAGGTGCAGCCTGGGTGTGGGTTGGCTTGAACTCTGGTTATGTGTTCGTTGGGGTGCATTTCATGTTTCGTCGTATCCTCACGACAGAGAAATGGCATTGGTATATGAAAGATATAATTAAGCCGTTATTGGCTGCTGGGCTGGTAGTCATTTTACTTCGCAAGATAATTCCGTCTTCAACAGAAGTCTTCGAGCAGTTAGTAGTGTTGGTGATCGCGTCCATTTTGACTCTCTGTGCTTCAGGACTCGCAGCAGATCAAGTTCGCTTGAAAGCTCTTGAATTCGTTAAAACCAACATTTCTTTAAGGGCAAACAAACCATGATGCCGCCGAAAGTTAGCATCGGTATGCCAGTTTATAATGGTGAAGCGAAGATACGGGAGACGCTAAATTCTCTATTGGCGCAATCCTTTACCGATTTTGAACTTATCATTTCTGATAATGCTTCGACTGATAACACGGAGTTGATTTGTCAGGAATATGCTAAAAGAGATGGAAGAATTCGCTTTGTACGACAACCTCGGAACCTTGGCGTTGGGGCAAATTTTAAGTATGTCCTTGAACAAGCGAAGGGAGAATTCTTTATGTGGGCGGCTTGTGATGATCTCCGTTCTTTAGATTATCTCTCAGTAAATTACGATTTCTTGTGCGAAAATGAAGATTTTGTTGCATCTACCTCCCCCGCCAGGTACGAGAGTGGAGAGTTTGATGAAGTTCGGATGGGGGATGCTAGTCTTGCAGATAAAAGACCGCAGCGTTTAGCGAAGATTTTTACAAAATGTCAGGGGAACAGCCGTTTTTATTCTTTAATGCGTACTGACATAATTAAAGATTGCCACATGCTTAATGGAGGCTTCCTCGGGTCAGATGTGGCCATAGTCTTGCAGTTGGCTAGCAAGGGAAAACTTAATAGAGCTGAAGAGGGATGGGTGGTTATTGGCGAAAAAGGGGTAAGTAGTAGTAAAAAAATTTTTAAAATTTATAGGAGCAGTAGGTTAGAATATTTATTTCCATTTTTGAGACTGACTATATTTGCAAACAAGTTAATCTCTGAATTAGGGTTGTTTGATAAAATAAAGATAAATCTTGTTCTCTTAAGGTTAAATACAGAAGCGTGCCTTAAGCAAGTGATTCGATTGTTTTGGCGTTCCTGAAACCGATGGCATTAAAGGGTCTCAAAACACAAATATCTCGGATGTTTGAACTAATGGCCAGACGCTATCTCGTTGTGGTTTACAAGTTGGCATCCTTGGAAAGAGTGAAGATCGATTCTCTGGAATGATTACGACCATCAAGTATTGTTGGAGCTGTTTTTTGACGCTTGGGAAATCTCATCGGTCAAGATTGCACGCTACGTTCAGAGGCATAATTTTTTCCCCGAGCATATAAGCTTTTTCGGTAATATGGTTGAGTTGTTATGCAAAATCAAAGATTGATTGTCAACAGTCAAGATTTATCCTAAACGTTAATTCTTTTAAGCGTCCCATGTTGGCATTGATGGTGAGTCGTGATGTCTTCAGAAAATGCCGGCCGTTCGACACAGATGCTGGTTTTGTGTTTTGTCTACTCAATTTTACTTATGGCCATGCGGGCCATCGAATCCCATGACGCCTTCTGGCAACTCCAGTCTGGTAAATAGGTCTGGCAGAGTGGTCAGTTTATTTACAAGCCGCTAAATATGAAGAGCTGATAACTCTAAGCTCAATGGAAGGGACTCCACCTTGTCGTTTTTACGCTTAATCAAATATGTGAGCATCCTTACACTTGGCACAATGGTCTTCGCCGTTTTTGCTGTTGCTATTTCAGAGGTGCATTCCTTTGATGTCTTCTGGCAATTGCAGTCCGGCAAGTATATCTGGCAAACCAAAAGTATGATCCATAGTGACCTGTTCACGCTTGCCAAGGATGTTCCGAGAAGCGAGCATTCCTGGCTACACAGTCTGATTCTGTTCGGTCTGTATTCAATGGGTGGCTATGCCACGATCAGCGTGCTTAAGGGCATCCTGGTGACGGCAACCTTGATCTGCTTGGCCTTGGTCGCGCGGCGTCGCTCTGCGAGTTGGACGGCTATCCTTTTGGTTTTGCCGGTCTTTATGCTGACCAGCGGTGGATGGTTGGAACGACCACAGCTGTGGACTTTTCTGCTTTTTGCCCTGTTCTTGCTTGTGCTGCAGCGTTTCCTTGAGCAACAGAACTGGTCGGTTTTGTGGCTTTTCCCCCTCGCGATCTTCTGGGCCAATGTCCATGCCGGCTCGGTGCTTGCTGCCGCGCTGCTGGTTGCTTTTCTCGTTGGTGGGATTGGCGACCAGTTTCTGCCGGGAACACGAGTTCCTTTTCAACTTCGCAAATTGCTGGTTGCCTCGGGCCTGGTCGCTTTGGCGTCTTCTATAAGTCCTTACCCGGGCTACCTGATGAATGTTCTGCTTAATGTTTCCAAGCTGGGTGGATCAACAGATTCCTCCGGCAACTATACCGTGTCGATGTCCCAGAAGTTCAACATGGACTGGACGCTGACGACGTTCAGTAACGAGCCGGTATTCTTTTACATTATGGCAGGAGCTGCACTCATCGTCCTTCTTGGCTGGCGCAGAATCAGTCTGGTGGATCTTTGCCTGCTGGCCGGTCTGGCCATGATGGGGATGAAGCTTGTGCGTCACATCCCGTTCTTTTATATGGGGGCGATCGCCATCCTGCCTGCCTACCTTGATCAGCTCGCAGAACCTGTGCGTGTGCGGCTGCCCGATCTTTATCGCAAGATCTCCGCGCTGGTTCTCTGTTGCGTGGCTGCCGCTCTTTTCTGGACTCTCTGGCAACCGGTCCATAACGTTTATGGAACCTTCAAGACAGGCTTGCGCGAGTGGCATTATCCGATTGCAGCAACCGAGTTCGTCCAGGAGCACAAACTCACGAAAAACATCTACAACACCTACGATTGGGGCGGGTACATGGCATTCAAGCTGTATCCCGAATACCTGATGTTCTGGGACGGTCGACAGAATTCGGCGGAGATGTTTCAGAACGGCTGGAACGTGATGGCCGGCAAACCCAACTGGAGGGAGATTCTCCAGCGTTTTGATGTGAATACCATTGTTACGAGAGCCTCTACCATTGACACCGGGCAAAAATACCCGTTGCTGGATCGCTTGAAAGCCAGTGACGAATGGCATCTGGTCTTCAATTCGGAGTCCTCCATGGTGTTTGTCCGTTCCGGAAGTGTGCATCCTTTCTGGTTGAAACGGCATGAAAGACCCAAGGAGCAGATTGACAATACGGTTCTGTCTGAAGCCAACTTGATGATTCGTTACAATGCGGGCCGTTACATGGCCTGGTGGGAAATGGCGCAGATTTACATGAAACGTAAACAGTATGCCCGGGCAAAATTTGCCTTGGAACAACATATGGCAAGATCTCCGCAGCGTAATCAGAATGCTGAACGCATGTATAACCAGCTGTTACGCAGGCCTGGGTTGGGATCTGGTAAAAAATAAGTCTGGTTATCCACTTTACTCAACTTAGACTCTGATTGGTTGATTGTATTTTTTTGAAACAGACAAATACCGACAATTGATAGACAAAAGCAAAATCTGCCTCACGCCCGTTCGCTATGCTCACTTGAGACGCAGAGATCGCAGAGTAAGACAAAACCAAATACAAGCTTATGGCTTTTTGCCTTTATAGCTTTTCGTAGATTCTGATAGCTGCTAAATGTGAGCTTTGATTATAAGGTCAAAGGCAAATTGGCCGCGATGAAGGTCTATCAAGGTCTATGGTTTACCCCAAACACAAGGTCAAAGCTTATGTCCTTATTGATTTTCATAGATCTTCATCGCGGCTAAATAAAGATTGTTGTTTTTGTTTTGTATCTTGTTCAGGAGGGGAAGATGGTTAGGGATAAAGTGTATTATGATGCCTTGGCCGAAGTGTAGTGGTTCAATAAAACCGGACACCAACTAAGGTGGTATAGTATACCACTTCAAGAGAGGTGTTCAAATGAGCAGAAGAGACAGACGATCATTCACCGACGAATTTAAACACGAGGCCGCCAGTC
>JARUHP010000034.1 GCA_030005635.1 Deltaproteobacteria bacterium IMCC39146
TCTTCGAAACGCATTATCCGGATCTCCTGTTGTAGAACTGTTCGTTTCATAGTGTCCTCCTACTGGACAGAATGAACCGGACAGATGTTGTGCTACAACACCGGACAGTTTATTTGCTAGCGACACTTTCTTTTACTGTTGTTGACTTTAATCGAGAATTTTAATAGATTTAATGTTGGTAATTATCTTATTCGACGCTGTTTCAGATAGGTCTTAAGGAGAAACTTTGTATGCGTTTGTTAACTAGGGTCGTTGGTGTCACCTTTGTGCTGCTCTACTGTTTATCTTTTTCTGTGGCTTTTGCTGAGGAGCAAACAGCAGAGGATAAAGATTTTCTAAAGGTTGGAAATATCGTTCTTACAAACATGGATATTGATCTTCGGGTTCAAGAACTTGTTCCTATGCAACTAAGCTTCCATGGTGGCATGAAAGCCGAGAAATTGGCTGAGATTAAAGAGCAGGCTGTAGATGAGTTGCTCACTATTTCTTACAAAGCTCTTTATGCTATCAACGAAGAGATTGCAGTTGATCCCGCCTCTTTTGAGAATGAATGGCAGAAACTGCTTAGTAAATACAAAGACTTCACAGAAAAGTCTCAACCCTATCTTTGGGGGAAATTGAGGGCAGGCCTGTATCGTAAGTTGCTTGCGAAGCGTGCTGAAGACATTGTAGTGAATGACAGAGTTGAATTCTCTGATGAAGAGGTCTCTTCTGCATATGCTAAGCATAAAGAAATGTTTATACAGCCCAAAACGTATACGGCAAGCCATATTCTGGTGAAGGTTGATCCTGCTTCTAATGCTGAAGAGCGGCAATTACTTAAATCTCGCGCAGAAGACCTCCTCGATAGAGCAAGGGCCGGCGAAGACTTCTATAACCTCGCCTATTATGAATCGGATGACCGAAGTAAGTATGTCGGAGGTAGCCTGGGCACTTTTCAAGGAGGTCAAACTGTTCGTGAATTTGATGAAGTTGTTCAGGCAATGCAACCTGGTGAAATTTCCGATCTCGTAAAAACGATGTACGGGTTTCATATCATCAAACTTGATGACACGACTGAAGCGCGGCAGTTAACTTATGAAGAAGCTGCCTCCCAAATACGCACCCAGCTTGAAGAGACTAAGCGTAAAGAATTGTATGAAGCTTGGATGTCGAAATTGAAAGAGCAGTATCCCGTTGAACGCTTTGACCAATAAATTATGATAAAAATGTCGAGATTTCTTCCTTTCCTTCTCCTCCTTATCATGTTGAGTTCGCTAAATGGCTGTGTCGGTGTGTCGACACAGCCATTTCTCTGGCAGGACGAGACCGTCGAACTTGTTTGGCCGCCCCCCCCCGATGAACCGAGAATCAGCTATCTCCGCAGCTTGGTTGGGCCCCAGGATTTCAAAGCCAAGGATCGAACTTCCGGGGTTTTGGACTGGTTCCTTGGTGAGCGTCAGAAAGAACTCCCTTTGCTCAGTCCTTTCGCTGTCGCAACCAGTCAGTCGGGCTTGGTTTGGGTTGCGGATAACGGGTCTCGCATGCTCTATCGTTTCGACCTGAATCGTAAAAAGGTCGATTATTTTCAGGAGTTTGCTGGTATTCGTCTTTTTTCGCCGAGTGGGGTTGCTGTTGATGAAGCGTCTCGACGGGTCTTTTTGGCGGATGCCGAAAGCCAAAGAATCTTCGTTCTCGATTTCGAAGGCAATTATCTTGAAAGTTGGGGCCCGGCAGGTGGTTTTAAACGCCCTGCTGGATTGGCTTTAGACTCGGCAGGTCGGTTGTATGTTGCAGATGTCATGGGTGAGTCTGTCTACGTTTTTAATGTTGATGGATCTTTAGCGAAAAAGGTACAAAGTCGGTTAAGTCCTGATGGCCGTTTCAGAAAACCGCTGAATGTTGCTTTGGGACCAAATGATGAAGTTCTGGTTCTCGACGCAATATCCTTTACCATTGAGGTTCAGGATGCGCAGGGTGTTTTGCTGAGCACTATTGGCCAGCCAGGTGATTCGGCGGGCTATTTTGCGCGGCCCAAGGGTCTTGCCGTGGATCGGGCCGGCCATGTTTTTGTGTCGGACGCGGCATTTGACAATATCCAGGTATTCGATTTGGCGGGAAATCTCCTGATGTTCTTTGGGGGGGGAGGTGGCCAACCCGGTCGATTCAACCTACCAGCCGGACTTTTTGTGGATTATGACGACCGTTTGTTTGTCGCAGACTCGTACAACCACCGTGTTCAGGTGTTTAAACTGCTTCATTAGGCCCGCATTACCTCTTCTCTGGCTCGGTTGTGGTGTGTTTTTTGCATTTTTAGTAGTTGCATTGTACGCTACACGTCTTGTCTTGATGCAATTAAAGGTCACACTAGGTAATTATTCATGTCACAGAATAGATATTTTTTTATAGTCCTTCTTATTGTTCTTTCTATGGTCTCAGCTGTTGTGGCCATGTCCGCACCACTAGATCTCTCAGAACCTCTTAATAGACATAACTTTTCGAGTTCCGCCACCCATGGCGGGCCACAAGCTCAAGATCCAGCGCTTGCGACTGGAGGCACAGACCAAATCTGTATTTTCTGCCACACACCACACTCTGCAACGCCGGAGTCTACTCTTTGGAGCCGCCCTGATCCGGGTGACATGGGGTCCTTTCCACTTTATAATTCACCGCTTGTAATTGCTGGTACTTACACTGGCTCCTCCGGCACCGAGAACATTAGTCAATACAAGGATGACGGTACATATCCCAGTGGTTCTTCGCGGCTATGCCTTTCCTGTCATGATGGCGTCACGGCTATTGGTATTCTGAATGATGGCACGACAATTGCCATGCTCGGTGCGCAAAACATGGTCACTGACAATGCCCGCGGCTACTTTATTATTGACCTTTCGACGTCTCATCCGATTTCATTTGTCTACAACGATACTGTGCGTGATGCTATAAATTCTTTTCGCCCTGGAACAACCTACCGGTTGCCGCTGAATCCGGCAGTTTTCACCCCGCTTGATGGCCAGAATAAGATGCAATGCACGACCTGTCATGACCCTCATACTGACACAGGGCGTGATGGCTTACCTCCATTCTGGAGGCATAAGTCAGTGGTTGATACTGGGACTTACAGTGATGTGTATGATGAAGTTTGTGGGCAATGTCACGATGGTGGAGTTCCTTTGGGACCTACTGATGATCACAAACGACCGGGATCCTAATTATGGCCAATAGGAAAGATAACGCTTTGTTTCGGTCGCTGTCATGGCTCGTCAGTTTATTCTTGTTAGTTGTTTTTACATTAACAATCGTAATCTTGCCACCTGATGCCATCGCTAAACAAAATTTTCTGAGTGGCGCTCACAGTAGTAAGTCTTTCTTGTCGAAAAGCTGTCGCGCTTGCCACAGAGGCATGACCATGGCATTGAGCGGCGAAGAGAGTTCGTGTTTGACCTGCCACGGGGATACTGGAGCTCGTAATCGTATGGTTCAGGGAGGCTACCTGAAGTCGCAAGGAGCGAGCCTTCTGCGTGATATAGCGAACGAACTACGCAAACCCTATAATCATCCGGTTTTAACAGTTCAGGGAGTTCACAGGCAGCTTGAAGCACTTCCTGAAGAGGTTGTTAACGCCGCCCGCCATTCAGAATGCGTTGATTGCCACAACCCTCACGTTGTTGAAAAGGGTAAGCCCTTTCGAGGCATGCAAGGGCGACGGGTGGGCAATTTGATCACCGAGATAGAGAATGAATACGAGCTTTGTTATCGCTGCCACTCGGAAAGTGCCAATCTACCAGGTAATTCTTCCGACAAACATGCGGAGTTCAAAACGACCAACCCCTCTTTTCATCCGGTCGAAGGCGAGGGCAAGAACACGGTCGTTATCAGTCTCAAGGAGCCTTATGTTGCGCAGAAGAAAAGGCCGAACGAGGTTTCTCAGATAAGCTGTAGTGACTGTCATGGCAGTGACGATCCCGCCGGTCCCAAGGGGCCTCATGGCTCAGAAAATCAGGGCTTGCTGGTGTTAAATTACCAGACTGATGATGAACGTCCTGAGAGTGAACAGGCCTATGCTCTTTGCTATAAGTGCCATGACCGCGTGAGCATATTGTCTAATGAAAGTTTCCCATATCATTCACTGCATATTCAGGGCCGCATGAGCGGACAGGACGGGACCTCATGTTTTACCTGTCACGATGCTCACGGAAGTACTCAATATACGAATTTAATTAAGTTTAACGAGAACGTGGTCTTTGAGAATGCAGCAGGCAAACTGAAGTTTGATGCGCAAGGGTATTCTGCGCGGCACGGATCCTGCTCACTAAGTTGTCACGGAGTTGAGCACGACGCAAAAGATTATTGATTCTGTAAGTTTTTCAGATGTCGAATGGCCGGTCATTTTTGACCGGCCATTTTTCGTTTTAGGTCGATTTAATAGGTTATTTTCATTCAATTTATTGAGGGGATGTGATAAAAATCAAGGCTAATGTCAACCTACCGTTGTAAAATTGGAACCTCTGATGGCCGGGTCCTCGAAAAGGAGTTCGAGGCGGACAGTCGTGCTGCCCTTCAGGAGAGTCTTGAAGATCAGGGCTTCTTTGTGTTTAAAATCCACAAGGCCTCTCTGCAATGGTTTCGTAAAGGGTCCGCCGGTGGGAGTATAAGTGGTCGCCGCTTCCTTGGTTTGAACCAGGAAATGCTGGTGCTGATTCGCTCTGGTTTGCCGATTCTTCAGGTCCTCGACACCCTGGTTGATCGCATGGAACCGGGGGGACTTCTCAATACGCTGCAGGATATTCGTAGCGATATTAAGGGTGGCAGCGCTTTGTCTGATGCCTTCGAACGTTTCCCGAAGATGTTTCCTCAGCTCTATGTTGCTTCGTTGCGCGCCGGAGAGCAGTCGGGTGATTTGCCGGTTACCCTTGCGCGCTATATCGAATATCAGAAACGTGTAGAGGCAATCAGGGCGAAGGTTCGCAGCGCGACCTTTTATCCGATGCTCCTGGGTATCGCGGTGACTGTTGTTCTCGCGTTCCTGTTGTTATATGTGATTCCGAGTTTTACCCAAGTCTACGCTGATGCAAATGTGCAGTTGCCTTTATTGACCCGCATGGTGATCTCTTTGGCCAATGGCCTGGTTTCTGGCTTGCCGATTTGGGTTCCCGCTCTGTTAATTATATTTTTCCTGTTAAGAGCTTATGCCCGTACTGATGGTGGAGCCTTTCAGGTTGATCGTATCAAATTGAAGCTACCTTTTTTCGGCGAGATGCTCAACGAATATGCCCTGTCGACATTCTGCAGAACTTTCGCGACAACGCTGGCCAGTGGCATTCCGATTGTTCAGGCGATGCAAATGTCGCGTGCAACTTTGAATAATCGCGTTCTGGAAACACACCTCTCGGCGGCAGTTAATAGCATCAATGAGGGCGCGAAGATTTCGGAAGCTCTGGAACAAACCGGAAATTTTCCGGTTATTGCTTTACGTATGATCGGCGTGGGTGAAACCAGTGGCTCTCTGGTAGATATGCTGACGGATGTCTCAGAGTATTATGAGGATGAGGTCGAGCGACGACTTGATCGACTGACCACGATGGTAGAGCCATTAATGATGTTGACCATGGGGCTCTTGATCGGCGGAATTGTCATTGCTATGTACATTCCAATTTTTCAGATGTCAAGTACGGTACAGTAGGCTGGAGCATTAAATATGCTGTTTGAACATCGTAAAATCGGTGAAATCCTGGTTGAGATGGGGGCGCTTGCACCGGCTGAAGTGCGTCTTGTCGTCGATCAGCAGCGCGAGTCCGGTCAGCGTTTCGGTGAAACGGCCATCGCTCGTGGTGTGCTTTCCGATGATGTTGTCGCTCAGGCCCTTGCCCAGCAGTTTGGCCTTGAGTACGCTGATCTCGACGCTATCGTTACAGATCCGGCACTGGCCGAGAGTCTCCCGCCCGATTTATCTATCCGCTACAATTTTATCCCTCTGCAGAAAACTGAAGAGGGCCTGGTGATTGCGATCTCCGACCCGACCAATATTGCTGAGCTCGATGACCTCGAAATGCAGCTTGATATGCAACTCGTCTGTCAGGTTGCCACCCGCAGTAAAATCGCCGCCCATCTTGGGCAGACTCAGGGATCAAAGCAGGTTCTGCAGGAGGTCTCAGAAGACTTCAAGCTGCAGCTGGTAAAAGAAACGGACAAAGGCGAAGAGGTCCTGTCGATTGAAAAATTGACCGATGACACCAGTCCTATCATTCGTTTGATCGATTCAACCCTCTTTGATGCGCTGAACAAGCGCGCCAGTGATATTCACATCGAGAGCAGCCCTGATGGCGTGCAGATCAAGTACCGTGTCGATGGTGTTCTGTTCCGTGCTACGGAGCCTTTGGACGGCCGCTTCCAGGGGCCGATCATTTCACGTATCAAGGTCATGAGTGAACTCGATATCTCTGAGAGGCGCATCCCCCAGGACGGTCGCTTTAAAGTGCGCATGGCGGGTAAGTCAATTGACTTTCGTGTCTCGATTATGCCGAGTATTTTTGGTGAGGATGCGGTTATCCGTATCCTCGACAAAGAAAGTATCGCCAAGGATCTGCACGGTTTGACTCTCGATGTGCTTGGCATCGAAGGGCATGAGTTAACTCGTTTCCGTCGCATGATCCGTGAGCCTTACGGTATGGTTCTGGTCACAGGCCCGACCGGTAGCGGCAAAACGACCACACTCTATGCGGCGTTGACGGAGATTTATAACGAACAGGAAAAGATCATCACCATAGAAGACCCCGTTGAGTACCAGCTCAAGGGTGTCGTCCAGATTCCGGTCAACGAGAAGAAAGGGCTGACCTTTGCCCGGGGTCTACGCTCTATCCTGCGTCATGATCCTGATAAGATCATGGTTGGCGAGATCCGTGACCCGGAAACAGCCCAGATCGCTGTACAGTCCGCTCTTACTGGACATCTGGTCTTCACGACCGTGCATGCCAATAACGTCTTTGATGTTTTAGGTCGTTTTCTGCACATGGGGATTGATGCTTACAATTTTGTTTCCAGTTTAAACTGTGTTGCAGCTCAGAGGCTGATTCGCAAAATCTGTGTTCATTGCAAGCAAACTGTTAATTATGAACGTGAAGATTTTATCGCCTCCGGTCTCGATTACGAAAAGCTCAAGGGTCATACCTTCTACGAAGGTGCAGGCTGCAAAGAATGTAATGGTCAAGGCTATCATGGCCGTACCGCTATTCTTGAGCTGCTTGACCTGGATGACAATTTGCGCGACCTGATTATCAACAAGGCTTCAGTGAGTCAGCTCAAGGAGGCGGCGCGCGCTGCCGGCACAGCATTCTTGCGAGATTCTGCCATAGAGAAATTGCTTAAGGGGGAGACGACGTTGGCTGAGATCAACCGAGTCACCTTCGTTGACAAAGCAGGGGGGGGCTCATGAGCAGGATATTTGTCGGTGTCGATATCCAACCCGGCGGACTTTATCTGGCAGCTTTGCAGCGCAATCGTCCGCACACCAAATTGGTCGGTTTACGCTTTGAAAGCCTGGAAGGAGTTTTGGATGTTTCCAGCCGCCAACCCAATATTCGAGATGCCAGGCGCTTTGTCGAAGGCTTAAGGCGCGGAGTCGATGCTTTGGCAGGGCAAGAAGAGCGTATTGCCCTGAGCCTGCCTGATCGCGCCGGCCGCATTTATCTTACCGATGTGGATGCGCCATTTAAAACCCATCAAGAGGGGGTTGATATCCTCAAGTGGCGGCTCAAGGCGCATTTGCCGGCGCCGCCAGCCCAAATCAATCTTGATTACCAGGTCCTTGAAAAACGTGACGATGGCCGGCAACGATGCGTTGTGGCTGCTATTGCCCAACCTGTTCTCGAACAGTATGAAGATCTCGTTAATGAAGCCAACAGACATGCGATCCAAATCGATTTTCATTCACTCAACCTCTACAATTACTATCGTCCGCGTCTCGACCTTGGCGATGAGTTCATTCTGGTCGGAATGGAACATGGTCTTTTGAGCATCCAGTATGTGATTGGCCACAGCCTCTGCTATCAGCGTGTCCGTGAATTCAAAGCGGACCCACAACGAGCTTTCCAGGAAATCCACCGCACACTTGTCGAAGCTTATGAGTCTTTCCCGGCGATGAAGCGCTGTGCTATCTTTGCCCATGTTGATCCTGACATGGACGGCGATATCGACAAGCTTCTCTCAACCGCTTTTGAGCGTGAGGTCAAGTGTCTGGATTCTGGCCTGAAGCGCTTTAGCGGTGAGGGGAAAACAGGCGGTTTGCAGCCTGTCGGTTCTGTTATTGCCGCCCTCGGCGCGGCAGAACGTATAATGTGAAGCCTATGGAAATTAAACTTAATCTTGCCAGCAAGCCTTACCTGAACAAGCAAAGTGTTCGCCTCTGGATACTCTTTGGCTGCACTCTTATGCTCTTGTTGCTGATCTTCAACGGCTTTCACGCTTATCAGAACTACAGGCAGTTGGGCTTGCTTGAGAACCTTTTTAAAGAACTGGAAACTCAGGTCGCTAGCGTGCCTGGTGCCCCGGCAAATTACTCGCTCGAGAATCATGCCGTTGTCAGAGAGAGGATTGCTCTGGCAAACGGTGTTGCGGCGGCAGATCAATTTCGTTGGACAAAGTTGCTGAGCCGTTTCGAAGAACTTATTCCTGAAGATGTTAGTCTCCGTTCAATCCGGCCGAATTTCAAAGAGCGATCTGTACAGCTTACTTGCGTTGCTCGCGATGTTCCGGCCATGACACTTTTTGTTGATAACCTGCTGGGTTCCGACGACCTCAATCAGGCCTATCTACAGAACCATGCCGAGGTTGAATCGCAACTCGGTGGCAGAAGCCAGGTGCAAATTGGTTTTTCCCTGCAGATAAGAGAGGCCTTCTGATGCGATTCAAAGAACTTCTCAAACTGCTCTGGAAAGTCCACCGAGGCTCATTGCTTTTTCTCGGTCTCCTGCTGGTTTTAAATATTGCTCTCTCCGTAGCCCTTGAGCAGTTTATAGCGCCACAAGTTTCTGCAGAAGAAGGTCGTTTCCTGAGACGACAAACTGAGGTCCGCCAACTGCTTCGTAATCAAGGAGGGAGCGCAGAAACTACTGAACAGTTGTACGTCCTTGCCAGTCAGGATTTCTCAAAGTTTGAGCAGGCTGTTCCTGAATATCGTGAATTCACCGGATTGATAGAAGAACTACTGGTTCTTTCCAGTCGGTCACGCCTGAATATATCCCAGATCAGCTATGCATCTGAGATGTTGAAAAAAAGTCCACTTCTCAAATTTGATCTTAATTTTAGTGTTGCGGGAGACTATGAGCAGGTTAAAAAGTTTATCTATTCTCTGGAACAATCGGTTCGACTGATAACGATTAAACAGATCAGTCTGCAGAGTGAGGATAACGAAGGTGTCAAGCTGGGTTTAAGCTTGGAAACGCTTTTCCGGCCAGGGAGTCGTGAGTCATGAATCGCAAACACATGATCCTTGCGGCCCTGCTGGGTGTGCTGGCCCTCTGTATGTTATATGCCTATCTGGCAACCCCGAGGCTTGAGAAAGCCCCGCCGAGAAGTGAAAGCAAAGGCACACGTTCAGCCGTTGCGAAGGCACCAGATAAACTGCAAGCGAAGAATTCTCAAGATCGCATTGATTTTACCTTCCTGCAAACAGAAGAGCAGGAGTTCCCTGGCGCGAAGCGTGATGTCTTTCGTTTTGTTCAAAGGCGACCAAAGGCGACTGCCGTTGTAGTTAAGGAACCAGAGGTTCAAGCGCCTCCCCCTGTTGTTATTGAAGAACCGGCTGTGCCGATTGAGGTTGTGCAAAAAGCCCTGGCGCAGTTTACCTTTCTGGGTTTTCTGGACAAGGGTGGTGAAAAAACGGTTTTTCTTTCCAGTGAAGGTAGTTTGTTTCTTGCCAAGCGTGGCGAACAATTCGGTCTTGATCTGGAGTTTACGGTAGAGGATATAAGCGGTAACCTTTTGCTGGTTCGTCCTGCCGGTCGCGATTTTTTGATCGACATCCCGTTAATTGAACAACAAAAATTACAAGCATCGGTCAGCGCTCCGGCTCATTTGCCACCAGCGGAGACGGTCAGTCAACCGAAGTCACGGGTTTTTAATCCAAAGCGGAGAATGTTGCGTCCTGCGGCACCTCAGGGAAGTGAAGAAGATTTCCCCGGGATGATTGAAGAGAATAACCCCGAAGAAGGGCAGGACGCTGAATTGCCTGTTGAAGGGGATGCTTTAGAGGGAGAAGTCAATGGTTCAAATCAATAAAATCCGTTTTGCAGGATGGATCGTCCTGTTGCTTGCAGTTCTTTGGCTTGGGGGCTGTACCGCCTCCATGCAGGCTCGTTCATTTTTTGAAGAAGCCGAGCAGTTTGCTGAAGAAGAAAATTTCGACATGGCAATTGAAAAATATGCGGAAGCTATCGAGTTAGATCCCAGCAGCAAAACCTATCGTTTGAAAATGGTTTCTGCCAAGACACGTGCCGCCGCCACTCATATCAGGAAAGCGCGTGCTCTGAAAGAGGAGGGCAAACTTTCCGAGGCGGTAGAAGAGTATCGTATAGCGGAAGGTTTTGATCTGAGTGTAGAGGTCGCTACCCAGGAAGCGAAAGAGCTCCTACAGCTTCTTGAAGCTCATAAATTTGCTGAAGAAGGTGCGTCTTTCTGGGGGACAGGAAAGCTGCTCCCTGCGAGAACGGCCATCGAAAAAGCTTTGAAACTGGATCCTCAGAATGCACGGGCTCTGGCGATCAAAGATCTAATCGATCGCGATCAAAAGAAAATTTCTATGGACGGCATTGAGCTGGATGTGGCCTCAGAGGAACCGATGACCTTGAGCTTCAAGGATGCCGACATCAAGGAAGTCTTTGGAATCCTGTCGCAACTGAGTGGAATCAACTTTATCTTTGATGAAGAGATTCGCGATCAGTCTATTTCTGTTCTTCTGGAAAAAGCCAGCTTCCTCCAGGCGATGGAACTGATCCTGCAGATGAACGCTCTCGATAAGAAAGTCCTCAACGGCAAGACCATTATTATTTATCCGCAATCCCGCGAGAAAAACAAACAATACGACGATCAGATTATTCAAACTTTCTACCTGTCGCATATCGATGCCAAGAAAGCGGTCAACCTGTTGCGCACCATGCTGCAGTTGCGCAAGATCTACGTGCATGAGGAGCGTAATGCTATCGTCGTGCGTGATAAACCAGAGGTTATTAAGCTGGCAGAGCAGATTTTGTCTGCCGCTGATCGCTCGGACTCTGAGGTTCTCTTTGATGTCGAAGTTCTTTCGGTCAGGGATAATGAGAATTTACAGTTCGGGCCTAGACTAAGTAATTATAGTACCGGTGTCGGGTTCTCTAATGATGGCGGTAATACTATCGTTAGTGGCTCTCTTCCCTTAGGTGGCTCAACAGATGGTTTGGTGAGGAGCCTCCGTAATCTGGAGGCATTTTATACTGTCCCCTCTGCTTATTTCGATTATGCAAAGACCTTGAGTACTACGGAGCTTTTGGCGAGTCCTAAAATTCGCGTCAAGAACAAAGAAAAAGCTAAAGTCCACATCGGTAAACGTGACCCGGTCGTGACGACATCAGGAAGCACAAGCGATACAGGCTTTACCTCCCAGAATGTCCAATATGTTGATTCTGGTATCAAGCTTGATATTGAGCCGACAGTACAGCTCGACGGGACCGTGCTGACCAAGATAAAACTCGAAGTCAGCACGGCAGAAAGATTGGATGATACTGATACGACAGGCGAGTCTCCGATTGCATTAACAACCACCAATGCAGAGACTGCTCTGGTGTTACTTGATGGTGCGCGCACCATACTCGGTGGCTTGTACGAATCGGGAAGCATCAGCAACAAAACGACAATCCCTTTTCTTGGCGACATCCCTTTTCTCGGAAGCTTGTTTACAAATTTCTCAGAAGGTGAGGAGAAGCGCGAAATTATCCTGTCGATTACGCCCTACATCATCAAGAAGGTCGAGCTTCCTGATGCCGATGTCGCTACCATCTGGTCCGGTGGAGAAGACGATCTTAAGGACGGACCGAATTTTGGTTCTTTTGCTCAGCCTCTGCTGAGTGAGGTAGAAGCGACCCCGCCTCGTACTTCTCCTGCTGCAAAGCCCCCGCAGTTGAAGATGACTTCTGATGTTGAGGCACCATCCCTGAACGAGGCACCGGTCCCGACACAACCCATAGTTCCTACGGAACAAGTAATGCCACCCGTTGAAGCCGTTCCAACCGAAGTGCTTGCCGAGCAGGTGGAAATAGGTGCTCCTCATGTTCTGCCGATGCCTGAAAAAGCCCCTGCTTCCATTAGCTTTTCCGGGCCAAAAGAGGTTGAAAAAGGTTCTGAGTTTTCTCTTGCCGTAGAAGTCAAAGACGTAGAGCAACTTTACAGCGCACCTCTTTTTGTCAAGTATGACCCGGCTATTCTTGAGCTGATGAGCCTCAATGAGGGAGTCTTCCTCAAACAGGATGGCCAGTCCACGGTTTTCTCCAGCAGCCCCAATCGCACTACGGGACAGGTGATTGTCGGTTACAAGCAGGGAACCGGTGGTAAGGGCGCTTCAGGGGCGGGAGTTTTGTTCAACCTTAATTTCAAAGCTCTTGCAGAGGGGAAGACGACGCTTGAAGTGAATCGTGTCAATTTCCGTAACCCGGAAGGTGTCCGTCTGCAGGTTGCTCCTGAGCCGGTCATAATAGAGATCCTTTGAGTTTGTCGCGCTACATATCGAAGGCTAAGGGACAACGTGGCCTGACTCTCCTGGAGATAATCATTGCCCTGGCGATTCTGGCTGTCCTCGCTACTGTGGTTGTGCCGATGGCCGAAGTTACGGCGATGCGTGGCAAAGAATTGGAGTTGAGACGCTCTTTGCGTGAAATTCGCACCGCGATTGATCATTACAAGGCTGATTTTGATAAGGCTGTAGAAGAAAAAAAGATTATTTCCGCAATTGATGAAACCGGCTATCCGGAGGACCTTGAGTCTCTGTTGGAAGGCGACGATTGGGGCGGTCTCTACCCTTATAAACGCAAATATCTGCGGCGTTTGCCGAAAGACCCTTTCGACGAGTATGATGAGGGCTGGGGGTTGCGATCCTATAAGGATGACCCGGATTCGACCTTTTACAGTGGTGACGATATTTACGATGTTTATTCCCAGAGCCAGCGAATGGCCCTGGATGGTACACCTTACAACACGTGGTGAAACGCATGAGCTTGCAAGATAAAAAAAGATTACAGCGAGGCTTTACGCTGATCGAGTTGCTGATCGTCATGTCCATCATCGGCATCCTGGCCAGCATTGTTGTGCCGAACTACCAGCGCAACCTGATAAAGGCCCGCGAAGCAGTACTGATGGAAGACCTCCACCAGATGCGTCGTGCTATCGATGCTTATTTCGCCGATAACATCAAATATCCCGAGTCGCTCGAGGACCTGGTCGCCAGCAAATATTTGCGTGATATTCCTCGGGATCCCTTCACTCAATCCACAGACACTTGGGAGGAGGTTGCTCCCACTCCCTCTGTTGAGGGCGAGTTTGCCGAGGGAGGTCTGGAGGATGTCCATAGTGGCGATGACCGCGTTGGCTTGAATGGTATCCCTTACCGGGATTGGTAGACACCAGGTTCTAGACTCTGTCAGAGACTGTCACGATGTGACTGGACCTGACTTCGTTCCCTTTGGTTCTTGCCAGGTTCTGCCTGTCATTTTTAATTCGATATTTACAGATGCAGGACTATGATTCAGCTCTTTAATGTCTGCAAGGCTTATCAGCGTGATCAAAACGCCCTGAACGACGTCACTCTCAAGATTGAGAAGGGTGAGTTCGTCTACCTGACCGGACCCTCCGGTGCAGGCAAATCAACTCTGCTCAAACTCCTCTACTGCGCTGAACGTCCTACGCGTGGGCAAATCCTGGTTAACGGGCGCAATATCACCCGTTATGGGCCTGCTCGTATCCCCTATCTTCGGCGCAATCTCGGTATCATCTTCCAGGATTTCAAATTGCTGAAACGGCGTACTGTCTTTGAAAATGTCGCCTTCCCTCTAGAGGTTCAGGGACGTAAGCGATTTGAAATCAGCAAGAAGGTTTACCAGTCCCTGAAAAGCGTTGGACTTGAACATCGTCTCAATCATTACCCTTTACAGCTCTCTGGCGGTGAACAGCAACGGGTTGCTGTCGCACGGGCATTGGTGGTTGATCCTCTGATCCTGTTGGCGGACGAGCCGACGGGTAACCTTGACCCGGAAGTGACTCTTGATATCATGGGGCTCTTCAAAGGGGCAAATGCCCGCGGGACAACCATTATTATGGCAACCCATGATCGAAGCCTGATTCGTGAGTTCCCCAGACGGATTGTTTCCTTGGACGCGGGCAGTCTTGCCAATGATGACTTGCCACTCTTTCGTGGCACTGCGGGAAAAGCGGGGCAATCCTGATGCTCTTACGCTCTGGTTATTTCCTGAAACGTGCCCTGCGTAACATGCGACAAAGTCCTGTGCTGAGCCTGGCTTCGGTTGGTACGGTCGCTGTCGCACTGGCTCTTTTGGCTTTTTTTGCCATCGCCGTTCTGAACGTTCAGCAACTGACCGCTTCCTGGGGTGAGAATCTGGCTGTGGTTGCTTACCTCGAGGACGTCCCGGAACAAAAAGTCGTTAATAGCTGGATCAAAGAGATTGAGAGTTATCCGGAGGTAGGAAAGGTCACCTTCGTTTCTCGCAAGGCCGCGCTTGAACGTTTTAGTCAACGTCTCGGTGACGATGCGGACCTGATAGAGGGCCTTGGCGAAGATATCTTGCCTGCCTCTCTTGAGATCGCCCTCGGTAGTGAATGGCGCAGCAAGTCATCTTTGACCTCGGTTGTCGAACGATTACGCAAAGATCAGCGCTTTTCTGACCTGCAATATGGTCAGGGCTGGTTGGAGAAGCTGGAGGCTTTTCTCCTCTTGCTGCGCGTGGCAGGTTCTGCGCTCGGTGGCTTTCTGGTTTTTGCGGCATTGATCATTGTCGCCAACACGATCAAGCTGACTCTCTATGCGCGTCAGGATGAACTCGAGGCGATGGCGATGGTTGGTGGGACGTCACTGTTTATCAAACTCCCTTACCTGGTTGAAGGAGCACTTCAGGGCCTCCTTGGAGGAGTAAGCGCACTCGGTTTGAGTTTCCTGGTGTTTCAGATCATTCTGCAAAAAACCCTGGGCAGTCTGCTGTTGATCACTGGTATCGACACGATTCATTTCTTACCGCCTGTCTGGCAAGGTTCTTTGGTTGTTGGGGGCGGGCTCATCGGCCTGATGGGCAGTCTTTTTGCCTTGCGTAAGTTTGTACGTTTCGGAGTGTCATGAAAAGGCTGCGTGACGCAATCAGCAAGAGATTTTGTACGCTGTTGTTGGTCGGTCTTGCCGTGTCATTTAACGCGTATCCTGTTGCGGCTGACGACCTGAATGAGAGCAAAGAACGCCTCAATCAGATCCAGAAACAGATCGAAGAGGCTTTGCAAGGGCTGCGTAACAAAGAGTCGCAAAGCGGTACCCTCTCGGAAGAGCTCGCTCGTCTCTCCGCTGAAACGCGCAAAATTGAACGGCTGACTAAAAAAAGCAACCAACAACTCTCAGAGCTTTCTGCTCGCCTGAAAAAACAGCGTAAGGCCCTTAAAGAGATTGAACAGCAACAGAACCAGACTGAGAAACAGATTCGTCACCGTCTCGTGGCTCTCTACAAAACCGGCGAAGTCGGTTTGATCAAAGCGTTGCTCTCAGAAGCAGAAAGTCCGCGTGAAATTGCCGAAAAATATGCTTTTTTGTCCCGAATGGTTAGACATGATCGTGCCTTGCTCGCCGAGTATCGCCAACAATCGGAGTCTCATCGTGTTCTTATGGTTGAGTTGGAAACTTTGCGTAAAAAGCAAGCCGCTGTGGGCGACCGCTATAAAGACGAAAAGGACGCTCTCCGCAGAGCAAGAAATAGTAAAAAAACTCTGTTGGCTAAAGTGAATCAGGATGCTGATCTGTTGGAAGGCGTTGTGCAGGAATTAAAGGCCAAGGCCTTGCGTCTTAACGGGCTTGTTAAAAAACTTGAAACAGAGCAGACGCAACCCTATACTGGGCCCATGGATGGCCTTTCTTCACAGAAGGGCCGTTTGTTTTGGCCTGTCCCAGGCAAGCTAAGGATTGGTTTTGGGACCAGCCGTCATGGTGATCTTGGTACTCTTATAGAGAGCCATGGCTTCGATATAGAAGCTTCTGTAGGAACTCCTGTGAATGCTGTTGCTACAGGTAGAGTCATCTTTGCCAAACGTCTGCGTGGTTATGGTAAACTGATTATTGTCGACCATGGGGAAAAGTTTTATACGCTTTATGCTCATGTTGCACGTTTCACAAAGAAGCTTGGAGACATGGTTGCTGCTGAGGAAGTGATTGCCTTCTCCGGCTTTGAAGACAGGGATGCTGTCTATTTTGAGATTCGCCAGAGGGGCAAGCCTATTGACCCATCGAACTGGTTGAGGCCGCGTTAATATCTGGAGGGAACTATGCGTCAAAAAAAACGACCAATTCTTCTGCTGACCAGCGTTTTTGTTCTGTTGTTCGGTCTTGTCTTGTTCGGTCGTATTGATGTGCGTCAGGCCGATGCTGCGTCAGATTATCAGGAGCTGCAGTTATTTACGGATGTGCTGACGATCGTCAAGCGAAGCTACGTGGAAGAGGTGACAATCAAGGACCTGGTTTATGGTGCAATCGATGGCATGCTCGCTTCACTCGATCCTCATTCAGGCTTCATGTCTCCGGATATTTACAAGGAGATGAAGGTTGACACCCGCGGCGAGTTTGGAGGCCTGGGTATTGAAATATCTCAACGAGACGGGGTGCTGACGATTGTTTCGCCTATTGAAGACACTCCCGCTTCACGTGCCGGTTTACAGGCCGGCGATCATATCCTGAAAATTGAAGACGAGTATACAAAGGATATGGAAATCATGGAGGCGGTGCAGATCATGCGTGGCAAACCAGGAACTTCCATTTCTATTACGATCATGCGGTCAGGTTTTGAGAAACCTCAGCCTTTTACCCTCGAACGTGAAGTCATCAAGGTCAAGAGTGTAAAATCGAGGAACCTCGAAAATGGCTTTGGTTATGTCCGCCTGGCCCAGTTCCAGGAACGCTCCGGCGAGGATCTTAGTAAAGCCCTGGACAGGTTGCGGAACGAAAATGATGGTTCCTTAAAAGGGCTGGTGCTGGACCTTCGTAACAACCCCGGCGGCCTTCTGGATCAGGCTGTTGAAGTGAGTGATAAATTCATTACTGAGGGTTTAATCGTTTATACCCAGGGCCGCGAAGATGATGCGCAGATGGAGTTTTCTGCTTTGCGTGACGGCTCCGAACCTGATTACCCAATGGTTGTTCTGATAAACGGTGGTAGTGCCAGCGCTTCGGAGATTGTCGCTGGAGCCTTGCAGGATCATGGTCGTGCGGTGATTATGGGCACGCAAAGTTTTGGCAAAGGTTCGGTACAGACGATCATTCCTCTGAGTGATGAATCTGGTCTGCGTCTGACAACTGCAAAGTATTACACGCCGAACGGGACTTCGATTCAGGCCCGGGGTATTGTCCCTGATATCGAAGTGATTCAGAGCGAAGTGAAAAACGTTAGCGAAATGAGTCATTTCCGGGAAAAGGATTTGAAGAATCATTTCAATACGGAAACGAACGGCGACGACGTCCCCCAAGAGGAAGGATCTCTCCTCGATGAAGAGACCCGCAAAGACTTTCAATTGATGCGTGCCCTCGACCTGCTTAAGGGCTGGACGATTTTCCAGGGTTTGAAAGCAACCTGAATCAGCTTTTTGTCGGTCTAACTAAGAAGAAATGTCAATGACCAAACGAACCCAGCGGCGCCGCCCTAAAAAGCGGCGCCCTGATTTTTTATTGAAAAACAAGCTCCTGCTTTTGATTCTGGGAGTGGCCGGCCTGCTGGTCTTCAGCATGGTGTTCTTTGCCCGTATGGAAGAACAACCTTCCGCTCCGGCTCCAAAACCTGTGGCGAAGCCGCAGGTGGATCCCCTCAAGAAAGTTCATGCAGAGGTTGAGGCGTTTCTGGCTGCTCTGAATGCTTCTGGCAACAACATGCAGCGGGATCTCAGCTATGAGCCTGCCCGTTACATGCTTGAAGGCGCTTTCCCCGCTCCTGAACTGGTCGACGGATTTAAGGCCCGAATCCAGCAACTCCCCGGTGACTATCTCGTTCGTTTCCGTGAATCAAACTCACTGACGGTTGAGAAAAATCGACGCACTTTAATAGTTCTTCACTTCGTGTCGCCGGAACCTGATCTGCCTGACGGTCCTCTTGTGACGATTATTATGGATGATCTTGGTCGGAGTCTTTACACGGCAGAAGCTCTTCTGGCGTTGCCGCAAGCGGTGACTTTCGCAATCATCCCCGGAGAGCCCAAGGCTGTTCAAGTTGCCGAACTCGCTTATGCCGGTGATCGTGAAGTCATGTTGCACACACCGATGGAACCCCAAGGCTATCCTGCTGTTAATCCAGGAGAGGATGCCCTCTTTGTCGAATATAGTGATCAAGAGATTCGCAGACGTTTAGATCAGTTCCTGGCGTATATCCCACATATAACCGGCATCAACAATCATATGGGGTCGCGTTTTACGGAAGATGCCAGGGCTTTGGCGCCGGTTATGAAAAGTCTGCAGGAGAAAGGGTTGTTTTTTGTTGATAGTAGGACCACAGGCCGTTCACTAGCTGCTGAGACGGCACGCCGTTACAATGTTCCAACGATGGAGCGTGATGTCTTTCTTGATAATGTCGCCGAGGTGGATGCGATTGTGACGCAAATAAAGAAGTTGGAGGCAAAGGCACGCAAGCAGGGCATGGCGATTGGTATCTGCCACCCTTACCCTGAGACGCTGGAGGCTCTGCGCAGAGAGTTGCCCGGTTTGGCAGAACGCGGCATTTCGTTGGTTCCGGTTTCAGTTCTGTTGCAGAAACAGGCTTTGGCTCAGGGGAGTTGAGTTCCGACCTTGTTCATAATGTCGGAAAAATTTGCATAGTTCTGGTCGTAGAGGATTTCTTCCGGGAGATCTGAGCTGACCTTACGTAACAGCAGGAATTCACCTTCAAGTCGTCCCTGTTCGTTAAAGAGCGTTCTCTCGAGAAGAGGGAAGAGATCTGATCTTTCTTTGGAGAGTAGACGCTTTTCGAACTCCTGGAGTTCGATTGTTTTGTGCGAGACTTCTAATCCGCTATCGTCGAAACGATAGAAAGACAGTTTCTGCTGATAGAAGTTTTTCGTATGCGGGGCTCTTTGCAAGAGGAAATAGGATCTTTGCGCTGATTCGCGAAACAATTCCCAAACCGGATCATGCGTTTCAATGGAACGTTTTGCCCCATAAAAATAGCGGAAAACCAAGCCGGTAAAGCATTCCTCCTCAATAAAGCCGGAGACCTTCATGTTTGAAGTCTGGGCGAAATAGCCGGCCATGCCGATGCTCTCGTTGCCGACGAGAGGGTTACCGCAGACCAAACAGTTGGTTGCAAGGTTGTTACGGCGCAATTCATAAATACCTTGATGCTCTATTTCGGCCTCGGCCATATCTTTACGATACTCGTCCAGGCGCCTTGTCTCCGTGTCGAGTGTGTTAAGGTAAACTTGGCGGGCGATGTGGGTCATCTGTACGTGGACTTCGGTCTGGCGGCCGTGACTGAGGACCGGATAGATCTTGCCTTCGGGATTGGTGTTGAGTGATTCTACTTTTGGGCTTTTGGCAATGAAGCCTTCCATGCACCGATAGCCTCGGTTGATGGCATAAGCTTTCAACAGCTGGTAGGGGTCACTAAAGGGCCCATCAAAGTGAATACGACCATCTACCAGGCAGGGCAGGATACGCAATGGCCGTCGCGAAATTCCATGTTCGTCGAAGAATTCGTAGATGTGCCGGCAATTGTCCATGGAGGGCGCATCTTTAACCGGCACGATAACCCGGTCTGCAGCATAAAGTGCACTCTGGGTAAAAATATCCAGGTCGGGGCGCGTATCAATGATGATGATGCCGCCAAGAGATGACTTTGCCAGCGCACGAGCCAGTGCTGTTGGGTCATCCAGTTCTCGCCGCAAGGCGTGCAGCTGTTTGCTGGATGGAATATATTGGACTCCGTATTCCCCTGTCTCTATCAGGTCGTCAGGGTTGCTGCCAGTGAAAAGGCCCGTGACATCACCTCGTTGAGGCTGCCGGTTAATTCTGAACATCTGGTCGACCGAGAAGTGGTTGTCGAAGCTCAGCAGGGTGACTGGAAGATCTTCGTGAAGGGCCTTCAGGTAGATGGCAAGGTTGGTTGCCAGGGTGGTCTTGCCGACCCCGCCTTTTTCACTGGAAATTGTTACAATGTACGGTGCAGACATAAAGTATCCTTGTCGATTCAGGTCGACAATATATAGGGTTAAATTAATGAAAAGTCAAATGAAAACCACAAGATATAGGGTGTGTAGCAGGTGACGGAATCTCCTTCAAAACTATCGGTCAGTGGCTTGGTTGAACTCCTGCAGGATGTCGTGGAGACTAATTTTGTCACTGTGACGGTCGAGGGCGAAATTTCTAATTTTGCCGCACCTGCTTCAGGGCACTGGTATTTCACACTCAAGGATAGTGGCGCACAGTTGCGGGGGGTGATGTTCCGCAGCCGAAACCGTTTGGTTGAGCGTGCACCGAAAGATGGTGCTCAGGTAGTTTGCTCTGGAACGGTGACGGTTTACGTCGCACGCGGTGAGATGCAGCTGGTCGTTGACCATTTAACTCAGGCAGGGCAAGGCCAGTTGCAGGCAGCCTTTGAAGCTCGTAAAGAGAGCCTGGCGGCCGAAGGTTTGTTCGCTGCTGAACGTAAGCGACCCTTGCCGGCCTTTCCGCAATCAGTTGGTATTGTCACTTCGGCAACAGGGGCTGCCGTCCATGACATCTGCAACGTTTTGCGCCGACGCGCGCCCGATATCCATTTGCTGCTGCGGCCCGTCAAGGTTCAGGGCGATTCTGCTGCTGCAGAGATCGCTGAAGCGATTTCTGATCTGAACCGGTACGGTGGTCTGGATGTTCTGATCGTCGGTCGAGGCGGCGGCTCTCTGGAGGACTTATGGGCCTTTAACGAAGACGTTGTCGCCAGGGCTATTGCGGCTTCAGATATTCCTGTTATCTCAGCGGTCGGCCATGAAACGGACTTTACTATCGCTGACTTTGTCGCTGATTTGCGCGCACCAACACCCAGTGCCGCAGCAGAGCTTGTCGCACGGAGCCGACAGGAGTTGGAGGCTCACCTAGATCACCTGATCATCAGGTTACAGTCGCGAGTTGCTCAATCCGTTGCTTTGATTGCCGAGCGACTCACCGGCCTTGAAAGACGACTTAAACTGAGCTCGCGAGATTTTGTCAGTTTGCCCGACAATGTTAACGACCTCATGAACAGGCTTGTCCTGGCCATGACCTCCCGAATGCGCCAGTATTCTAATGTCTTGGGACTCTCTGCCGCACAACTCAACGCTTTGTCTCCTTTACTGCAACTGGATCGTGGTTACGTGATTGCCAGTAAGGAAGAATCTGGAGGAGGGCTTGTCTCTGCCGAAGAGTTGGCAAGAGACGATCTTCTCTGGTTGCGCTTTGCCCGGGGACAGGTTCGTGCTCGAGTGGAGGAAGTCTATACATGAGGAAAGTTTGTCTTTCACTGCTTCTTACTTTATTCCTGGTTTCCTCAGCTTTTAGTGGAGAACTGTTTCTGCGGTCTGAGCAGGTTAATAATGGTGAAGCGGCTGTGCTGCAGTGGCAGGGTGAACCTCTCTCTTTTGGCGTGGTCCGTTTTAACGAGGAAGTCTACTACCTCTACCCAGACAGTGATGGTGCTATTGCCTTGCTGCCTGTTGGCCTGGGCGTCGCTGCGGGTCAGTACCCTATTATCGCTGCCATGGTGGATTTGCAGGGGCAAACTTCAACAACAGAATTATTTTTGACAGTTGTTGATAAAAAGCGCCCTGAAGAGCACCTGTCTCTGCCAAAACGCATGGTCACACCGGGCAAGCAAGACAGTGCGCGAATCAGTCGGGAACATAATCTTCTCACAGAGGTTTTTGCGGCAAGGTCGCCACGTTTCTGGACAAGCTTCGAGAAGCCGGTCGGAGATGCTGTCAACAGCGTCTTCGGTAAACGCAGAGTGTTGAATGGCAAGCCAAAGTCACCTCACAGCGGTACGGACTTCCGCAGCCCCTCAGGAACTCCTGTGCATCCAATCAGCAATGGTCGCGTGGCGCTGGTCTCTGATCTGTTTTATACTGGCAACACGGTTGTTGTTGATCACGGCGAAGGCTTATTCTCTCTCTATGCCCACCTCTCTGAAGTTCTGGTGGAAGAAGGGCATGACTTGCTCGTGACTGACGTTCTGGGCAAAGTTGGAAGTACAGGGCGATCAACAGGGGCCCATCTGCATTTGACTGTGAAACTGTTTGGCGAACGGATTGATCCTCTCGCTCTGTTGGCTGCGTTTAAAGATTAAGTTGCTTGACACTATGTTTAAGAGCATGGTGTTTAATGAATGGAAGGAATCGGAATGCCTGAAGAAATGAAATTTGAGCAAGCGCTGAAGAGTCTGGAAGAAGCCGTTGCCCAACTCGAGAAGGGGCAGATGCCTCTGGACGAGTCCCTGGATTGTTTTGAGGCGGGCGTGCAAAGTGCCAACCTGTGCCGTAAAAAACTGCAGACGGTCGAGTCACGTATCGAAACTCTGATGAAAAATGCTGACGGCTCGTTTACGACGGAGCCTTTTGGCGAAGATGACGGCCAGGACTGATCAACCCATGGATCTCAATAACTATCTAGGTAATCGTTCTGCACTTGTTGATCAGGCCATGCAGAAATATCTTCCGGCCGGGGACAGGATGCCGCAATCTTTGCATCAGTCGATGCGCTACTCGGTTTTTGCCGGTGGCAAGCGTTTGCGGCCGATTCTTATGATTGCAGCTTGCGAGGCCGTTGGTGGTTCTGCTCAGGATGTCCTCCATGCCGCTTGTGCGCTGGAGATGATTCATACTTACTCTCTTGTCCATGACGACCTGCCGGTCATGGACGATGATGACCTTCGACGTGGACGTCCCACGAATCATAAGGTTTATGGTGAGGCGACAGCAATCCTTGCCGGTGATGCGCTCTTGACCGAGGCTTTCCGCCTCTTGGCCGATGCGCAGGCTAACTCCGCAGTCTCAGCAGAAAAAGCCCTGCGGGCGATAGAGATTCTGGCGCGTTATGCCGGTTCGCAAGGTATGGTTGGCGGCCAGGTTGTCGACATGGAGTCTGAAGGCAAGGAGATAGACTTTCCGACCCTCGAATATATCCATACCCATAAGACCGGAGCCCTGATCCTGGCCTCTGTCAAGGTTGGCGCTCTGCTTGGTGGCGGTGATGAAGAGCAGGTTGCCGTTTTAACCCGTTTTGGAGGTGCTGCCGGATTGGCTTTTCAGATTGCAGATGATATTCTGGACGTCGTCGGTGAACAAGCCGAATTAGGTAAGGATATCGGTAGCGATCAGGAGCGCGGCAAGGCGACCTATCCGGCACTGCTTGGTGTCTCCGAAGCACGAATACGAGCCCGTGAGCTTTGTGATATTGCCGTTGAAGCCTTGGCCCCACTTGGTGACAATGCCGCAACCTTGCAGTCTCTGGCCCGCTATATTGTTGATCGAAGTTCTTAAAGAAACCTTTTGAATATTATGTGGTGAATATGTCCGAGCTATTAAAGCTGGAAAATCCTATTGCGGCATTGAAGGCTCTTCCGGAAGACCAACTGCCGAAACTGGCGCAGGAGCTTCGGGATGTTATTGTCAACACGGTCGCTGAAACGGGTGGTCATTTAGGAAGTTCCCTCGGCGTCGTTGAGTTAACAATTGCGCTACACCGGGTCTTTGACTCTCCCAAAGACAAGATTGTCTGGGATGTCGGTCACCAGGCCTATGCCCACAAGCTCTTGACCGGTCGTTATGAACGCTTCAAAAGCCTACGGCAACTGGATGGTATCAGTGGCTTTCCGAAATGCAGTGAGAGTGTTCACGATGCTTTTGGTGTCGGCCATTCCAGTACCTCGATCTCGGCGGCGCTCGGTATGGCAACTGCACGAGATGCCAATGGCAGTAATGAGAAAATCGTTGCTGTTATCGGTGATGGTTCCCTGACCGCTGGTATGGCATTCGAAGCATTGAATCAGGCTGGACACCTTAAAAAAAATCTTCTCGTTATCCTCAATGACAACGAAATGTCGATTTCTCCTAATGTCGGTGCTCTCTCATCTTTCTTCAGCCGTCAGTTGACTTCCGATTTTTTCGTACGTCTGAAGCGGGAAACAGAAAACTTTCTCGATAGCGTGCCCAAAATTGGGAAAGACTTGCGGCGTTTGGCCAAAAAAGCCGAGGAAGCTGTGAAAGGGTTTTTAACTCCCGGAATGCTTTTTGAGGCTTTTGACTTTGATTACGTCGGTCCGATTGATGGACATAAACTCGAAGAATTACTGCCGACTCTGGAAAATATCACCCATATGGATGGCCCGGTTCTCATGCATGTGGTGACCAAGAAGGGCAAGGGCTATCTCCCGGCTGAAGAAAATCCGCATCTTTTTCACGGTGTCGGACCTTTTGACCCGGCTACGGGTGAGATCAAGAAAGGCCGTCCCGGTCCGCCGAGTTACACTGCGGTCTTCGGGCAAACCCTGACCGACCTGGCAGAGAAAGATGATCGTATTGTCGCCATTACGGCAGCCATGCTCGAGGGTACTGGACTCGCCCCCTTCGCCGAAAAGTTTCCGGACCGCTGCTTCGATGTCGGGATCGCCGAGCAGCATGCGGTTACCTATGCCGCCGGTATGGCGACCCTTGGAATCAAGCCGGTTCTGGCTATCTACTCAACGTTCCTGCAACGTGCTTACGATAATGTTTTGCACGATGTCTGCTTGCAGAACCTTCCAGTGACCTTTGCTTTGGACCGTGGCGGTCTAGTGGGTGCAGATGGGCCAACACATCATGGCGTGTTCGACCTTTCCTATTTGAGACACATCCCGAATCTGGTTTTTATGATCCCTCGTGATGAAAATTATTTACGGCATTCACTGGCAACGGCGCTTGCTTATGATGGTCCCTTCGCTTTCCGTTACCCGAGAGGTTCGGGAACCGGTGTTGCACCCGAAGAACCTCGTGAGTTAACGATTGGTAAGGCAGAGAAGTTGCGCGATGGCAAGGATGGCGTTATCTTCGCTGTGGGAGCGTTGCTGGAAGAGGCCTTGAAGGCGGCTGAAGCTCTGGTCGATAAAGGTCTTCAGGTTGCTGTTGTTGATCCTGTTTTTCTCAAGCCTCTCGATCGAGATACGTTGGTTGCCGAGGCTAAAGGTAGCGGCCTAGTCTTTACCCTCGAAGAGAATGTTCTGGAGGGCGGCTTCGGCTCCGCAGTTCTGGAAATGCTTTGCGATGCCGGAGTTCAAGTGCCGGTCACGAGAATCGGTCTTCCCGATAAATTTGTTGAGCAAGGCAGCCAGTCTGAATTGCGAACCCGGTATGGGATTGATGCTGCAGGTGTTGTTAAGGTCATCATGAAGGTTTTAAAGGCCTAGTGCCGCGTCAACGACAAACTGACGCGGCACTCTGTTACTAACCAAACTTTATATTGTAAAAAGGGGTGGGGCAGAAATTCTGCCCCACCCCTTTTTTGACTCTTGATCAGTTTTTATTCTCGTCAAGCCTTGTCGTTTTTACCCTGCTTCTTCAATTGATGGATGATGCCAGCTTTTTCGAGGGCGATCGCTGCGTGATGGGCCAGTTGCACGAGGAACTGCAGGTTCTGGTCGGAGAAAGGTGTGCCCTGCGCATGGCCGAATAAGACCATCAAACCGATCGCACGGTCGCGATGATAGAGTGGCACAGAGAGTAAACCGGGTTTCTCCACTAGCGATTGTTCGGCGATTGTCACCCGGTCAGCCATGTAGCCGGGTAATTCCTCAGGGACAACGATCGGGCTGCCACTGCGGGCAATATCCAACAGGAGTCCTTCAGGAAGTTGATCTGGATGGTCCTGTACCAAGTCTACTGCGATGCCGCGACTCATTTTGATGCAAAAGTGACTGCGGCCATTACCGCGAATCAAAGCCAATAAGCCGCGCTTGGCATGCAAGGCTCCAAGGGCGGCATCAAGCAGGCGCCCAAGCAGGTCACTGACTTCAATTGCGGAATTTATCTTTTCTATGGCTTCACTGAGTGCAGTCATCATGCTCAATGACTGGGCCATCTCCTGGTTGCGATATTCCAGTTCTGCCAGAAGAGTTCGATTCTGTATTCTCAGGTCGATCTGTGCGAAAGCGCGGTCGATAACGTTGAAGAGGATCTCGGAGGTGTCGATGGGGCGAACTATGAAGTCAAAGGCACCATGTCTCAGAGCCTGCAACAAGCTGAAAGACGAGGCGTTGTGGGTTGTCAGTATAACTTCTGTTTCCGGGTGCTGCTGTTTGACCTCTTGTAACAGGTACAGGCCGCTCCGCGTTGGCAGTTCTGTCTCTGTGATGACCAGGTCTGCCGGTCTTTGTTTGACCAGCTCGAGTGCCGCTTCAGCGGTTTCTGCTTCCATCACCGCATCTTCTCGTTCCAGAAGCATGGACTTGAGATGCTGACGTCGTTTCTTGACATCATCAACGATCAGGATCGTATGGTTCTTGGTTATCATGGTTGCTCGTTAACCCCTTTGGGTTTTCATGTGGAAGGCTGAAGCTCTTTTCAGCTTACTTTAAGACCCCCGCCTTAACCATCAAGTATAGAAAACGGTAAACTTCGTAATCCATCATCGAGGATTCAACACAGATTTCATTGATCGTTCGGTTGCCATTGATACGGGTCAAGGTCTCTTCCTGTTGAGAAGAGATGTTTACCTTCTCGAGTTTGCTGCGACCATCCGGGCAGAACTCCAGGGCTGTGTTGAGGTTAGGCAAGGACTGCCTTATTGCAGCCCACTCGGTTTGATGGTGAGACGCCTCACGGATTAATGCTGTGATCTCAAGAGAGACACTTTCTTCTGGCGGCAATGAACCATCCCCGTCGTAAATCTGGTAACGCCCTTCAGGATAGAGAATAAGCGAATAGATCGTGACCTTGGCCTGACGGGTAAGCGCGTGCCTGAGCCCGACGAGGTCAATCAGGCCGAGTTTGAGGAGTGCTTCTCCAAAGCGCAAACCTGGCTCATTTGCTAACAGTGCCATGCCCCGATCACGTTCTGCTCCGGTAATCAAAGCCTCTCGTACCAATAGATTGCCGAGCTTGTTCCAACGAACGCCTGACTCGTCTATCGTCGAGTGCTGAGTCAATGCGCCGGAAACCTGGCCGCCTGCAAAGTAAACCAGCTTTTCACAGGAGCCCTTGGTGATATGCAAAACAACCGGTCGCGGCAGGTCTGCGCAGCGCTTGAGGAGTTGAGGAACCTTGCCAGGGCCCAGTCGGCCTTCTTCGACAATGACATCTTCTTCTTGTTCCAATGGCTCCGCAGGAACTGACTGTTGAACCTCAGGCTCTTCGCCGTGGAAGTTTGTATTCATTGTCGGAGTTTCTTCCGGCCTGAATGAAGATTCCTTTTTCTTCTTCCAACGTAGGACGAAAAGAACCGTCTTGAAAATAATGGCTGCGAAAATAACCAGGACAATGAAAAGGGTCATGCGCTTGTTGGTCGCTGACTTTGCTGCTGGTTTCTCTGCCTTGACCTTTTCTTTGCTAGATGTTGGCTGGGGCTCTGGTGCTGTTGTCACAGAGGGTTGAACCTTGCTCGCAGGCTGATCTTGAACTACGGGGACTACTTTCTTATCTACAGGGGTAACCTGCTTGTCTACAAGGGCCGCGCTCGGTGCTTTTACTGCCGGTGGCTCGACCTTTTTACTTTTCACTGGCTGCGATTTTTCAGGCGCAGGCTCTGGAGTCTCTGCGGGAGCTACGGTAGCCGGTTTCTTCTTAACCTTTGTTTGCACAGGCATTTGTGATGTGGATGCGGGTTTTACCTTTGCTGTTGGCGTTGGCTTTTTTTGAGGAACCGGTGTTGGCTGCTTCTCAACGATTTGAGCTGGACTTGGCTCAGGAGCCAATCTTTTTTGGCTCAGAGCTTTTCCCGGGAGGGTTATCCCTGCTAAGCCAATTTGAGATAGGGCCTTGCGGCCATCTTTACTTGTGCCGAGAGCCAGAAAGGCTTTCTTGATCTGTTCTGTTTTGTTGTTGCCCAGATTGCTACGTACGACCAACGCCAATGCTGTTGCTGTAGACTGTTGAGCGTGTAGATCAGAAATTCTACTGAGAGCTCCGGGTGGATGCTGTGTGATAAAAGACGGGGGCACTATGGCGGCATCGACTTCCTGGAAACGAAGAAGCCAGTTGGTGAGTGCGGCATCATTCTCAAAGTTCCTGATTTTTATTGGCTCTCCAGCAAGCTGACTCAGCTCTTTACTTAACTGGTCAATGTTCCCTTGAGTTACACCGGAAAGCGATGTTGTCGAGATCAAGCCGATTGTCATGCGGGCTTCGGCGGGCAGACAAAAAGTCAGCAGCAGAAATGCATTGCACACGAGTGTTAGAATGAATTTTTTCATAATCCCCGGTTCAAATAGTGCCACCACCTGAAAGAATAACCTGCAAAATACAGGGTGGCTGAATTCATTATTCTTCCCGAGGCGTATCACAAGTAAAGACCCGAAGAAGAAAGGTTGCTAAATACGCTAAATAATAGCCAATCAGGCGGGTTGAGACAAGTAGTAAACGCCACTCTGTCGCTAGCAAATAAACTGTCCGGTGTTGTAGCACAACATCTATCCGGTTCATTCTGTCCAGTAGGAGGACACTATGAAACGAACAGTTCTACAACAGGAGATCCGGATAATGCGTTTCGAAGAGACCTACAGCCTTTGGACCGAAGGACGAATTACACAGGAAGAAGCC